>JAGBDR010000054.1 GCA_017937385.1 Parabacteroides sp.
TGAATCACTTAATTCCAAGATTAAAGGTTTTAGGGCGCAACTGCGGGGAATTGCGGATATACCGTTTTTCTTATACCGACTTTGTACTATCTTTGGTTGAGGATGACTTTTCGTGCCACGGAAATTTGCAGATGAGCCAAAATTCAGACATTCCCCCTACACGAAAGGGCTCCACAAAGGGTATCTTCGCAGACACAAGGAATAGCGGCCTGCCAACTCAGGACAACCGGGAGACTTTCATCTTGTTCTGAAACTCTTTCGGGGTACAGCCCTCCTGGCGTTTGAAGAACCGGACAAAATGCTGCGGATGTTGGAAGCCTAATGATTCTGCAATCTGCTTGATCGTCGCGACCGGATCGAGAATCCGCTCTTTGGCTACGGAAATCATCTTCAGCTGTATATACTCTTGCGCCGTCTTTCCGGTTTCCTGTTTTACCAAATCCCCGAAATAATTGGGTGAAAGACAAATCTTGTCGGCAAAATATTTCACGGTCGGGATTCCCTTTTCTGCTGCGGTATCGGAATAGAGATAATCGTCTAACAGCCGCTCGAAACGTGCCAGTGTGTCATGATTCATATCCTCGCGTGTGATGAACTGCCTCTCGTAGAAACGCATACAATAATTGAGCAATACCTCGATATTGGAAATAATCAGCGATTTGGAGAATTTGTCAATGGGATGTTGCAGCTCACGGACAATCTTCTCCATATAGTCCTGCAAAACGATGCGTTCTTCTGTCGAAAGATGCAGCGCTTCGTTGGAAGCGTAGGAGAAAAACGAATACTGTTTCATCCGCTGTCCCAAGGGCGTACGATACAGGAAATCGGGATGGAACAGCAATCCGATGGCTTCGGGTACGGGACCGTCCTCCTGTCGGTAGATTCCGACCGTCTGTCCCGGTGCGAAACTGACAACCGTTTCATCATCGAAATCATAGACCGTTTTTCCGTAGTTGATCACACATCCGGTCGTCTTTTTGAGGAACAGTGCATAGAATCCCAGCGTCATCCGATGTGACGGTTGCGGTATGGAACCGTCGAAATGCACAACGCTGACCAACGGATGGCGCGTCTCGAACCCAAAAAGCCGGTTGTACTGTTCAATCGTGTCCGCTTTTATAATATCCACAGTATGATCCATAGATTTATTCCTATTTTCCTTTTGATATTCATGTATATTCCTTTGATTCGTCCTGCAAAGGAAATGCTTTTTTCCGACAATAAAAACACTGTGCGGCAAAACAGGTAATCCGGGCACTTATCTCCGTAATCGGGGTACTTTCGCCCGTAATGCTGGTTACGGGCCACAAGGTAGGACACGCTAATTTTGCACCATACAAAATGAATCGAAAAATGAATCTGAATTTGACAACTGAATGGGACAAGACATTTCCCAAAAGCGACAAAGTGACCCATCGTAAAGTAACATTCGCCAACCGCTACGGCATCACGCTGGCGGCCGATCTGTATGAACCGAAGCTTTCCGCCGGCCGACTGCCGGCCCTTGCTGTCTGCGGACCGTTCGGGGCTGTCAAGGAACAGGCTGCCGGGCTTTATGCACAGACAATGGCCGAACGGGGGTTCCTGACCATCGCTTTCGACCCTTCATACACCGGAGAGAGCGGCGGTGAGCCCCGCTACGTGGTATCGCCCGATATCAATACCGAGGATTTTTCGGCTGCCGTGGATTTCCTGGCGACCAACGACCGGGTAGATCCGGAGCGGATCGGTATTATCGGTATCTGCGGCTGGGGCGGACTGGCCATCAACGCGGCTGCGGCGGATCCGCGCATAAAGGCAACCGTTGCTTCCACGATGTACGACATGAGCCGGGTGAATGCCAATGGCTATTTTGACGCAAACGACAATGCGGAAGCCCGCCATGCACTCCGCAAGGCCCTGGCAGCCCAACGCACGGAGGATTTCCGCAACGGTTTCCCGAAGCCGGGCGGTGGCGTCCCCGACTCATTGCCGGCCGATGCCCCACAGTTTCTCAAAGACTACTACGCCTACTACAAGACTTCGCGCGGGTATCACAAACGTTCGCTCAACTCCAATCAGGGACGGAACGCGACCGGGGCCATTCCGTTCATCAACTTTCCGCTCATGAGCCGTGCAGATGAAATCGAGAACGCCGTGCTCCTCATTCACGGCGAAAAGGCACATTCCCGTTATTTCAGCGAAGATGCATTCAAGAAGTTGAAAGGGGATAACAAGGAACTGATGATTATTCCCGGAGCCAGCCATACCGACCTGTACGACCATACTGATGTCATTCCATTCGACAAAATAGAAGCATTCTTTCAAAAGATGTAAACCCAGGAAAGCGGCGACGGCCGGATTTAGGCGCGGTCGCCGCTTTTTCCGCTTCTTGTGGGGAAGATTGCATTTTTTTGATTAGCTTTGTGTACAAATTACAAGGTTATCACAGATATATGCACGCTATACAAGAGTGGATCAACAATCAACTGATTGAATGGGGTATTATCAGCCATTCGGCCAATGAATTAGACAATATAATCGTTCTGTCGCTGATCATTGTCGTGACGGTCGGCATTGACTACGTCTGCCGTTACATTTTCTTGAATATGTTCAAACGGCTTGCGAAAAGGACCCGCAACCAATGGGATGACTTGATTGTCGAGCGTAAGATCATCAACAAACTGATGCACCTGATCCCGGCCGTTTTGGTATACATCCTGTTGCCATTGGCTTTCCCGGCCGACGAAACGCCCAAGGTACTGGGGATTTTGCAGATGATATGCAAAATCTATATCATCGCCGTTTCACTGCATTTCATCAATGCTTCCCTGAACCTCCTCCATGAAATATACAACCGGAAAGAGTCGCTCAAGAACAAGCCGTTGAAAGGGTTCATCCAACTGTTGCAGGTCATCGTTTTCTTCATCGGCTTCATATTGATCATCAGTATCCTGATTCATAAATCGCCGGCGACGCTGTTTGCCGGACTGGGTGCTTCCGCCGCCATCCTGATGCTGGTGTTCAAAGATACGATCTTGGGATTCGTGGCGGGCATACAGCTTTCGGCCAACGACATGTTGCGCCCGGGAGATTGGATCACGATGGAGAAATATGGGGCCAATGGAACGGTTCTCGAAGTCACGCTAAACGCTGTCAAGGTCAAGAACTTCGACAATACCATCACCACGATCCCTCCATACGCCTTGGTGAGCGACGCTTTCCAAAACTGGCGCGGAATGTCGGAATCGCCCGGACGACGGGTCAAACGCTCTATCAATATCGATATGAACACCGTTCGTTTCTGTACTCCGGATATGTTGGCGAAGTTTCGCGAAATGCCCTTGCTAGCAGACTATATCGATGAGTCCACCCGAACGGTTGGACGGCGGCTGACGAATATCGGGGTCTTCCGCGCCTATCTGGTCCGTTACCTGCAAAGTCTTCCGGAAGTCAGCAAGGAGCTGACCTGCATGGTCCGTCAGTTACAACCAACGGAAAACGGCCTTCCGATCGAACTCTATTTCTTCTCTTCCGTCAAAGACTGGGTCCCCTACGAAAACATCCAATCAGACGTGTTCGACCATGTGTTGGCCATCATCCCGGAGTTCGGGCTCAGCATCTTCCAGCATGTTTCAGGCCATGATCTGCGAAGCCTGAAAGCCGTACGATGACAAAAAAGCGGCATCCGTCCATAGGGTAACGCTTTTTTTGTTCGTCTATTAGGATATCAATAAAAAATAGTCACATATATGAGAAACACTTTTCTGGCTTTTTGCTGTATCCTATTACAGCAACCACTTTTTGCTGAAAACAAGGATTGGCTGATCGATGGAAGCCCGTATAAGACGGAAGCGAATCTTTCATCAGACCAAAAACAAATCGAATTGACGAACGGCCTTCTTCGCCGTACCTTTTCACTTACACCCAACGGGGCGACCATCGCGCTGGACAACCTGATGACGGGACAAAACGAACTGCGTGCCGTACGTCCGGAAGCCGTGCTGGTCCTCGACGGGAAAGAATATCCGGTCGGCGGCCTGGAAGGGCAACCCGTCCACAATTTCCTGACCCAGGATTTCCTGTCCGGCATGCAGCTTTGCGATTCGGCATTCGTCCTGACCAGCTACACCGTCGGCGAAACCCAGGAACGCTTTTCCTGGAAACCGAACGAGGCCTGGATCAGCAACCGATATCCGTGGCCGGCTCCAGGCAAACGGATCACCTTTACTTACAAGGCTCCCCGGAAGATTGCAGAAGCATGCAAAGGCTTGACGGTCCGTGTCGTCTATGAGCTGTACGACGGAGCCCCGATCCTGTCCAAATGGATTGAAGTGGAAAACAACGGACAAAAAACGGTTACGCTGGATTCCTTCAAATCGGAAGTGCTCGCGCTGGTCGAGACGGCCCCGAAAGTCCATTACGGCGAACCTCATGAGGCACGCATGATGGCCCAGGAACCGGGACATTACACGAAAGACTATCGCAAAAAACCGGTACAGACGGATGCTCCGCGTGATTATATCGACCGTTTCACCCAATTGTTCGTCGTGACAGACTATGCGATGGGCGGAGATATGGAAGCGATGAAAGACAACCCCGCCGTCCGTTGGGTATTCGACCATCCGGAATACGAGTATACCGGCATCCGCTATTACGGCCAATACAAGCCGGCACGGGTGGAAGTGACCCCGTTGTTAGGACCGGCCGAAGAGATCGCGCCGGGAGAATGCTTTACCTCTTGCCGCGCTTTTGAAATGCTACGCGACGCGACAGACCGGGAAAGACGTGGACTTGCCGAATGCCGGTTCTGGCGCATGATGGCACCCTGGACACAAGAAAACCCGATCTTCATGCACGTAAGGGAGTCCAGCGACCAGGCAGTCCGACAGGCAATCGACCAATGTGCGGCGGTCGGCTTCGAAATGGTGATCATGACTTTCGGAAGCGGTTTCCAGATCGAGAATGATTCGGCATCCTACCTCCAGCGCATGAAAGCCTTGAACCGCTATGCGGCAGATAAAGGAATCGCCATCGGCGGCTATTCGCTTTTGGCAAGCCGGGGAGCCAAACCGGAAGATGCGGCGATCAGCCATCACACCGGTCGTCCGGCCAACACACACGAAGAGGGTAGCCGTTTCGGGCTTTCCCCTTGTATCGCCTCGGATTGGGGCACGACCTACTTCAATCGCCTGAAGCACTTCTTCCGGACAACCGGCATGAACGTATTCGAGAACGATGGTTCCTATCCTGGCGATCCCTGTGCCTCCACCGTCCATAGCGGTCACAAAGGCTATCTGGATTCGCAGTGGAAACAGTGGGAACAGATCCGGGTGTTCTATCAGTGGTGCCGGGCAAACGGTATCTATCTGAATGTCCCGGATTGGTATTTCCTGGCAGGTTCCAACAAAACACCGATGGGATATGTCGAAACCAACTGGTCCCTGCCCAGAGCCTACCAGGAAATCATCGAACGGCAGAATATCTATGACGGGACCTGGCAGAAAACGCCCAGCATGGGATTCATGTTCGTCCCGCTTACCCAATACCACGGCGGCGGGGCGGCGGCCACGATCGAACCGCTGAATGAACATCTGGACCATTACGAGACACGGCTCCGCAACCTGTTCGGTGCCGGCGTGCAGGCCTGCTATCGCGGTCCCCGCCTTTACGACACGGAACAAACCCGGAAGTTGGTAGCCCGATGGGTGTCTTTTTACAAACAGTACCGCCAAATCCTGGATTCGGACATTATCCACCTGAGGCGTCCGGACGGACAAGACTGGGACGGCCTCATGCATGTCAATCCGCAGTTGAAACAGAAAGCCTTCATTTCCGTCTATAACCCGTTGGATGTCGAGATCGAGAAAGAGATCCGAGTTCCTTTATATTATACAGGGTTGACCGATAAGGCAACCGTAAAGGAACAGGACCGAGACGGGAAAGAGTACTCACTCGCCCGCGACTATTCCATCTCGCTGAAGATACGGATTCCGGCAAAGGGCTACAACTGGTACATCGTCGAATAATTTTAAAAAAACATATTATGACAATCAAACAACTTCTGCTTGCTGGTTTCTGTTGTGCGACTCCCGGTCTGGCAGCACAGACAAGCACGATAAAGCTATCGGAGATGGATCTCTCTTCCATCTACCAGCCCTATGGAACCCCGATATCCGGCAAAGCGGTCACCGGTGAACCTTTGCAGGTTGCCGGCACACGTTTTACGGATGGCGTCGGTGTACAGGCAAACAGTAAGATAAAAATCTTACTTCAGGGAAAATCCTCCCTTTTCACATGCAAAGTCGGTGTCAACGACCAGTCGGTCGACTACCAGGACAGCCGGCTTGCCAAGATCCCTTTGACCGATGGGGCCATGCTCTTTTACGACCAGACGAACGGCCGTAAACAATATGTCGGCACAGGAAAAGGAAACGGAGAAGTAGAAAAAGGCAGTGTGGTCTTCAAAATCATCGGAGATGGGAAGGAGCTGTACAACAGTGGGATCATGCGTGGAGGCGAGGCCGCCAAGGCAATCTCTCTTTCCGTCGAAGGAATCAAGGTCCTGGAACTGGAAGCGGAAGACGCTCATGACGGACTAAGTGGCGATCATGCCGACTGGCTGGAAGCGTCCGTTTCCTATTTCGAGATTCAGCCGGCCCTGATCGCGCCCGAATATCAAGGAGAGATTGCCTCTATGCCCAAAGAGGTGGAACGTTCCCTGCAACAGAAAATCGGACGGCTCGAAACGGTCAGCCTACCCCTGCCCTCTCCCGGCTACGACTGGCTGATCTGCAACGAAAAAGCCCGGGCTGCGGTCTATCAGGCCAACCAGGGAAAAGATATCGTGTTGAGCAACGGGTTGGTCAGCCATGTCTTCCGTATCTTCCCCAATTTAGCGACCGTTGACATCCAGAACCTGATGACCGGAGAAAATATGCTGCGTGCCGTGAGCAACGAAGGGACCCTGACACTCGATGGCAAAAACTACTCGTTGGGCGGACTGGACGGCCAGCCTGAATTCGGTTACACCCAGTACAAGTGGCTCGACCAGATGCAACCGTTTGCCCATTCGTTCCGCGTCGTCGATTTCCAGATTTCTGCCATCACTCCGCGTATCGACTGGAAGAACAGACGATGGGCGTTGGAGAAAAAACAGAACCTGTCCGGCAAACAGCTTACTTTCCTTTTAGAAGGACCGGACGAGCTGAAAGGCGTACGGGTCAAGCTGCATTACGCCCTGTATGACGGACTGCCCTGTATCTCCAAATGGTTCGAGATCGAAAACCGGACAGGCGCAGATATCAACCTCGATTCTTTCGTCTTGGAACAGCTGGCGATGGCAGAACCGGAGTCGCCGGTCGAAGCGAAAAGCCCGGAGATGTTCCGCAAACCGAACATTCATGTCGAAAGCGACTGGGGTTTCTTAGGGTTTATCGAAAAGATAGCCGACAAGACGGAGCACTGGAGTACCGATCCGCGCTACACTTCGCAGTGTAATTATCCGCTGTTGACTCCCTGCCTGTTGGAAGTCAAGTTGCCGATGGGACCGGACGAACGGATCCACAACGGCAGCTCCTTTTCCAGCTTCCGCACCTGGCTGATGCCTTTCGACAGCGAAGACCGGGACCGGAAAGGACTGTTTGTCAAACGGATGTATCGGACGATCGCTCCCTGGACAACCGAGAACCCGATCTTCATGCATTGTACTTCCAGTGAGCCTGAGGTGGTGAAACAGGCCATCGACCAATGTGCGGAAACCGGCTATGAGATGCTGATCCTCAGTTTCGGTTCCGGCCTGAACATGGAAGACGAATCTCCCGCCAACTACGCCAAGTTCAAGGAATTGCGGGAATATGCCAATTCCCGCGGCATCGAATTGGGCGGATACTCGCTGTTGTCGAGCCGTTGGATCAGTGACGAAGTGGATGTCATAAACCCTGAGACAGGCAAGAGAGGCGGTATGATTTTCGGCAGTTCTCCCTGCCTTTGCAGCGATTGGGGCTATGACTATTTCCGAAAGATCAAACAGTTTTTTGAAAAGACCGGCATGACCGTGTTCGAGAACGACGGCTCTTATCCGGGAAACGTTTGCGCTTCAACCGTCCACGCCCACCACAAAGGGCTGAAAGATTCCCAATGGAAACAGCGCAAGCAGATTGCGAACCTGTACCAATGGATGTGTGAGAACGGCATCTATATGAATATACCCGATTACGGTTACATGCTGAACGGAGGCAATAAAGTCGGAATCGGCTACCGCGAAGTCAACTGGTCTTTGCCCCGTGAACGGCAATTAGTGCTGGGCCGGCAAGTGATGTATGACGGCCTTTGGGAACGGCTTCCGGGCATGTGCTGGACCTTTGTGCCGCTCACCCAGTATCACGGTGGCGGAGCGGCCGCTACCTTGGAACCGCTCAGTGAGCATCTGGCCGACTACCAAGCACACATGATGCAAAACTACGGGACCGGCGTGCAGGCCTGTTACCGGGGGCACCGGCTTTACGATACCGAGGAGACCAAACAGGTGGTAAAAGCGGTCATCGATTGGTATAAACGCTATCGCGACATCCTGAACAGCGAAGTGATCCACCTGCGCCGTCCTGACGGCAAGGATTGGGATGGCATCATGCATGTCGCTCCCGGCCAGAAAGAAAAGGGGTTCGTCATGGTCTATAATCCGACCGACCAGCCGATGGAACGCACCGTTCGGCTACCGCTCTACTATACCGGACTGACTACGGAAGCGGTTGTCAAAGAACAGGGGAAGGAAGAGGTCCGCTACTCCTTGTCGCGCGACTACACGATCCCGCTGAAAATAAAGATTCCGGCTAAAGGTTATAATTGGTATGTAATAGAATAAAAACGAATATGAAGAAAACAATCCTAACAGCCGCTGCCTGGTTCCTGGTCTGGAGCCAGGCAGGCTTACAAGCCCAGGAAACGGTCACGAATGCTTTCGACGACCTGAAACGTTCGGGAACTGTCAACGAACAGGATTCCGAAATGCGGCAAGCCGCCTCGAACGAGGCCTTGCAAGCCTTGTTGGCACAAAAACCGGCGGCAGGCTATTTTTGCTTCGCCGAAGACCGGATGCATGATATCCGCCTCAATCAAACCATTCCCGCCCGCTGGACGGAACAGGCTTTCGACACGTGGCAGCATTTGAAAGGCAGTTGCCAACCCGGCGAGTTCTACACGTGGCAAATCGGCGTTTTCACCCCTTTCGAGGCGTTGAAAAACGTTTCTGTCTCGTTCTCCGATCTGGTAAATGCCATAGGAAATAAAATCAAATCCACTTCATTCCAGTGTTTCAACCAGGAAGGGACCGGTACCGACGGGCAACCGTTCCGGAAAACGGTCAGCATCCCCAAAGGGCATGTACAGGCACTCTGGATCGGGATGGACATCCCAACATCCGCTGAAGGAGTCTATAAAGGAAAAGCGTTCGTGAAGGAGGGAAACGCCAAACCGGTCGAGATCGCGATCGAGCTAACCGTTTCCGGCTCACCGATCGCCAATCATGGCGACGACGAAGGTTGGCGGAAAACCCGCTTGCGTTGGCTCAACTCCACCTTGGGAAAGGCCGACGAACCGACTGCGCCCTACATACCGGTAACGCTCCGGAAGAACACCCTTTCCTGGTTAGGGGGCGAAATCGAACTTGCTTCCAACGGCCTGCCCGGCAAGATCACCACTTGCTATGATGCCAACAACCGGCTCGACCATTCGGCCGCGAATGCCATTCTGGCCCAAGAGATGACTTTTGTCATCGAAACGTCCGACGGACCGGAAATCCTGAAATCGGGAAGTTTCCGTATCACGAACCGCAACAATGCCTCCGTCAGTTGGGAAACGACGCAAAAGAGCCGGCACTTCGATGTCGTCTGCCAAGGCACTTTCGGGTTCGACGGCATCAGCAATATCCGCCTTCAGGTCAAACCGAAACAAGAGATCGAAGTCAAGGACATCCGTTTGGAAGTTCCTTACACGGCTTACGCCTCCAAGTATATGATGGGATTGGGCCACAAAGGCGGATTCCGTCCGGACACGCTGATCACCTGGGAATGGAACACCGACAAGCATCAGGACAAGATCTGGATGGGAAATGTCAACGCCGGCCTGAACCTCCGCTTCATGGATGAGCATTTCGTGCGTCCGTTGGTCAATATCTACTACGCGCTTGGCAAACTGAACCTGCCTGTTTCCTGGGGAAACAACAACAAGGGCGGCATCCGCATCCTGCCGGAAAAGGACGGGGAAACACGGATGATCGTTTACAGCGGCGAACGTAGCTTGCACAAAAACGAAGTCCTGCATTACAACTTCGATATGCAAATCACTCCTGTCAAACCGATCGATCTGAAATTGCAGGCAACGGAGCGTTTCTATCATTCGAACAGCGACCTCAGTGCCGACTATATTCCGGCGGCCTTGAAAGGCGGAGCGAACCTGATCAATGTCCATCATAAGAAAGACATTTATCCATTCATCAACTATCCGTATTACGACGAATCGGTTGCCGACCTGAAACGGTTCATCTCCGAAGCGCACAGCAAGAACCTCGGTGTCCGCCTGTATTACACGACGCGGGAACTGACCGTGAAAATCCCCGAACTCTGGGCGTTGCGCAGCTTGGGCGGCGAAGTGATCCACGACGGTCCCGGAAAAGACGCACGCACGTTGATCCATCGCAACGGACCGAACGAGTGGCTGAACAAGAACCTCGCTACGCATTTCATTCCCGCCTGGTATAACGCTTTCAAGGAGGGGAAATATGCGGGCGACATGGATATTTCCGTCATCACGACTCCCGATTCCCGCTGGAACAACTATTATCTGGCAGGGCTGGACTGGATGGTGAAAAACTTAGGCGTGGACGGTGTCTATATCGACGACAGCGCCTTAGACCGCAAGACGCTGCAACGCGCCCGGCGTATCCTCGATGCCGACGGCAAACGGCGCCTGATCGACATCCACTCTTGGAACCACATGAACCAATGGGCCGGCTACGCCAACTCCCTGCATCTTTATACGGAGCTTCTTCCCTACATCGACCGCACTTGGATCGGTGAAGGATTCAGTGCAGACAACCCGGCAGACTTCTGGTTGGTAGAGATGTCGGGCATTCCGTTCGGACTGCTCAGCGAGACACTGGACGCCCGTAATCCTTTCCGGGGCATGGTGTTCGGCATGCTGCCCCGCTTGCCGTGGAGCGGAAATCCCGTTCCGCTTTGGCAATTGTGGGATTCGTTCGGCATGAAGAATGCCTCCCTGCACGGCTATTGGGATGCCAATTGCCCCGTCAAGACGGATAATGCCAATCTCCCTGCAACGGTCTACACGAATGGTGACAAAGCCCTCCTCGTGATAGCCAACTGGACAGACCTGCCCCAAAAGGCCCAGATTTCCATCGATGAAAAAGCCTTGGGTTTCCATCCGACTACGATCTCGTTGCCGGAAATCAGGAACGTACAATGGGGAAACCGGCTGAGTAACCTGAAACAATACGAGATCATGGGACGAAGCGGTATGATCGTCTTGCTTGAAAAATAACCGGATCCGGATCGTTCCGAAACCATTCCTTGAAAATCCCCGGTACGGTGGAACACATTTTCCACTGCACCGGGGATTATTCTTTTACCTAATATGCCTCCAAATTTTAATCGGGCAGGACATTGGTTAGTTTAAACAAAAACTCTACCTTTGCGATAAAGAATTGTTATTACATTGGAGGTACAAGATTTACTCAAACAATATGCCGCCCATCCGCAAGTGGCGGCGTTGAATACCCTGTTGAAAAGCAAAACGTCCCGCAATATATTTCTGAAAGGGCTGAACGGTTCAGGGGCCGCAATGACAATCGCGTCTCTTTTTTTCAAAAGAAGAGGGAACTATGTGTGTGTGTTGAACGACCTGGAAGAAGCCGGCTACTTCTATCATGACCTGGTGCAACTGACGGGAGGCGACGGGATCTATTTCTTTCCCTCGGCCTACCGGCGTGCCATCAAGTATGGGCATGTGGACCCGGCCAACGAAATCCTGCGGACCGAAGTGCTCAGCACGTTGCAAGACCCGACTGCCCCTTTCGTCATTGCCACCTATCCGGAAGCATTGGCCGAAAAAGTGATTTCGCAGGAGGTGTTGAAAGAAAACACGTTGAAAATCAGTGTCGGTGAAAAGTTGGACAACATGTTTGTGTCCGACGTGCTGGACGAATACGGCTTCGAACAGGTGGATTACGTATATGAGCCGGGACAGTACGCGATGCGCGGCAGTATCCTGGACGTGTTCTCGTTTTCGTATGAATTTCCTTACCGTATCGACTTCTTCGGGAATGAGGTGGAGACGATCCGTTCGTTCGATGTGGAGACACAGCTGTCCAAAGAAAAGTTGGACAGCATCTATATCGTGCCCGAAATGACAAAAGGGAACCGGACCAGTTCCTCCCTGTTGGATTCCTTGCCTTCCGAGACGCTGCTCGCCTGCAAAGACCTGGCATGGGTAAAAGAACGCATCGGCAGTATCTGGAATGAAGAGCCGGTCGTCGGCGACGAAGAGTCGTTTGCCGATAGCGGACAAATGCGTGCCAAATTGATTACCGGAGAAGATTTCCTACGTGCCGCACTCGGGTTCCGACGGCTTCATTTCGGCACACGCCCGATGGGAGTAGCCGATGCGACCTTGGCCTTTTCGACGGAAGCACAACCGATCTACCACAAGAATTTCGATTTGGTAAGCGAATCTTTCCACCGGTATTTGGATGACGGCTATACCTTGTATATCTTGAGCGACGTGGAAAAGCAGGCGACCCGCATCCGGGCCATTTTCGAAGACCGGGGCGACTCCATTCCCTTTACCTCGGTCAACAAGACCATACATGAAGGGTTTGCCGACGAGACCTTGCATATTTGTCTTTTCACGGATCACCAGTTGTTCGACCGCTTCCACAAATTCAACTTGAAAAGCGACAAGGCAAGGAGCGGAAAAATCTCCCTGTCGCTGAAGGAGCTGAACCAGTTCACGTCCGGTGACTACATCGTGCATATCGATCATGGCGTCGGACAGTTCGGCGGGCTGGTCCGCACGGAGGTGAATGGGAAGATGCAAGAAGCCATCAAATTGATCTATCAGAACAACGACATCATATTCGTCAGCATCCATTCCCTCCACAAACTCTCCAAGTATAAGGGCAAAGACAGCGGAGAACCACCCAAACTGAACAAACTCGGAACCGGGGCTTGGGAGAAGATGAAAGAACGTACCAAGTCGAAAGTCAAAGATATTGCCCGCGATCTGATCCTCCTCTACTCCAAGCGCAAACAGGAAAAGGGGTTTGCCTACAGCCCGGACAGCTTCATGCAACACGAACTGGAGGCCAGCTTCATCTACGAAGACACACCGGACCAGATGAAAGCGACTGCCGATGTCAAGGCCGACATGGAGAACGACCGCCCGATGGACCGCCTGATCTGCGGAGACGTGGGATTCGGGAAAACGGAGGTAGCCATCCGCGCCGCTTTCAAAGCCGTTTCGGACAATAAACAGGTGGCTGTGCTCGTCCCGACTACGGTGTTGGCGTTCCAGCACTACCAGACTTTCTCCGAACGGTTGAAAGACTTTCCCTGCCGGATCGAATACATCAGCCGGGCACGCACGGCCAAAGAGATCCGGGAAATCCTGAAAGACTTGAAAGAGGGAAAGGTCAACATCATCATCGGCACCCACCGCATCGTGGGAAAGGATGTCACGTTCAAAGACCTCGGCTTGCTGATTATCGACGAGGAACAGAAATTCGGCGTATCCGTCAAAGAGAAACTACGCCAGCTGAAAGCCAACGTCGATACGCTGACCATGACGGCCACGCCGATTCCCCGCACCCTGCAATTCTCGCTGATGGGCGCCCGCGACCTGTCGAGCATCACGACTCCCCCACCCAACCGCTATCCCGTGCAGACCGAGGTGGAACGTTTCAATCCGGACATCATCCGCGAAGCCATCAACTTCGAGATGAGCCGGAACGGACAGGTCTTTTTCATCAACAACCGCATCCAGAATATATACGAAATAGAAGCGCTTGTCAAACGGGAAGTGCCAGATGCCCGGATTGTCGTCGGGCATGGACAGATGGAGCCGGACAAGCTGGAAAAGATCGTCTTGGATTTCGTCAATTATGAATACGACGTGCTGATTGCCACGAGCATCGTGGAAAGCGGTATCGACGTGCCGAATGCCAACACGATCATTATCAACAATGCACAACAGTTCGGACTTAGCGACCTGCACCAATTGCGCGGCCGTGTCGGGCGAAGTAACCGGAAGGCGTTCTGCTACCTCCTTTCTCCGCCGCTGTCGAGCCTTACGCAGGAAGCACGCCGCCGTTTGCAGGCAATCGAGAATTTCTCGGAATTAGGAAGCGGCATCCACATCGCCATGCAGGACCTCGACATCCGGGGAGCCGGCAATATGTTAGGAGCCGAACAAAGCGGTTTCATCGCCGACTTAGGCTACGAGACCTACCAGAAAATCCTGGAAGAAGCCGTAGACGAGCTGAAAGCGGAAGAATTTGCCGACCTGTATTCCGATGCGACCGAAAAACGGCCGGACACCGGTAGCGAGTATGTACGCGAGACCTATATCGAAAGCGATCTGGAACTGATGTTCCCTCCGACCTATATCCCGAACGATTCCGAACGGATCTCCCTCTATCGCGAGCTGGATAAAATGGAGGAAGAACGGGATATCCTGGCCTTTACCGAACGGCTGAAAGACCGTTTCGGGAAAGTACCGAAAGAGGGAAAAGAGTTGATCCGCGTCGTTCGCCTCCGCCGTATGGCAAAGCAGTTAGGCATGGAAAAAGTCATATTGAAGAAAGGGCAGATGAGCATCTTCCTCGTCACGAATTCCGAAAGCCCCTATTATGAAAGCGAAGCTTTCGACAAGCTGTTGGGCTTCATCCAGAAGCATCCGCGTGAATGCACGCTTCGCGAACAAAACGGGAAACGCAGCATCGTCGTCAAAAATGTACCGACGGTAGAGGCCGCCTGCAACTACCTGGACGAAATCGGGAAAGTGCAGGTACAAAGGTAACCGGAACATTCCGTGTCAGTCGGTCTTCAGCTTCATGACCGTGATCGAGTTCGGAGGGAAATTGTAGATTTTGGGTCCTCTCAGTGAGAACGTGATCTCTTTTTTCTCCGGCACGACGGCATCAGGTTTCTCATACGTGTTGCGTGCTTCGGGATCGCCTGTGAGCTGAATGATTTCCGCCGTGTTTTTGATATCGGCACCTTGCAGGTCCAGTTCAGTCTTTTCCTCGTGCTGGGTCGTGTTGATTACTTTCAGTATGATCGTATGCGTCTCCTTATCCAGTGCCGCCGTGGAGACCAAAGACGGGATGCCGGGGAGTGTCGCCTCCTGAACCAATGTGTCATTCACGAAACAGCCGATTCGTTCGCCTTTACAAGCGATCTTCACGTGATACCAGCGGTTACTTTGGAACGGATAAGGGACCGGCGTGCGCAATGTATCTCTCACACCGCCCGCCTGCCGGTAAAACTCGGCGACACCGGCGCCGATCGTCAACCCGATATAGTCGTTCTGTTCTCCGGGAAGCCCGTTGTCACGCACACGGAACTGGATTTGCCCACTCCCTTTCGTCCGGCGGATATCGGCCGAGAAAGTATAATCATAGGCCGCCTGATCGCCCAAAAGGAGGTAGTTCCACCGGTTTGCGACCGGTATCAAGGTACCTTGTCCGACCGTCCAGCCCCCCGTCATAACGGTCCCGTCCGTAACCGGCGAATCATCTATTTTCACCTCCTTGAACTCATAGCTGTTATCGAACATTTCGATACCGACACGCCCGAAAGTCACCTGGGGCTTCTGGTAGGTACGGACTTCGGTCTTCAGTACTTCGTCGCCTCTGTTGTTGCCAAACAGTTGCAACAGGTAGTAAGAGGGAGAGAGAACAATCCATGCACCGTCGAAAGAGATGGCCGGATAGCGTTCGAGCTTGTATTTCGTATTTCCCAAGACCGGTGCATAAGCCAAACGCTTCACGATGTCCTGCCCGTTTTCCGCCCCTGCTAAGAAACAAGCCTCCCCGATGGCTGCCCGTAAACTTCCGGGAGTCGCCCCGCCGGACAAGCTGAATTCGCCGATAAAGGCAGGAGGCATCCGGCGCGTGAACCGTTCGGTGACAAACCGGCCGTGGTTGGAGATCAGAAACGATTCACTCGCATAGAAATGGGTATCCGACCATTCGTTCCGGTTCTTCCCCTTTACGTCGGAGCTACTTATCACCGTAATGTCCGGATAAACCTCCCGGATCGCTTTCTTAAACAGTTCGAAACGCTTGGAATATTCCTGTCCGCGATTTTCACTGCCGATCTCCACATATTTCAATCCGAAAGGTTCCGGATGTCCGTGTCCGGCCCGCAAGGCTCCCATAACGGAATCGGCCGGTTCATTGGCATAGGCGATGGCATCCAAAGCATCCTGTACCAGTTTCCCCATCGCCGTTATGTCTTCATAACGCGGACGGCGGCTTTGGCTGGTCACACCGCTGTTTATGACGTAGATCGGTTCAGCCTCCAGGTCTTCACACATTTGGAGATATTCATGATAGCCGATACCGTTCGTTGTACCGTAGGCCCATACATTCCAAAAATGTTTGCGTTCGGCAATGTCTCCTACGGTTTCACGCCAGACCGGATAGGTCCCGGCGGTATATCCTTCTACAAAACTGCCGCCGGGGAAACGTATGAACGCAGGTTTCAATGCCGCAATCCGCTCCATCAGTTCCGGACGCAACCCGTTCGGACGGCCTTTCCAGGTCTTTTGCGGAAACAGGGAGACGACATCCAGCCAGAAAACGGCGGAACTGTCAGTCGTTATCGTCAATACGGCTTTGTCCGTATTAGTGGTCGCGGTAAAAGTATGTTTGTACTTCTTCCATTCATACGCAGGCGCTACGCGGAAAACTTCGCTGAAAGCGGTCTCCCCGGTAGAATCGGCCAAGGCCAGGCTTACCGTCTTCGGAACCATGGAGGCTCCTTTCATATAGAAAGACAAATCATATTTCTCGCCCTTCCGCAGCGGTATGCCTCCATACCCTTCGGCGACGACCCCGCCTTTTCCCGACTCGGCCGAAGCGGACACAGCCACCAACAGCGAACGCCGGTTCTTGTCGTTGATCAGTTCCTTTGTGTCGGGATACAGATAAGAGGTTGCAGAAAAACGACGCCATCCCGGTAGCGAATCGGAACGTAAGAAAGGAATACTCCATCCGTTCGGGGTCGTCAGGACCCGGCGGACCGGATCGAACGGGCAATTCAGGGGAGGCACTCCCTCTTCAAAGCTCCGGTTTTGTATCAGTTCCGCATACATACCGCCATCCACCGCATGATTGATCTCTTCAAGAGTCAAACCATACAGTTCTTTGTTTACTGGAATTGACAAGCCGTCCACCTCCACCCGGATAGAGGACGTTATAGGCATTTCCGGATGACATCCGGCTAATAGAAGAAGCGCAAAAAGAACAACATTCGATTTCATGCTGCAAACTTAAAGAATAATTTCAATAAAAAACCCACATCGCACCTGCATCCCATGTTTATTGGAAAATTTCCGTACCTTTGTTTCCGAAAAAAATTCAATTTATTAATCCTAACATGAAACGCTTAATGGCTAATCGTAAACAGAAACGGGCGGTCTTGATCGCTCTTGCTGCGCCTTTGATGTTTTCACCTGCCCCTTTGCTTGCAGGGATGGATGCTGGTCCGATACCGGCCGTCGCCCAGCAAACGCAGACAATCGTCAGCGTGCAGCGGATCAACACGACTACGGTCGACGTTGTATTCTCTAACAACCAACGGATGACATTCGATTTCTACGGAGACAATATTTTCCGTATCTTCCAAGACAACAACGGCGGTATCCTGCGCGATCCGGAGGCCAAACCGGAAGCCAGGATTCTGGTGGACAATCCTCGCCGCGCAGTGTCCAAACTGGACATTCAGGATGTGAACGGACAAGTGACCATCACGACCGGGAAAATCAAACTTCAATTGGACAAGTCAACTGCCCTGTTGAAAGTCACCAATCTTGCCACAAACAAACTTGTTTTTGAGGAGACCAAGCCGGTGGCTTACGAAAAAGGGAAAACAATCCTGACACTGAAAGAAAACCCAGATGAATACTTCTACGGGGGCGGTGTGCAGAACGGACGTTTCTCACACAAGGGCAAGGCAATCGCCATCGAAAACCAGAACAGTTGGACAGACGGCGGCGTGGCCTCTCCTACTCCTTATTATTGGTCCACGAATGGCTACGGCTTCATGTGGTACACCTTCAAACAAGGGAAATATGATTTCGGAGCGGCCGAAAAAGGGACGGTGAAATTATCCCACGATACAGACTATCTGGATGCTTTTTATATGGTTAATGACGGACCGGTCGCTCTGTTGAACGACTTTTACCAACTGACCGGCAACCCGGTACTGCTGCCTAAGTTCGGTTTCTACCAAGGACATCTGAACGCCTACAACCGCGACTATTGGGTGGAAGACGAAAAAGGCATCCTGTTTGAAGACGGCAAGCGCTACAAGGAAAGCCAGAAAGACAATGGCGGTATCAAGGAATCGCTGAACGGTGAAAAGAACAACTACCAGTTCTCCGCCCGGGCTGTGATCGACCGCTACAAGAATCACGATATGCCGTTAGGCTGGTTGCTGCCCAACGACGGCTACGGGGCTGGTTACGGACAGACCGAGACATTGGACGGCAACATCCAGAACTTGAAGAGCCTCACCGACTACGCCCATAAGAACGGCGTAGAGATCGGCCTCTGGACACAATCCGACCTGCATCCGAAAGACAGTATCAGCGCCTTGCTGCAACGCGACATCGTGAAAGAGGTGCGCGATGCCGGTGTGCGGGTCTTGAAAACAGACGTGGCATGGGTCGGCTGGGGCTACTCGTTCGGTCTGAACGGGGTAGCCGACGTCGGACACATCATGCCGTATTACGGCAACGACGCCCGCCCGTTCATCATCTCGCTTGACGGTTGGGCCGGTACACAGCGCTATGCAGGAGTCTGGTCGGGCGACCAGACGGGCGGACAGTGGGAATACATCCGTTTCCATATCCCGACCTATATCGGTTCCGGACTTTCCGGACAGCCGAACATCACCTCCGACATGGACGGCATTTTCGGTGGCAAGAACTTAGTGATGAATACCCGCGACTTCCAGTGGAAGACCTGGACACCGATGGAGTTGAACATGGACGGTTGGGGCTCGAACGAGAAATATCCGCACGCTTTGGGCGAACCTGCCACCTCCATCAACCGCTGGTACCTGAAGATGAAGTCCGAGCTGATGCCGTATGCCTACAGCATCGCCCGCGAAGCGGTGGACGGCAAGCCGATGATCCGCGCCATGTTCCTTGAAGCTCCGAACCCTTACACGTATGGCAAGGCGACACAATACCAGTTCATGTACGGCCCGTACTTCCTTGTCGCCCCGATCTACCAGGAGACGCAATTGGATGATAAGGGCAATGACATCCGCGATGGTATCTACCTGCCTGAGGGCGAATGGTTCGACTATTTCACCGGTGAGAAATACACAGGCGGCTGCGTGGTCAACAACTTCGCTTCCCCGCTTTGGAAACTGCCGGTATTCGTGAAAGCCGGTGCGATTATCCCGATGACGAACCCGAACAACAATGTCACGGAAATCGACAAGAACCTGCGCATCTATGAACTTTACCCGTCCGGTCACAGCGAGTTTACCGAATATGACGACGACGGCAAGACGCAGGCTTACCTGAACGGCAAGGGAACTTCTACACGGATCGAAATCAAGAACAACGCCCCGTCCAAAGTCACAGTCACCATCCATCCGACGACGGGCGACTTTGACGGTTTCGTAAAAGACAAAGCGACCGAACTGCGCATCAACCTCTCGAAAATGCCGAAGAAGGTTACCGCCCAAGTCGGTTCCTCCAAAGTGAAACTGACAGCTGCCCGCTCGATGGACGAATATCGGAACGGCACGAACGTCTATTTCTACGATGCGACTCCGAACCTGAACAAGTTCGCCACACAAGGAAGTGAATTTGAAAAGGTAACGATCACCAAGAACCCGCAGTTGCTGGTCAAGCTGGCCCAGACAGACATCGTCTTGAACGAAACGGTTGTCACCCTGGACGGCTACCAGTTCGATATGCCCGACACGCATCGCGTCTCGACCGGTTCCCTGGCCACCCCGGCAGCGCAGGTAACGGCCGAGAACACGGAGGCCTACACGCTGAAACCGACCTGGGGAAAGGTTGCCGGCGCCGACTTCTACGAAATCGAATTCAACGGAATGCTCTATACGCAGATCAAGAATACCGAACTCCTGTTCGACAACTTGGAGGCCGAAACAGACTACTCGTTCAAGATCCGTTCCGTCAACAAGAACGGTCATTCCGACTGGTCTACGTTCGCCGTCAAGACCAAATCCAACCCGCTGGAGTTTGCCATCCAAGGCATCCGGGGCGAAGTGACGGCCGAAGAACAGGAAGGTTTCGAAATCTTCCGCCTGTTCGACTTTGCCGAGTTGGGCGATATGTTCCACACGAAATATCGCAAGAATGCCATGCCGTTCGATATGATTATCGACTTGCGCACGATCAACCAACTGGATAAGTTCCACTACTTAGGCCGTCAGGACGGTGGCAACGGCACGATCCTTGCTGGCGACGTCTCTTACAGCATGGACAAGGAAAACTGGACGGCGGTCGATTCGTTCCGCTGGAAACGCAACGGCGACGTGAAGGTATTCACATTCAAAGATCAGCCGAAAGCCCGCTACATCAAGTTGCACATCACGGAAGGTGTCGGCAACTACGCTTCCGGCCGCGAACTGTATGTCTTCAAGGTGCCGGGCACGGAAAGCTATCTGCCGGGTGACATCAACAACGACAAGAAGATCGACGCCAACGACTTGACATCGTATATGAACTACACCGGCCTGCGCCGTGGCGACAGCGACTTCGATTATGTCAGTGCCGGTGATATCAACCGGAACGGCCTGATCGATGCGTACGACATCTCGGTTGTGGCAACCCAGTTGGAAGACGGCATTGAAGATCCGGGTACGGACCGTGTAGCCGGAACACTCCTCCTCTCCACTCCGAAACAGACATACAACGCCGGAGAAACAGTCGAAATCACGGTCAAAGGTGACAGCATCAAGGCAGTCAACGCGTTGAGTTTCGCACTGCCTTACGACCAACAGGATTATGACTTTGTCGGCATCGAACCGGTCAACCTCGGCACGATGGAAAACCTGACCTATGACCGCCTGCATACCAGCGGACAAAAGTCACTCTATCCGACGTTCGTCAACCTGGGCGACAAAACGGCACTTGAAGGTTCCGAAACACTCTTCACCATCAAACTGAAAGCAAAACGCAGAGTCAAATTCAACCTGAAAGCCGCCGACGGCATTTTGGTCGACAAGAACTTGAATATGCAGAAGTTCTGAATGAGGAAGATGTAGAGATAGAACAAAGAATGTACAAAGCGTAACGAACCAGCAGAAATAGCGTTCGTTACGCTTTGACTTTTTATCTGAACATACCCGGACCAAAAGCCATATTTTATGACCATCCTCCCCCTAATTCCACAAATACCCCCTCATTCTTAAAATGTCTTGTTTTCGAATGGACTTATTGTATATTATTGTTTCGCTAACGATCATATACATTCTTTAGGAATAGACTTAAATTCCGCTTTTTTGTCAAGAAAAAGGGCACTTCTGCCGTGAGGTGCGCAGTTTATTGCTTTAAAGACGGTCGTCATCGCCGTAAAGTCCGAGTTCATATACTGTGAAATCGGACTTCAAGAGCCACGAAGACGGTCGTCACGGCAATGAAGTCCCTCTTCATGGCAAAAAAGGTCCCAATTATTTTTGTGATATCCGGTGTGGTGGAAACTTTTGTTTGCTACAGACAATTCTCCAGGAGTTTAACTCTTTCACACTGTCAGTCATTCCCACTTTTTTGTAACAAATATGTTGAGCTTTTTAATTTCTCCCTGATCTCTTTCTCCCAATTGTCAACGAATTTCGATAAAAAGAATAGAAATGTCACATGGGATCCGTTCAAAATTTTCTTTGAAATAGAAAAATGCCGTAAAAGGGGATATTGTATATTTTCTGCTTTGTTATCTGACATATTATCACCTTGTTTAATTTGAATAGCATTTAAATGGTATTTGAATAAAAAATCGTACATTTGCACAGTTTCCAACAACGCCACGCCGATTCGGGTGGCGCGGGAACTGACATAAATTAGAAAAGGCGTTTACTTTACGCTTTGGTTTTGACGTTCTAAGAATCTCGCAAATTCAAAACGATTAGTCAAGAACAAAGCAACGGTGGATGTCCTCAGGGTGTATTATATATAGCCCTCATTGTACCTTGTATAGCCATTGGTGTATCCGCAAGGGAAATGGGTGTATCGTATATATTCACATCGGCGTGGGGCTTTCGGCGTTGCTCGTTTCGACTAATCGGGCATGCGAGAGCCTTTAGAGCGTGGAACGGGCAGCAAGGTATGGTTCCCACGTTTTTGTTTATCAATCTATCAAGGGAACAGATAGATATAATTTAATTTTTATGAAATCATTTTACTGTCTATTTGCTTGTTTAGTTTGTTTCTCTACATCTTTATTTGCACAAGAAGATGTATTAAATCCTCCCTTTCCTATAAAGATGTGGAATTTCAAATACAATTACCCAAAAGCTAGTAAAGTTCATTGTAAAAGATACAATCATTTTGAAATATTACAGGAATGGGATAAATATTGGCTCATCTGCAAATTTCCGTGGCACGAAAAGTCATCCTCAACCAAAGATAGTACAAAGTCGGTATAAGAAAAACGGTATATCCGCAATTCCCCGCAGTTGCGCCCTAAAACCTTTAATCTTGGAATTAAGTGATTCA
>JAGBDR010000055.1 GCA_017937385.1 Parabacteroides sp.
CCTCGTTGTGTTTGTACCCTGTAAGGGTACTGCAATGAATATAAGATATTTACGCATAGCAGCACCCTTACAGGGTGCCAACGGGGTACGGGAACTAACTCCCGGGGTTGAAACCCCGGGCTATTAAGCGAAGCGCCTACAGCGCTTTTTGACACCCTCCTCTCCCTTCGGAGAGGGGCGATGTAACAATGCCCATTGTAAGGTTGTTAGAATGGGCATTGTTACATCGTTAGAACGGGCATTGTTACGGTCTTATAATAGGCATTCTTATTTCCCCTGAATGGGACTGCGATAAAAATTCCGCATTCATTCCTCGGACCGCCATGTTTTTCATTTTGATAATCGAATAACATATAATACCTTTGTCGCAACGATTATAATAAAAGAAAGGACAATATGGCCGCTCAAAAAGTAGTAATCAGCAAGAACCTCAAAGCCGATTTGCAGGCGTTCTTTGCTTCCATGAGTTATGATAAACTCTTTATCCTGACCGACACGAATACGCAAGAAAAATGTTATCCGTTGATCCAAGATATTCCCGCCTTGCAAAATGCTCCGGTAATTACCGTGCAGGCGGGCGATACCCATAAGGACATCGAACAGGTCGTTTCCATCTGGTCGCGCCTCTCAAACGAAGGTGCTTCCCGCAATTCGCTCTTAGTCAATCTGGGCGGCGGCATGATTACCGATATGGGAGGCTTTGCCGGGGCGACCTTTAAGCGCGGTTTGCGGACGGTCAATATCCCGACCACCCTGATGGCCTCCGTCGATGCGGCTGTAGGTGGAAAGACCGGGGTTAATTTCAACGGTTTGAAGAATGAGGTTGGCTCTTTCTACCCGCCTGAATGTGTTTTTATCGATTGCGAGTTTCTGCGTACGCTCGACCGCGACAACTTGCTTTCCGGCTATGCCGAGATGGTCAAACACGCGCTTATCAGTTCGATGGATATTTACGCCTCCGTCCTGTTGTTCGATCTCGATGCGAAGATCGATTATGCTTTTCTGAACAAGATGGTCGCCCAATCCGTAGCCGTAAAGGAACGCATCGTGGAGGAAGACCCGAAAGAGCACGGCATCCGCAAGGCGTTGAACTTCGGCCATACAATCGGTCATGCCTACGAAAGCCTGTCGTTCAAGAAGAACCGCCCTCTGCTGCACGGCCATGCGGTTGCCGCCGGTATTGTCAGCGAGTTGTATCTGTCTCATAAGGTTTGCGGTTTCCCGATGGACAAACTGAGCCAGGTGGTCTATTATTTAAAGGAATATTATCCGCCTTTCGTGTTCGATTGCAAAGATTACGAAACGCTATACGAGCTGATGACGCACGATAAGAAGAACGAAGCAGGAATCATCAACTTCACTCTGCTTTCTCAAGTGGGTGACGTTCAGATAAATCAACAGGTAAGTAAAGAGAAAATCCTCGAATCATTGGATTTTTATCGCGAAAGCTTTGGAGTGTAACGAAAAATAGTTACCTTTGCACCCGTAAACAAAAGCGGGGTGTAGCTCAGCCCGGTTAGAGTACGCGTCTGGGGGGCGTGTGGTCGGAAGTTCGAATCTTCTCACCCCGACTTGCTGAGTAAATAAAAAGAGGTTGCAAATATTTGCAACCTCTTTTTATTTTGTCCCGCATGAATGGAATAGATTTGTGCTTTATGATTTTGGTACAGTTATTCTGGCGGAGTAGTTTCCTATAAGGGTGCGCTGCACCTACAAAATATTCTTTATCTCCTTTAAAGAGCTGACCGTATAAGTCGGTGTGAAGCCTTTGGCCGGCAATCCTTTCGGGTTCAGCCATAGCTGGTCGATGTTGGAGTTATGGGCACCGATGATGTCGGCTTCCCAGCTGTCGCCGATCATCAGGCTTTCGGTCCGGCGGGAGTTGGTGTTTTTAAGGGCAAAGTCGAAAATGCCTTTATGAGGCTTCTGGATACAGGCGTCTTCGGAAAGGACCAGTTTTTCGAAATAGGGAGCCAAGCCGGAATTGCTGAGTTTTTGGGACTGGACTTCCCGAAAGCCGTTGGACAGGATATACATACGGTAGGAAGGACGCAAGTATTCCAATAGTTCGATCGCCCCCGGCACAAGGCGCGTTTTACGGGTAGTCCGTTGCAAGAACTCGTTGTTGATTGCCAATACGGATCGGGTATCTTCTATCCCCAACGGACGGAGCATATAGCGAAAGCGTTCGACGATCAATGTCTGGCGGTCTATTTCATTGTTGCGGTATTGTTCCCATAGCCGGTTGTTATGTGGCCAGTAGATATCGAAGAAAGCCTCGAAGGAGGCATAATACCGGTCCAAGTGGTGAGCGGTATATATTTCTTCGAGGCATTCCTTATTATTATGATACGTATCCCAAAGGGTGTCGTCCAAATCAATGAAAAGACTTTTATATTTCATCATCCTACTTCAATTACCAAATATTTGCCAAGGCTCCAGAATGTCTTCTCGTCTGTGATCTTCAGTGTCATATTGCCGTCCTCGTCTTTTACAAATTCGTATGAACCTTCCGGATGATTGGATTTCAGTTTTGCCTTACCGGCAAACAGCGGGATTTCCTTCACTTCACGGATGTCGATGGAAATGAAATAATCTTTGTTGAAACCGCTCTGCAACACCTTGGACTTGGCAAACAAGCCTCCGCCGGAAAGGATTTTCTGGTCTTTCAGCTCTTTTGCCGTGCCAAAGCAATAATAGGCCGTGTGGAGTTTCTTGTCCTGTTTCTGCAGCTTTTCGGATTGGGCTGCGGTCTGGATGGACAAATCTTCCACGTCTTCATTCAGGGAAGCGACCTTTTCATCCAATTCCTGGATGCGTACATTCTTCTTCGCCAGATCTTCCTGCAAGGCAACGATCATGTTCGCTTTCTGGTCGAGTTCGGAAGAAAGGCGGCTGATGGTCTTTTTCAGAGCTGCCGATTGGATTCCGCTCTTTTTCAGTTTCGCTTCCAGATCGCTGATCTGTTGCTTGTTCTTTTTCAGGGTTTCGCTGATCAACTGCATGTTTTCTTTGATCTGTTCGCGATTGCTTTTGTTCAGATCTCCGTTTTGTTGCTGTATGTTGATGAAATTTTCTGCGTCACGAATCGATTGGATATCGGCCTCCACCTCGTTCAGGATGCCAAGTATCTCGTTCAACTCTGCGTTGCTTTTGGTGTTTTCGATCTTGAGAGAGTCGTTTTCTGCTTTCAGCTTCTTGTATTCGGCTGAGTTTTGTCCACAGGAGACCAACATAGCTGTGCAGATCGTTGTTGCAATTAATACTCTTTTCATGTCCTTTTTGTTTTTACGTTAAACTTCTGTTCCTGTCTCTTTGTCCTTCTTATCTTTAAAGCCTGCTAATACAATAACAATTTCACCTTTCGGTTCGTTCACGGCAAAGTGGGCGATTACTTCTTCCAACGTGCCGCGTACAGTCTCTTCATGAATTTTCGATATTTCGCGCGACACGGAAACAGAGCGTTCATTCCCGAAAAACTCGGCCAATTGCGTCAAGGTCTTGACCAACCGGAAAGGTGATTCGTAGAAGATCATGGTACGGGTTTCTGTCGAGAGTTCTTTCAGGCGTGTCTGCCTTCCCTTCTTCTGAGGAAGGAAACCTTCGAAGCAGAATTTCTCGTTGGGAAGTCCCGATGCGACCAGTGCCGGGACGAAAGCCGTAGCACCCGGCAGACACTCCACGTCTACTCCCTGGCGTACGCATTCACGTACCAACATAAATCCGGGATCGGATATCGCGGGTGTGCCAGCATCCGACACCAAAGCGATGTTTTCGCCAGCCTTGATACGGGCTGCCACCTGTTCTACTGTTTTATGTTCGTTGAACTTATGGTGCGACTGCATCCTGTTCTGTATTTCGAAATGTTTGAGCAAGATACCGGTTGTACGTGTATCTTCTGCCAGAATAAGGTCGGCCTCTTTCAGCACGCGGATGGCCCGAAAGGTCATATCTTCCAGATTTCCGACAGGAGTGGGAACTACTGTTAATTTTGCCATAACGCTAATTCAATTGACAATTGATACTGGACAATTGACAATTAAAGGGACAGAGACAACATAGTTGTCAATTGTCCATCGCCAATTGTCCGTTGTTTAGAGGAAACGTTTTTCAAGCAGTTTGATAAAGTCTGCGACAGCTTCGTCTTCTATATTCCACTTTAATTCGTCATTCAAGTATGCGACCGATTCTTCATACGAATGAAGATCGTTCAGGTCGCTGATCGCTTTATTCATCCGTGCCTCATCGCCTCCGAATAGTTCTCGACGGAAACGGAAACGGTCGTTCAGGCTGAATGCCTTCCGGAAATCGGAAAGATTTTTCTTTTCCAACAGGTCGTTGAGGAATAATCCGGTACGTTCCGTGGAAACGGGAATCGGATCCGGTTTGGTCGGAGTTTCTTTTCCTGCGGGAATTTCCGGTTCGATCACCTCAGCGGGAGCCATGGCAGGAGCTGGCTGCACGACGATCGGCTCTTCCACGGGTATTTCCTTTTGGGAAACCTCTGTTACGGCCGTTTCTGTTACAGCCTGCCTGATTTCCGGTTCGTCATGGGCCGACTCCGCTTCTTCCGGTTCCGCTTTTGCCGGAATCGGATTGGAGACCAGAACGGGGATTTCCGGTTCTGTCTGCATCGGGATCGGGGTGACAACCGGTGAAGGAATGGATTGGATCAAGGCCTGATGCTCTTCCATTTGTTTCCGCAACGCTTCGATCTGAATGGTTTCCAAAGCATGGATATCTTTCAAGATCTTGTGCGTGAGGTCGAAAGTCTGTCCGAAAAACGATACCGGATACACTTCTGCATTCCGCATTCCGGCAACCAACCGTTCAAGTTCCCGGATATCTAAAAGCAGATTGTCTATTTTTTCTCTATTTACCATTGTGCCATGCAAATTTTAATGCGGTTGTTCGGGTCAAATTCTCGCAAGCGTTGTCACGATAAAGTCCCACGTACGGGCTACGGACGGGATGCTGACACGTTCGTCAGGAGAATGCGGGTGCTGCAAGTCCGGACCGATAGAGATCATGTCCATGGCAGGATAGGCTTCCTGGATGATACCACATTCCAGACCGGCATGCATCACTTTCGCTTCCGGTTTCTTCCCATACAGATCCAAATAGGCTTGCTGCATGATTTTCAAGATCGGTGAATCGATATTCGGTTGCCATCCACCGTAACCATCCGAATATTCCACTTTGGCCCCAGCCAGGGAGAATACACTTTCCAAGCTCGAACAAACAGCCTCCTTACGGCTCTCAGACGAACTACGCACCAAAATCTGGATCTCGATCATCTCGTCCGAAGACTTGACGATAGCCAGGTTGGTAGACGATTCGACCGTACCTGGAAAATCGGCCAACATACTGATCACCCCATTCTGGCAAGCCTCTATCGCATTGATCAGGTCGTCTTGAATCTCTTCCGGAATCAGCGTGGCCGGCATATCGGTCATTTCGGCCGTAAAATCAATCTTATGTTCAATGCCCTTATATTCGGTGCGGTATATTTCCTGGTAATCGGAAACCAGTTCCCAAAGCGCCTCCACATTGTCGCCCGGAATCGTCAGGACAGCAAAAGCCTCACGCGGGATCGCATTGCGCAGCGAACCGCCTTCGATAGACGACAGACGAGCCCCATAGTCGCGCACGGCCTCTTTCAAGAAACGGAACATCAGCTTATTCGCATTCGCACGTCCCAAATGGATATCCACACCGGAATGGCCGCCTTTCAAACCGGTCAGACTGATTTTCACGGCGACATCGCCTTCCGGGATATAGGTATCTTCCTTAAATTGCATGGAAACATTCAGATCGGCACCGCCGGCACAACCGACAAATAACTCGCCCTCTTCTTCCGAATCACAGTTCAACAGGATTTCCCCTTTCAGGAAACCCGGCTTCAAACCGACCGCTCCATCCATTCCCACCTCTTCGTTGATGGTGAAAAGAGCTTCCAAGGGACCGTGCTTCAGCGTTTTGTCGGCCAAGACAGCCATGGCGAAAGCGGCACCCATCCCGTTATCGGCACCCAATGTCGTCTCGCGTGCCTTCACCCAATCGCCCTCTATGTAAGCATCGATCGGATCGGTCAGGAAATCATGTTTGACCGAAGAGTTCTTCTGCGGGACCATATCGAGGTGGGATTGCATGGTCACGGCTTTGTGTCCTTCCATCCCCGGAAAAGCCGGTTTACGAATCAAAACGTTTCCCACTTCGTCCTGCAAGGTTTCCAATCCCAAACCTTTACCAAAAGCTACCATAAAACGGGTTACAGCCTCCATGTGTCCGGTTGGACGGGGGATTTGCGTAAGGTCATAGAAATACCCCCAGACAGGCTGCGGAGAAAGATTCTTGATTTCTGCGGACATAATAAAACTACGTTTTTAAATTGACAATTGACAATGGGCAATTGACAATTAGGTTGATAATAAATTATATATTGAATTGGCAACCGGACATTTAATTGTCAATTATCAATTGTCCATTGTCAATTTGAACCGAATCCTTTCGATTCGCAAGGGGTAGCGCCACCACGCCGAACAGCCCCGTCAATCCGAGCCAGGCTGTTTGCACCGTATGCACCACCAAAGCAAAAGCCGCCGCATCGGTTTCCTTTACTCCGAAGCACATCAAGGTGGCGATCACCATAAAATGCCACGGACCGATACCTCCTTGGACAGGCACAGCCACAGCAATACTGCTCATCGTAAAAGCAATCAGACCGACCGTCACGCCCAAGTCGCGGGTAAAGTCGAAAGCATAGAACGTGATGTAGAAATACAGGAAATATCCTGTCCAGATCAACAAGGTCTGTATCACGAAAAGCCCTTTCCGTCTCATCAGCCAGACGCTCTTCATTCCGATCCAGACATTCTGCAACATCGACTTCGCTTTCTTGACCAGCGTAAAGTTACTCATATATGTGAATACAAACCAAATTCCGGCTATAAAAATTACGCCAGCCACATAAATCCATATCGAATTGAACATCGACTGGAAACCATCCAGCAACGCCGGGTTCTTCGCAAAGAAGCTGTGGAAGAAGTCAAAATTGAAGACAATGATGGACAGAGTGATCAGCCCGACCATGACAGTATCGCTCACCCGGTCGATCAGCAATGTCCCCAAAAGGCGGGTAAAGGGGATTTTGTCATACTTCGTTATCATCCCGCAACGCCAGACTTCGCCGACACGCGGCAGCACAAGGTTCACGGCATAATTCCCCAACACGGCATAAATCACATTGCCAGTCTTCACCCGATTGCCTAACGAGCGGATCAGCAACCCCCAACGTAATCCGCGAACCACATTGGCACCCAGGCCGAACAAAAGGGAGAAAAGAATAATCTCGTAGCGGACTCCCCGGCGGATCACATTCCAGATCTCGCCGATATCCATTTTACTGTATAAATACCAAAGAAGCAAACAGCCGAAAACAAGCGGAAGAATTATCTTGAGAAACGTGCGTAGAATTGCTTTAAAATCCATTATGCGTAGATAAGTTTAAATTATTTGTTGTATTTTTGTACGTTGCAAAGATAAGCATTATATTTAAATACGAACACATTACACCCAAGAAGTGGATGAGATTAGTTAAGCCAAAGAAAGCATTAGGACAACATTTCCTGAAAGATCTGCAAATTGCTGAACGCATTGCAGATACATTGTCCGATTACAAGCAGTTGCCTGTATTGGAAATAGGCCCTGGGATGGGCGTCCTCACCCAATTCTTACTGGAAAAAGGACACGATCTGACAGTCGTAGAGCTGGATATGGAATCGGTCGATTACCTGGAACAGCACTTCCCTGCCCTGGATGGTAAAATTCTGGCTGAAGACTTCCTGCGCCTGGATCTCGGCCGGTTATTTCCGGAGCCGTTTTGCGTAATCGGCAACTATCCTTACAACATATCCAGCCAGATATTTTTCAAAGTGCTCGACTACAAGGAACAGATTCCCTGCTGTTCGGGCATGATCCAGAAAGAGGTCGCCGAACGCCTTGCCGCCGGTCCGGGCAGTAAGACATACGGCATCCTGAGCGTCCTGCTGCAAGCCTGGTATGAAGTGGAATATCTGTTTACAGTCAGTGAACACGTCTTCGATCCGCCTCCAAAGGTCAAGAGTGCGGTGATACGGATGGTACGCAACGGCCGGACATCATTGGGATGCGACGAGAAGCTGTTCAAAATCGTGGTCAAAACCTCCTTCAACCAACGCCGCAAAACCCTGCGCAACTCCATGAAACCGTTGTTAGGCAAGGATTGCCCCGATTATTCGCTTCCGATCTTCGACAAACGACCGGAGCAACTTTCCGTAGAACAGTTCGTGGAACTGACACGGATAACAGAGCGGAACTTACAGGATTTATGATTTCAGATTTATGATTTATGACTTATGGTTTCAAACAGAGGCAGCTTCTTTTATCCGGTCTTCCTGTATTCAAATCATAAATCATAAATCATAAATTTCCCAAGAAATGATTGAACTGACGAAAGAATACATAGACAATCTGAAAGACATCATCACGAAGAAAGATGACGCAAAGATCAAAGAGATACTGCACGATCTATATCCGGCAGACATAGCCGAACTCTATCAGGAGCTTGACTTGCAAGAAGCGATCTATCTCTATATGCTGATGGATGGCGAAAAGGCTGCGGATGTCTTGATGGAGCTGGATGAGGAGGACCGCCACAAGCTGTTGCGGGAACTCCCGAACGAGCTGATCGCCAAACGCTTCGTAGACAACATGGAGACCGACGATGCGGTAGACCTGATGCGTGAGTTGGACGAAGACACCCAGGAAGAGATTCTTTCGCACATCGAAGACGTAGAACAGGCAGGTGATATCGTCGACCTGTTGAAATACGACGAAGACACCGCCGGTGGTCTGATGGGTACCGAAATGATCGTGGTGAACGAGAACTGGAGTATGCCCAAGTGCATCGACGAGATGCGTAAGCAGGCCGAAGACATGGACGAGATCTATTATGTCTATGTAGTCGACGATGACGAACGCCTGCGCGGAGTCCTCCCCTTGCAGAAGCTGATCACCAATCCATCCGTCTCGAAGATCAAGCATGTGATGAAGAAAGACCCGATCTCCGTCCACGAAAGCGACAGTATCGAAGAAGTCACAGAAACGATCGAGAAATATGACCTGGTCGCCCTGCCGGTTATCGACAGCATCGGACGCCTTATCGGACGCATCACCATTGACGACGTCATGGATGAAGTCCGCGAACAACACGAACGTGACTACCAGTTGGCATCCGGTATCTCGCAGGATGTGGAAACGTCGGATAACGTCTTCACCCAAACGGCCGCCCGCCTGCCCTGGCTCCTGATCGGTATGATTGGCGGAATCGGCAATTCCTTGATATTGGGTAATTTCGAAAACAGTTTCGCCGTCAATCCGAAGATGGCGCTGTTCATCCCGCTGATCGGCGGTACGGGAGGGAATGTCGGTATCCAGTCTTCCGCCATCGTGGTGCAAGGCCTGGCCAACAACAGTTTGAAGGAAGGGGACATTCTGCCCCAGATATTGAAGGAAGCGGTCGTTTCGCTAATCAACGCCAGCATTATCAGCTTAGTCGTATTTATCTACAATTTCTTGATGTTAGGCGACAGGGGCATCACCGCGTCGGTATCTTTAAGCCTGTTTGCAGTCGTGATGTTTGCCAGTATCTTCGGAACAGTTGTTCCTATGACGCTCGATAAACTGAAGATCGACCCGGCATTGGCCACCGGCCCGTTTATAACCATCACCAACGACATTATCGGCATGATGATTTATATGTTTATTGCGTCGGCATTGGCGGGATAAAATAAAATATGTAGAGGCGCACGGCCGTGCGCCTCTACACAACATCACCAACCTGTCGGTTGTTCAATATTCGGATTGGCTGTCCCTTCTTGTTGCGGGAATGGCCAAGAATCAAATTTCGGGAACGTGCAAGCACGGGTCTCGATCAGCACAAAAGCATTGTCATTCGGATTCCACGCGCCATAGATCGGACCGGACATGGTCTCCGGACCGATCCCCCAACGGCGGATATCATCATACCGCTTATTCTCGAAACAAAGCTCTACGCGGCGCTCACGGCGATACAATTCGCGAACTTTCTCCTGCGAGTTATAGACCGATTTATCCATATTCGGAAGTCCCGCACGATGGCGGATCATGTTGATACAAGTCTCGACCTCCGGATTCGACCAATCGCCCGTCTCAACCAAACATTCCACATAGTCCAGCAACACTTCGGCATAGCGGTACAACGGGAAATCCAAAGAGCCGTATCCCGTCGAACGGTCGTTCTCGTCGATAAACTTCTTCAACATATACCCGGAACGGGAGGCACCCGTCTTACCTACATAGTCGCTACTGTTCGGATCGAACGGTAGGTAAGTATAATTGGAAATCGAAGTATTATCTCCCGGAAGCATGAACGTGGCAGCCAAACGCGGGTCACGCGGCTTATACAAGGGATTCCTTTCATACTGTTCCCGCTCGGCAGCCGGCAACGACTGGATGGTCTTGCCGTCGATCGTCTCGTAGGTATCCAGCAACGATTTCAAAGGAGCGGCACAACCTTGTCCGCTTAAAGTCGTTCCCATATTCCGGAACCAGATATCATTGGCACCGTCTTTCGTGAAAAAAATACGTTCTTTGTTTTGTTCACCCTTGTAAGTAAACAGGTTGCGATAGCTATCCGTTACATCGCCATCCATATCATAATACAATTCGAACATACCCGAATCGATCAATTGCTTCGCAGCGTTTTTCGCCAAATCATATTGCTTGAACTGCAAGTTGATATCCATCTTCATGGCCAGGACTACCGCTCGACTGATACGGTCCCGACGTCCTTCGTCCCACAAGAAGGGCAACGCTTTCTCATCTTGGACTGTCAGTACCTCGTCAAACTCCCGGTTCAGGAAATCCAGACATTCCGCCACTGTATTACGGCTCATATAGACCTCAGCCGGATTCAACGCCTTGTCGACAATAGGTACCCCGTCGTGCCGGCCGTACCATCTCAACAAATTCAGATGATACCAGGCCCGCCAAACCCGTGCTTCCACCTTCATACGTGTCCGTTCAGACTCGTCTGAGAAATAGGCATTATCCACATGCTCCAGGAAACGGCAGCAGCGGCGGATTTTCTGATAGTAATACCGCCAAGTCCAGAATGTCGACTCCCAGGAAGAAGGCGAGTTATTGGAAGTGGGAGGCACCAGCGAACCGTTTCCCATCATAAGGATACGCTGTTCGAAGTTGGACAGGAAATACATATTGTCCGTCATACCCTCCATACAGACAAACCCCAGATCGTCGCCACCATATCCGGCTTTCGGCCACGAACGGCATTGCCCGAGCGCATTCTCGCACTCATTCATCGTCTTCCAGAACTTGTCATCCGTCGTCGCAGTAGGATGATCTTTCGTCAGGAAATCTTCACAACCGGTACTTCCAACCAGCAATACGGATGAAAGACCTACTATCTTGAATATATTGTTCAGTTTCATAATCATTATTAAATCTTTTATCATTTAGAAATTCAAGCTAACCCCCATCGAATAGGTTTTCACCAACGGATATGAACCGCGCTGCCCACGGCTTTCCGGATCGACCAGCTTTTCCTTGCTGAACGTAAACGGATTCTGCACATTCGCATACACCCGGATACTACCGATACCGATTTTCTTCAACCCCATCTGGTCGAACAAGTATCCCAACTGTATGTACTTCACGCGGCAATAGCTTGCATCGAAATGCCAGAAATCGGAGGTATGATGGTTACTGCCATACGAGGAGTTGGGAGCCATACGCGGATAGCGGGCGGTCGTATTGGTCGGTGTCCAATAGTCTTTCTGGACAGACAGCGGCGTTTGTCCGTCGCCTCCCATATTCAAACCGAACGAATAGGGCTCCGAATAATAGGCATCAACCCCCTGCACACCCTGGAACAAGACTTCCAGGCCCCATTTCTTATAATCCAACGAAATATTGGCAAAGTAGTTCAAATTCGGCTGTGCATCTCCCCGGATAACCCGATCGTCCGTTGTAATACGTCCATCTCCGTCCCGGTCGATATAATGGATGTCACCGGGTCTCTGTCCGTCAAAAATAACCACGCCCTCTTTCGGAACCAGATTGCCGGAAGCATCCGTCGTAAAATCGCTTTCTTGCAGCAAACCTTCCGTCGGATATACGAAATAGCTGTTCAAAGCGTAACCGACTTGATGGATGCGGTCTCCATTGTCATAGGGCGCACCAAACAGGTCTTCGATCTTATTCTTGTTCTGGGACAGACCGCCATGCAGGTTGAACCCGAAATCTTTCGTCAGCTTTTTTCCGTACACCAGATCCAGTTCCCAACCTCTATTGCGCACCTTTCCGGAGTTCAACGGAGCAGAAGAGGTACCACCGATATAGGAAGTCGGCGGGGTAATGATCATGTCTGTCGTCAGCTTGTCGTAATAGTCGAACGTGATCGCCAGGTCCTTGAACAGACGGATGTCCGCACCGATATTCAGCATGTGGACAGTTTCCCATGTGATGTCAGGGTTTCCGAACACCGTCTCATTTCCATTACCGGCATCGATCAGCGACTGGTATCTGTAAAGCCCGATATTCTCATTTCCTAATAAACCGTAAGAGGCTCTCACCTTGAACTCGTTAATCTTGCTTTTCAACGGTTTCATGAAGCGCTCCTCATGCAGGTTCCAACCGGCACCGACAGAGGGGAACACCCCATATTTGTTGCCTTTCCCGAAACGCGAAGAACCGTCACGGCGCACCGTAGCTTCCAACAGATAGCGGGAATTGAACGTATAGTTCGCCTTGGCAAACAAAGAGACCATCGAATAGCGATCCCAGTCGCCCGTATTGGTCAACTCCTGGTTGTAGCCGGCAATTGCGAAAAGGCGATGTTTCTGATATTCGAATGTATATTCGGCCGTTCCTCCCAGATAGTAGTAGCTGGAACGGTCTTTCGACGCACTGTAAGACGCACCCCAAGTCTGCAAGAAGGCACCGGAATTGTAGTCGAAGAAGTTATAGGCCTCCTGCTCGTTGCGCTGTGCACTACTACTGATACGGTATGAATATTGTCCGCGGACAATCAACTTCGGCAAGATCTCCCAACGGGGCGCGATGTTGATGCTGATGTTATCTTCCAGGTTCGTCTGGATACCGCCACGCTCAAGGAGGGCCGCCGGGTTCCGCTGTTCCGGACGGTTTCCGTAATAGACGATATCGCTACCCTCCACCTTCGGATAATGGATAACGGTCGTCGGAGGCGTACGATAAATATAGGTAAAGATATCACCTCCGTTGTTATAGGACGGCTTCTCCCGGTTCGTACGGTAGGAATTGAAATCCATGTTCACCGAAAGGTTGTCCAGCAAGTTGACGGAAGTATTCGCCCGGATGTTCAGACGGTCTGAATTGGTGTTTTCCACCAGACCATTGTTCTTCAAGTAGTTTACGGTCAAGGCGAAACGTGCCAGGTTGCTACCGCCGGATACGGCGATAGAATGGCTCTGTACCGAACCGGTCTTGAACAGCCAGTCCGCCCAGTCGGTATCCGGATAGTTCACCGGGTCGGTATGGTTACGGGTCGCATCAATCGCTTCCTGGGAGTAGACGGCGTTACCTCCGATATTCAAATTGGCGGCATTCACCATTTCCATATAGCCGGCACCATCGATAAACTCAGGCAAGTAGGTAGCCTGTTGCAAACCGAAATAACCGTTGTAGGACACATTCACTTTTCCCGGCATACCGCGTTTTGTCTTGACGACGATCACCCCGTTTGCGGCACGGGCACCATAGATGGCAGCCGCGGCGGCATCCTTCAGGACCGTGACGCTCTCGATCGTATTCGGGTCCAGCTGGTTCATATTCATCGGGATACCATCAACCAGCACCAACGGGTCGTTGTCGGTTTCCAACGACGAGATACCACGGATCTTGATCGTCGCGGCATCGGCACCCGGCAAACCGGACTCCTGCGTCACGTTCAAACCGGTAATCCCCCCCTGCAAAGACTGGGAAAGAGAGGTGATCGGCTTTGTAGACAAATTCTTGGAGACATCCAACGAAGAAACAGACGAGATGGAGTTCAACTTCTTTTCCTCCGAAATACCCGTCACCACGACCTCGTCCAGCTCTTCGGAATCCGAATCCAAAGAAACCGTCAGGTTGCTGATGGCACGGGAAACGACATACTCATAATCCTTGAATCCCAAATAGCGGAAGACCAGTACATCCCCTCTTTTCGCCTTGATGTTGAAATAGCCGTTTGCGTCGCTGACCGTTCCCAAGGTAGTTCCCTTGATCACGATGTTCACACCCGGCAGCGGATAGGGCGGTTCGGAATTTTCAAGTACCTGTCCCTGGATAGTCCAGTTCCGGTCGTCAGCAATGTTGCTGACGACTTCCGGTGCACCGGAAGTCACATTCTTGGCTATCGCGATATAGTCCTCGATTTGCTTGAAAGAATAGCCGTCTCCCAGCACGGCACGCAGAGCCGCCTGGATATCTGTCGTTCGGATATCGACCGAAACCACCTGGTCTTTCTGAAGTTCGTCACTACTGTAGGCGATTTTCACGCCCGACTGTTTCATGATAGCATCCAAGACTTGCTCCAGACGAGCGTTCTTAAAGGATAAACTCAACGTATATCTCTGCTCGAAAAGAACGGTTGAAGCCGATACATTCGGCGAGATACTTAATAAATGAATAAGTAAAAATAAAAATAACGAGCACTTTAAGACTTTTTGTATATTCGTAAAAGCCTTGCATCTGCTTTTTTCCATAAATTTGTACTTTACAGGTTTAAACTGAATGATTAATATGTTTAGCAATCTGTTACAGGAGGCAGTATGTACCAGATACTGCCTCCTTCGTGTATATCATGATATCTACGTCATCATACCTCCTCCCTTTTTTCTTGTTTGACATAAATTACCTGCCCCTCTCCCTGTTCCAGCTTCACATCCGAGGTGAAACTGATCAGTTCCAACAACTGCTCCAGGCTGATTGTCCGGTCGATGGCGAAAGAGAAACGCTTGTTTCTCAGCCGCTCGTCTTGATAGTGAACGGAGAAATCATACCAATGCAACAATTTGTCAAATATTTCGTCCAACGGGGTATCCTTGAAAATATATTCACCCTTTATCCAAGAGGTATATAGCTCTGTATCTACAACATGTATATCCGATTCACGACTTTCCTTGTCATAACGGAACTGTTCGGAAGGTGCCATCCGGAACGCCTCTCCCCCATCCGCCTGCACCGACACGGCTCCTCTCACCAACGTGACGCTCATTGTCTGTTCGGACCGGTAGGACGAGACATTGAAAGAGGTGCCCAACACCCGGACCGCCACCTCATCCGTCCGGACCACAAAAGGACAATCCGGATTCTTGGCCACGTCGAAGAACGCCTCTCCCTTCAATCGCACCTCGCGCACGTCGCCGGTAAAGCGGGTAGGATATGACAACTCCGACTCTGCATTCAGCCAGACATGCGTCCCGTCGGCCAACTCCAGTTCGTAGGCATTCCCTTTCGGGATCGCCAGATGGTTCCATGTGCATTCTTCCTCACACGAATCCGAGTGATGGTCCGGCTTGTATGACAACTGGCCGGACGGGTGATTGCAGACCATCATATTCCCTTGCCGGATCGAAAAGCTGTCCTGTTTCAACGGGATCCGCTCACCATTTTCCAGCAACAAAGTCGGCTGGCTGATGTTTTCCAACGTGCCGATCTCGGCCGTCCACTCCTTCTCAACCGGCCGTCCCATCCAATAAACGCCCGCGGAAAGTACGATCGCCACCAGAGCCGCATAGGGCAGCCAGCGCTTCAGATCAAACGTCTTTTTCCGTACCGTCCGGCTGCTGACCGCTTTCCAAGCCTGTTCGACATCATATCCGGACGTATCCTGTTTCGCCGTTACCGGGAAACTGCGATACAGCCGTCTCACCTGTTCATACTGCTGCCTATTGGCTTCCGAACGGGCAAGCCATTCTTCCAACAGGCGCCGTTCATCGGCACTTGCCTCTCCCGACAGGACAGACAGCATGATTTCATATATCGTTTCAGACTTCATTTGCGATGCTTTTATTATAATGACAACGGAAGGATGGGAAATGGGTAGGTAGGAAACACTATTTTTTTCCCATAATGGCAAAAATTTACACAGCGGCATCCCAAAACGCCCTCATCAGCACAAAGAGCAGGAAACCACCCGACAGGCCGTTCAGCTCCTCACGCATGATCCGGAAAGCCTCTCCCAGGTGATACTTGACGGTGTTGACCGAAACGCCGGACACTTCGGCGATTTCTTTATACTTCAGTCCTTTTATACATTTAAGTAAAAAGATCTGTTTGCATTTGGGCGGCAACTTCCGCAAGGCGTTCCGCACCTCCTGTTTGTAGGGGAAATCCTCTTCTTCCTCCATCTCTTCACCCCACTCCTCCACGAGCGAGGCCAGAAAACTTTCTTTGGACGATTCGGCCTTGTAGTAGTTCAGGCAACGGTTATAAACCGACCGGCAGGCATACGGCAGGAAGTTCTCTTTACCGACCGTCAGGCTTTCCTTCTCCCAAACGGCGATGAAAAAACTCTGCACGATATCTTCCACTACTTGTTTGTCCGGCAAATAACGGGACGCATAGCTGCACAATTCCGCATAATGCATCCGAAACAATTGCTCAAAAAGTAGTTTATCGACCATTTTCCCACTTCGTTTTTCAATCAACCCGGTAACTGCTTACAAAAATACAAAAAATTATGCAAACGTTCCATACAAACCGTTATTTCCTTTCGCAAGAAGAAGGTTTCAGATTGACAGCCCGATTTTGTGTTCACGGAAAACCGGTTAAAAATACATAATGTTTCCTGCCGGTTTTAACAGAAAAACGGCCATATTAGGGCCGTATTAGGGCCGTTGATCCTCCGTTGTAAGTCCGTTGTAAGTCCGTTTCCAGCGATTGGCGTTAAAATTGCGGTTATTTTTTAACAAAACACCCCTTTTGGGACAGTCGAATGTTAACGCGATTTTAACACGCTTTTTGAAGGGACTGTTATAAGGAGTGAAGCGCCAATCGGGCCTGTCCGCAAGTAGGACAGATTTTCCACAAAAGAAGTATCTTTGCGCCCTGTATTAAAAAGATAGCAAACGTATGCTGACAGAAGCATTTTACATTCTCTTCTTCTATTTCACGGGAGAGTTTATCAGTTATTTCATCGACGGGTTTATCCCGGGCAGCGTGATCGGGATGATGTTGTTGTTCCTGGCACTGGTATTCAAGGTGGTCAAGCCGGAAAAAGTCAAAAAACTTTCCACGCTTCTGACTGAAAACATGGGGCTGTTTTTCCTTCCGGCGGGTGTCGGGCTGATGAATGCGCTCGGCATCCTCTCGCGCTATTGGGCCGTGATCGTGACCGCCTCGGTCGTCAGTACCCTGCTCGTGATTGCCAGCGTAGCACTTGTCCAACAAAAATTGGGAAAGGAGACGGACGGGGATGAATGAACTGGCACAATCGGAAGTATTTTCGCTGACCTTGGTGGCCGGCACCTATCTGGCGGCTTCGGCGCTCTACAAAAAGACACACGTCAGCCTGCTACATCCGCTCATCACCTCCATACTGGTCATCATCACGGTCCTGAAAGCGATGGATATCGAATATGAATCGTTTCAGCAAGGCAGCCACCTGATCCATTTCCTGTTAGGGCCGTCGGTCGTGGCGTTGGGATATGTGCTGTATGAACAGATCCGTTACCTGAAAGGAAATGTGGTTTCGATCCTGACATCCGTCTTCGTCGGGGCGATTGTGGGGATTGTCAGCGTGATCGCAATCGGCAAGCTGATGGGAGCCGACGCGACGCTGGTCGCCACACTGGAGCCGAAATCGGTCACGACACCCATCGCGATGGGGATTGCCGAGAAATCGGGCGGTATTCCCTCCCTGACGGCCGTTATCGTAGTGGCGGTCGGCATATTCGGCAGTATCGTCGGGCCGTTCGTCATGAAAGCGCTGGGCATCGAAAGCCGTATCGCCAAGGGGTTGGCACTGGGCGCTTCGTCGCACGGGGTTGGCACATCCGTTGCCATCCAGATCGGCGCGGTGGAAGGAGCTTTGAGCGGGCTGGCCATCGGGCTGATGGGGATCATGACGGCGATTCTCGTCCCGGTTATCAGCTTTATTATCTCGCTCTTTTAGTTTGAATTACCAAAAAAAACACTACTTTTGTACCCGAAAATCCATCACGAGATAATATTAACAATATAATATAAAGCACATTAGTATGATTAATTCACAGGACATCAAGAAAGGAACATGTATCCGTCTGGACGGCAAACTCTATTTCTGCGTCGATTTTCTTCACGTAAAACCGGGAAAAGGTAACACAATTATGCGTACAACCCTGAAAGATGTTGTCAAAGGCGGTCAGATCGAACGTCGTTTCAACATCGGTGAAAAACTGGAAGACGTACGGGTTGAACGTCGTCCGTACCAGTACACCTACCAGGAAGGCGAACACTATCACTTCATGAACCAGGAAACATTCGACGATATCATCATCGATAAGAACCTGATCAACGGTGTGGACTTCATGATCGAAGGCCAGATCGTGGAAGTCGTTTCAGACGCTTCGACAGAAACAGTTCTGTTTGCAGATATGCCTGTAAAAGTACAGTTGAAAGTCACGTATACGGAACCGGGTATCAAAGGTGATACAGCCACCAACACCCTGAAACCGGCAACCGTAGAATCCGGAGCCGAAGTACGCGTTCCGCTGTTCATCGAAGAAGGCGAAATCATCGAGATCAATACACAGGACGGTTCTTATGTAGGACGAATCCGGTAATTTTTTTTGATTTATGATTTATGATTTATGAATTATGCGATGACAAGATAAATCATAAATCTAAAATCATAAATCATAAATCATAAATTCCCCAAACCTCTTTGCTATGAAAATAAAAGAATGGGCCGAAGAAGACCGCCCGCGCGAGAAAATGTTATTGAAAGGGATCGCTTCCCTGAGCGATGCCGAGTTGCTTGCCATCCTGATCGGTTCCGGCAACCAAGAGGAAACCGCTGTCCAACTGTCACAACGCATTTTGGGTTCCGTCCAAAATAATCTGAATGCTTTAGGTAAATTGTCTGTCAAAGAGTTGATGTCGAAGTTCAAAGGCATCGGCCAAGCGAAGGCGATCACCATCAACGCCGCCCTCGAATTAGGGAAACGGCGCAGCAACAGCGAGCCGGTCCAGCGTCCTGTCATCCGTTCCAGCCAAGACGCCTACCGGTTCTTCCACCCCCTGCTTTGCGACCTTCCCCACGAAGAGTTGTGGGTCGCGCTTACCAACCGTTCCGCCTCCGTGATCGAAAAGGTCAAGATCAGCCAGGGCGGGACAAACGCGACCTCTGTCGACCTCCGCATCATCCTGAAAGCGGCGATCAATGCCCTCGCTTCCGGTATCATCATCTGCCATAACCACCCGTCAGGCAACATCCGCCCCAGCCGGCAAGACGATCAGCTGACACAGCACCTTCGGGATGCCGCCCGCTTGGTCGAGATACAGCTACTGGACCACATCGTCCTCTGCGATGGCAACTATTTCAGCTATGCGGATGAAGGAATGCTCTAAAAGACAGTCTACACGATTGATTTCGTGTCTCAAAATTGGCGGCAATTGATATTCTTCGTATATTTGTTCACAAACAATTAAAAACCGAAAAGCCTTATGAAATATCTCGACCCTAAAGCGGATCTGACTTTCAAGAAAGTATTCGGGGAACACCCCGACCTCGTCATCAGCTTGCTGAACGCATTGTTGCCACTTGAAACACCCGAAGAAGAAATCAAAGAAGTGGAATATCTGCCCGCAGAGCTTGTGCCGGAAACGCCCCTGCGTAAGAACAGCATCGTGGATGTCCGGTGCCGCGACGGGTTGGGACGGCAGTTCATCGTCGAGATGCAGATGGTCTGGTCGCCGGAGTTCGAACAGCGTGTCCTGTTCAATGCCGCCAAGGCATACGTCCGGCAGATCGATGCAGGCGAGGAATACCATCTTCTGGAACCGGTCTATTCGCTGAATTTAGTAAACGAGGTTTTCGAATCGAAGCTGCCCGAATACTACCATTATTACCGGATGGTACACATGGAACATACGGACCGGGTGATCAACGGGCTGCACTTAGTCTTCGTCGAACTGCCCAAATTCACTCCGCAGACCTTCTCGGAAAAGAAAATGCAGGTGCTTTGGCTACGCTACCTGACGGAGATCAACGAAAAGACAAACAAAATCCCGGAAGACCTCCTTGCCAATCCCGACATCCGGAAAGCGGTCACACAGATCGAAGAATCCGCTTTCTCGCCAAGCCAGTTGTACAGCTATGAACAGTTCTGGGACCTGATCAGCGTAGAAAAGACCCTGTTCAACAGCGGGAAGCGCGAAGGGATCGCAGAAGGCGAACACAACAAGCAAATCGAAATCGCCCGGAAGATGAAAGCGCATGGACTTGCCCTACCGGATATCGCCCAACTGACCGGGTTGGCTGAACAGGAAATAGCGGGTTTATAACACGACCGTCAACGGTTCGCCCCCCCTTATTTCCAAAAGGGAACAGGATTTTCCCCCTTCCCGACAGACGGTCGTAATGAATGCCCATCATAAGGTCCTTACAATGCCCATTCAAGCAACCTGACAATAGGCATTCAAACGACCTTACAATGGGCATCGTCATAAAGAGGCAACTTCCCTCTTTTCATTATCAGCAACGAAGAAGGTGTGTCGAAAAGCGCTTGTCAAATGTTTGAATACCCGATTTTATAGTTAGATTGCCTGTTTTTACGGATTCCTTCCTCTCTTTATGAAATAGAATCTCTATCTTCGTGGTCTAAATAACAAACAAGTACATGTCTCATGAAAAAGTTACTATTTATCTTCACAACAGCAAGTTTCCTATTCGGATTCAGCGCTTGTTCCCACAAAGACACCCCCAACCGTGTACCGGCCTTGATCCCGCAACCCCAAGAAATGACAGTCGGGGCGGATCATTTCACACTGACGCGACGGGCGGCTATCACACTCGACACGTCCAATCCTCAGTTAATGGGGATCGCCCGATATTTCAACCAGAAGGTTGCGCCCGCGACAGGCTTTGAAGTTCCGGTCGAGAAGCACGGCAACATCGAATTCAAGCTGACCGACGATGCCGCTCTCGAAACGGAAGGCTACCGCCTGTTGGTCAAACAGGGCGAGATCAGCATCACCGCCCATCAGCCGGCCGGCATCTTCTACGGAGTACAGACCTTATTGCAGATGCTTCCCTCCGAAATAAAAAGCGACCGGGAACAGCCAGGCATCGACTGGACAGTGCCTTGTGCCGACATCACCGACAAACCTCAGTTTGCCTGGCGCGGACTTATGCTGGATGTCAGCCGCCACTGGTTCACCAAAGAGGAAGTGAAGAAATACATCGACGAACTGGCCGAATACAAAATGAACGTATTCCACTGGCACCTGACCGACGACCAAGGTTGGCGACTGGAAATCAAATCCTTGCCACGCCTGACGGAAGTTGGTGCCTGGCGTGCTCCGCGTGTCGGGCAATGGTGGCAACGCGAGCCGCAACAACCGGGAGAAGAAGCGACCTACGGCGGTTTCTACACGCAGGAAGACGTGAAAGAGGTGCTGGCATACGCGGCAGAGCGCTACGTGCGCGTCATACCGGAAATCGATGTGCCGGGACATAGCTTGGCGGCACTCGTCGCCTATCCGGAACTGGCGTGTATGCAAGCACCGTCGGCTGTCGGGGTCGGCAACAAATTCTATGGCGAAGACGAAAACACGCTCTGTGTCGGCAAGGATGCCACATTCGAATTTATGGACAAGGTCCTGACGGAGGTAGCCGCCCTGTTCCCGGATGAATACGTCCATATCGGAGGCGATGAATGTTTCAAAGGTTTTTGGCACAAATGCCCGCGTTGCCAAGCCCGCATGAAAGCGGAAAACCTGAAGGACGAAAACGAACTGCAGAGCTACTTCATCCACCGTATGGAAAGCCTTTTGAAAACAAAAGGGAAAAAGCTGATCGGCTGGGACGAGATTATCGACGGCGGACTGGCTCCCGATGCGACCGTCATGAGCTGGCGCGGGATGGAAGGCGGAATCAAATCGGCAAAAGCCGGCCATCATGTGATTATGACACCGACCGAACATTGCTACATCGACCTTTGGCAAGGCGAACCGTCTGTCGAACCGGACACCTACTCCATGTGCCGCCTGAAAGATTCATATCGCTTCAATCCGGTTCCCGACAGCGTACCGGCCGAGATGATATTGGGCGGACAGGGAAATCTCTGGGCTGAATCGGTCCCCACGTTCCATCATGCCGAATACATGACCTGGCCGCGCGGATGGGCGCTTGCCGAAGTCCTCTGGACCGGACCGACCAAGGCAGACTGGGAGCGGTTCTGGCCGCGTGTCGAACAGCATTTTGTCCGGGCAGAGCAGGCACAGATCAACTATGCACGCAGTATGTACAACGCAATCGTCACTCCCTATTATACCGCAGACGGAACGTTGGAGGTCAAGCTGGATAGCGAATTGGGCAACCTCGACATCTACTACACGTTCGACAATACGGACCCCGACCGCTTCACTCCGAAGTACGAAGCCCCGCTCCGGATCCCCAAGAACGCGACTTGGCTGCGCATCGTCACTTACCGGGACAACCAGCCGGTTGGAAAAGTGATCACCCTGACTGTCAAAGAATTGGAAAAGCGGGCAGAGAATACCCGCCATGTCGTCGGGAACTTGTAACACAAATGTAACATATATGTCGTAAGCGTGAAACATCATTCCTGTTCCTTTGCAATAGAATTGTAACAACAATCACTATTCGAAGTCCTAAAAGTCAGGAATGAAACCAAAGAAGATTATCGCGCTCAGTCTGTTGGCATCGCTTCCGTTCGCCATGAAAGCGCAGGAAGCGACGACTCCGGACAGCATCGTCCGGAAACCCAGCAAGTTCAAAGTATCCGCCTATATCCAAGGGCAATTCCAATATGGCCAGGAAGACGCGACCTTGAAAGTAGGCGACAAGAACGAACAGGAAGACAAAAGTTTCAACCGTTTCGGCATCCGCCGCGGACGGTTGAAATTTGAATATAACGACGGTATCGGAACAGGCGCCATACAGATCGATGCCAACGAAAAAGGCGTCAGTTTCCGCGACCTCTACATCGGCATCCAAGATCCCTGGACCAAACGCTGCCAATTGCTGGCGGGTGTCTTCAACCGCCCTTTCGGCTACGAAATCGGCTATTCGACAAGCGGGCTAGAATCACCCGAACGGGCCACCATCATCCAATATTTCTTCCCGGACGAACGCGACTTGGGCGCCATGTTGACACTCCGGGCCAAAGAGACAAGCCCGATCGGGTTTCTCCGCCTCGACGCCGGACTGTTTGCCGGTAACAGTATCAACCGCGAGACCGACAACCGCAAAGACTTCATCGGCCGTTTAGGAGCCGAAAAGGAAATAGGCAACTGGGGGAAATGGGGATTAGGCGCCTCCTACTACAACGGCAGCGTCTACAACCCGACCGCCACCGCCTACGAACTCCTGGACAAACGATTCGTCGCGGTCGACCAAGGGAAAACCGGCACCTACATGAAGCGCGAATATATCGGCTTGGACGCGCAGTTCTCATTCCAAAACAGTTGGGGGACCACCACCTTGCGCGGTGAAGGACTGTTCGGCACGCAACCGGGCACCGCCTCCAGCACCAGAAGCCCCAACACAGAGACACGACCGGCCAACGAACCGGAAAACGCCCTGTTCAAACGTCCTTTCATCGGCTATTTCTTCTATTTGGTGCACGACATCGGAATCTCTCCATTCTCCGTCGTCTTGAAATATGACACTTATGATCCCAACACCCGGTTGAAAGGGAATGAGATCGGCACTGAAAACAGCCGGACCACCCGGACCGACCTCTCCCAAAGCACATTCGGCATCGGCGCTTTGTACCGCCTCGACAAGCATATCCGCGTGCAAGCCTATTATGAGTTCAACTTCAACGAAAAGAGCGACTTCGTAACAGGATATGAGAAAGACCGGAAAGACAACGTTTTCACCCTACGTCTGCAATACAAGTTTTAATTTCCCGGTCGGGCACTTCCCTGTCAAGTATGCATTTCTGCACAATTATTATTTATTTGTGCAATATTATTGGCAAAACCTGCACAATCTTTACCCGATTGTGCTATCTTTGCCGCCAATATTTTTTATTTACATTTTACTTACATGAAGACATTAACAATCGGGGATCTGAAAGCCCGCATTCCAATCATCCAGGGTGGAATGGGCGTCGGAATCTCTCTCTCCGGCTTAGCCTCAGCCGTTGCAAATGAAGGTGGGATCGGCGTTATCTCCGCCGCCGGTCTCGGACTCTTATATAAGAAACTTTCTTCCAATTACACCGAAGCCGGCAATCTGGGCCTCGCCGCCGAGATCCGGAAGGCCCGCGAGAAGGCCAAGGGCATCATTGGCGTCAACGTGATGGTCGCCCTTTCAGACTTCGCCGAACTGGTGAAGACCAGTATTGCGGAAAAGGTCGACATCATTTTCAGCGGTGCCGGACTTCCGCTAGACCTGCCGTCGTTCCTGAAAAAAGACAGCGTGACAAAGCTGGTCCCGATCGTTTCCAGCGCACGTGCCATCCGCATCATCTGCGAAAAATGGAAAAACAACTACGACTACCTTCCCGACGCAGTCGTGCTGGAAGGCCCGAAAGCCGGCGGCCACTTAGGATACAAGGAAAACCAACTGGAAGACGAGCATTTCTCGTTGGAAGAACTGCTGCCCCAGGTGGTGGAAGAAGTGTCACACTTCGAAGAAAAATACGACAAGAGAATCCCGGTAATTGCAGCAGGAGGCATTTACACGGGTGAAGACATCAAGCGCGTGATGGACCTGGGAGCATCAGGCGTGCAGTTAGGAACCCGTTTCGTCACCACGACCGAGTGCGACGCTTCCGACGCTTTCAAAGAAAGCTACATCAAAGCGGAAGAAAAGGACATCGAGATCATCAAGAGTCCCGTCGGTATGCCGGGACGAGCCATCCACTGCGACTTTTTGCAGAAAGTGAAAGAGGGCCTGAAGCAACCGAAGGCCTGTCCCTTCAACTGCATCAAGACGTGCGACATCTCGCGAAGTCCCTATTGCATCGTGACCGCCCTGTATAACGCTTTCAAAGGGAATTTCGAAAACGGCTACGCCTTTGCCGGAAGCAATGTCTGGCGGAGCACCCGCATCATGTCGGTCAAGGAAACGATCAACGAACTGGTCAACGAGTGGAAACGTTCCGAACAACCGCTCCTTTCCTCCCGATAAACAAAAAGTTTCACCGGCATGGAACTATTGTTTCCCGCCGGTGAAACTTTTGTTTCATGCCCATGAAACTATTGTTCCATGCCTATGGAACTTCATTCATCCTTGCTTCCCTTTTTCTTCATCTTCGTCTCGATGATGAACGCGATAATCAATCCTAAGCCGCCGAACAGAAGGACGGACGCGCCATACGCGGAAGAGATCGCTTGATATTCATTATAGAAATCCAATGAATGCCTGTAGGCTGCAATGATCAGGTTAAAGAAAAATCCGACAAGTATTCCCATACCGATCCCCATCAACAAGCATCCCGCCTTTAAAGAGCTAAACGAAAAACGAGGCAAGCTATACGAAGGAAGGCTGAGCCTTTTCCCTAAATCAGTAACATCCATTCTTTCACTGATCTTTTCAATAATCAACAAACGTTCTTTGCGACGCACGAACAGTTCAAACAATGCGTAAATGCCTAAACAAATAAATCCGACTACTAACGGAGCGGTAATAAAATCCATCATAACTATAAAATTTTAAACGATTCATTAATTTCTTTGCTACATTTGACGCGCCTCTTTCCGAAAGGTTACAGGAGAAGGGAAGAAAAAATTTTGCTGTTCGAATAAAAGAATATATATTTACACTTCAAAGAAAGTGCAAGTCAATATGAATATACCTGTTCTAAATAGCATCAAAATTATCGAAAAGCAATATGACACAGGCGAACTGCCAGTGTTAGTGACTTGCTCTGACAAAAACATGTATATTTGTAAATATATGCGTTCTGCAACAAAAGCATTTAAACTTGCAAGCGAACTTATCGGAGCACAATTGGCAAAAATATGGGAAATAGAGTCTCCTAAATATGCCTTTGTAAACATCAAACAAGCACATTGGGTAAATATCACTACGCCTCATATACTTTCCGCACCGGCTTTTGGATATTACAAATTGGACAATATAGTAGACATCACACCTTCTACGTGCAAATACATAAATCAAACATCCAACCTACTGACCCAATTATTGAAAATAGCCCTTTTCGACTTTTGGATAGCAAATGAAGATAGGACATACAACAATGCCAATCTGCTTTACGATATGCAGAATCATGCACTTATATCCATTGACTATGGAGGAATATTCAATACTTCTACATTTGAATATCCTATAACACAGTTGATGTCTACAGATACTATACTTTATGCAGATATTTTCCAACACCTAGTAAAGGGGAAAACCGCAGATTCAGTAATCAATATGTCTTTGGAACTGAAAGACGACTATGAACGATATATAATCAAAAGCCAAAAAGATATGGATGCCATATCTAGGTCTATTCCCACAGAATGGGATGTTCCGGCCAATCTGATCAAGAAAAAATTGCAGCAACTCACTGATAAAGAATGGACGGAACAAGTATGGTCTAATTTTATAGAAAACATAAACAAGAATATAGGAAATGAATAATTTGAAATACAGTATTATATATGGTACGATTCGCCCGGAAATCTCAGAACGGCTGAGTTTAGGGCTTATATTTGTTGAAGGAGACAAAATCAGCATACGCTATTCTGAAAAGAAACTGAGCGCACTTCAACCTCTATTAACTCAATCCGAATATGAGTTCGTTGGAAAAGTCATACGCTCATTATCCAGAAACAATTGTATAAATTCAGCAGAAACAATCAATTATCTTACTCGTTATTCCAATAATCTGATAACTGTATCGCAATTACATACAATAGATTTGGAGCCGACGAAAGGTAGTCAGGATTGGCTTTTTCGAAATTATGTATATGCCGGAGAAAAAAAAACAAAGAATAAGTTGTAACCTATCCGCCCGGCTTGCGTCCATTAGATACGATGGAGTTGTATACCGATACATATTATATACAAAGGATACAAGCGGGAGATACGGCATGCTTTGCCTGCCTTCTGGACAAATACAGCCGCCCTGTTCATTCGTTAATCCTAAAGGTGGTCAGAAACCGGGAAGATGCGGAAGAGCTGGCGCAGGACGTGTTCATGAAGGTGTTCCAGCACCTCCCTTCATTCAAGGGGGAATGCAGTTTCTCGACTTGGATCTACCGGATCGCCTACAACACGGCTATCTCGGAGACGCGGAAGAAGAAGCACGAGTTCCTGGCGATCGAGGAAGCCGTTCTTAATAATGTATCGGAACAAGAGGTGGCCGAGTCGTTGGGCAGGACGGATGATTCCGGGCAATTGCAAATGCTCGACGCGGCCCTCGCCCAACTGCCGCCCGATGAACGGGCGATCATCCTGCTCTTCTACATGAAAGAGAAGACAATCGACGAAGTGGCGACAATCACCGGGTTGACCTCTTCCAATATAAAAGTGAAATTACACCGCATACGAAAGAAACTATTTGTTCTATTAAAAGGAATGGAGGAAGAATAAAATGACTCAGAAGAATGACCTATTGAAAGAGCTGTTTAGCCGGATGCCGGAAGAGGAACTTCCCGTTTCGTTCCGCGACAACATGATGCAACAGATCATGGCCGAAGCCGAACGGGTCCGCAAACGCAACGAACGCTGGGGATGGATTGCCGTCATCGCCGCCTCGTTGCTGATGATCGGTATCGCAATCGCCTCGTTCCTGTATATGGGTATCCCCCGAATATCCATACAGCTGCCCGATATGAGCACGTTGCCTTTCTATGGCTATATCGGAATGCTGACCCTGATCCTCTTAGGAGCCGACTACAAATTCAGGCAACTATTCAAGAAGAGGCAGATGTCCCGCAAAGAAAAGATGTAAGTGACGGTATTACAAGACTAAAAGTTCTATTTTCCAGCTAAAAAAATCTTGCAAATCAGAAAAAAGCATTACCTTTGCCCCCGATTTTTGAGAGATGACAACATAATGTCTAACTTACTAATTAAAACTAACTTAAGTATTAACAATTAGAGAATGGAAAATTTAAAGAACATTCAACCCATTGAAGATTTCAACTGGGATGCTCTTGAACAGGGCGAATCTTACGGTCAGGTAAGCAAGGACGATCTTGTAAAAACGTATGACGAAACTTTGAACACAGTAAAGGACAAAGAAGTCGTTATGGGAACTGTAACTGCAATGAACAAACGTGAAGTTGTAGTAAACATCGGTTTCAAATCAGATGGCGTTGTATCAATGGCTGAATTCCGTTACAACCCGGATCTGAAGATTGGTGACGAAGTAGAAGTCTACATCGAAAACCAGGAAGACAAAAAAGGACAGTTGATCCTGTCTCACAAGAAAGCACGCGCTACACGTTCTTGGGATCGTGTCAACGAAGCACTTGAAAAAGACGAAATCATCAAAGGTTACATCAAATGCCGTACGAAGGGCGGTATGATCGTAGACGTATTCGGCATCGAAGCCTTCTTGCCGGGTTCTCAGATCGACGTAAAACCGATCCGCGACTACGATGTATTTGTAGGTAAGACAATGGAATTCAAGATCGTGAAGATCAACCAGGAATTCAAGAACGTTGTTGTATCTCATAAGGCTCTTATCGAAGCTGAACTCGAACAGCAGAAGAAAGACATCATCTCTAAACTTGAAAAAGGCCAGGTACTGGAAGGTACGGTTAAGAATATCACTTCTTACGGCGTATTCATCGACTTGGGTGGCGTAGACGGTTTGATCCACATTACAGACCTGTCTTGGGGCCGTGTTTCTCATCCGGAAGAAATCGTTCAGCTGGATCAGAAGATCAACGTGGTTATCCTTGACTTCGATGATGAAAAGAAACGTATCGCTCTCGGCTTGAAGCAGCTGACTCCGCATCCTTGGGATGCTTTGGATCCAGACTTGAAAGTCGGTGATAAAGTAAAAGGTAAAGTGGTCGTTATGGCTGATTACGGTGCATTCATCGAAATCGCTCCGGGCGTAGAAGGTCTGATCCACGTTTCTGAAATGTCTTGGACACAGCACTTGCGTTCTGCTCAGGACTTCATGAAAGTAGGTGACGAAATCGAAGCCGTTATCCTGACTCTGGACCGCGACGAACGTAAGATGTCCTTGGGTATCAAGCAGCTGAAAGCTGATCCGTGGGAAGACATCGAATCTCGCTTCCCGGTAGGTTCTCGCCATGCAGCCAAAGTTCGCAACTTCACTAACTTCGGTGTATTCGTAGAAATCGAAGAAGGTGTAGACGGCTTGATCCACATCTCCGACCTGTCTTGGACAAAGAAAATCAAACACCCGTCAGAATTTACTCAGATCGGTGCCGAAATCGAAGTTCAGGTTCTGGAAATCGACAAAGAAAACCGCCGTTTGAGCTTAGGTCACAAACAGCTGGAAGAAAATCCTTGGGATGTATTCGAAACAATCTTCACGGTTGGTTCTATCCACGAAGGAACAATCATCGAAGTGCTGGATAAGGGTGCTGTAATCTCTCTGCCTTACGGTGTAGAAGGTTTCGCTACTCCGAAACATCTGGTAAAAGAAGACGGTTCTCAGGCTCAGGTAGACGAAAAACTGCAGTTCAAGGTAATCGAATTCAACAAGGAAGCGAAGAGAATCATCCTTTCTCACAGCCGTATCTTCGAAGATGAACAGAAAGGCTCCAAGAAAGAAGCCGGCGAAAAGAAATCTTCAAAACGTGGTGGCAAGAAAGAAGAGGAATCTGCAATGGTAACCGGTCCGGTTGAAAAGACTACACTAGGTGACATTGAAGAACTCGCTGCATTGAAAGAAAAATTGGCTGGTAAATAATTACGGTCGTTTCAGATAAAAAAAGGAGATGTCCTATGGGACATCTCCTTTTTTATTGCTTGAAAATAAAGAACAGAAACGGCTACTCACCGATACCCAGCAATGCGTTTATTTCCTGACGTTTGTCCAAGTCCGTAAAATAGGCATCCACTACTTTGTAAATATCGAATCCGCCCGTAGAACCGGCTGCCAGATTCAACGACTCGACCAATTTGCCTGTAGCCTTACGAATTTCCTCTTTATTGATCAAATGAAACTCATTGTTGTGAATTAATTGACTCTTTCCCATGATGTTTTGATTTTAAAGTTATACATGTTTTTCATCCGAAAGCGGCAGGTCTGGCCTTGCCGTTTCGTTTAATGCACTAAATATACAAACATCCTTGAAATATTTGACCTTTCGGACCTCTATTTTTCAATAAATTCTATTTTCCCTACCCGAACAAGACCGTAAAAGCTCCGTGAAGAGACATAGAATCGGTCGATCAAAAAGCCTTTATAGGGAATCAGACAACGTAAAGGGGAGTTAACGGATGGATACTTTACGAACCGTGTCGCCGATGCGGACGATATAATAACCTTTGGCTATATCCACCGTATATTCACCGGAGGGTTGTTTCATCGGTATCTCTTTTACCCGGATACCGACCACGCTATAGATTTCGAGCTTACTGCCGGCCGGAGCATTCTCGACAACGATCTTATTATCGTAGGCACTAATCTCCACAGCATCCGGCTCCTTATCCTTGGAAACGGTAGTGCGCGACACAGTCGTATCCGCCTGCTGTGCCACCACATCAAGCGGGCAACCGGCCCATACAGCCAGCAACAAAACGATTGTAATCAATACCTTCATGTACCAAACCCAAAGATCGTACAAATGTAAAAATATTTTTTTGATAATGCAGTAAATTCTGTATTATTAATCATAAAAGGAACAGAAGAGAACGTCCATGCATGCTTCCTCTAACCAAATTGGAGATTGAGCGCAAAGAGAAGTCCGGACTTTCTTCTGTTCTGCCGGCAGCTTGTTTGCTTCACCCGGATGGTCTTATGTTTTTGTAACCATCCATTTTCTGTTTCACAGCTGTGAAACAAAAGAAACACAGTTGTGATATAGAAGGAAGACAGTTGTGATACAGAAAGAACACAACTGTGAAATGAACTATACTGTCGGTTTCTTCTTTTAAAATAACGATTATAGGAGCCAAATAGAGTTCATATAATCATTCTCAATATTCAAACCTTTATCACCATGCCCTCATTTCCCAATACCGTGCCGGGGAATACAGCTTCGGCTTCCCGATGAAGTTCGGATAGGTTTTCGTAGCGGGCGGAATAGTGACCGATAACGAGACGTTTCACATGAGCGTCACGGGCTATCTCAGCGGCTTGGCGGGCGGTGGAATGGAAAGTCTCTTTGGCACGGGCAAGGTCGCATTCAGCAAAGGTCGCTTCGTGATAAAGCAGATCCACTCCTTCGATAATCGGGATGATCGAGCGGTTATAAGCCGTATCAGAACAGAACGCATAACGCTTGGGAGGAGCCGCCGGACGTGTCAGGCGGGAATTGGGGACCACCTCGCCATCGGGCGTGACATAGTCCTGCCCTCGCTTGATATCTTTCATGCAGCGGACAGGAACCTGGTAGAAATCCGTCATTTCACGGATAATATGTGCCTCTTTCGGCTTCTCGGCGAAGAGATAGCCACAAGTCGGAATCCGATGCTTCAACGGGATGGAATAGACCGATAGCGACCGATCTTCCATCACCAACGAATGGCTGTGAGTATCGACAGGATTGAAACGGACCTCAAATTCCATGCCCCGGCAAAACAAATCCATCACCGGACGCAGGTAATCTTCGACCTCTTTCGGACCATGCACGACCAGCTCACCGGTACGCCCCAACATACCGAGCGTAGAGATCAGCCCGGGCAAACCAAAACAGTGGTCACCATGCAAATGAGAGATAAAGACATGAGCAAGACGGCCGAATCGAATACGCATCCTACGCATTTGCACCTGGGTACCTTCCCCACAATCAATCATATACAATTTATCTCGCAAATCTACTACCTGTGAAGTCGCCAGATGCCGCGTGGTAGGTAACGCCGAACCGCATCCCAATATGTTGATATCAAATTCTGCCATAAGATCCATCGGATAATTCGGGTGTAAAGATAATACAAAAGCATTGGCATACTGTGAAAAATAACAAAAAAAGCAAGGAAATTGTTCTGAAGATAACAGGGATTCTATATATTTGTTAGCCAACACATAAATAAGACCAATAAAAATAGACTTAAGATATTTTCATCTAAGCCTTAACTAACTTTTTCTTTTTGTTTAAAACGGTTAAATGTAGAAACGGCCCAGCGTGAGCTTCGCCGTTTCTTTTTACCAAAAGTGATTGCGAACCGCTCCACACATGCCATCAATAGGCATGTGCATCTTCCTCTTCCATCTCTTTCTCACTGATCTTCCGCAGATCCAATGCACGCCAAGCATAGAAAATATAGCCTAAAACAAACGGTATGAGGATGGATACATAGCTCATCACTTTCAAGGTGAACGGGCTGGAACAACTGTTCGCGATCGTCAGCGAACTTGGCAAGTCAGCTATCGAAGGATAATAAGCCGTATTGTTCCAACCGGCACAAAGCAACAGTGCCAACACCGTAAGCACAGTTCCTGTCCCGCAAAACCAGATTCCCTTTTTCCATGCCGCCGACAAGATCGTACGGACAATACCATACAAGACACCGGCTACACCCACCAACAGCACAACCGATACGACCGGCATCTCCACCAGATTCATAGCGTATTTATAAGGTTGCATATACACCTCTTTTGTTTCCGGATCGACGGCAAACCCGTCAGCAAGCAACAGATGGATCAGGAAAGCCAGGAAGAAAACCAAAAACAGCACCGTCTCGATCACCAGATGCTTACGGCTACATTGAACAATCTCGGCATTGTCGATATTATTGATGAAATAAAGCAATGCCTGAATACGCGCCAAGAAAAACACCGCCAAGCCGAGGCATACGTTCCAGCATACAAAAGCGGCCTCAAGCCCATGCCACGGACTCGCCCAAGTGGAGATCACCGGCATCGCGACATCAGTCAGTTGTCCTTTGTTGACAACAAACTCGGCTCCGCTGAAGAACGTACCGACCGCCGTGCCCAACAGGACCGGCCCCAAGATGCCGTTCAGCAATAAAAATACCCGATAAGCCTTTTTACCCAAAAGATTTCCCTTTTTCGACTGATACTCATACGATACGGCCTGCAAGACGAAGCAAGCCAATATCAACATCCACACCCAGTAGGCACCCCCGAAACTGGTCGAATAAAACAATGGAAAAGAGGCAAAGAATGCACCTCCGAAAGTGACCAGGGTAGTAAAGGTAAACTCCCATTTGCGCCCAGTTGAGTTCAGTAACATCTTTTGTTGTAATTCCGTTTTGCCGATCGTGAAAAGCAAAGACTGCCCGCCTTGTACGAAAAGCAGGAAAACCAACAGTGCTCCCAAGAGAGAAACCAGGAACCACCAATAATGCTGTAAGAATAAATATGTATCGTTCATAATGATAACTGCTTTTTTAATTGACAATGGACAATTGACAATTAAGAGATGAATAGATTATACTGTGTATTCTGCACGTTTTTCTTTAATTATTAATTCTTTAACTCTTTAATTCCTCACTACCGATCGCCTTGATCATTATGCCGATCTCAGCAATAAGCAGAACGGTAAAAAGCAGCAGAAAAAGAAAGAATGTTGTCTGTACCGACGAAGTAGCCAAATTGGAAACGGATGCGCCTGTCGGTAGAATGTCTTGAATTACCCAGGGTTGACGACCTACTTCGGCGACAATCCACCCTGCCTGCCCAGCGATATAGGCCAAAGGAATCGTCCATAAACTCGCCCACTGCAACCAACGGGCATCGGCAAACTTATTCTTTTTGATCCAAAGCAAAGCGACAAGGAACAGCAAGATAAAATAGCCGCCCAGCATCACCATGACACGGAACGAATAGAAAGTCAGGCCGACCGGCGGAATCAGATCGGCAGAATCTTTGACATATCCATAGCCGAAATAGGCAAAGTTTTCGTCCAGCAAGGTACGGGCTTGCCGGGCAGCAGCCGGATCTTTATCTTTCACCGCCTTGCGATAGTCGGCAAGGGCTTGAATGGCGATTTGCCCCCTCTCTATTTTCTCGGCAGCCGAAAGAGCGACTGTTCCTTTTGAGGTCCTATAGCCACCTTCTATCAAATTGACGATACCCGGCACGTATGCATCCACATCGCGTTCGGCAAGCAAGGACAACATTTTCGGAAACTCAACATGGAAGAGGAAAGGCTCTGCCGAATCCGTATAACTCTTCTTATCGGGATTCAACATACCGATGGCGACCAGCCCCATTCCGTTACCGCCTTCATACAAGCCTTCCATAGCCGCCAATTTCATCGGCTGTTTCTGCGCCACCTGATACGCAGAGCCATCGCCTGTCCAAGCAACAAGGATCGAAGCTACCAGACCGAAAACAGCGCTGACCTTGATACTCTCAAGTGCCAGTTTCACATTCCGCTTTTTCAACAGATACCAACTGCTGACACCCATCACGAAGACGGCACCCACAATCCAACCGGAAAGTACAGTATGAAAGAATTTATTAATGGCAACAGGCGACAAGGTCACAGCCCAGAAATCGAACATCTCGTTGCGTACGGTATCCGGATTAAACTGCATGCCTGCCGGATACTGCATCCAGGCGTTGGCTATCAGAATCCAAAGCGCCGAAAGCGTAGCCCCAATGATCGTCAGCCAGGTGGAAGCCAGATGGAAACGCTTGCTGACCTTGTCCCAGCCGAAAAACATCACGGCAATAAAAGTCGCTTCCATAAAGAAAGCCAAAATCCCTTCGATGGCAAGAGGAGCGCCAAAGATATCCCCCACAAACCAACTGTAGTTAGACCAGTTCGTCCCGAACTCAAACTCAAGGATCAGCCCGGTGGCAACACCAATCGCGAAATTAATGCCAAACAGCTTCATCCAGAACTGCGCTGTCTTTTTCCAGAATTCATTACCTGTTTTGTAATAGAGGGTTTCCATGATGGCCTGTATAACGCCGAGCCCCAACGTAAGGGGAACGAACAGCCAGTGGTACATGGCAGTGAGAGCAAATTGCGCTCTCGACCAGTCAATCAAAGAAGTGTCAATGCTTGCAATCATACATATATAATTTAAGGATTCATTGCTCTGCCAGTCAATTCACCCGAAACGTGCTCTTCTTTCGCCTCCTCTCCCTCAAACTTCCCTAAATAATTAGGAAAGAAAAACAGTTTTAAGATAAAAAATAGAATAAAGAGCTTGACCAATATGATCAGCCATAACGTTCTGCCCAGCTTCATTTCATGAAAACCTTCCAGATAAAAACGGTATATCCGCATATATATAGGTTCCCTTTTCATATTGATATCATTCTTTAATAACAAAAGATTGGGTGAATTTGTTTTCTTAGTGTACAAAAATAAGAAAAGCATTCAAACATTTTTCCCTAAAAGCATAGATATTATTTATGAAAAAATAGATTTCGTCTATAATCATTGTTAAAAAAAATTATTTCAAAGAAGAAAGCTGAAAGGAAGACTTGTTGTTACTTTCGCATTGGCTATATTTGCATCAGTTTGTGTTTTTATAAGACTGAATATTACATCGAATTATTATAATTAAGTGCTAATCTATAAAAAAGTATTACTATGTCGAACATTTCAAGAAGATCATTTCTTCAAAGAGGAGCTGCCGCAGCTGCTGCCTTCTCTATCGTCCCGGGTTCCATTCTTGGAAAATCTCACGGATATGTAGCTCCGACTGATAAGTTGAACATTGCCGCCGTCGGTATCGGGGGTATGGGTAATGCCAACCTCAAGAACATGGAGAAAACAGAAAATATCGTAGCGCTTTGCGATATCGACTGGAAATATGCAAAACCGGTATTCGAACGTCATCCCAATGCTAAGAAATATTGGGACTATCGCAAGATGTATGACGAAATGGGTAAATCCATCGATGCCGTATTGGTTGCTACTGCCGACCATACACACGCAATCATCACTGCCGATGCCATGACTCTCGGCAAACACGTGTATACACAGAAACCGTTGACTCACTCGGTTTATGAATCCCGTTTGCTGACCAAGTTGGCTGCTTCTACAGGCGTTGCCACTCAGATGGGTAACCAGGGTTCTTCTTCTGAAGATACTGACCTTGTTTGCGAATGGATCTGGAACGGTGAAATTGGTGATATCACAAAAGTAGAATGTGCTACAGACCGTCCTATCTGGCCACAGGGTCTGAACACACCTGAAAAGGTAGACAAGATTCCGTCTACATTGAACTGGGATTTGTTCTCCGGTCCAGCCGAAGTCAAACCGTACAGCCATATCTATCATCCTTGGAACTGGCGTGGATGGTGGGCATACGGAACTGGTGCTCTGGGTGACATGGCTTGCCACATCATGCACACACCGTTCAAAGCCTTGAAGTTAGGTTATCCGACTAAGGTTGAAGCCTCTTCCACTCTGTTACTCCGCGACTGCGCTCCCAACGCACAGCACGTAAAATTCATTTTCCCGGCTCGTGAAAACATGCCGAAGTTGGCTCTGCCGGAAGTTGAAGTACATTGGTATGACGGTGGTATGATGCCGAACCGTCCCGAAGGTTTCCCCGAAGGCAAGGAACTGATGGGTCCTGGTGGCGGTCTGACGATCTTCCACGGTACAAAAGATACGCTGATCTGCGGTTGCTACGGACAAAAACCGTTCTTACTGTCAGGTCGTGTGCCTAACGCTCCGAAAGTTTGCCGTCGCGTAAGCAGCCACGAAATGGACTGGGTACGTGCTTGTAAGGAAAGTGCTTCCAGCCGTGTTCAGACAAAGTCTAACTTCGCCGAAGCTGGTCCTTTCAACGAAATGGTCGTAATGGGTGTATTGGCCGTACGTTTGCAAGCTTTGCACAGAACATTGGAATGGGACGGACAGAACATGCAGTTCACCAACATCAAGGACAACGAAGAATTGAAGATCTGTATTAAGGACGGTTTCACAATCAAAGACGGTCATCCTTCATTCAACAAAGACTGGACAGATCCTGTCAATGCAAAGCAGTTCGCTGCCGAGTTGATCAAACACAACTATCGTCAGGGCTGGCAGTTGCCTGATATGCCAAGATAATTAGTTTTAAACAAATAAGTATCAATGAAAAAGTCAGTATTATTAGCAAGTGCCGCTATCATGATGTGTTACTTCACATCTTGTAACGGTGGTAAAAAAACAGAAGAAGCTGCCGCTCAAGCAGAAGAAGCTGCTACAGAAGCTGCCGCTCCCGAGTATAAGCTCATGGAAGGTCTGCCCACAGTGGATTTGGCTGATTTCCCCAAAGATGCCGATGGCAAGATCACATTGTTTGATGGCAAGACATTGAAAGGTTGGAGAGGTTACAACCGCGCAGACGTTCCTGCAAGATGGACCGTTGACAACGGTGCAATCCGCATGACCGGTTCAGGTGCAGGAGAAGCGGGTGCTAAAGACGGTGGCGACTTGGTATTTGCCCACAAATTCAGAAACTTCGAATTGGAATGGGAATGGAAAGTTGCCAAAGGTTCAAACTCCGGTGTATTCATCTTGATTCAGGAAGTGGAAGGACAGCCTTCTTATATCTCCGCTCCGGAATATCAGATCCTGGACAATGTAAACCATCCGGATGCCAAATTGGGTAAGGACGGCAACCGCCAGTCAGCTTCCCTGTATGACATGATTCCGGCAAAACCGCAGAACTCCAAACCGTTCGGCGAATGGAACAAGTCTAAGATCATGTGCTACAAAGGTACAATCGTACACTACCAGAACGACGAACCGGTTGTAGAATATCACTTGTGGACACAACAGTGGAAAGAATTGCTGGACAACAGCAAATTCAGCAAAGACAAATGGCCGTTGGCTTACGAACTGTTGCTGAACTGCGGTGGTGAAAACAAAGAAGGTCTGATCGGTCTGCAGGACCACGGCGACGATGTCTGGTATCGTAACATCACTATTAAAGAACTTGACTAATAACCAGTCAGTCCTTTAGTCCATATAAAAGCCCGATGTCTGTTTGGATATCGGGCTTTTTATATAGGATATATACAAGTGTTGATTCTGGAAGGAACCGAAATAGGTTAGTGAAACCTATTTCGCCATCACTTTTATATTACTATAATTGTTTCCTTCGAAGTTGATGCGGCCGTTTTTACCGTTGTTGACATCGAGCGTGTAATTGTCTTTGTCCTTCTGGTTGTTGCGGCTATCGAAACCGACCGTGCTTTCGTCCTGACTACGACGCTGGATATTGAACCCACCTTGAATCTTGCAACTGCCGTATTTCAGATTGTTGGCAACGACGCGAAAAGAGGCTTTCTCGTCAATTGAAATATTCAGGTTACCGTAGCGAGCATCCACGTTGATCTTGTCGAAGTTGCTGGCAAGGTCCTTGATGGTAAGCGTACTGTAGCTCAGTTCGTCTACATCGATACCTTGTTTCAACTCGTCGATCCTGCATTTCGCGTATTTCAGTTCCATATAACCGCTGTTCAGCCGGTTGATATGGATATCGCCATATTGGGATTCGACCTGGATCTTCTGGACATTTCCGAGATCGAGGTTGGAGTATTTACTATCGATATTCAATTGCGAACCGTTGCGAACAGAGGATTTACTGCAATAGGCCAAATCCAAAGTTGCGTTGTCGACATCGGCAATACCCAGATTACCATATTTCACATCTATGTTGAGAGGACCCGTAAAATTCCCGCCATTGAGATTGCCGTATTTGACATGCAGATCGCATCTTCCTTTGTTGTTTTCCGGCATGATGATATTGCCGTACTTCTGTGTCAAGTCGCACGTCAGTTCAGCTGGCATCGTGACATAGTAGTTGATCGTGAAAGATTCGTTGGAGCCACCGTTTCCGTTCTGCGACTTCAGACTGGTAACAGCCGAAACCGTATTGCCCATCTTCTCCATCCGGATGTTGACACGGTCGATGATGGCCTGCGCCTTTTCATCATTACGGGCTTTCGCTTCGATCACGACACGGATTGCGACTTCACCCTTGCTCCAGTGCGTGACCGTAATGTTTCCGAACCGATTGTCCATTTGCAAAATGTCACTTTTGCTGACATTGAAACTTTTGTTGATTTCCTTCTTCTTGACGCTTTCCTGTTTGCTGCCCCACACAGATAGGCTACAACACAAAACCAGAAGCATCAGCAGGCAAGGCCTCAAGAAAGACAGCCTGCCGGTTGCGGCATGTTGATTCGTTGTTTTCATTTGATTGTCTGTTTATGATTTAACTTTCTATTTGTTGTCTTCATATTCTCCATCTGTTTCAACATGATGTTTAGGCTTTCCAAGCTGGTACAGTAATGCTGGTTCATGGCATAAAGGCCGTCATTGGAACAAGGCAAAGTCGGAAGAATCGTTTCCTCGAACATATAATTATCTGTCAAGACACGCTTCGTCTCTTCCAAAAGTTCCTCCGTACCGGAAGTCTGTTGCTGTTTGTATATCGCCTGCATCCGCAAGATAATATCGTTCATTTGCATATTGTAGTACAACCGAAGTTCCTCTATCTCCTCCTTTACCTCGCAGGCAGGCTGAGAAGTAGCCACCTGGCCAGGCTGCGTATGCAAAGGCGCCGGTAATCGGAAGAGAAACAGGAGAGCGAGGCAAGCTGCCGCAGCAAAAGCATAAAGGCTATATAACGTAGCCCGGCTTCTGCGCGGAGCAGCCAACTTCTGTTCGAAGCGCTCGAAGTGGCCATCCGGCAACAGCTCGTCTTCAAAAGCTTCCCGGTTCGTGTCTATGAAATCTTTCAATCTATCCATTTTTCTTTATTTGCAGCTATTATATCCAACAATTTACGCTTTGCCCTAAGATACTGGCTACGCACACTCGGCGGCTGAATCTTCAGGATGGAGGCAATCTCTTCCATATCATATCCCTCAAAGAGATAGAGCGAGAGGATCACGCGATAGCCGGCGGGCAGTTGCTGGCAAGCTCTCTTCACTTGAGCAACCGAATAGCGGATTTCCTCTTCGTCCGGCCCGTCGTCGTCGGGTTCGGTGTAGTTATCCGAAAGCTCTTCCCAAGCGGGTGTTTGTCGGCGCACGTAATCAATGGCCGTACGGACGGCGATACGGTGCATCCAAGCTTCGAAACATTGTCCATCCTGATACTGGTCCAGGCGAGTGAATATTTTCAGAAAAGAATCCTGCATGGCTTCCTCCGCCTCCGACGTATTACCGACAATACGCAGGCAGGCAACATACAACCGCTGTGCGAATTGTTTGTAAAGGGCAAGCTGCGCGGTCCTCTCACCTCGCCGGCACCCTTCGATCAGATGTGCATTTGTTTCTTCCATTTTCATTTATATAAACGCTGGTTACCGGAGAAACGTTGCATCTTTCCGGCAAGAAAACAGAAAAAAGTACTAATTTTTTCCACAAAAAAAGAGAGGTATCATCCCGATGCCTCTCTTCCTGAACTAAATGATAAAAATAAAAGTTATGTTGTGGGAAGGTCTTCCGATTCTTCTGATTTGTAATCCAATTCAACCGTTTTGTAGTCGTTTGAAACAAATGATTTATACTTGATCTTCAACTTCACGGTCTTACCCTGCGTGCTCGGCAACAGATTCAGTTTGAAGGAGACCAAACCTTGTGCCGGGTCAAGATATGAATCGATATTGCCATAGGCATTATGACGAAACTCCAGTTCATACGGGTCGGCCGGATTTGTCTGCACCAAGTTCAGGAAATGCTTGACATTCTCGTTGTAACCCCTTTGGATAAAGAAATCAAAGGTTATATATCCATCTTCAATCCATACACCATTCTTAGCCCAAATGCTTCCGCCGTTCAACGCCAACATATCCGTCCCGTAGTAAGAATCGTTTTCCAGGCCTAAATCCGGAGCAATCTGTTTGGTCAGAATCGTGTCCATTCTCAGCAGCTGGACAGACTGGTCATATCCTTCGGTCTTCTTCTCGTCATTCTTATAGATAACACGCGCGCGGATTTCCTTTAAGTTCGCAGGCATATATGCGTTCGTCGGGAACAGCGTCGTACTATCGTCAAGCTGCATATAATAAGAATTATCTCCCAACGGCTTTACCGTTACAATCGCCCGGACGCTATCTTTCCAAAACTCATTGTAAGCATCGTTATCATCCAAACAAGAATAAAAAAGCGTAGAACCCAACAGGATTCCGATCAATAGCATAATACTTTTCAACGTCTTCATAACATGTCTCTAAATTGTTTATTTTTCTTTCTACAAAAGAAGATGACAAACACGCGGCAAATGCTGCAAAGACGGTTGATAAAAGATGTTAATGCTTCAATGATTGATAGATAAGTTCGGCAGTACGGCTGGAAGCGCCCGGCTTGCCCAACAGGCAGATCATCTCGTCGTAGCCACCGAGCATCCGCTCGCGATAGGCCGGATCGTTCAGGACACGTCCCAACTCGTCATGTATCTGACGGTATGAGAACCGGGCTCCGAACAACTCCTGCACCACTTCACGTCCGGCAATCAGATTGACCAGTGAAATGTATTTCGTATGAAAGAAATGACGGAAAATAAAACTTGCCAACCGGCCGGCCGCCACATAGTAGCAGACGACTTGCGGCACACGAAAAAGCGCAGTTTCAAGCGTAGCCGTTCCCGACGTAACTAATGCCGCATCACTGTGACGAAGAAGAGGATAGGTCTTGCCGAACACGATCTTGACATCCGCATCACCGACATATTGCCCGTAATACTCCGGCTCCACGCCGGGAGCACCGGCAATCACAGGTTGATGATCCGGATAGGCAGCGGCAACTTTCAGCATCGTCGGCAGGTTCTCTTTGATCTCCTGGCGGCGGCTACCGGCCAACAGTGCCAATACGGGACGTCCATCCAACCGTTCGTCTTCGCAGAAAGTGTCGGGAACGGCTGCCTGTTGCTCCAGATAGTTGGCAACCGAATCAACCGAAGGATTACCGACGTAGTCCACCGGATAGTCGAGGTTACGGAAAAACGCCACCTCAAAAGGCAGGATGCAGAACATCCGGTCCACATAGCGGCGGAAGTCCTTGATACGATATTGCTTCCAGGCCCATATCTTGGGAGAGATATAATAGTAGACTGGCAACCCCAACTGTGTCTTCACATATTTGGCTATCTTCAAATTGAACCCCGGATAATCGATCAAAATCACCACGTCGGGGTTGTACTGCCGGATCTCTTCCTGGCAAGCTTTCATGTTGTTCAGGATCGTACGGAGGTTGAGCAATACGGGAATAAAACCCATGAAAGCCATCTCCCTGTAATGCTTCACCAACGTCCCTCCGACCGCCTGCATAAGATCACCACCCAGGAAACGGAAATCCGCTTCCGCATCCTGTTCTTTCAGAGCCGCCATCAAGTTGGAAGCATGCAGGTCACCGGAGGCCTCGCCCGCTATTAAAAAATATTTCATATTTTTTCAATTGAAAATTGACAATGGACAATTGACAATTAAAATACAACAAGTTTCAAAATAATAATTGGATACTTAGAACACAGCGACAAAATAATTGTCAATTGTCAATTATCAATTGTCCATTGATTTTTTAGCTGCGCCAAAAAATCATAGTCCGTCACATCGATCTTGCAAGGGACAAGCGAAGCATAGCCACTGTCAAGCGCCAACGTGTCGTTGTCGGCATGGATCGGCTTGGCATTCTCAAAGGCACCGGCAAGCCAGAACACCGGTTCGCCGGCTGCGTTTTCTGACCGTTTGAACTCATTGGTCCAACGTCCGTCTGCCTGCCGGCACAGCTTCATTCCTTTTACATGCGGGATATTGGGAACGTTCAGATTCAGATATGTGCCATGCGGCAACCCTTCCTTCAGGACCCGCCGCGCAAGCATCCGCCCCAACCGGCAACTCTCGGTAAAATCGGCATCCGCATGATGATCCAAGAGCGACACGCCCATCGAAGGAATCCCGAACACGCATCCTTCGGCAGCCGCCCCCATCGTACCGGAATACTGGATGCAGATGGCATGGTTGCCGCCATGATTGATCCCCGACACCAACAGGTCAGGCTCACGCTCCAGCACCTCGTTGATCGCCAGTTTCACACAATCGACCGGAGTTCCGGTACAGCTATAAACCGTCAGCCCTTGTTCTTTCTTTACGAATGTATACTTGATCGGCACAAGCGAAGTGATCGCACTCGCCATACCCGAACGGGGCCCGTCGGGAGCAAACACCACAATATCTCCCAGATCCCGGAGGCACGCTGCCAACTCTTTTATCCCTTTGGCTTCAACGCCATCATCATTTGTAATCAGAATAAGCGGTCTATCGTTCATCTTATCATGTTTATTTGTACACAAATATATACGCAAAATCCCAAAGTCCCCCGCCAGCTTCCAAGACTTTCTCTCGGCAAGGGAACAAAGTTCCATAAGCATGGAACTATATTCTCATGGGCATGAAACTAAATTCCCATAGGCATGGGACTAAAATCCCATAAGCATGAAACACGAAGACGATGACGGAGGAAACAGACTTCCGTTACCGTCTTCCATATAAAAAGCGCAGACTAACGCAGACTTATCCGTTATCGCCAATAACGTCTGCGTTACCCTGCGCTCGCCCGACGCAGTTCACGTCCGGCCAATCCGATTAAAGGACTTGGATCCCCTCTTCACGAGCAGCATCTTCTCCGGAAGGCGTGATCAGCTTGTAACCCTTGCCGTGGATATTGATGATTTCGATTTTCGAATCGTCTTTCAACAGTTTACGAAGTTTCGTAATATAAACATCCATGCTGCGGGCATTGAAGTAGTTATCGTCTACCCAGATCGTCTTCAGTGCATAATTACGTTCCAAGATTTCATTTGCATGAGCGCAAAGGAGGCTCAGAAGTTCGCATTCCTTGGTTGTCAACTTCGTCACCTTCTCGTCGATAGCCAATGTCTGTTTCTGCGTATCGAACAAGAATTTTCCTAACTTATAGAAAGGAACATCTTTCATCTTCTTGCCCTTCACGCGGCGCAAAATCGCTTCGATACGGAGCAAGAGCTCTTCCATACTGAAAGGCTTTGTCAGATAATCATCTGCACCGATCTTGAAACCTTCCAGAATATCTTCCTTCATCGTCTTAGCCGTAAGGAAGATAATAGGGATATCAGAATTGACAGAACGGATTTCCTGCGCCAACGTGAAACCGTCTTTTTTCGGCATCATCACGTCAAGTACGCAAAGATCGTATTTACCCTTGGTGAAACCTTTGTAACCGGCTTCTCCGTCGGAGAAGAGATCAGTCACATACCCTTTTGCCTGTAAGTATTCTCTCAACAGCATACCCAGGTTCTCGTCGTCTTCGCAAAAGAAGATTTTCAGTTTTTCTTCCATAACTAACTTTTTATAAGAGGTAAAGTAATAATAAATTTTGTTCCTACATTGCCGGAGCCCGATTCGGCACGGATCGTGCCTTTATGGTCCTCCACTATTTTGCGGACGTAAGCAAGTCCGAGTCCGAACCCTTTTACGTCGTGCACATTACCTGTCGGTACGCGGAAGAAACGATCGAATACTTTCTTGAGGTATTCTTTCTTGATTCCGATACCGTTGTCCTCGATCGATACCAACAACTTGCCGTTCTCGTTCCACGTGCGGCACATCAGCGTCAACGGCACTTCAAGGCGGCGATACTTCACGGCATTGTCCAACAGGTTGAACAATACGTTCGTGATGTGCATCTCATCCACATAGATCCCCGAATCTTCCGCCTGCAAGTCGATATCGATCGTACCGCCATATTTCTCGACCTTCAGGGCGAACGTGTTGGCTACGCCTGCCAGCAAATCATTCGCATCCACTTCTTTCAGTTTAAGGGCCGCTTTCTGCCGTTCAAACAGCGACATCTGCAACACCTTTTCCACCAGGAATCCCAGTCGCTTCGTCTCGTCGTTGATCACGCCCGATATATGCTTGAAGACGTCGGGGCTCTTCGTGATGTCCGAATCCTTCAACATCTGCGCGGCAAGCGAGATGGTCGAAACCGGCGTCTTCAGTTCGTGCGTCATATTGTTGATAAAATCGTTCTTCATTTCCGAAAGCTTCTTCTGGCGGAACACGATATAAATGGTAAAGATAAACGTCACCAAAAGTATCAGCGAGAAGAGGATCGACGGCACGATAAATGTGACAGAACTCGAAATATAATCTCCCTTTGTCGGGAAATACACCTTCAGGTAATTCTGTTTCGAAGGAGGATCGTTAGGGAACAACACCTGTTGGATCACGTCCGACACGGGAGGAATATCCCCATTCTGATAGACGATCTTTCCGTCTTTATTAATAACAGCAAAGACAAATGGCAGGTTTAATCCGTTGTTAACAAATTCTGATTTTAAGTAATTATTCAGCTTTTTAAAATCGATCCGTTCTTCGATCGGTTTCAGATTTGCCGTCTGCAGGATGTTCAAGATCACTTCGTTCAACAATCCGCTCTGATACTGGTAGCGATGCTTCAACGCCTGCTGCAAGTCCTTGGATGTACGGACGATACTGTTGGGGACCTTGTTGCTGCCCAACGAAGGGAGCGGCTCTATCTTCCGGGTCCGGATATCACTCTGGAACTCGATGTGTTCGACCGTCCCGTCCGAATTGGTGAACTGCATCCGGTATTTTTTCTGGGTAACCATCTCGTCGGCAAGATTACCTCCGCCACTTTGATACAAGTAGTTGTTCGCTTCCTCGCGGCTCAGATCTTCCTCCAAATAGCGGCTCGTCTCATCTAATTCCAAGTTCTTCGAGACTTGGTGCATGGAACGTTTGACAGTTTCATTGAACTGCTCACTACTTTTTTTCAGGATAATACTGACATACTGCACCTGCAAAAAGAGCAAACCGGCAAAGGCAAAAGCCATCACCACCGCAAGCAACCAAATCGTAGACTTCCTCATATCAATAAATCTCTCGTTTTAATATCGCAAATAACGCGTCTTTTAATTTAATATTTACACAAAAAAAGTAAAAACAGAATATCAGTTATGTTAAAAATATATTACCAAATAAAGACTATTCTCCTTATATCTGTTTTTAAACTAAAGTTTTACCGTTCTCCAAAGGTCTATTACCTGACCTTATACGTTCCGTACTAATTAATAAGAACAAAAACACAACGCGAATTGTTGCAGCCGGTACTCAAAAACTTTTCCCGAAAGTATTGACATTTAATTATTAACTCTATCTTTGTCTTTTGTAAGAGTTTCGTAAAATGACACAAGAAAGCATTACACAGATAGACATCAGACAGGTATTACAGCAAAAGGCGCCTTCGGCTGCCCGCAAGATACCCGGCTTTGTGGTCGACTATCTGATCCGTACGGTTCATCAGGATGAACTGAACGACATCCTCCGCCGGTATCACGACAAAGACGGAGTCGCGTTCATGCAAGAACTGATCGGATATTTCGACTTGAATCTGGAGCTGGTCCATGAAGAGCATATTCCTGTCGCAGGACGGTACATATTCGCCTCCAACCATCCGTTAGGCGGACTGGACGGGATTTGCCTGTCGGCCATTATCGGCAGACGTTTCGACGGGAAGATCCGCTATTTGGTGAATGACTTGTTGCTCTACCTGCCTAATCTGAGATCGATCTTCGTCCCCATCAACAAACACGGGGCACAGGGGAAAAAGAACGCCGAGCTGATCGAAGAGGCATACGCTTCGGACAACCAGATCATCACATTCCCCGCCGGCTTGTGTTCACGCAGACAAAACGGGAAGATACAAGATACCGAATGGAAGAAGTCATTCATCCAAAAGGCCGTACAATACAAACGGGATGTCGTGCCGGTCTTTTTCGAAGGGCGTAACTCCAACTTTTTCTACCGTCTCGCCAACCTGCGGAAAGCCTTGGGCATACGGATGAATTACGAAATGATCTACCTGCCCGACGAGATGTTCAAAAGCAAACACAAGACATACCGGGTCCATTTCGGGAAACCGATCCCCTGGCAAACCTTCGACAACAGCCGTAAACCGACCGAGTGGGCTGCGTGGATGAAGGAAGTGGTCTATAACCTAAAGAAATAATTGATTTTACTATATGCAAGACATTATCAAACCGATTGACCGTGCTCTCCTGAAAGCTGAACTGACAGAGGACAAGAAGCTGCGGAGGACCAACAAATCCAATAACGAAATATATATCGTCACGGCCCACGACTCTCCCAACGTCATGCAAGAGATCGGACGGCTCAGGGAAATCGCTTTCCGGTACTACGGAGGCGGGACCGGCTTTCCGGTCGATATCGACGAGTACGACACGATGGACGATGCATACCGCCAGCTGATCGTATGGAGTCCTGAAGATGAACAGATTTTAGGCGGCTACCGCTTCCTCTGCGGCTCGGATGTAAAATTCGACGAGGCCGGCAAACCGGTTTTAGCTACATCCCATCTGTTCAATTTCTCCGATACGTTCAAGAAAGATTATTTGCCGTACACAGTCGAATTGGGCCGTTCGTTCGTGACGCTGGAATACCAGTCAACCCGCAGCGGCAACGCGAAAGGGCTGTTCGTGCTGGATAATCTTTGGGACGGCTTGGGAGCTCTTTCCGTCGTAGACCCCAGTTTGCAATACTATTTCGGAAAAGTGACGATGTATAACACCTACAACTCCGAAGCCCGCAACATGATCCTGTATTTCCTGAACATGCACTTCCCCGACCCGGACAAACTGATCACTCCAGTCTGCCCGCTGGAAACAGGCACAGACCTGAAAAAGATGCAGGAGCTTTTCAAGTATGACAACTTCAAGGACAATTATAAGGTGTTGAACCAGGAGGTCCGCAAGTTCGGCATCAACGTGCCTCCATTGGTCAATGCGTACATGAGCCTCTCTCCTAAGATGCGCGTGTTCGGCACGGCGATCAACCATGAGTTTGGTGAAGTGGAAGAGACCGGCATCCTGATTGCCATCAACGAAATCTTGGAAGAGAAGAAGAAACGCCATATCGAAACCTACCTGAACGAGGAGGGCAAATCGGCCGATCTGATACGCAAGACTGACATTTCCGATTGACAACATATTATCCCATGAAAATAATAACGACATTAGCCGGCTTGTTACTTTGCCTGACCCTTTGCGGACAGACGGAAAGACAGACTGTGAAAAAACCGAAGTTTTCAGGCTATCTGTTCGCCTATTTCGAAGGCAGCGGAGACGAAAAACTACAGGAACAGTTGCGTTTCGCTGTGAGTGAAGACGCAAAAAATTGGTATGCATTAAATGGTAACCGTCCAATTATCGCAAGTGACAGTATCAGCGAGAGCGGTGGCATTCGCGACCCGCATATCCTGAGAGGCGAAGACGATGCGTTCTACATCGTGGCAACAGACATGATGACGGCAAAGAACGGATGGAAAGAGAATCCGGGTATTGTGCTGATGCGCTCTACCGACCTCGTCAATTGGTCGCATACGAAAATCAACTTAGGAAAGGATTGGTCGGCATTCTCTGATGCCTACTGGGTATGGGCTCCGCAGACTATTTACGACCACAAGGCACGTAAATATATGATATATTTCACTTTACAACGTACAGGCGATAACAGACAATCGCTCATCACTTACTATGCCTATGCCAACCGTGACTTCACGGCTTTCGAAAGCGAACCCCAACCGCTCTTCTCTGCCCAATACGGCAGTATTGACAACGATATCATTTACAAGGATGGGACTTATCATCTTTTTTACAAAGGGAACACTAAGGATAAAAACGGCAAGGAGATAAAGAATGGTATTCAGCAGGCTGTATCAAAGAACCTGAGAGGCGCATGGAAAGAAAATTTCAACTATCTGGATGCTTATGCCGGCACAGAGACACACGTAGAAGGCAGTAGCGTCTTTCCTCTTCACGACGGTAGCGGACAATGGATATTGATGTACGACCTTTATGGTAGCGGACGTTACGAATACCAGACCTCAAAGGATTTGGTGAACTTCACAAAAGAGCCGCAGTCTTTTCGTAAAGATTTTTCCCCTCGCCACGGCTCCGTCATATCTGTAACACAGGATGAATTGGAGCGTATGCAACAAAAATGGGGCTATGTGTTGACCCATACATTTGAGAGCAACGGTAATCCTATCATCCGCAACAAACATACGGCTGATCCGGCGGTGCTTGTTGAAAATGACACCCTTTGGCTTTTTGCCGGACACGACATGCAAGGCGGCCAGAATGACTATGTGATGAAAGATTGGTTGCTCTACTCGACAACAGATATGCGTCATTGGACTGAACATCCTTCTCCTTTGCATATCGATGCATTCAAATGGGCAAAGAGCAAACAGGCCTATGCCGGACACGTCGCCAAGCGCAATGGCAAATATTATTGGTATGTCTCGACAAACTGGTGTGGTATCGGTGTAGCTGTGAGCGACAAGATTACTGGCCCGTATAAGGATGCACTCGGAAAGCCGCTACTTACCAATGAAGACTGTTTTGCCTCGAAACATAATTGGGCTTGTATCGATCCGGCCATTTTCATTGACGATGACGGTACGCCTTATATTTTCTGGGGAAACGGTCAATGTTATTATGCCAAACTGAAAGATAATATGCTTGAGATTGACGGAGAGATCAAGCAAATAGAGGTACCTCGTTTCACTGAAGCTCCTTGGGTACACAAGTATCAAGGCAAGTACTATCTGACCTACGCGACAGAATGGCCGGAAAAAATCGCCTACGCCATGGCAGACAACATCGGTGGCCCATACGAACATAAAGGTATTATCAGCGAGATGGCCGGCAATTCGAATACGACTCACCCGGCAATCGTCAAATTCCGCGACCGTTGGTTGTTTTTCTCCCACAATGGAGGATTGCCGAACGGAACAAGCTATAGCCGCTCAGTCATTGCCGAGCCGTTGTATTATAATCCTGACGGCTCTATCCGTAACATTCCGCCTACAGCCGAGGGAGTAAGTGAAATAACGAAGATGGGAGCTTATGTAATGGTTTATCACAAAGATTCCGACCACAGTCTGCATATGGCACTGAGTCGCGACGGCTATTCATGGAAAGCGGTGAATGGCGACCGTGCTGTGGTCAGCGGTGATACCATTGCACAGCAACGAGGCATCCGTGACCCTCATATTTATCGTGCACCTGATGGCACTTTCTATATAGTGGCTACCGACCTGCATATCTTCGCCCAACGCGAAGGGCTGCGTTCCACCGAATGGGAACGTGACGGCACGGAATACGGTTGGGGAAACAACCGGGGACTGGTATTGATGAAGTCACGCGATCTTATCCATTGGACGCACACCGTTTGTCGTATCGACAAGACTTTCCCCGAGCATTTCGGCAATCTGGGATGTGCTTGGGCGCCAGAGACAATCCATGACCCAGAGGAAGAACGGTTGATGGTATATTTCACTATCCGGCCGACAGGAAAAGGCAAGACCAAACTGTACTACTCTTATGCCAATAATGACTTCACCGGTTTGGAGACAGAACCGCAGTTGCTCTTTGAATATCCCGACGAGGAGGTTCAGATTCTTGATGCCGACATTATCCCTATGCCTGACGGCCGTTACTGCATGACTTATTGTTCACAGGATGGTCCCGCCGGAATCAAAATGGCTATTTCCAACCACATCAACCGAGGCTATAAATATCAACCGTTGCAAATTGACGCCGAGAAAGGTTCATGTGAAGCTCCGACGATGTACAAGTTGATCGGTCAAGACCGCTGGCTGTTGATGTATGACATCTTCTCGATCAATCCTCACAATTTCGGCTTCATGGAAACTACAGATTTCAAGACTTTCCGCCATTTGGGCCATTTCGGAGAAGGCGGTACGAAACGAGACGGCTTCTCCGAACAAAAGCATGGAGCGGTCACTCAGATAACGGAAGAAGAGGCACAGCGTCTGGAAGATTATTGGAAGGAAAAATCAAAATAAAGGCACATCAAAATTGCCTCTCTACTCCTCGTTCTTCTGCTTTTTCCATTCGACGGCTATCTCTTCGAGTGCGTCGTACCATTCTTTTCCGAAACGGCGGATCAACGGCTCCTTCAGGAACTTATAGACCGGGAGCGCTTCTTTCTTACCCAATATTTCTGCGACCTTGCAAATTTCCCAACGATGATAGTTAACCGCTTCAAAAGTGTCATATTTCTCTACCCGGATCGGGTAAAGATGGCAGGAGACCGGTTTGTAGAAAGAGAGTTTGCCCTCCCGATAAGCCTTCTCTACCGCACATTTGCAAGTTCCGTCCGCATCGTAACAGGTAAAAACGCAATCCTTGCCATTTACAATGGAGGTTACTAAGTCACCCTCTTCATCAATATAGGCAACGCCTTGTTTCTTGATGATCTCCCGGGCTTTCGGCGACAGGTCATCCCAAATGACCGGAAGAGCTTTTTCCAACTCGCCCACTTCGTCTTCCTGCAAAGGTGCGCCAGAATCACCTTCCACGCAGCAAATACCTTTACAATGTGACAGATCACACAAAAACTGGCGCTCAAGAACGTCGAGGCTGACTAAGGTATTATCTATTTGTATCACGATGAAAGAAATTACGATTTATGATTTTTGATTTATGATTTATGTTTTTTATGCATAAATCATAAATCAAAAATCATAAATCCTTAGTTTTTAATCAAGTCCCGTCCGGTCATCTCACTCGGCTGTTGCATGCCTAAAATGTGTAAGATAGAGGGAGCGACATCGGCAAGGACACCGTTTTCTACCGTTGCATTTTTGTTTTCTGTCACATAGACAAAAGGAACAGGGTTCAAGGAATGAGCCGTGTTGGGAGTGCCATCCTCGTTGAGCGCGTGATCGGCATTACCGTGGTCGGCGATGATGATGACTTCATAGCCGTTTGCCTTGGCAGCTTCAACCGTGTCTTTCACGCAGTTGTCGATAGCTGTTACCGCCTTTTCGATTGCACTGTAGATACCGGTATGCCCCACCATATCACCGTTGGCATAATTCACGACGATGAAGTCGAACTTCTGCGTATGGATAGCCTCAACCAATTTGTCTTTCACTTCGTAAGCGCTCATCTCCGGCTTCAGGTCGTAAGTGGCGACTTTCGGGCTCGGCACCAAAATGCGTTCTTCCGCTTCATACGGAGTTTCGCGGCCACCGTTAAAGAAGAAAGTCACATGAGCATATTTTTCCGTTTCAGCGATATGAAGTTGTGTCTTGCCGTTATTGGCCAGATATTCACCAAGCGTATTCTGGACATTTTCCTTGTCGAACAAGATGTGGACACCTTTGAAAGAAGCATCATACGGAGTCATGCAATAATACTGCAAACCGGGGATTGTGTGCATACCCTGTTCCGGCATATCTTGCTGAGTCAGCACGACCGTCAATTCTTTCGCACGGTCATTACGGTAGTTGAAGAAGATCACGACATCGCCTTCTTTGATCGTGCCGTCTACGGAAGCGTTATTGATCGGCTTGATAAACTCGTCCGTCACACCTTCGTCATACGATTCCTGCATGGCCTGTACCATATCGGTTGCCTGTTTACCTTTGCCTTCGATCAACAGGTCGTAGGCTTCTTTCACACGTTCCCAACGTTTGTCGCGGTCCATTGCATAGAAACGGCCTACGATGGATGCGATCTTTCCGGCAGACTGTGCACAATGGGCCGTCAGTTGTTCGATAAATCCTTTACCGCTCTTCGGGTCTGTGTCGCGACCATCCATGAAACAGTGGATGAAAGTATTGTCGATTCCGTATTCTTTGGAGATGTCGCAAAGTTTGAACAGGTGGTCGAAAGAACTGTGTACGCCACCATTGGAGGTCAACCCCATGAAATGGATATTTTTGCCATGCTCTTTGGCGTAAGAGAAAGCTGAAACGATTTCAGGATTCTTCATGATGCTGTTGTCGGCACAGGCACGGTTGATCTTCACCAAATCCTGGTAAACGATACGTCCGGCCCCGATATTAAGGTGCCCGACTTCAGAGTTACCCATTTGTCCGTCGGGCAGACCTACGTTTTCACCGCTTGCCTGCAACTGCGAATGAGGATAATTAGCCAGCAAACTGTCCCAATAAGGAGTGGGAGTGTTAAAGATTACATCGTCTTTGCCTTGATCGCCGATGCCCCAGCCGTCAAGAATCATTAAAAGGGCTTTCTTGCTCATTGTCTTCGTGATTTATAATTTATAATTAGGATTTAAAATTTATGATTTATGATTTATACATTGAAGATAAATCACAAATCTTAAATCATAAATCTTAGAATTCCGCTTTTCTTTCCGGCAGCAAATTTACATAAAAACCATCGATTTTTATACGAGTCGGGTAAAAATCAAATTCCCTGTCTATTCTAAAAAAACAGGTCTATTGGTCCAAATCGAAACTACTATCCTATAAAATCCGATTTTCTACCCCATCTAATACAAATTACACGGTAGGGTAATATTTTTTAATAAACTATCTCATCTCATTAACAATCCCAATTTCTGAGTTACGTAAACATGATTTATAGAGGATAAGATAACGAAGTTTACCTATAAAACATTACTTTTGTATACGATATGGAAAAGGCAATACAAGACAAAGAACTGGGGACCATCCTCCTTCGCACCAGTCCTCGCGCAACCCGCTATACGTTGAAAATCGCTAAAGGAACAATTACGGCGACCATGCCTCCCGGAGGCGACGAAGCACGTATGCTGGCTTTTATCCACGAGAACCGGGAAAAATTACTCATCGCACTTGCCAAACATCCCGCCCGTCCGCTTTTGACGGACAAGACGGAGATGCAGACAGCCACGTTCCGTCTTCATATCTTCCGTACAGACCGGGCGAACTTTTACATGAAATTGGACAACGGTATCCTGCATATCGCTTGTCCCACACAGACCGATTTTACCGATGAACGTATACAAAAAATTCTGAAAGATTTCTTAGAGCAAGCACTCCGCCACGAAGCCCGCCGCCTTTTGCCTGACCGGTTGCTCGGCTTAGCCTCCCGGCACGGCTTCACCTGTACAGGCGTAAAGATATTCAACAGCAAAAGCCATTGGGGAAGTTGCACGGCCCGCCGCAGCATCAATCTTTCCCTCTCCTTGATGCTTTTGCCCTGGCACCTGATCGACTACGTCCTCCTCCACGAACTGTGCCACACCATAGAGATGAACCACAGTAACCGCTTCCGGGCGCTGATGGACAATGTCACAAACGGAAAATCATTAGAATTGGAGAAAGAACTGAAAAAGTATCACACGCTGTAAGTAGGAGCTACAACCTGCCAATCTCTTCTACCGACAAACCTGTACATTGAGCGATCGTTTCAATATCGATTCCTTGCTTTTTTAAATTGAGAGCGATAAGGCGTTGCTCTTCGAGTTTTCCTCTTTCCATCCCTTTCTCCATCCCATCTTCAAAACTGGTATCAAGCGCAGCGGAGAGGTCCCGCTCGACGGAAAGGCTCAGTTCGTATTCCAATCGTTCATCGGGGGTCATGCTGGCGACTTCCACTATGCTTTTCAGCTTGCGGAATATCTGGTCGTTCAGTTCTAAAGGTAATCGTTCCATGATCTCGATGTTGTTTAATACATATAACCACTTCTTGTAAAGCGTGTCGCACTCCGACAAAGGTAATACAAATTTCGGCATCTCTATATAGATTTCGTTGAGGGTTTCACTGAAAGGTATTTTCAAC
>JAGBDR010000056.1 GCA_017937385.1 Parabacteroides sp.
GTATTGCCGGTATTTCTCTTTGAAAGAAACACCGTCGAACGTGACGTAGATATGTTTGCTCGTGACCTGCACATCGTTATAGCCCTTAATCCCTTCCGGAAACACATCGTTGCCTTTCGACGAGAAGAGCGGTTCGCCGCCAGGACCGTAAAGGACGGTGTGGAATCCGGTTTTCAGGTTTTGGATTTCAAGTACTTCACCCAACTGGGTAGCAAGAACCAACGTCCCGCTTTGCGGGTCGTAGTCCATGAAGCTGCGCCAGGCTTGCGCCAACGCCATCGGGCTTTTCCGTTTCTCCTCCTTCTCGGTCGGAACGATTCCCAAGCTGCGGATGATCCGCCCGTCCCGGCCGATCTCATGGAAGCGATGTTCGCCCGTGTAGTCGTCCACCCAGAAGCCATCGTCGCTCTTGCAGAAATCGAGCGTGCGCAACAGCCGTTTATCCAAGGAGACGGTCTCGACACGTGAGACGTTCCGGCCAGCCACATCGACCGCCCAGCGCGTAATCTGCATCCGATTGGCATCCAGCACCCAGACGGAATCCGGGGAACAGAGCCGTACACGGTCTGCCGAAAGCAACTCTTCCGGTCCCTCCCCGCGTTTTCCGAAAGGAGCAATCGGTTGCCAATCAGGATAGGTAAAAGCATACAGATAATGGCTGTCGTTATGCAAGTCCATCAAGACGGCCAGCCCGTTTCCGATCTCTATCCGGTAAGGATAACGAAAATAGACGGAATCAATAGAAACCTCCTGCGTAGTTACAGTTTCCTCATGGGGAAAAACCGTATATCGAGGATAATGGGATCCGGGGAAACCACTGCAGGAAACGAATGTGATTCCTATCAGTACTATGTATAGGAGGTTTTTCATGGCTGTTTTTTTATCTGAGACCGGTTGTTTTTCTTGCTACTTTTTCGCCATAACAATCGATGTCCCCCCAACCAAAACACAGGTAGTTCCCGTCTGGATCACCTTCTGATGAAGCCAAAGCCTCAATGTTTTCAAAAGCCAAATCGTTTAACACGTTTTGATGGAGTTGTGTGGAATGGTAATAAATACCCCCTAACAAGCATAGGGATGCAATACTGAGTTGAATCGTTCTTCTGTTCATGACTTTTTGTTTAATTGAATTGATATTATTATTTTTGCTGTTGAAACAACTTTGCCGGTAGCAAAGAGGCTCGTTGCAAAAGTAGACATAAAAAGGACATAGGCAACAGCCAAAGGTCGGGGCAAAGGGTTGTAGATGGATAATGTGTTGATTTATAAAGGTGATATCATAAAATTATCATCGTTTTATCATCGAAATATCATAAATCGTGTTTTATTTACGTTCAAATAAGAAATATATGAACCACAAAATAAGGGTAACATTGTCTTGTCTCGGACTGGTTTTCTTACTCGGTTGGGGAATGTGGAAGGCATTTCAAATACAGCAAGACCGGTTGTGTTCTGAAATTTCGGTTCTATTCACGAAGGCAATGGAGGAAGAGAAAGCGTTGAAAATAGATCGGGAATTGGAACGTTATGATTCGGCAAAATCCCCCAACAAAATACCGTGGACAGAAAAAAAAGAATGGGGGTATCAAGATTACCTTTTCTTTTGTGATTCAACCCGGACATTTCTGGACAGTCTTTTTCAAGCTACCCTTTCAGCACATCGGATTCAAGCCAAAACAGGTATTCGTTGTAAATGGAAGGGAGAGGTTTTCAATACATTTCCCGATTCTCTTTTTTATGAAGAGGCATTTCTATTGAAACAATTGGATTATCGGAGCGATGAGAATCCGGATAAGAACATCATGTTGCAAGCCTATGCCCGGTTTTCTTCTTGGGCGGTTTGGCAATATGGTTATTTCATGTGGGGTATTTTGGGATTGGGCCTTTTCTTGTTGGGTTCCCTTATAGGCGGATATAAGTTGTGGCGAATAAGGGAGCGTAAGGTTGCTGAAAAGGGAAAACGATTGTTTACTGATTTGCCGGTTCAGGACAAGGAGATTGAAAGGATTAAGTTGGCGGAAGATTTGTCCTTTGATGAAAAGCATGGCAGTTTATGTTATCAAGGTAATATAAATGTTTATCTGACTGGCAATATATTACGGCTATTTTGTCTTTTTATATCCGTTGAACAACGGGAATTGACTTACGAAAAGATCTGTGTGGATGTTCTGGCCCGATCGATAAAATCCGGATTATCTAAAACGGACCGGAATGCTGTTGCAAGTGCGATCCGTTATTTGCGGGATTATTTGAAGCCAATCCCCATCATAGAAATCAGATTGTTGACCGGTATCGGCTATCGGCTGGAGATCCGGGAGGATGTCAAAGTAGCCCCTGATACCCTTGAAAACCCTTGAAATTCCATTTGTAAAAAGGCACTAACTGTTCCAGATTCTCCAACATGCCCAATTCTCTCAACACACGAATAAAGGTCAATGTGCTTACCGACTTGCCATTTTCGATATTAGCCACCGTGAGAGGTGTCACTCCTGCCGCAGTAGCCAATTCGGCTTGAGTCCTATTTTTCCGAACTCTCGCCTCTTTAATCCGGCTCCCGATCTTAGACAAGATTGCAGAATTGCTCATTTCAGTCCACATAGCTCTTCTTTTTCAAACAAAGGTAATATTAATCTATACAATATCAAAGATTAATAAGCAAAACACGATATAATCTATAATATTATATAGATTAAAACCCACTCCATTCCCGGCAAAGCGAATAAAAGATTTTTTGGAAAAAAATACAATATCCCTTCTGGAGCGTTTTTTCTATTTGGAGTGAAATTTTGGATGGTTTGGGGTTGACATTTAGTTCTTCTAAACCGGATAGGGCAAACAATCGGCAAGACGGGACCGGCAGAAAACCGGAAAATGAAGTTTTTTTGTTACTGGAAAGCGGGAAAAACAAACAAAGTGGAAAAACTAAACTCCCGGAGAATCGCTTGTAGCAAACGGAAATTTCCTCCGCTCCGAATATCTCAAAAAGAATTTGCCCGTTTTTGGCCCTGAAGAGGGACTTCATCGCCGTGACGACCGTCCTCATGGCTCCTGAAGTCCGATTTCAGGGTTTATGAAGTCCAACTTCACGGCGATGAAGACCGTCTTCGGGACAAAAAACTGCGCACCTCACGGCAAAAAACGCTTTTTGGGGCATAAAAAACCGATACTTGCGCCGATTTACAAAAAATGAGTTTTATTGTTAACAAAGCAATATTATACAATAAGTAAGGGCGAATCAATAGATTCCGCCCTTATACATGGTATTGAAATTCGTATGCTGTCCTTCCAATTTCCGGGCTTCGTCGCCCTCCGGATTCAGTTCGATGGACTTTTTCAGATCTTCGAAAGCACCCGCCTTGTCACCTTTCAGGTTCTTGGCACGGCCCCGTTCGGCATACGCTTTGCCGAAATCCGGTTTCAGGTCGATCGCTTCGCCTAAGAAAGTGATGGCTTCATCCAAACGTTCCTGCGCAATCAGGAGCCGACCGGTAAGCAATATCGCCTCGTCATTGAACGGATTCAACTCCAACACATTCTGGTAATCGGCTGCCGCGGCGTCGATATTTCCCATCGCTTCCTGAATACGGCCCCGCAACAGATAAGAGGTCTCTTCTTCCGGAGCCAACGTGATGGCCTTTTCCACATCGGGAAGCGCTTCGGTTGCCTGCTGCATCGACAACAAGATTTGGGCACGCAGCAAATAGGCGTCCGTGAAATCGTCTTTCAAGACGATCGCTTTCGTCAGGTCGGCAATCGCTCCCAGCGGGTCGGAAACCGCCCGCTTCGCTTTCCCCATCAGGAACCAGGCCACAGGGTTTGCCTCATCCAGTTCCAGAATATGCCGGCAATCGGCAATCACATCCGCATCCTTGTCCAACATGAAAAGCACGTTCACCCGCGTCAGGCGCGTATGAATATGGTCCGGCTCAAGCTCCACCATGCGGTTCAGCAAAGCGAGCGCCTCCTCCGTCTTATTTGCCGTCGTATAGGCTGCGACCAAATAACTCATCGTCTCGAAATCCTCCTGCAATTTCAACGCTTCGGTAAAACATTTGATGGCATACGCCAGCTGGCCCATTTTCTGGGCACGGACGCCATCATACTTCAGAATATCGAAATTTTTCTGATCGTTCCGGTTCTTTTCTTCTTCGGGCGTTGCCGCTTTCGAGGAAGAAAACAGTGATTTAAAGAAGTTTCCCATGATTGATTACAAATTATTTTCAAGAAGGCAAAGATACGAAAAGTCTGAACCCTTTTCATATTTTTTATGAAGAATCTATAAGTGGATTTCAGACATTTTTCTACTTTTGTAGCTGGATTTTTAACTTGGGAAAGATTGTGTCAGCCGCTCCAGCCGTGCACTTTCCCGTCAATAAATGAATATGGAAAACATAGAAACTGGACTTTTGTTAATGGCTGTAGGAATGACTACTGTCTTTGCCATCCTGCTGATCGTTATTAATCTTGGAAAGGGCCTGATCGTATTGGTAAACAAATATGCGCCCGAAGAGATGGTGGTTAAAAAACAAGTGACACCGCAAAGGCAGGCACCGGCAACCGGCATCCCGAGCCAGACAACTGCCGCCATCGTATCGGCCATAAGCGTTATGACCGGCGGAAAAGGGAATGTCGTCAAGATTGAGAAATTGTAAGAGTATTTATACATAGCATTATTATAACATGAAAAGAGAAATCAAATTTAGTTTGGTCTTCCGTGACATGTGGCAATCTGCCGGAAAATATGTCCCTACCGTAGACCAACTAACACGGGTGGCACCGGCCATTATCGAGATGGGATGTTTCGCCCGTGTAGAGACCAATGGCGGAGGATTCGAACAAGTAAACTTATTATTCGGTGAAAACCCTAACAGAGCCGTACGTGAATGGACCAAACCGTTCCATGAGGCCGGCATACAAACCCACATGCTGGACCGTGCCCTGAACGGCTTGCGCATGAGCCCCGTCCCCGACGATGTCCGCCAGCTGTTCTATCAGGTGAAGAAAGCGCAGGGGACCGATATCGCCCGTACATTCTGCGGCTTGAACGATGTCCGCAACATCGCTCCTTCCATCAAATACGCGAAAGCGGCAGGAATGATCTCGCAATGTTCGTTGTGTATCACCCATTCCCCGATCCACACGGTAGAGTACTACACCCAGATGGCGATGGAGCTGATCGAGTTGGGCGCGGATGAAATCTGTATCAAGGACATGGCGGGTATCGGCCGTCCGCACTCGTTGGGACAGATCGTCGCCAACATCAAGGCGAAACATCCGGAAATTCCCATCCAGTACCACAGCCATGCCGGTCCCGGATTCAACGTGGCTTCGATCTTAGAAGTATGTAACGCCGGTTGCGACTACATCGACGTAGGCATGGAACCGCTCTCATGGGGTACCGGCCATGCCGACCTATTGACGGTACAGGCGATGTTGAAAGATGCCGGCTACCAAGTTCCGGAAATCAACATGGAAGCCTACATGAAAGTCCGCAGCCTGATCCAGGAATTTATGGACGACTTCCTGGGGCTGTATATCAGTCCGAGAAACCGCTTGATGAACTCGTTGCTGATCGGTCCGGGACTGCCGGGTGGCATGATGGGAAGCCTCATGGCCGACCTCGAAAAGAACTTAGAGACCATCAACAAGAGCAACATCAAGAACAACAAGCCACTCATGAGCCAGGACCAGTTGCTGATCAAGCTGTTCAACGAAGTGGCTTACGTCTGGCCGCGCGTCGGCTATCCTCCATTGGTAACGCCGTTCAGCCAGTATGTCAAGAACTTGGCCCTGATGAACGTCATGCAGATGGAAAAAGGGAAAGCCCGTTGGAGCATGATTGCCGACGACATCTGGGACATGATCTTGGGCAAGGCTGGCCGTCTGCCGGGACCGTTGGCACCGGAAATCGTCGAGAAGGCAAAGGCCGAAGGACGTCAGTTCTTCGAAGGGAATCCGCAGGACAACTATCCGGACGCGCTTGACAAATATCGCAAGCTGATGAACGAGAAACATTGGGAAACGGGTGAAGACGACGAAGAATTGTTTGAATACGCCATGCACCCGGCTCAGTACGAAGCCTACCGTTCCGGAAAAGCGAAAGTGGAATTTACCGCCGATGTCGCCAAACGGAAAGCCGACAAGCAAGCAGCTGCCGCACCGGCTACGCCAGCCAACGTGACAATGGCCATGCCGACCACTCCGCAGGTGATGACAGTCGATGTAAACGGCCAGGCCTACAAGGTCACGGTTGCATTCGGCGACACGGCAAACGCCGCCCCGGCAGAAAAACCGGCAGCTCCCGCCGCCCAGCCGGCTCCGGCTGCAGCTCCGGCAGGTGCCGGCAAAGAGGTGCTCTCTCCGCTGGAAGGTAAATTCTTCTTGGTGAAAAGCGCTTCCGACACCCCTGTAAAAGTAGGAGACGTCGTGAAGGAAGGCGATGTGCTTTGCTATGTGGAAGCGATGAAGACCTATAACGCCGTGCGTGCGGAATTTGGCGGAACCGTCACAGCGATCTGCCTGGCATCCGGCGACGCGGTTTCTGAAGATGACGTATTAATGACGATACAGGGATGAACGAGATCTTTCAAAATCTATATGAGATGACTGCGTTCAGCAACATCATTGCTGAACCGCAGTTCCTGATCATGTATGCCATCGCGTTCATATTGCTTTATTTAGGTATAAAGAAACAGTATGAACCGCTGTTGCTCGTACCGATCGCGTTCGGCGTGTTGCTTGCCAACTTCCCCGGAGGCGACATGGGCGTGATACAGGCGGACGAAAACGGCATGATCGACGTACACGGGGTGATGAAGAACATCTGGGAAATGCCGCTCCACGACATTGCGCATGAATTAGGAATGATGAACTTCATCTACTATATGCTGATCAAAACCGGGTTCCTCCCTCCTATCATCTTCATGGGTGTAGGAGCGTTGACGGACTTCGGGCCGATGCTGCGCAACCTGCGTTTGTCCATATTCGGGGCAGCCGCCCAGCTGGGTATCTTCACCGTGTTGCTGGTAGCCATCCTGATGGGATTCACGCCGAAAGAGGCTGCCTCTTTAGGAATTATCGGAGGGGCGGACGGACCGACTGCCATCTTTACCACCATCAAGTTAGCGCCTCACCTGTTAGGGCCGATCGCCATTGCCGCCTATTCCTATATGGCACTGGTTCCGGTGATCATCCCGTTGGTTGTCAAATTGCTTTGCTCGAAGAAAGAATTGTCGATCAACATGAAGGAACAGGAAAAGAAATACCCGTCCACCACGGAGATCAAGAACCTGCGCGTCCTGAAGATCATCTTCCCGATCGTGGTGACAACGGTCGTGGCCCTGTTTGTGCCGAGCGCGGTGCCTTTGATCGGTATGCTGATGTTCGGTAACTTAGTCAAGGAGATCGGGACCAACACGTCCCGCCTGTTCGATGCGGCCTCAAACAGCATCATGAACGCAGCGACTATCTTCTTGGGCTTGTCGGTCGGTGCGACCATGACAGCCGAAGCATTCCTGAACTTCACGACTATCGGTATCGTAATCGGCGGCTTCCTTGCCTTTGCCCTTTCCATCGCGGGCGGTATCTTCTTCGTCAAACTGTTCAACCTCTTTACGAAGAAGAAGATCAATCCGCTGATCGGGGCAACCGGACTGAGCGCCGTGCCGATGGCCTCCCGTGTCGCGAATGAAATAGCATTGAAATACGATCCTAAAAACCATGTGCTTCAATATTGCATGGCCAGCAATATTTCCGGCGTTATCGGCTCTGCCGTTGCAGCCGGTGTATTGATCTCGTTCTTAGGATAAAACCTGAAAGCCGGTATTTTGCGCCATTTAGACCCCGCAAATACCGGCTTTATTTATATTTTAACCTTTTTCCGCAAATAATTCGTTTTCAAATGCTGTAATCCCAAAATATTTACTTTAATTTGTGACTTGATATGGGATACTTTATCCTTTTCTTAAATGCGATTGAATATGAAGGACACTCACGAAGCTAATTTGCCCGCTGAAGAAAACGGCAAATTGGAAGAAACTAAAGCTCCGGAAACGACTCCGGAAAACACGGCGGCGGAAGTTGTAACAAACGAAACACCGAATGCCGAAGTTGCAGCAGAAGAAACATCTGAGGCAGAAGTCAAAACAGACGAAACGGCGGCAGGTGAAGAGACGCTTGTGGCTACGGGGAAATTGTCGAAGGAAGAAATTCTGGAGAAACTGGCTGGTCTGGTCGGAGCGGCGGCAGATACGACACGCAACGAAGTGGAAGCCCTCAAACAGGCTTATTACAAAATCCACCGTAGCGAAGTGGACGAATTGAAAAAAGCATTCTTAGAAGAAGGCGGTGAAGAAAAGGATTTTGTCGCTCCTGAAGACGGAACCGAAAGCAAACTCAAAGAATTGCTCGCCGTCTACAAAGAAAAACGGGCTGTAATCCTCGCCGAGGAAGAACGGGTCAAAGCGGCCAACTACGCCTTGAAACTCCAGCTGATCGACCAGTTGAAAGCACTGAGCGAAAGCCAGGAGGACTTCAACAAACTATACAACGACTTCAAAGACATCCAGCAAAGATGGAAAGAGGTGAAAGCCGTTCCGCAGGAACATGTCAACGAGTTGTGGAAGAACTATCAGGTCTACAGCGAGAAGTTCTATGATATCATCAAGATAAACAACCAGTTCCGCGACTACGACTTCAAGAAGAACTTAGAGATGAAAACGGCTCTCTGCGAAACGGTCGAGAAACTGCAGACGGAGAAAGATGTCATTTCCGCTTTCCACCAGCTCCAGAAACTGCACCAGCAATGGCGCGAGATCGGCCCGGTAGCCAAAGAATTGCGGGAAGACCTGTGGGCCCGCTTTAAAGCGGCCTCGACGGTTATCAACAAACGCCATCAGGAATACTTCGAAAACCAGAAGGCCAAAGAGCAGGAGAACTTGGAAGCGAAAACGGCCCTCTGCGAACAGATGGAAAATATCGACTACGCGGCCTTGAAATCGTTTAAAGACTGGGAAGCAAAGAATAAGGAAGTAATCGCTTTGCAGGAAAAATGGAAAACCATCGGCTTCGCCCCGAAGAAATCCAACGTGAAGATCTTCGAACGTTTCCGCACAGCCTGCAACCTGTATTTCAATCGCAAGAGCGAATTCTATAAGAACGTCAAGGACGAGATGGAAAAGAATCTCGAACTGAAAAAAGCCTTGTGCGAAAAAGCCGAAGCCCTGAAAGACAGCACGGACTGGAAAAACACGAGCGAAAAGATGATCGCCCTGCAAAAGGAATGGAAGACAATCGGCTCGGTAACCCGCAAACATTCCGATGCCGTCTGGAAACGCTTCATCTCGGCTTGCGACTATTTCTTCGAACAAAAGAACAAGAACGTCTCTTCCCAGAAGAGCGTGGAACAAACGAATCTGGCTGCCAAAAAGGAGCTGGTCGAAAAGATCGACGCAATCGACGAAACCGACCACGACGAGGCACTTGCCACGCTGAAGAAATATATGGCGGAATGGAACACGATCGGCCATGTTCCTTTCAAAGAGAAAGACAAGATCTATAAGGAATATCACGAAGCTGTCGACAAACAGTTCGACCGCCTCAAAGTCGACCAGAACGACCGCAAGATGCAGACTTTCCGCAACAGCCTCAGCGACATGAGCAACGGCGAACGGGGGAAAGGCAAGCTGTACAGCGAACGGGATAAACTGATGCGCATGTACGAACGGATGAAGAACGAACTTCAAACCTACGAAAACAACATCGGATTCCTGAGCATCTCCTCCAAAGGCGGCGGCGGTTTGCTCAAAGAGATGGAACGCAAGATCAACAAACTGAAAGACGAAATGGCACTCATCATCAAAAAGATCGATGCCATCGACGAGAACCTCGAATAAAAACAGAAACGGACCGATATATTTTAGGCACGAACTGCATGGGCGCATGTAATCCGTGCCTAAATTATATATATACCCATTCGCATAAGCATGAAACCTAAAATACACTTTTTCAATCCGGGACACGAAACCGCCATCCTGCAAGGCTCCGAAAACTATACACCACCGGCAAACGTGCAGAGAATGACCCGGGAGTTGTCCTGTCTGCCTGTCTGGTATGCGGAACCGGAAGATTTTGTCTTGGCAGAAGAGATCACTTCGCCCCGTTTCTTCTCCTTGCTGCCGAAAGAACTCAGGCCGTTCGCCCGGCTGATCTCCCGCAAGGAAATCGAGAAACAGAAAGACAGCCTGCCCGAAATGCAAGCGGCTCCCTGGGGACTTTCCCCGCATAGCCGTTCCCTCTTTGAGAGGCTTCGGAAAAGCGGTCCTCTGAACCTTGTGGTCCCGGAGTGGAAAGAGGCCTATACCCGGCTGACAAGCCGGCAGGCGGCAGCCGAATGCTTAGACAAGATACGGGAACTGTTGCCGGACATGGCGGTTCCGGTATCGCCCAAATTCTGCCAAAAGGTGAGGGATGTGGAAAAATACCTGATTCTCCAGAACGCGCCTTTCGTGCTGAAAACGCCTTTTTCGTCTTCCGGCAGGGGCTTGCTCTGGCTGCCGGAACGCAAGTTGACCGCGAAAGACCGCACCTGGATCGAAGGGGCACTGAACAAACAGGGCTGCGTCAGCATAGAATGTGCACTGGACAAACACCAGGATTTCGCCCTGGAGTTTTATTCGGACGGAAACGGGAACGTCCGCTACGAAGGGCTTTCCCTATTCGGAGCCGGAGAGAGAGGTGCCTATCACGGAAACGTATTAGGCGACCCGAACTACCTGGAAAGTTTCTTTGTCGAGAACTTCGGAGACCGGTTCCGGCAATTGAAAGAGGCGGTCCGGGAAGCGGTCCGACAGATATACGGCGGGATCTATACCGGCTATTTGGGCGTGGACATGCTGGTGTACCGCCGGAAAACAGACGGCACATTCGCCATACACCCGTGCATCGAAGTAAACCTGCGCTACACCATGGGAATGGTCGCCCTGCGCATCAGCCAAAAATACCTTGCCCCCGGAGCCCGTGGCGATATGCGCATCACCTACGAAAGCAAACCGGGAGAAGCCTACGAACAGCACCGCTTCATGAAACAAGCCTACCCGCTCACCCTGAAAGACGGAAAAATAAGAGAGGGCTACATGCCACTCTGCCCAGTCACAAAAGAGACTCGGTACAGGGCGTATATATTGGTTTTCTGAAATAACCCGCTGGTTGAGTGGTGAACACAACTTTACTATCTCCACTCTCACCATGCTATCATCATTCTTTGGCGAACCCATTATTTCAGTCGTTTAGCCTACGCCGTCAAAAAAGGGAAATAACGAAGTTGGCACTGTGTCGGAAGACACAGCGTCCTTGTTCCCAAAAGACGGCCGTAATGAATGCCCATCATAAGGTCCTTACAATGCCCATTCAAGTAACCTTACAATAGGCATTCAAATGACCTTACAATGGGCATCGTTACAAAGAGACCACTACCCCCTTTTCATTATCAACAACGAAGCCCCGAAAGAATCGTCTTCTTCCGGGGCTTGTCTTGTGTATAGCTTTCGCCCTTCACAGGGGTACGGCTATTAGAACTTTTAATTTCAATATACTTTAGTATTATTAATATTAAATCTAACCGCTTGTTCGCCTGTCGCAGGGTAATTGCCGTTGTTCCATGTAGAGACGCACAGCCGTGCGTCTCTACGGTACGGGGAACGGCAC
>JAGBDR010000057.1 GCA_017937385.1 Parabacteroides sp.
CCCACGTTTCCTTATCCACGATGGCTTCGTGGGTGTTCTCAAAAATCAGCCAGTCCTCTTTGGGGTTCATCACAGGATTCTTATCCTTGTAGGACTGCTTGTGAGAACGGAAGTTGACCGTATGCCCCATATATTCGGGCTTGGAAAGGATGCTCCCGACGATATAACCACTCCAATTATACGGGTTGGGAAATTCCTCCTTGCTTTTCCAAACACCCTTGTTCTGTTTCCCGAAGTAAACAGCGGGTGTTTCAACCTTATCATCATAGAGGATACGGGCAATGTCATAGGGGCCTTTGCCCTCAATGGTCAGACGGAATATCCTGCGGACAACCTCGGCGGCTTCCTCGTCGATATACCAACTGTACTTATCACCGGGCATTTTCTTGTAGCCGTAGATGGCGCAGTTGGTGGTAGGCTTGCCCGATTCGCCCTTTACACGGATAGCGGTGCGTTGTTTGCGGCTCAGATCACGAAGATACCATTCGTTCATGATATTGAGGAACGGCGCAAACTCATTACTGTTCTGGTCATCGCTGTCCACGCTGTTGGCAATCGCAATAAAGTGAACGCCATGCTCACGGAAGAACACTTCCGTGTAAAAACCGGTCTGCAGATAATCTCTGCCGATTCGGCTCATGTCCTTTACGATCACATGGGCGACCTTACCGGCTTCAATATCTGCTTCCAACTGCTTCCATGCGGGACGATTGAAATTGCCGCCACTCCAACCGTCATCGGTATAGTGTTGGATGTTCGTGTAGCCTCTCTGCTCGGCATAGCTTTCGAGGTATTTTTTCTGATTGACAATGCTGTTGCTATCGCCAACCTGGTCATCATCACGGGAAAGTCTCTCGTACAATGCCGTAATTTTATTGGGATCTTGTCCCACAGTCTGTTTCACGCTCATCATGATGCGCTCCTTTCAGACTGTCGGCTCATTTGTGGTGCATCTATTATATCATAATTTTCGCAATTTGTGTGGACTTCATTGCGAATAATTCGTAAAATTTTATCTTCCATCGTTTCTGTACCGCTTTCATTGAACACGACCTTGACTTTGTAGGTAGTGCCGCCGATGCGGTGGGTGGTATAAGCAAAGTTCTTGTTTTCGTTTTTTACCATAGGCAAATTTCCTCCATAGATTGAAAAATTCACAATTTTCGTGTATAATGATAATAGTTCCGATAATGTGTAACCATTTGACCGACAAAAACGGCACATGGCATACAAACACATTACCGGCATGAAAATAGCCCCCGAAAAGCCTTGCAGATCAAGGCATTTCAGAGGCTAATTCGTTACATAGCGGCTCATTTCCGCTTTTGTTCTCTGTGCTTACGCACTCTTGCCGCCGTTTGCTTGCGTCTTGCTTCTGCGGCGCACTTGTCGGAACAGTAGACACGTTTACCGTTCTTCTGAAAGTGTTTGCCGCATTCCTTACAGACCGCAAGGGGCATCGGCTCAAATACGGCTTGCAGTTCTTTATCTTCCGGCAGTACAGCCTTGCGAAAATAACTGCACAGCCCGCTGCATGAGTAGCATACCCCGAACATATAGCACTCACAGTCCAGCGGCAGGCAGCCGTATTCCTTGTCGTAGTTGGCACACTTGGAGACAACCAACTTTTTGATTTGTCTTTTCTCCTTTCCCGTCAGCTCACGATAGGTTTTGGTCATAGGCGTTTCCTCCTTTCTTTAGTGTCGGTAGTAATATAAAGGCAGACAAAATATATTACTCCCTCACCAATAGGAGAAATACGGGGTGTTTAGCGGAACTGTTTTTTCGGAAAATCAAAGAAAATTTGAAAAATATTTTTGAAGGGAGGTTTCTTGCGGTGTACGACGATCCCAAACGATACGAAAATGACGGTCTTTATGAAGATGAAGATACCAACTACGAAGATGAATATGAAGCGGACGATTCCGATTACATAGTCGATGACGAGGACGAAGATGAAAACGCACTTTGGGATGATGCGGAAGAAGATACCTCCGATGATGACGATACCGATGATCCTCCCGAAAAGAAGCGAAGGAAACGAAAAAAGAAAGATATTTTTGCTGACAGCGATACCGATGCCGAGGATGCGGAAGCCGAGGAATACGAAAAGGCACGGCGCAGACTTGCCAAGGAACAGCGTGTCATTGATGAAATAGAAGCCGATGCCGCAGAAAATCCCATAGAGGATGATAGCGACGATACCGGGGATGAGCAGCCCGAACGAAAGCTCCTAAAGCGTGAGCTTCGGGCGCAGGCTCTCAAACGCTTGGAGGATTCTGCCCGGACTCTTAAAGATTACGAAAACCTTGTTGCGTGGTATGACCGGCTCGATGCCAACCGTCAGCGTAAGGAACGCTATCACGAGCTGTACCGAAGCGGAGATGATGTTCCTCTTGATTACGGCGCATCCGAGGATGCCTTGTGTTTTCCCGATACGCTGAACGATGTACTGATACGGCAGGAGCGCAAGGGCAATTTCATAGATTCAATTTTCTATTGTCCTTACGATATACACGAGCTTGTGACGGATACGGATATGTCTATCATCCTGCGGGAGCTGAACGAGGATCACAAGTTCCTGTTGTTCCTGTCAGCTCTGCGGCAGTACAGCTCTACCAAGATCGCCGCTATCCGTGGGCAGTCAGACCGCAACATCCGCAAGGTGCGGAATACGATGCTCAAAA
>JAGBDR010000111.1 GCA_017937385.1 Parabacteroides sp.
ACCTCACAATGCCCGGAGTGGGCGGCAGCGATATGGCAAGTATTGCGGCGGACATCGTTCAGAACGGAAAGCCCGGTCTCGGCTTCCTTAACCCTATCCCCGACAGCATCGGCGGCTTCGCGCAGGGGCTTATTATCAACGGCATATTCGTCACTTGGGAGGAATTCCAGAGGGATAAGGACAAGTACAAGGATATCGTGAATATGTCGCAGGCAAACGCCCGATTGCGCGCTTACTATGGCCGTGTGGATGAATTGGTACGAGATGCAATGAGCGATAAAGGCGTGTGGACGATCAGCATAAACGATCAGCAGGTGGTGGATTACGGAATGTACGTAGGAGTATCGAATTTTCAGGTTCCGCTGATCGTAAGCGCGGATATTGAGCTTGTGAAAGACGATGGCAGTTACGGCAATATCGGCGGCACCTATATCGGCAAATTCAAGGTCGATGCCGATGCGGATTTTTCCGAGATTGATACAAACTATCACAATGTGTGGGCGGATCAGTTAAACTCCTCAGCAGGTGCCGGTGTGCTGACAGTCGGCGGCGGAACTAAATATTCAGGTGTTTCAACAACGGTAAATCAACCGTCCGAAATGAAGTTCGTTTTAGAATCAACACAGACCTCTGTGAATTTGGCTCTGCCGGCAGGCGTGAACCGCACCGTTTTCGAGTTGCCTTTGGATACGACAGTACTGGATGCAACGTATCACTACGTTATTGATTATGTAAGTTCGGTTCAACGAAAAGAACCGTGTGGATGTACTCAAACACTAACTGATACGATTATCAACGAGGATGACGGAGAAACTTTGAGAAGCTATGGAATATTACATACTGCACGTGATGGCGCTTGTATCAATCAGCACGGCGGCGGTGTATACAGCAGCCCGACCGATGATACTATGCCATCTCAGGACATTCGTAATGTTATAAAACTAACCCTTGTGGTAGATATGCTTGGATAAAAAGAGGAGGAAAACAACATGAAACTCACGAAACTTTTAGCCTTGTTGCTGGCTCTGACCTTGGTGTTTACCTTGGCGGCTTGCGGCAACGGCAACAATGACGATCCTTCGGGAAGTCAGCAAGGCACCAACGCACCGCTGAACCGAGAGGATGACACTTCATCCACCGAGAATCAGGGCGGCACACAGAGTGGCAACAACAATCCCTCTAATGTAGGCGACATTGATATCGGCTCCATTATGAGTGGAAACGGCTCAACGGACACCGTATACGGTCAATTGGATGAAGCCAGCAAACAGCAGATTATTTCCGATCTTGAAAGCGAAGGCTATGACGTATCCTTCGGCACCGACGGCAGCATGACGATTGTCGATCCCGACGGTACTACGATGGTACAGAAGGCCGATGGTACTTGGGTAGTCAAGGACGAGGACGGCGGCGAAGGACAGATCGGCGGCGATTGGCCGGATAACGAGTTTACCAAGCTCATCCCAAAGCCCGATTTTGAATTGTTTGCCGCAAATACCGAAACCGACAGCTTCTCCGTTGCCTTTACGTCTGCAACTATTGAGCAGATCAAGGATTACGCCGCAAAGGTCAAGGCGGCAGGCTTTAACATCAACGAGGAAGTTGAAGATCAGGAAGTGATGGGAATGGTGATCTACAGCTTTACTGCTGAAAATGCAGACGGTTACACCGTTGAGATCACTTCCGCAAACGGCACAAGCGCTTTAACTATCAGTAAATAAAACCCAATACAAATAACACCCACAGGGGCGGTGGCGGTCAAAGAACCGCCAACCGCCCCTGTGCGCCTTTACAAAAAGGGTAGAAAAAGTCACATTTTTATGATATACTAAAGAAAAAAGCGAAAGGAACGCCTATGGGAAAGCAAAACGGTATAAAACCATTGGCAAATTAACACCCGAAATCGTGCGCCTGTTTATCGCAAGGATCGAGATCGGAGAACGCACTGTGAAATACTCACGGCACTCCGCTCAAAAAATCCGAATCATTTACCGTGACATCGGTGAATGGGATTACGACGATGCGGCAGAAGCCGAACAGC
>JAGBDR010000058.1 GCA_017937385.1 Parabacteroides sp.
CCCGCCAGTGGCACAGCTGTGCCACTGGCGGGAAACTGTTGTGCCATCGGCAGGGAACAATCGTGCCACCGGCGGGAAACAGAACGTAGGCTACCAGTCATACGTCTCGAAATAGGCATCAAACTCGCCCGGAGCGTCTATCCCACATTGTTTCAATACGTCCAATATGCTTTTCTGCTCGCGAGGCGAGAGCGGGCGTTCGCCTTTACGCATCCGGTAATAGGTCCTGCGCCCGAAACAGCTTTGCAACCGGAATGCGGCTTCCTGCATCTGTTTGTAAGGCAACCGTTCCAGTATTCCGATGAATCCCAGTGCATAGACTTGCTTGTCAGCAGGACGGAAATAACGACATTCGCCGGTTTGCTTCTTCTGGAATTTAGGGCTGATGATGCTCCATTTCTGTACATCGTCGCCCATTTCTTGCTCGGCAATCTGCCTGAGGCAATTCGCCGCTTTGGGACAATCTTGCTTCATACAGAGCAAGTATGTATAGGGAATGTCGGATGACTTGATTTTTTCTTTCATGCATTCAAGATGTATTACAGTTGTGTACTTGTTGGGTGATTAATATGTATGTAAAGATACATAATCATGTAGGATTTTGCAAATCTTCCGTTTGGGTGTTCCGCCACCCTTGTTTGCAACTATTTTTGTATTACGTTGATTATCTTGCTTCTACGTTTCTTTTAGACAGGCAGTGAAGCTTCTTTCAAATTGCAGGCTGGTAAAGATTCATATTTAACGGCTGATGTTGCTAAATTTGAAGAAGGTATTGATGATGCAGCTGTTTTCGGTGTTTACAAATCACCCGTATTGTCTTACACAAAGAAAATTTTGAACGACCTGTTGGCTGACGGTTTCAACATGACAATCAAACGTACTGCTAGTGACAAGGAAGTTGCAAAAGGTGTAGATGTATTTGGTGGTAAATTGAAAGCTGTTGCTACTGCTGATAATGCTACTCGCTTCCAATTAATGAACGAAGATGGCGACTATATCGTATTGAGCAAAGCCGCTAAGTGGACAACCGGTAACATTGGTGTTGATCACCGTGGCTATAAGTTTGCGATTGTTTCAGCTGAAGATTTGGAGAACGATAAAGACGGTAACTATCTGTCTTGGTTCGAATTTGATTACTACGCAGGTAACACAAAAAGTGAAGTAATTGAAGCTAAAGTATTTGATGGAGCTGGCGCAACAGCTGAACGTTTCGGTTCTCTGTTTATCCAAACATTGAATAAAGAAATCGTTTTGACGGTTAGTGAAACAATCAGTGCCTCTGCAGAATCTTGGGCATACATCACATTGGTAGCTGACAATATCGTTGATCCGGCAGACCTGTTGACAAAAGCACAGTTCTACAGAATCACAAAGTTGGCTAAAGGTACAGAAAAAGACCAGTTATTCGCCGTTCTTTCTTGCGAAAAAGAAAACAATGTAGGTTGGATTGAATCCGTAGGCAATAACTTGGAAGCTCAGTGGGCTGTGACTGTAGAAGGTAGTAATTATGTATTAAAGAACCGTGAAAATCCGGAATACAAGGCAACTGTATCAATCAACGCATTGCGTGAAAACGATGATTTGGAAGACAATATCTACGTTTATAACGGTCGTGAAATTAAGATTGAAGCTGTTCCAACTGCTTATACAGACGGTTTCTATCACCTGTCAAAAATCAAAGACGAACGTTACAAGATTGGTTACCACTCTGACCTGTTCGAAGGCAACGCTTGGATCAATGCTGACAAAGACGGTGCTTTGGAATTGAACCGCGAAGATTATGTAGAATTGGTTGCTGCTAATGCTGCTGCTGACTCTGTCAAGATCGAGAATACGTTAGGTTATTACAAAGATGGTGAATATAAGACTTCTACAGTAAAATCACTTCGCTTCCCGTTCTATACATTCAAGACAGTAGCTGGTAAGAACTTCGGTCTTGATGGTAAGGAATATAGCTGGGCTGCAAAAACTGCTTCTAAGTTGGCTATCCGTAAAGATGGAGAGTATTACAACTTGGTAATTGTTGATGGTGAAAAGAAGAAAGTTCTTGGTAAGGTTTATGCCGGTGCTTCTCCTGCCGATGGTATTTTGAGAGAACAGGGCTGTTTGTATGACAAGACTGTCAACGATTTGTTTGCTGTTGATTTCAGCAACCGTCCGGAATACCGCCGCTTAGGTGCTACAATCGAAAACGATGGTTTCACTGGCAAGGTAGACACAGCTAAGTTCTTCCGTACAAATGAAGTAACAAACTATTATTTGTTCGAAAACTCTGCAAACTTGAATACACAAGGTGGTGAACGTTCTTTGAACTTCTTAGGTGAATCTCACTTGAGCGACCTGCCTAAGAATGCAGCTCTGCCGTTCTTGGTTGATACAGCATACGTTCGCAACAACACTCGCAAGCCGTTGTATATGTTGGCCGTTCGCGACCAGGCTTGGGTTGAAGGTGAAAAAGAAGCTCCTTGTACATACTCTCACGATCACATGACAGACGATGGTGAAATCACAACAGATGCTTCCAAGTGCTTCCACCGTACAAAAGCTACTCCGGGTTACCGCAAGGCTGACTATCTGGTTGTATTAGCTGACTCTGCTAAGGAAGTTGCAGAATATAAAGGACGTACTCGTCTGGCATTCGTACCGGCTACTCACTTCGAAAATGATATGTTGGTAATCGAAAACTCTAAGTACACAGGCAACAAGAAGGAGGCTAAGAACGATACTATCTTCTTGGCTGATGACAAGAACATCCAGTCGGAAAGCGTTGCAACATTCGCATTCCGTTTGGTGAACCCGGCTGACGCAACAGAAGGTGGCGAAGGTGACTTCATCATCGAAACAAATACTAAGAATGAAAAAGGCGAATTAGTAACTGCTTTTGTTGGTGTCTTGAATACAGTTCCTGTTTTGGTAAACGATGCAGAAGACGCAGCTCCGTTCAACGTTGAAAAGACTTCTGAAAAGGCAACTGCCAACGAATCAATCGCCGCATCTGAAGTAACCGTTATCGCTGGTGAAGGCAACGTAACAATCGCTGGTGCTACCGGCAAGAAAGTTGTTATCTCCAACATCTTGGGCCAGGTTGTAGCTAACACCGTTATCGCTTCCGACAATGCAACAATCGCTGCTCCGGCTGGTGTAGTCGTTGTGGCTGTTGAAGGTGAAGCAGCTGTAAAAGCGATCGTTAAATAACGATTGATACGAAGACAATACTGTATATGTGGTGGGCGGACATAAAGCCGCCCCTACATAGATGACATTTTATAATCAAATAATACATTTCGGTCGCGTACCGTTAAATAACGGCAATTACCCTGCGACAGGCGAACAAGCAACCGGTTAATATTAATAATACTAAAGTAATGAAATTAAAAGTTCTACTGCTTCCCCCTCTGTGAAGATCGGACGGCAGACACAAAACAAGCCCCGGCGGATATATGCTGCCGGGGCTTCGTTTTGTGTATAGGTTGCGGTTGTTCCTTGCAACCGTTTTCAAATTACCGGAAAAGACGTATCTTTGTACGCCTAAACCGAAATAAACAAAATAAGCTTATGAAGTTTGAAAATGAGAACTGGGCGCAGTTCAAAGGTGAAACCTGGAAAAAGGAGATCAACGTAAGAGATTTTATCCAGAACAATTACAAACCTTACGACGGAGACGATGCGTTCCTCGTACCCTCTTCTGAGAAAACGAAGAAAGTGTGGAACAAGTTGACCGAAATGTTTAAGGTTGAAAGGGAAAAAGGAGTATATGACGCCGAAACGAAACTTCCCCAGGGTATTGACACATACGGACCCGGTTACATCGACAAGGAAAACGAAGTAATCGTCGGGTTGCAGACCGATGCCCCGTTGAAACGGGGTATCTTCCCGAAAGGCGGTATCCGCATGGTCGAAAACAGCTTGGAAGCCTATGGCTATCATCTGGACCCGATGACAAAAGAAATCTTCACTAAATATAGGAAGACGCACAACGAAGGTGTTTTCTCCGCCTATACGGACGAAATGCTTGCTGCACGCCGTTCTGCCATCATCACGGGACTGCCTGATGCTTACGGGCGCGGACGTATCATCGGTGACTACCGTCGTGTGCCTCTGTACGGAACCCAGATTCTGATTGAAGAAAAGAAACGTTTCCAGAAACGTCTCGATATTCAGGAGTTGACAGAAGAAATCATCCAGAGCCGTGAAGAGATAACGGAACAGATCAAAGCGCTGAAAGCATTTGAGAAAATGTGCGCCGGTTATGGTTTCGACGTGACACGTCCGGCAAAGGATGCACGTGAAGCCGTACAGTTCTTGTATCTGGCTTACTTGGCTGCCGTAAAGGACCAGGACGGAGCGGCCATGTCTTTGGGGCGTACTTCTACTTTCCTCGATATTTACATTGAAAAGGATATTCGCGACGGCAAGCTGACGGAAGAAGAGGCACAGGAACTGATCGACCAGTTTATCATCAAACTGCGTATCGTCCGTTTCCTGCGTACTCCGGAATACAACGACCTGTTCTCCGGTGATCCTGTTTGGGTGACTGAGTCGTTGGGCGGACAAGGTGTTGACGGCCGTTCATTGGTGACAAAGACCTCTTACCGCTATCTGCACACCTTGTATAACCTCGGTCCGGCACCTGAACCCAACCTGACGGTGCTTTGGTTCAACAATGCGCCGGAAAACTGGAAGAAGTTCTGTGCGAAAGTTTCAATCGATACCTCAGCCATCCAATACGAGAACGACGACCTGATGCGTCCGGACTATGGTGACGATTACGGTATTGCTTGCTGTGTCTCTCCGATGAAGATCGGCAAACAGATGCAGTTCTTCGGAGCCCGTGCCAACTTGGCGAAATGTCTGTTGTATGCAATCAATGGCGGACGTGACGAGAAATCGGGTGTACAGGTGGCTCCCCGTTTCGAACCGATCACCAGCGAATACTTGGATTACGATGAGGTGATGGAGAAATACGAGCAGATGATGCGTTGGCTGGCTAAAGTCTATGTCAATGCGCTGAAGATCATCCACTATATGCACGACAAATATGCGTATGAAGCATTCGAGATGAGTCTTCATGACGGAGATGTGGAGCGTATCCGGGCAACCGGTATCGCCGGCCTTTCCATCGTAGCCGATTCACTGGCTGCCATCCGCGACACGAAGGTGAAAGTGATCCGTGACGAACGCGGTTTGGCTGTCGACTTCGAACGTGAAGGCGAATATGTGCCTTTCGGAAACAATGACGACCGTACGGACAGTATTGCAGTCGAGATTACCGAGAAGTTCATGGAATACCTGCGCCAGCACCAGACCTATCGAAAGGCTACGCCGACACAGTCTATCCTGACAATCACATCGAACGTGGTTTACGGAAAGAAGACCGGAACGACTCCCGACGGCCGTCCGGGCGGTACGCCGTTCGCTCCGGGCGCAAACCCGATGAACGGCCGCGATACGAAAGGAGCTATTGCGGCTTTGGCTTCTGTTGCCAAACTGCCTTTCCAGCATGCGCATGACGGTATTTCTTATACATTTGCCGTTTCACCTGCCACATTGGGCAAGGAACGCGATATTCAGGTGAATAACTTAGTGAGCCTGTTGGATGGTTATTTCACGCCCGATGGCGGCCAGCATCTGAATGTGAATGTGTTCGACAAAGACTTGTTGTTGGATGCGATGGAACATCCGGAGAAATATCCACAGCTCACAATCCGTGTTTCGGGTTATGCCGTCAATTTCGTGAAACTGACACGCGAACAACAACTCGACGTCATTTCGCGCACCATCAACAACAGCTTGTAATTGTCAATTCTCAATTGTCTATTGATTAATATGTTGGGGCGCATACATTCTTTAGAGAGTTTCGGGACCGTTGATGGTCCCGGAATTCGCTTTGTTGTTTTTATGCAGGGTTGTCCGCTTCGTTGCCTGTATTGCCACAATCCGGATACTTGGGAGGTAAAGCGTGAGACACCTTATCAGTTGGAGCCTGAAGCATTGCTTGCCGAAGTGTTGCGCTATAAGAATTTCATAGCGAAAGGCGGTGTCACAGTGACCGGTGGTGAACCTTTGCTACAACCTGAATTTCTCAACGCTTTTTTCCGCCTTTGCCGTGAAAACGGCATTCATACGGCATTGGATACTTCCGGCTATGTCTGTTCCGGAAAAGCATTGGAAGTCCTTGAGTATGTTGATCTGGTCCTGTTGGATATCAAGACGATCAACGCTTCTCTTCATCCTCGTCTGACAACTGTGAAGCTCGATAATACCTTGAGATTTCTTGAAGAATTGGAGAAACGTAGCATTCCTGTGTGGATCCGCCATGTGATTGTTCCCAACCTGACAGATCATGATGAGGACCTGGAAAAATTGGCCGAATACATCAGCCACTACAAAGTAGTTCAAAAAGCTGAACTTCTGCCTTACCATACGATGGGAACTTACAAATATGAAACATTAGGCCTGGATTACAAACTGAAAGATGTAGAACCGCTTTCAGCAGAACGCTTAGCCAATGCGAAAGCGATCTTTGTAAAACACGGAATAATCGTATAAGATTTTTGTCTCTGCAAGTGAGGAAGAATCAATAATCGGGTTAAGGAGAACACTCAACTCCCCTGGAAAAAGAGGAGCTGTTGTCTTTTTGAGACCCTGTCGGTTACAGGGCCGCGACCGTGTCGGCATCCAAACCGGTACAGGCCACGATAGTGGCTACGTCCATGCCTTGTGATTTCAGTTTTTCGGCTATTTCTCTCAAGGCTGTAATCCGACCTTCTTCGATGCCTTCTTTTTTGCCTTTCAAGATGCCTTTTTCAATTCCCTTCTCAATACCCTTTTCAATACCTTTTTCAATGCCTTCCTTGTATCCTTTTTCTTGTCCTTCACGGAATCCATTTTCGATAGCGTAGTCCCAAGTGTTTTTGTTGTCGCGGTAGATTTTGAGGCATTCATCATATTCCATCCGCTCTTTCTTGTTGAGATTGACTATTTTTGCCAATTCTTCCAAACGGCGGAACAGCGCTTTTTGTCCTTTGAAAGGTAATGTTTCCAACTTTTCCATGTTTTTAAGCGTATAAAGCCAATAATCCAGTCCATTTTCACATTCCGCCTCTTCTTTGTCGAAGAAAGGCATTTCCAAGTAGATTTGCCGTATCAGGTTACTTGCCTGTCGGCCGGTGCTTCGATCGGCGAGCACGATATCTGTGCGCACCTTGTCGGTCTTGCCTGACTTGAAGTTCAGGAAAAAGATCCCATACACGGGACAAAGCGAAAATTTCCACTCATCCCCGGGCTTGTCCTGGTCGCAGATCATACGACAAAGATAATACAAACTACGTTCATAGAAATAACTTTGGGCGGCATTTTGAACCTCTACGATGAAAAAGTTTCCGTCTTTGTCTTTACATTTGAGGTCGAAAACCGCAGTTCGACTGTCGGTACAACAAGCTGGCATTTCGACGTTCATGTATGAGAGGTCAGTAATGACATGTTCTCCCTCAAGCAGGTCGTTCAAAAGGTCGATTAAGAGAACTTTCCCGTCTTTACTTCCGAAGATGATCTTAAATCCCCGATCTACGAATGGATTGATGAATGTAGCCATAGTTATATGGTTTTAGTTGTTATGACATCCAATATCGGATGACAGGACAAAGATAGTAAAGAATTGTGAACCAAAGTCAATTGGCAGCTGAAAATTGAAAGTGGAAAGTTGAACAAATACGACATCCAACTCTCCACTTTCCCTTTTTTACAGTGCTTTTTCCGGATACAACGCCTCCCACCATTCCGGTTGTCCTTTCAACCATTTGGCGAACCAGGCGTAGATGGTCTTGTTCCATTCGGCACGCTTCTTATAGTCCAGGATCTGGTGATTTTGTCCGACAACCTGGACGAAAGCAGTCGGTCTTCCCAACAGTTTCAAAGCCGTAAACATCTGGATACTTTCACCGATCGGGACGTTCGTGTCGACCGTACCATGCAGGAAAAGGATCGGAGTATGGATCTTGTCAGCATTGAACAGCGGGCTTTGCAACGTATACATATCCCGTGCATTCCAAGGATAACTGTCCGCACTCGCCAAAGCACTGTAGGAATATCCCCAGTAACCTTCGCCCCAATAGCTGGTGATGTCGCTAATCCCGGCATGAGAGATGGCAGCAGCAAAGAGATCCGTTTTCGTCTGCAAGTATTGTGTCATGAAGCCACCGTAGGACGCACCGATACACCCGATCTTCTTTGCATCGACAAAGCGGTGTTCCTCACAGAACTTCTTGGTTCCTTCGATGATTTCGTCGCCCGTACGTTCTCCCCACGCATTTACATGGCGGGCAGAAAATTCCTACCCGAAACCGGTCGCCCCACTGGGCTGGATGATATAGACGACATAACCCAAAGCCGCATACACGTGCGACGGATACCGGTTCTCCAACGAACGTTCCGTCGGGCTGGTTCCTCCATAGTAATTCACGATCAACGGATACTTCTTGGCCGGATCGAAATGAGGCGGCAGGTAATAGCGGCCATAGATCGTGTCGCCCGCAGCCGCCCGGAAGTTCCAGCCATGCACTTCGCCGAGGGTGACATCTTTCAAGATACCGGCAGAAAGGTCTTTCAGACAAACGGAACTATTCTTCTTCAAGTTGACGGAATAGAGACGCTGCGAGTTAGAGGCACTTTCGCCGAAGTAGACCAGTTCGGGTACAGTCTCGGCGACCGTGAAATCAGAGAGGATATCTTCTTTCAACGGCACAGGACTGATCTTCCCGCTTACCGGATTCAGGAATACAAGCGCACGCAATCCTTGTCTTCTCCTTGCAGGTAGATCTGTTTGTCACCTTTGTTCCAGACGAATCGCTGGACCGCAGGATTGAAATCGCGAGTGACGGGCTTCGCCTGTTTGCTGGCCGGATCGTAAAGGAAAAGTTGTCCGTCGCCCATGTTGGAAGTCTGTCCCGGCGCTATCTTTAAACCGATTTTGTTGAAAGCCTCACCGGATGCGGCAATCGCTAACATTTTGCCGTCTGGTGAGAACTGAGCATAACTGATGAACGGATCTTTCAGCAAAAGTTCCGTCTCTCCGGTTTGCAAATCCATCCGATAGAGCAAAGTCGTCGAAAACGGACGTTTCGTCAGTTCCCGTTCGCTGCACGTGAAGAGCAAATAGCGGCCATCTGCGGAGATGTCGTTGACGGAAGTCGATGTGTGTCCATAGGTAAGACGCTGAAACACACCGGTAGCCAAATCGTATTTATGGATGAACGAACGGGTACGCCATCCTGGTTGGCGGTCGTCGGGCACCAGGATCTCCTGGAGATCTTCCCCTTTCTTCGGCCCTTCTTCAGCAACGTTGAACAGCAAGAAGTCTTCTGTCGGAGCAAAACTGAACCAACCGCCTGGCAGGTTGCTGACAAGAACAGACTCAGTTTGGGTAGCCGGGTCGATCGTGACCAGCTCTTTCCCCTGCATCCCTTTGCGAGTATAGTAGAGGCGATTGCTACGGGGCATCCAGCTATAGAAATGACTGTCGCTTTCCAGTAAGACCTGTCCGGTTGCCCGGTCGGTCACTTGCTGGAACGACTCGGTAGCGCCGCCGGGATAAGTGGTCTGGTAGGCAGTCAGTAGGTATTTCCCATTTGGAGAGAGGCTGACGGAGCGGAAGCGCGTGCCGTCGAAGACATCACTCAAGGTATACCGTTTCTCCGGGTCGGTAGTGGCCGAGACAACAGCTTGGCCACTTGTCTTGAAGAGGACTTTCGGAAGCTGGTTTGTCTTGCCCGAAACCGTGAGATACTTGATTACCACTTCATAACGGCGAGGTTCGAGTGTCAGCTTGAGCTCACCGTTGGCAAGGACCTGTTTCTCGTCATCGAGATAGACTTCATAATGCTCCGGCCCACTTACCTGCAAGGTCCCCTCCGTATAGCGATCACTGTTCAGGTAAAAAGAGACAAGGCTGACAGAACTGGTCCCGGTCTGTCCGACCGAAGCGTCGGCACCTAACATCCGGCCGCTTTCCCGGACGTTACGGAAAGGGATGGCGGTCTTTAATAACTCGGCATCTGTGAATTTCTTGCTGTTCACATCCAGGCTGTCTACGAGAAACGGATTCTTTATCTCGTATGGGCCAGCATACCTAAATTGCCTGACTGGAATTTCTTCGGCGAAAAGGGTACAACAGGCACAAAGAGTAGAAAGGATAAATATGTTTCTTTTCATGAGGAATATGTTTGAATATCCAAATTTAAACACGGGAAACACGAATTACACGGATTACACGAATTTTTTATTCTTTTCGTGTAATCCGTGTAATTCGTTGTTATCAGTCTGTTTACTGAAGATTAATCTCGTCTACAAACAAGAACGCCGGACTGCCTGCTCCGCCGTGCCATGCCGGCAACTTGTCGCTCTTGATAACGACTTCGACATAGCGGGCTTTTACCGGATCAAAGGAAATCTTCTGCGGGTAAAGACCGTCTTTGTCGTCTTTGCCCAAAGAGGGAATTGTCTTGGAAGCTACCTCCTTAAAATCCTGCCCGTTGTCCGAAACCCGTACGGCGACACCAGCCGCGCCCATAATCCAGTCGCCTTTCACGACGTTCGTGTTGAAAGACACCTTGCTGAACTCTGTCGGTTCTTTCAGGTCGATAACGGCATCTAAATCCTTACCCTGGAATCCTAACCAGCGTCCGGTCTTGTAGTTTTCGTTGCCGCTCAGACCATCGGTCAGTTCCGGACCGCCATTGAAGTCATAGCCTCGGCTGGGAGCCACTTTCAAGGTAACAGTCTTGGCTGTCGCTTTGTTGAAGTCGATCTTTTCAGAGAAGACACGGCTGTTTCCGGTCGGACGGATGGCCACAGCTTTCACCTCGGCATTTTGCCGGATGCGGAGGGGAGCTTCGTATTGTGGACTGGTAGCGGTCGGTTCACTTCCGTCGAGCGTATAATGGATCTCGGCATCTCCTTCGGTTTCGAGTGTCACGACGATTTCTCCCTTGTCACCGTCGGTCGCGAAAGAGGCACGAATGTCGAAGATATGACGGGCATAGTTGTACCCCATCCGGTCGTAAAGCGCAGTCATGCGGACCAGGCGTGGCAGGAATGCCTTGAAATCTTTCGGTGCGTTTGACCACTGTACGTCGGCCAATGCGTCCATACGCGGCAATACCATATATTCGACTTGGCTGAAGGTCGGGATATACTCTGTCCACAGGTTCGCCTGCACACCGGTCACATATTTCCGGTACTCTTCCGGGATTCCGGCTGTCGGCTCAAACGAATAAACTCGTTCCAACGGCAGGTAACCGCCGATGGCAAGCGGCTCAAGCTCCGTATCGGTAGACTGGTAATAGTCGAAATAGAGATAAGAATTGGGCGTCATGATCACATTGTGTTCTTGTTTGGCCGCTTCGATGCCGCCTCCCACACCGCGCCAGCTCATCACCGTCGCATTCGGAGCCAGCCCGCCTTCCAGGATTTCGTCCCAGCCGATGATATGGCGTCCCTTGCTTTCGACAAACCGTTCCATACGCGAAATCACATAGCTTTGCAAGTATTCTTCGGCCGTGTGCTTGCTATCCCCCTTGATACCTTCCGCCTTGATGCGAGCCTGGCATTTCGGACAGTTCTTCCAACGCACTTTCGGGCATTCGTCACCGCCCACGTGGATATATTCGGAAGGGAAAAGGTCGATCACCTCACCAAGCACGTCTTCAAGGAAAGTCATTGCCTTTTCATTGCCGGCACAGATCACATCGTCCGACACGCCCCATTGGGTCCATACTTCATACGGTCCGCCCGTACATCCCAATTCAGGGTAGGTCGTGATTGCCGCCAGCTGATGTCCCGGCAGGTCTATTTCGGGGATGATCGTGATGAAGCGTTCTTGAGCGTAGGCAATCACGTCGCGAATCTCGTCCTGTGTGTAGAACATCCCTTCGCCATACGGCTTGCCGTCATATTTGCCGGAGTTGCGGCCGATAACGGTCTCTTTGCGTTTCGCCCCGATCTGGGTCAGCTCCGGATATTTCTTGATTTCGATGCGCCATCCTTGGTCGTCCGTCAAGTGCCAGTGGAAGCGGTTCATGTTATGCAGGGCAAGCATATCGATGAAGCGTTTGACCTCATCGACCGAGAAAAAGTGGCGGGAAACATCCAGATGCATACCGCGATACGCATACCGCGGGTAGTCGTTGATGCTGGCGGCAGGCAGTTCGATCTCCTGGCCTTCGGCAGTGGCGGGGATAGACTTGCGCAAGGTCTGCACGCCATAGAAGATACCGGCGTTGGAGGCTCCGGCGACTTCGATGCCGTTCTCGCTGACCAGCAAGCGGTAACCTTCCGGATTTTGGATATCGGAAGCAATTGACAGATGAATGCCTTTATCGGCATTCCCGGCCATTACTTTCGGCTCATAGCCCGTGGCCTCTCGGATGTAGGAAGCCAGGAAACGGGCGGTCTGTTCCATCTCCGCATCGCCTTCCTGATAGGAAATCGGAGTAGAAGGAGTCAACAGGAACGGGGCACTGCCTTGTGTCACCACCTCTTGCGGAAGCGGAATGACAGCATAGTCCCCTTGTGCTTTTTTACCATCCGAACACGCCACGGCACCGGCCAGGGCTGTCAGGATACATGCATACTTCGTCAGTTTGTTCATGCGTTTAAAATGTTAATAAGTAAGTGTAAGTTTGTGATTATATTCTACAAAGGTACGGATAAATCACCGACTCCGCTACAATATGGCTGGCTTTTTCTTTGACTACAGTCTACGCAGTATTCCCTACCGATGGCACAACCGTTCCCCGCCAGTGGCACAACTGTGCCATGCCAGTGGAATTACTATGCCAAGCGGTTGGATTTTTTGTGGCACACCGTCCGGTTTTCTGATTTTACGAAATCCGTAAGCGTAGCCCGCGGAATTTATTTTTTATGTATCTTTGGCTATTCAAACACCAAGACAAGAGAGAAGAGCCTATGTATAAAAATGGTAAATATCGGGAAACCGATAAAATGAGTGATCTGATCTGCGAAAATTATCCGATGGTGCTCGTCATGAGCCGTTTCGGAATCGCACTCGGGTTCGGAGAAAAGAATATCGGAGAGGTGTGCCGCCAAAACGGTATCGATCCCTGTACGTTTCTGACAGTCGTGAATTTTCTGACAGAAGAGGTTTCCGCACCGATGACAAATATCGACAAATGCCTGTCTATCGAAGCGTTGATCACCTACCTGCATAATGCCCACTCCTACTTTCTGGACTTCCGGTTGCCCCATATCCGCCGCAAGCTGACGGAAGCGATTTCCGGTTGCCCGAAAGATGTGGCGTTCATTATCACGAAGTTTTTCGATGAATATGCGGCTGAGGTCCACAAACACATGGCGTATGAAGAAAAAACCGTATTTCCATACGTCCGGGGATTGTTGAAAGGGATAAAAGATCCGAAATACAACATCACGATCTTCCAAAAACATCACGATCAGATCGAAATGAAGATTATCGAACTGAAGAATATCCTGATCAAGTATTATCCGGGACCCGGAAGTAACCTGCTGAACAGTGTCTTGTTCGATATTTTTGCGACCGAACAAGATCTGGCTTCCCACAACCATGTGGAAGACTATCTTTTCGTACCGGCGATTTTAGCGCTTGAACAAACCCTGCAGTGATGCCCATGAGCTCCTTCGTAAATATAGCAATAGCTGAACCGTCCGCCATCATCCGAAGCGGATTTGAAGCGGTTTTGAAGCGGCTTCCCGGACTCCGTGTCCAGCTCTTCGAAATAGCCACGGTGGAACTTTTGCAGGAAACGCTTCGCTTGCACAAACCGGATATGCTGATTGTCAACCCGTCGCTCCTCGGTTGTTACACGCTGCCGCTTCTCAAAGAAGAAACCGGCTGCACGGAAATGAAATGTATCGCTTTGCTCTATACTGTCACCGACCCGATCCTGCTCAGGCTCTACGACGATCAGATCAACATTTACGACAGTCCGGACGAGATCCGCAACAAACTGGAACGTCTTCATACGCCTCCTGCTGAAGAAATTGAAAATGAAGAGCAACAGACACTCAGCGCACGTGAAAAAGAAATCGTGGTCTGTGTAGTCAAAGGGATGACAAACCGCGAAATTGCCGACCGCCTGTTCCTCTCCACTCACACGGTCGTCACGCACCGGCGCAACATCGCCCGGAAATTGCAGATACACAGTGCCAGTGGTCTGACCGTATACGCCATTGTTAATAAATTAGTTGAACTAAACGACATCAAATTATAATTCATGAAGAAAAGTCATGCCTTGTCCTGTCAAAGTGAAAACCAAAAACAATTGACAATTGAGAATGGACAATTGACAATTAGAATGGAAATACTCTCTTCTTAAATTGTCAATTGTCCATTCTCAATTGTCAATTCTACAAGTAGATTTCCCCAAAGAACTTCGGACAATGGAAGTCCGGAGAAGGGAGATCGATCGGGTTCCAGCTGACGAAATGCGGAAATTCCGTATCGTCTGCGCATTTGTAGAAATTACCCATTATCTTTTCCGGCAGATTATCCGGGTCAAGTCCCATCAAGCGGAAAGGGATGGATACCACCAACTCCCAGCTATGGACTCCCAGTTTCTCCGCAAAAGCGACATGAGGCAGACTTGAATAACGGCGTATGGAAGCGTATTCTTCGGCAGTCAGCGATTTCTTCGAATCACGCGATTCCCGATAGGAAGCATCACATGTTCCGATACAATTAAACTCGAAATTGTAGTAATGGGGATCATCCAGCCGCTTCATAAAGAACTCCACGCAACTATCCTGATAGACAGGAGAGCCATCCGCCTCATAAAGAGCTTTCAGGGAATTACCTTTTACAAAGTAACGAATATACAAATTTGCTTTCGACCTTGCTATATCGAAAGCCACGATCGGCTTATAGGGATATTCTTCCCAGTTAATCACATCGATCGACTCTCGCTGGGCTTTTTCCATCAAAAAGCCTACGGACGACAGATCCAGTACGTCCAGCGTTTCCAAATAAGGGACTTTCAGTTTCTTCATTTCAATTATAGATTTGAAGCAATGGTTGATGCCAATACGATGTCAGCAATACGGACAAAGCTCCGATAATCGATAAAAGAAGAATGACCGATCCGACAATCCTATTCAACAACCATATACCTCTCACATTAAACCATTTCTTCAATTTAGCCACTATATAGGTAATTCCGAACCACCAAAGGACAGCTCCAACCCCTATAAAGGCGATACCTCCCAACGACATCCAGACAGAATGTTCCGGCAACACAAAACCAAAACGGGCAAATAGCCCGATATATAACAAGACTATTAAAACATTGCTAAAGGTAAGAAGAAAAGCTGTAATAAAATCCTGAGTGAAGGATTGCTTTTTCTCCCGCTGTTTTTTCAGATTCCGGACCGGATTGGATTGGAAAATATAATAGCCGAAAACGCCCAGTACGATACTGCCGATCAATTGCAAAGGAGCTTGGTTTGCCTCCACAAAGTTCACGACGACTCCCATCCCCAAACAGGTCAGTGCCGCATAGATCACATCCGACAGAGCTGCTCCCAACCCGGTAGCAAATCCGTGCCAGCGTCCTTTGTTCAGCGTTCGTTGTATGCACAGCATACCAATCGGGCCCATCGGAGCGGAAACCAGTATGCCAATCACAATTCCTTTACCTATCAATCCCAGCATTATCCTTTTATTTTCTGCCTAATGATTTGCAAATTTACATAAAAACCGTCGATTTCTATGCGAGTCGGATAAAAATCAACCCCGAGTCCGTTCTCTCATACTTTAACAAAAAAACGCCTGCAGGAATGTTTTTAGATTCCCTACAGGCGTTTCACTCATGATGTAAAAAGACTATTTAGCCTTTTCCTTTTCCAAGATAGCTTTCAACTTAGCAACGATTTCAGGATGTTCGGCAGCCAAATTGTTCTGTTCACCTATATCCTGTTTCAAGTTGTAAAGTTGTTCTTCCTTGCTGTTACCCAACTCGATGTTCGTCAATTTCTGGTAAGCGGCACCATTGCTCGGAGCAATATATTTCCATTCACCGTCGGAAACGGAGAGCGAACCTGCCACTTCGACAACATAGTCGCGCCCTTTCAAATCTTTTCCCAAGAAAGCGTCCAGATGATCTTGGCTGTCAGGGCCGGCACCTTCTTCAAGTGTCTTGCCCATCAGGCTTGCCATGGATGCATATAAGTCGACCTGCGAAACCAATGCGTCGGAAACGCCCGGCTTCACCTGTGCCGGCCAGCTGACGATCATTGGAATACGGGTTCCGGCTTCAAAGATACTATATTTACCGCCTCGGAACGGTCCCCACGGTTTATGGTCACCCAACAGTTCAACGGCACGGTCAGCATAACCATCGTCGACCACAGGACCGTTGTCGCTACTCAAAACGATCAATGTGTTTTCCGCAATACCCGCCTTTTCGAGTGCGTCCATCACCTGTCCTACGGTCCAGTCAAATTGCAACAAAGCGTCGCCACGGGGACCCATACCGCTCTTGCCCACAAAACGGGGATGCGGCCAACGAGGAACGTGCGCGTCGTTGGTTCCGACATACAAAAAGAACGGTTCGTCCTTGTGGTTCTCGATAAACTGCACAGCCTTGCAAGTGATGCTATCCGCGATGTTTTCATCTTCCCACAAAGCCTGTTTGCCACCTTTCATGTAGCCAATACGGGAAATACCGTTTACGATGGCCATATCATGCCCGTGGTTCGGACTCGGCTTGAGCTTCGTCAGCAGTTCCGGATGGTCTTTTCCCAACGGTTCACCGGGGAACGGCTCCTTATAGTTGACGGCAACCGGATCGTTCGGATCCAGATTGACAATCCGCTGGTTTTCGACAAAAACGCAAGGGACACGGTCGGCCGTCGCCGCCATCAGATAGGAGTAATCGAAACCGATATCCGTCGGTCCCGGCGTGATAAAGCCATTCCAGTCCTGCGTTCCGGTCTTGTCGCCCAATCCCAAATGCCATTTTCCGATCGCACCGGTCACATAGCCGCATTCGCGAAACATATCGGCAACGGTCGGCTGTTCGGGACGGATCACCATGCCGGCATCCCCGGCGGCAATCCCCGTATCGTTCCGCCGCCAAGCATAATGCCCCGTAAAGAGGGAATAGCGCGAAGGCGTGCTGGTTGCAGCCACGGCATGTGCATCCGTAAAGCGGACACCGCGTGCTGCCAGCCGTTCCACGTTCGGCGTATGGATCGTTTTCGACCCGTTGCAACTCAAGTCACCATAACCGATGTCGTCGGCTATCAGGAAAATCACGTTCGGCTTCTGCTGCTGCGCGACTTTCTCTTCTGTCTTTTGTTTGTTTCCGGAACAGGAAGCCAGCAAAGTGGCCCCTATTCCCAATACGATTGTTGATCTCATGATACTATTTTATTTGTCTTGCTTCAAGCGTCACATATCCTACACCTTATCGCAAATTCGGATTGATGTCCTGTTCGGATTGCGGGATCGGCCACTTATAGTCCTGATCCTTGCGGAAAGCCCGGCTGTTCACCCACCATCTGCCATATTTGTCCGGTTCGCCGCCCGGTTTCACGCTTGTTCGTTGGGAACCGGGGAAAGGAGCGCCGTAAATATCGCCATTTAATACTTCATGTGCAATACCCCAACGCAGCAAATCCCAATAACGAATTCCTTCCATCGCCAGTTCGACGCGACGTTCGTTCCGCAAAATAGGACGCAACTCCGCGGCATTCACTTCCGTGATTGCCGGCATCTGTACAGATGCACGACCTCTTACCTGATTGATGGTTTCATCCAGCAAAGCCTGCGTGATTCCCTCACCGGCCTCCAGCTTGGCTTCCAGATAGCTCAACAACACTTCTGCATACCGGATAACTGGCACGTTGCCGCCATAGCTGTTCAGGTTGCCGGAGAATGTTTCATCAAAATACTTACGCATCATCAGACCGGTCTGCGTGGTCTGTCCGCCCATCACCTTGTCCGGGCTTTGAGAATCCGGGTGGCAATCGTAAACGGCCCCTTTGAATGTCGCACCATTATAATAGATGGTATAATCCAGACGGGGGTCTCTGTTTTCACCTAAGTTTTCCGGGTTATACAACGGGCTGTCATAGCTGAACGGCGTACCGTCTTTAAACTGGTAGGCTTCAAACAATCCGGCAGCGACGTTGATCAGGCACCAACCTCCGTCTTTGACCGGGAAAGCATGTTGCGGCATCGCGTTTCCGGCCTGGTCCTGCAGATACTGCATCGAGAAAATATTTTCACTACTGTTCTCGTTCGACGGCAAGAAAAGAGACGCATAATCCGGATCGATCGCATTATCACCCAAATCGATGATCTGTTTATAAGCGGCAGCCGCTTCGCTATATTTTTGGGCAGCCAACAGCGTACGTCCCAAAAACGCAAGAGAAGCCTGTTTGCACGCACGTCCGGTCTCGGAACCTTTCAGATCCTTGAAACGAGGCAGATCGGCGGCGGCTTCGGTAAACTCTTTGATGATAAATTCGGTAATTTCCGCTTTGGTATTTTTCTTTACCGTATTGGCCTCGTCCTTGGTCAGCACTTTCGTCACCAACGGTACATCCTGGAAAAACTGGGACAGATAAAAATACTGGGCAGCCCGGATAAAACGGGCCTCAGCCGTGAAACGGGCCACGACAGCCGGATCACTCAACTTACCGATACCCTCCAGGAAACGGTTGCAACGGGCGATCTTCGCATACGAATTATCCCAATAAGCTTTCGTATAGTTATTATTCGACAACAAAGTACCATTTGTCATCTTATGGAAATTCGAGTTGGTTCCACGGCGGTCATACGCATTGTCCGTAGGAAATTCCATAAAAATCAAACCGCCATACGACCACCAGTCGGTCGGTGTATACTCCGGAGAGTTGAACAGGATATTTCCTTTATAAATACCGGTCAAAGCCAATTCCGCATTGTCTTCGCTGGTCCAGAAATCATTTTCTGCAAACTTATCCAGCGGGCTCCGGTCCAGTTCACACGACACGAAGGTTGTCGTTACCGCCAGTAAAGTGAAAATAAAATATTTAATTTGTCTCATCTCTTTTAGAATTTAAAGTTTACACCAAATGTATAAGTTGCCAAAATCGGATAATAGTTTCCGGAAGTATTGATTTCCGGGTCCCATCCGGGTTTATACTTGTTCCAGCAAAGCGGATTCTCGGCCTGTACATACACACGCAAGTTGCTGATCTTGGCAGCCTGCAACATCTTTTTCGGGAAGGTATATCCCAACTGGATGTTTTTCAGACGGATATAGGAGGCATCCTGTGTCCAGAAATCGGAAGTCACGATGTTCGGCGTCGTAGAGTTGCTCAAGTCCTCCAGGCGCGGATAAGCCGGATAGCGCGTCGGATTGGCCGGATCGAAACGTCCTTCGGCCTGCCATTTCTGGATATTGCCGTCGCCTCTGAACGCCCAGCCGGCAAAACCGTCCAACATACCGGTCACACCGGCAACCCCCTGCAACAACACAGACAGGTCCAAACCTTTATATTCCGCACCCAAGTTCAAGCCGAAAGTAAATTTAGGAATACGGGAACCCAAATATACACGGTCATAATTCGGATCAATCTTGCCATCGGGTACACCATCCGGGCCGCTGATATCTTTGTAACGGATATCTCCCGGTTTCGGATTCGGCGTAACCTTGCTTTGGTCATGCCAGGCTTTTATATCATTCTCATCCAAGAAAACACCGTCGGATACATATCCGTAATACATCTGAATCGGATAACCGATAAACAAATCACTACCGTTTCCGACCATTCCGTTCAGCTGTTCCACATTACCGACTCCCAAAGTCATCAACTTATTTTTGATAATTGACAGGTTGGCATTCACATTGTAAGAAACATCCCCGATCTTATTACGATGTCCTACCTCAAATTCCCAACCGAAGTTTTTCAACTCGCCGGTATTCATTTCCGAGATTTTCTGTCCCAGGATAGAAGACACACTTCCACTCGGCTTATACAGGATATCGTATGTACGGCGATTGAAATAAGAGGCGTTCACACTCAGCAAACCGTTCCATAGGATCGCTTCCAGACCTCCGTCGACAGTTTCCGTCTCTTCCCATTTGATTGTCGGATCCACAGCCGTCGTAACAGCGGCACCTTGTGTATACGTATCACCAAAAGGATAATTTTGCCCCAACTCATAGACGGACTGGTAAGGATAGTTACCGATATTCTGGTTACCAAGGCGTCCCCACGATACCTTCAGTTTCAAATTGGAGATGAAATCAAGCGATTCGTTTTCTTTGAAGAAGTTTTCTTCCGACAATCTCCAACCGGCTGCCACAGAGGGGAAGAAGCCGAACTTCTTGCTCTGGGGGAAACGGGAAGAACCGTCGTAACGTACCGTAGATTCAAACAGGTAACGTTCGTTGAAATTATAACGAAGACGGCCGAAATAAGACTGGATAGCCCACGCATTACCGGTACCCACTGATTTCTGGTTGTCCGGTGAACCGGCATTCAAATAAGGCAGGTCGTTACCGGGGAACTTATCGCGTGAACCCTGTACATACCGGTAATCTTCCTGTTCCCAGGAGTAACCGGCTAAAATACCGAAAGAATGTCCGGCAATCACCTTGTTGTATTCAGCTGTTGCCTGGAATGTCTTGTAAATCGTTTTACCCATTTTATGCGTCAACTCAGAAGGACCTAACACGCGGTCACCGGAGAGTTTCATGGTCGAACGATACGTGCGCTCTTCGCCGTTGGTATATGTATAGGCACCGATAGCGGACAATTGCAAATCCTTAATCGGATTATAGTCCAGGCGCACATTGGCATTTAAAGAAAATTCCGGATTCTCATAAAAAGAATCGCTTTTGATCCATCCGGCAGGCGTACCATGCAACTCACGTCCGGCACCAAACGAACCGTCAGACAAGACAGTCGGTGTAATACCGGGGAAGCGCAACGCTTTCTGGATCAGGATCAACATATTGCTGGCATCATCGCCACCCGGAGCCATCGGTTCTTTCCGGTTACCATATACACCGGAAAGGCGGCTGGTCAACTTCAAACCCGGCAACAGTTCGTTAATCAGGTTCACACGGGCATTGTAGCGCTGGTAATCGTTTTTCTCTACGATACCGTTCTGTTTCAGATAACCGAATGAAACCATATATTTGTTTTCGGCATTGCCTCCGTTGACCGTCACGTCGTGTCCGGTCTGCAGGCCTTTGCGGGAAAAGACCTCATCCAGATAACGGGCATTGGCATAATGATCCGGATCGCTTCCATCCTTGAACTTCTGAATTTCTTCCTGCGTATAAGCTTCACGTCCTACCGCCTCATTATAGAGAGTCGCATATTGCCAGGTATCGACAAATTCCGGCAGTGCCGTAGGCGTATTGAAACCGACATATCCATTATAACCGACAGAAATCTTTCCCTCCTTACCCGTCTTTGTCGTCACCAGGATAACGCCGTTGGCAGCACGCGAACCGTAGATGGCTGCCGTCGAAGCATCCTTCAATACGGAAATGGATTCCACGTCTTCCGAACTCACATCATTCAACTTGCCGGGAATACCGTCGATCAGCACCAAGGCATCCGATTTGTCGCTTTCGCCACCGAAAGAACCGACACCGCGTACCCGGATTTCGCCACCGCTACTGCCCGGACGTCCTGAACGCTGGATAACGGTCACACCCGCCATCTGTCCGGTCAGGGCATTCGACAACTGCGGAGTCGAACGGTTTTCCAGTTTCTCACTACCGATCTGGGCGATCGAACCGATCACGTTCACCTTCTTTTCCGTACCGTAACCGACAACGACCACCTCTTCCAGCGCCTGTGAATCTTCGACCAATTGGATGACATAGTCCGTCTTGTTGCCAACTGTCAGTTCCTTAGTGATATAACCGATATAGGAGATCTGCAATTGGGCGCCTTTCGGAGCATCCAGCGTGAACCGGCCATCCATATCGGTGATCGTCCCGTTGGTCGTACCCTTCACCACGACATTGGCACCGACGATCGGTCCGAAAGCATCCGAAACGACACCGGTAATCTTTCCGTCCTGTTGCACTTCGCCCAACAAGACAATCTTATTGTCTTCGATACGATACCGATACGAAGACAATATCTGGTTCAACACCTCTTTGATATTCCCGTTCTTGACATTCAGATCGACACGTTTCGTCATATCAACGGCAGAGTTACTGAAGAAAAACACAAATTGCGTATTTGTTTCAATCGTCTTAATCGCTTCTTCAAGCGTCACATCAGACAGCCTCAGATTGATCTTCGCATTCTGGGCATAACTTTCCACTGCGGACAGTTGGAAAAAGGAAATGGCAACAAATAGCAGTATTAGTTTCATTTTCCTGAATAAATTAATGTTAAGAAAGTGTATGGATTCCCCATACGTGGACTTTTTTTTCATACATTTGAATGTTTAAAGTTTTACACTTTGCTCTCACGCTCTTACCTTTGAGAGCAGTTTGTTCAATTTTGCGTCAGGCGGATGCCGGTAACATCTGCCTGATTTTTTTGTGTACTTTCATTTCTTAAATCATAGGCAATTCGTTTTTTTGTTATTATTTAGGACTGATTGTTATTTTATCTCCTTCAATCGTGTAACGGATCGGACTGATCAGAGCCAACAGGTTGAGAATCTCTTCCGGCGACTCTTTCCGGATCGTCAATGACAGACGATGATCGAGCGGAACACCCTTCTTGCATTCGATGTCCATATTATACCAATGCTTCATCCGATACAAGACCGTCGACAGTTTCTCGTTCGTGCAGACCAGTTTGTCATGGATCCAGATGATATAGTCGGAAGCATTGACATCCGACAGTTTATAAGTTCCACTTTGTTTGTCACAGGATATCTTTTGATTGGGTTTCAAAATAATGCCTTTACTCATACCGGACAAAAGGACTTCCACTTTGCCCGAAAGCAAGGTCGTTTCAATCGTCTCCCTATTCTCGTAATTCTTGACATTGAAATGAGTACCTAACACGTTAACGACCATCCCGTCCGTCTCCACGAAAAAAGGAACTTTCTCATTCCGTACAACCTCAAAATAGCCTTCCCCTTCCAACTTCACTGAGCGCTTATCTTCAGAGAACTGTTCTGGATAGATCAACTTGCTGTTAGCATTCAGCCAGGCGATCGTCCCGTCCGGCAAGGTCACAGACCCTTTGCTGTCTTTTCCCATAATGACCTGGTTCATGACCGACTGCTCTTCAATAGAAAAATCGAAAAACTGATTCCGCCCGACAAAATAACCACCTAACGAACATACCAACAATATGGCGACAGAAACGGCAACTCTCCTATAATAGGACAGACGAATCTGCCTCTGAGCTTTCTCTTTTGCCTCAATATGAGTTGCAAAGCGCTTAAAAGCCCGCTTCAGCCATTCCGGGTCCGATACCGGAGCCGTACCGCTTTCCAGCCATCGGTCCCTTATTTCGGAAAAAGTCTTTTTATTCTCCTCAGCAGCCTTCAGCCAGCCAAAAAGAGCCTCCTTCTCCTCTTCCGAAGCATTTCCGCACAAATATTTCAGTATTATATCGTCCATCTTTGATTGCATTCTTTATTCCTATCACAAAACAAAAAGGAATATCCCTACCTCCGAACCGAAAAAAATTCTATTTTTGCTAAAAAATATTCAGAGGGAAGACAAAATCATGAAAATACAGGAAGAAAACAGTTTCAAGAAGCTACGCTCCAGAGCAAATGCCCTGTCGTTGTTCCGGGAACTGTTCGACTCTTATTTTCGGGCACTTACCACATACGCCTACCGCTTCGTAGGGGACTGGCAGACCGCCGAAGATATCACCCAGGATGTCTTCCTGTCGCTTTGGGAGAAAAAGGAATGCATCGACTTCGACGAGCCGATCAAACCTTATCTCTATCGTGCCACTTACAACCGTTCCATCAATCACCTGAATTCGGCCCTGATGCAGAAGCGCATCGAAGGCAGCGATACGATAGACGAACTGATCAACCGGGAAATCCTCGAATACAACCAGCACGACACGCTCCTGTTGAAAGAGATGACCGACGAGATCAACCGGTTTGTCGACACCCTTCCGCCCCAATGCCGGACCGTCTACAAGCTAAGCCGCGAAAAGAACCTGCGGAATAAGGAAATAGCCGCCCAATTGGGAATCAGTGAAAAGGCGGTAGAGAAACAGATCTCCAAGGCGTTGGGCGAGATCCGCAAGCACTTGGTGCGCCTCGACCTCCTTTCCATACTGGCCTGCCTGATCGGTAATTCCTCCTGCCCTTGATGCCCGGGTTGGCAGGAATGGTAGTATCACAAAACTCACATGGGCTTGGCACAACAATTCCACCGGCATGGCACAGTTGTGCCACCGGCGGGAAAACATCTGTGCCATCGGCATGGAACAATTGTGTCATCGGCATGGAACGATTGTGCCATCGGCGTGGAACCACCGTGCCATTCACATGGAACAACCGCTATACTGCCGGGGCTTCGTTTTTGCCCCTTTATTTTCTTTTACTGATTTAGGCGAAATTCGGTTAGTAAGCACTATCTTTGCAGACTATAAACGGAATACCATTAATAAATCGACGATATGATTCTATTCTTTCAATCTCCAACAAAGACGGTGTTAGCTGTGGAAGCTGCACACGCTTTTTCTTCTGAAGATGTGGAAAAATTGGTCTGGGCGTTCAGCGAAGCGACGTTGCTCCAGGCTGAAACATTGGAAGGCTGGTATGTGGGTCCACGCCGGGAAATGATTACCCCGTGGAGTACGAATGCCGTGGAAATCACCCAGAACATGGGGCTTACCGGTATCTCACGCATCGAGGAATACTTCCCCGTTTCTTCAGGCGAAGCCGAACATGACCCGATGCTGCAACGTATCTACAACGGCCTGAACCAGGACATCTTCACGATCAGCAAACAACCGGACCCGATTGTTTATATCGAGGATATCGAGGCCTACAACAAACAGGAAGGACTGGCATTGAGCGAGGAAGAAATGTCTTACCTCAACGAAGTGAGCCAGAAGTTAGGACGCCGGCTGACAGACAGCGAAGTGTATGGCTTTGCCCAGGTAAACTCGGAACACTGCCGCCACAAAATCTTCGGCGGTACATTCATTATCGACGGAGAAGAGAAAGAAAGTTCTCTCTTTAACCTGATCAAGAAGACATCGGCGGAGAACCCGAACAAATTGGTTTCCGCCTACAAAGATAATGTGGCTTTCAACGAAGGACCGGTGATCGAACAGTTTGCTCCGGCAAGCGGCGACAAACCGGATTTCTACGAAACAAAGGAAATCAAATCGGTTATCTCGCTGAAAGCCGAGACGCACAACTTCCCGACAACGGTTGAACCGTTCAACGGAGCCGCTACCGGATCGGGCGGTGAAATCCGCGACCGCTTAGGGGGTGGAAAGTCTTCCCTGCCGATTGCCGGGACAGCTGTTTACATGACCTCTTACCCACGTACGGAAGGGGCTCGCGAATGGGAAAAGATCCTCGATCCGCGTCCGTGGTTGTACCAGACTCCGGAACAGATTCTGATCAAGGCCTCCAACGGTGCATCCGACTTCGGCAACAAGTTCGGACAACCGCTGATCTGCGGTTCGGTCCTGACTTTCGAACATGAAGAGAACCAGAAGAAATATGCTTACGACAAGGTGATCATGTTGGCAGGCGGTGTCGGCTATGCCAATATGCGCGACGCGCTGAAGGGCGATCCTGCGCCGGGCGAAAAAGTGGTCCTGTTGGGTGGCGACAACTACCGCATCGGTATGGGCGGCGGCGCTGTTTCGTCGGTAAACACGGGCCAGTACACCAGCGGTATCGAGTTGAACGCCGTGCAGCGTGCCAACCCGGAAATGCAGAAACGTGTTTCCAACGTGATCCGGGCGATTGCCGAATCGGACAACAACCCGGTCATCTCCATCCACGACCACGGCGCAGGCGGTCACTTGAACTGCCTCTCCGAACTGGTGGAAGCAACCGGCGGACATATCGACATGAGCCAACTGCCGGTCGGCGACCCGACCCTTTCCGCCAAGGAAATCGTGGGTAACGAGAGCCAGGAACGTATGGGCTTGCTGATGAAGGAAGAAGATGTGGTACGGGTACGGCGCATTGCCGACCGCGAACGTTCTCCGATGTATGTGGTGGGCGAAACGACCAACGACATGAAGTTCGTCTTCGAACAGGCCGACGGTGTGAAACCGATTGACATCAAGTTGGAATATATGTTCGGCAAACCGCCCAGAACGATCATGAAAGATCATACGGTGGAAGAACATTATGCTCCGGTCGTATATAAGGAATCCGAATTGCATCACTATCTGGAAAACGTGCTCCAACTGGAAGCCGTTGCCTGCAAGGACTGGCTGACCAACAAGGTAGACCGTTCGGTGACAGGCAAGGTAGCCCGCCAACAGTGCCAGGGCGAGTTGCAGTTGCCATTGAGCGACTTGGGTGCCGTCGCGTTGGATTACCGCGGAAAGGCGGGTATCGCGACTTCTATCGGTCATGCCCCGCAGGTAGCGATGATCGACCCGGCTGCCGGTTCCGTCATGGCGATTGCCGAATCATTGACCAATATCGTGTTTGCTCCGCTGACAGATAAATTGTCCGGTGTCTCTTTGAGTGCCAACTGGATGTGGCCGTGCCGCAACGAAGGCGAAGACGCCCGTCTGTACAAGGCGGTCCAGGCGGCTTCCGATTTTGCTTGTGCACTGGGCATCAACATCCCGACCGGAAAGGACTCGCTGTCCATGACGCAGAAGTATGGCGACGACAAGGTGATTGCTCCGGGTACGGTGATTATCTCCGCCGGTGCGGAAGTCAGCGACATCCGCAAGATCGTCTCTCCGGTATTGGCTCACGAAAAGAATTCTTACATATATTATATAGACTTCTCGTTCGACTCGATGAAGTTGGGCGGTTCCGCCCTTGCGCAGGTGCTGAACAAGCTGGGCGACGAGGTGCCGACGGTACAAGACACCGAATACTTTGCCGACGCATTCAATGCCGTGCAGGAAGCCATTGAGAATGGTCTGGTGCTTGCCGGACACGACATCTCGGCAGGCGGTATGATCACGGCATTGCTCGAAATGTGCTTCGCCAACGTGGAAGGCGGTTTGGAAGTGAACCTTGATGCGTTGTCAGAACAGGACATCATCAAGATCTTGTTTGCCGAAAATCCGGGTATCCTGGTTCAGGTGAAAGACAAGAATGCATTCGAGAAGCTGTTGTCAGATGCAGGTGTAGGCTTTGCCATCATCGCCAAGCCGACGGCCGAACGTCATATCCTGGTTTCCAAAGAGGGCATCCAGTACCACTTCGGCATCGACTATATGCGCGACGTATGGTATGAATCATCTTACAAGTTGGATATCAAACAGAGCGGCAACGTATGTGCTGGCAATCGTTTCGAGAACTACAAGATGCAGCCGCTGGAATTCAAGTATCCGAAGAACTTCACCGGTAAGTTGTCCGCTTATGGCCTGACGGCCGACCGCAAAGGACGGAGCGGAATCCGTGCCGCCGTCATCCGTGAGAAGGGTTGCCAGTGCGAACGCGAGACATCATACGCCCTGTACTTGGCAGGCTTCGACGTAAAAGATGTCCACATGACCGACTTGGCTTCCGGACGCGAGACGCTGGAAGATGTGAACATGATCGTGTTCTGCGGCGGTTTCTCCAATTCCGACGTGCTGGGTTCAGCCAAAGGATGGGCCGGCGGTTTCTTGTTCAACGAGAAAGCCAAGAGGGCGTTGGACAACTTCTATGCCCGTCCCGACACTTTGAGCTTGGGTATCTGCAACGGTTGCCAGTTGATGGCCGAACTGGGCGTCATCTATCCGGAACATGAGCAGAAGCACAAGATGCTGCACAATGATTCGCACAAGTTCGAATCGAACTTCGTCACGCTGGAAATCCCGAAGAACCATTCCGTCATGTTCGGTTCGCTGAGCGGTTGCAAGATCGGTGCTTGGGTGGCACACGGTGAAGGCAAGTTCGGTTTCCCGTATGAAGAGAAAGAATACCATATCATTGCCAAGTACAACTACGAAGGCTATCCGGCCAATCCGAACGGTTCGCCCTGGTCGGTTGCCGGTGTCTGCTCGCACGACGGGCGCCATCTGGCGATGATGCCTCACTTGGAACGTGCGCTGTTCCCGTGGCAATGTGGTTACTACCCCGAAGACCGACGCAATAATGACCAAGTCACTCCGTGGATCGAAGCCTTTGTCAATGCACACAAGTGGGTAGAAGAAAACAAGAGATAACAACCAATACTGGAACGAATGCCTGCCGGATTTTGTTCCGGCAGGCATTCTACTACCATGAATCCTTATCATCAATATCAACCTTTACTAAAATTTACGACAATGGAAGAATTAACCGCTATCCAAAACAAGATTTATGAAATCAGAGGATGCAGAATCATGTTAGACTTTGATTTAGCAGAAATGTACCAAGTAGAAACACGAGTATTAAATCAGGCAGTAAAACGAAACATCGCACGTTTCCCTGAAGACTTTATGTTTCAACTGACAAAAGAGGAATTAGAATGTATGTCGTCACATTTTGTGATGACATTGCCTGTCAAACGTCCTAAGTCTGCTTTACCATTAGCATTCACAGAACACGGTGTCGTTATGCTTGCGAGTGTATTGAAAAGCGAAATTGCCGTGCAAACCAGTATCCAAATCACTCGTGCTTTTGTCGCCATGAGACAACTTGTTATTAACTCGCCCACAGACAAACTTTCCCTCCTTCAACAGGAAGTCAAAGAACTCAAAACATACATCGAAGAAGTTTTCACCGACTACAACGACATCAACGAAGACACACGCATACAACTGGAACTCATCAACCAAACACTTGCTGAACTACAAAGCAAAAAATCAATTCATGACAAGCCAAGGCCTCGAATTGGCTTTGTCAAATAAAAAAACTCATTCATCGCGCTCATTGGGAACAAGCTATTAAATATTCTGCTTATATTTGCAAGTTATCAACACATAAGGCGACTTTTCAACAAAACAGGCATTGTTTTGCTTAAACTGATTTGTATTAGCTTTTTAATGTTTAGTTTTGTCCCCGAATAAATAGACAAATATGGGAAAGATTATCGCTTTAGCAAATCAGAAAGGTGGGGTAGGAAAAACTACCACAACGATTAATCTGGCTGCGTCGCTGGCTGCACTTGAGAAAAAGGTGCTGGTGGTCGATGCAGACCCGCAAGCTAACGCTTCATCGGGATTGGGCGTGGATATCCGCAATGTAGAACAGTCGATCTACGAATGCGTGGTGAATGGCGACGATCCGAAAGGCGCTATCACCCATACGGAAGTGGAGGGACTGGATATTATCCCTTCCCACATCGACTTGGTGGGTGCGGAGATTGAAATGCTGAACATGGAGAACCGGGAGCAGATATTGAAACAAGTGTTGGTCCCATTGAAAGACCGGTACGATTTTATCCTGATCGATTGTTCTCCGTCTTTAGGACTGATTACAGTCAATGCTTTGACGGCAGCCGATTCGGTAATGATACCCGTGCAATGCGAGTATTTCGCACTCGAAGGTATCAGCAAACTGTTGAATACGATCAAGATCATTAAGTCGAAGCTGAATCCCGCTTTGGAAATCGAAGGTTTCCTGTTGACGATGTACGACTCGCGTCTGCGTCTGGCCAACCAGATATACGAAGAGGTGAAGCGTCCGTTCCGAGACCTGGTTTTCACGACTGTCATTCAGCGTAATGTCAAATTAAGCGAAGCCTCCAGTTACGGCAAGCCCGTATTGCTTTACGACGCCGAGTCGAAAGGGGCTTTGAATCACATGCAGCTTGCACAGGAGCTGATAGATAAAAACAAATAATAACAATTGGCAATGGACAATTGACAATGGACAATTAAAATGCTGCCGTGGTCAATTGTCAATTGTCAATTATCAATTGTCAATTGAAATTATGGTAATGAAAAGATCGGCCCTTGGCCGCGGTTTGGATGCTTTGATCACGATGGACGACCTGAAAACGGGTGGCTCATCGTCTATTTGTGAAATAGAGTTGAGTAAAATCCAGCCCAATCCAAACCAACCCCGTTCTGTCTTCGAAGAGGAAACGCTTGAGGAACTGGCTACTTCTATCCGTTCGTTAGGTGTTATCCAACCGATTACATTGAAAGAGACTGGGGCGGACAACTATATGATTATCTCCGGCGAACGCCGGTATCGTGCCTCTTTGATGGCAGGATTGGAACGTATCCCGGCCTATATCAAAACCGCTGCAGACGAGAATGTCGTTGAGATGGCACTGATTGAGAATATCCAACGGGAAGACCTGAACTCGATAGAGATCGCTCTGGCTTACCAGAAACTGATCGACAGCTACGGTCTGACGCAAGAGAAACTGAGCGAACGGGTCGGCAAGAAGCGGGCGACGATCGCCAATTATCTCCGGCTTCTGAAGCTCCCTGCCGAGATACAGATGGGACTGAAAGACAAGAAGATCGACATGGGACATGCGCGTGCGTTGTTGCCAGTCGAAGACCCGGAAGTGCAGTTGGCACTTTACGAACAGATCTTGTCGGAAGGTCTGTCGGTCCGTAATGTAGAGGAAATCGTACGCGGCGGTGTGGATGTGCCGGCTCTCGAACAGGCTCAAAAGGGAAAAGCGGTCCAACAGAAGCCGAGGCTTCCGGAGGAATTTAACTTGTTGAAGGATCATCTGTCCACATTCTTTCAAACAAAGGTACAACTGGTGTGTAACGAAAAAGGAAAAGGTAGAATCACGATCCCCTTTGCATCTGAAGATGAATTGGAAAGACTGATCGGTTTGCTGGATAAGTTGAAATGAGAAACGGGAAAGCGATTTTATGGATGATTGTCCTGCTGTGCGGTTCGGTGTGGTCCGGCTATGCGCAGAAGACGACAACGGCCGGACAAGACACGGTGATGTCTTCCGACTCGACTGTCACGGCCGTGCTTTCGGCAGCCGACTCGCTTCCTCAGCCGAAAGTGACGTTGCAAGCATTCAAGCCCGATCCGAACAAGGCGTTGCTCTATGCGTTGGTGCCGGGCCTCGGACAGATTTATAACAGGAAGTATTGGAAACTTCCGTTGGTGTATGGGGCCTTTATGGGCTGTATGTATGCTATTACCTGGAATAATAAGAACTATAGGGATTACTCGAACGCCTACTTCGATATCATGGAGGATTACCGGAAAGTGCTGGCGGCAGAACAGGAAGGGAACCGGTATGAGGGGCCCTGGCAGAAGAGTTGGACAATCTTTATCAGAAGTGGAGAAGAGAGCAATTATGTCTCGAATTCACAGTTCCAGGAGAATTTGAAACGCCGGAAAGATTACTTCCGTCGTTATCGGGATTTGAGCATAATCATTACGGTCGGGGTGTATGCGATCAGTATTATTGACGCGTATGTGGACGCCCAGTTGTTCGACTTCGACATCTCTCCGGACCTGAGTATGCACTGGTCGCCAGAAGTAACCCCGAAAACCCGCTATACACCGGGTTCGTATGGATTGAATTGCAGTTTTAAGTTCTAACATCATGAATAAAAGCCTACTTATTCTATTCTGCCTGTTCTGGCTGATGCCGGTGGCCCGTGCACAGGAAGTCCTGCCCGGCGAACCGCAGCATTTGACATTATCGACGGACTCGCTGTCTGACGTAGTGGGGCAGATACCTGAAAGCCTCGATGCAAACGTGGATAGCCTGTTGCATTCCTGGCATGTGCAATACTTTTCGAAGGTGGATGAGTATTGCCACGACGACGTGGAAAATGTCTATTTCCCCGATTCTGTTTATGAAGAACGCCTGGAACGCCTGCAGAGTGTGATCCGTTTGCCTTACAACGAGGTGGTCAGGGATTGCATCGATCTGTATGCGGGACGCAAGCGCAATCTGGTACGTTATATGTTGGGGATGGCGGATTTTTATTTCCCTATTATCGAGCAGGTACTCGACAAGCATGATCTGCCATTGGAACTGAAGTACCTGGCCGTTGTGGAAAGCGCGTTGAATCCGGTCGCCCTCTCCCGCGTGGGAGCTTGCGGGTTATGGCAATTCATGCTTCCGACCGGAAAGATATACGGACTGGAGATCAACAGTCTGTTGGACGAACGACGTGACCCGGAAAAGGCGACCGAGGCGGCTTGCAAGTATTTCAAAGATATGTATGCCATCTACGGTGACTGGAACTTGGTGCTGGCTTCCTACAACTGCGGTCCGGGCAATGTGAACAAGGCGATCCGGCGTTCCGGAGGCAAGACGGACTTTTGGGAGATCTTCCGCTACCTGCCTCGTGAGACCCGTTCGTATGTGCCGTTGTTTATCGCAGCCAATTACATCATGAATCACTATTGCGATCACAACATCTGCCCGTTGCAGACCAGTTTGCCGTTGGCAACTGATACGGTTATGGTGAGCAAGATGCTTCATTTGCAACAGGTGTCCGATCTGTTGGGAATCGACGTCGAGCAGCTTCGTGCGCTCAATCCGCAATATAAGCGGGATATTATTCCGGGAAATACGAAACCTTCCGTCTTGAAACTTCCGGCATCGCAAACATACGCGTTCGTTGATAAGGAAGATACGATCTATACACATCGTATAGAAGAGTTGTTGGCAAACTGTGTGCCGGTCCATGCTGCCGGCGGCTCAAAGAACCTCACGCTCGAAACCATCACGCATGTGGTAGCTGCCGGCGAGAATATTTATACCATCGCGAACCGCTATGGGGTGACTCCGAAAGATATCCGTAAATGGAACGGACTGGGTTCCAACCGCGTTGCCAAAGGCCGCCGCCTGCGCCTGCATGTCGATAATGGAGGGGTTGCGTTTGCTTCCGCCAAGACACAGAAGACCGAGAAAGCCGGGACAGTCCCCGTCAGTACCTCAGGCAAAAGCCAGACCTATAAAGTGCAGTCCGGCGATTCCCTTTACTCCATTGCCAAGAAGTATCCGGGAGTTTCCACAGATGACTTGCGGAAAGCCAACGGGCTGACAAGTGCCGATATCCGGCCGGGACAGGTCCTGAAAATTCCGGTCGTTTAACTTTTTCTGTTACTTTCTGAGTATAGAAGCAAATATTTGTCTATATTTGCTACATACATGTTTAAAAACAGGGAAGGGCTTTCGATATGAGCGACATAAACAATACAAAAGACACAACAGATCTGCAGCCCGACCAAGAGGCGAAACCGGTCCTCTCGGCCGACGAACAGATGATTCAGGACGGCTTTAACGCGCTGTTGCAGGATTACCTTCATTCCAATCACCGGCGCAAGGTGGAACGTATAACCAAGGCGTTCAACTTTGCCAATCAGGCTCATGCCGGCGTGAAGCGTCGTTCGGGTGAGCCTTACATCATGCATCCGATAGCCGTGGCACATATCGTTTGCCGTGAGATGGGGTTAGGGTCCACATCCATCTGTTCGGCTTTGTTGCACGATGTGGTGGAGGATACCGAATATACAGTCGAGGATATCAAGGATATGTTCGGCGAGAAGATCGCCCAGATCGTGGACGGCCTGACGAAGATCTCCGGCGGTATCTTCGGCGAACAGGCATCGGCGCAGGCGGAAAATTTCCGTAAGCTGTTGCTGACGATGAGCGATGATATCCGGGTGATCCTGATCAAGATCGCCGACCGTCTCCATAATATGCGCACTTTGGGATCCATGTTGCCCGCAAAGCAGTTCAAGATCGCCGGTGAAACGCTTTACCTCTATGCCCCTTTAGCACACCGTCTGGGGCTCTTCTCCATCAAGACGGAATTGGAAGACTTGAGCTTCAAGTATGAACATCCGCAGGAATATGCCTTTATCAATCTGAAACTGAAGTCTACGGAAGCGGCCCGTAACACCTTGTTCGAACATTTTGCCGTGCCCGTGCACGAAAAGTTGAAAGAGATGGGGCTCCACTATGAGATGCGTGCCCGTGTGAAATCCGCCTATTCCATCTGGTGCAAGATGGAGAACAAGGGCGTCAGTTTTGAAGACATCTACGATATATATGCCGTCCGTATCATCTTTGACCCGCTACCGGGTGTGGACGAGAAGAACCAGTGTTGGGATATTTATTCCGCTATCACGGATATCTACCGGATTCGGCCGGACCGCATCCGCGACTGGGTGAGCCGTCCGAAAGCCAATGGTTATCAAGCGTTGCACCTGACCGTGATGGGACCTGACGGACAATGGGTGGAAATACAGATCCGCAGCCGCCGTATGGACGAGATTGCAGAAAAGGGCTTTGCCGCCCATTGGAAATACAAGGAGCATAACATAGAGGAGGATACGGAACTTGACAAATGGTTGCAGACCATCACCGAGATACTGGAAAGCCCGGACCCGAACGCGTTGGATTTCCTCGATACGATCAAGTTGAACCTGTTTACCTCCGAGATCTTTGTCTTTACTCCGAAAGGTGACATCAAGACACTGCCGCAAGGTGCTACGGCGTTGGACTTCGGATATGCCCTCCATTCGGATATCGGAAACAAATGTATTGGCGCTAAAGTCAACCATCGTCTGGTGCCGCTCAGCCATCAGTTGGCAAGTGGCGACCAGGTGGAGATTCTGACCTCCCGTTCGCAGAACCCGCAACCGGAATGGTTGAATTTCGTCACAACCGCGCGAGCCCGTGCGAAAATCGATGCCTATCTGAAAAAGATCCGTAAGGAAGCCGCCAAAGAGGGTGAGGTGAAAGTGATCGACGCTTTCAAACGCAACAACTTGGATGCGAATACGTCCAATATCGACAAATTGTGCATGTATTTCGGTTTCTCCAAACGTGAAGAGTTTTACTATGCCGTGGAGAAAGGAGACGTGATATTGCCGGAAAACATCCACAAACTATTGAAAGAGAAGACTGACAATCTCCTTTTCAAATATGTCAAACAGGCACTTCGGGTCGCCACGAAAGCGACTGCCGGAAAGAAGGAAGAAGAGGAACAGCCGAAAGAAAAGCCGAAATATGACAAGAAGAAACCGTATATATTGAAAGAAGAGGCTTTCGAACGGAATTATGTCATTGCCGATTGCTGTAAACCGATTCCGGGTGACGAATCCTTAGGCTTTATCAATGACGATGGCAATGTCGTGGTCCACAAACGCTCCTGCCCGATCGCCATGCGCCTGAAAAGTAGTTTCGGCGAACGTATCCTGAACACGGAATGGAGCAGCCATCATTCTTCATTCGAGGCAACGCTTGAGATTAAGGGCATTGACTCGATTGGCGTGTTGAACACGATCACCCGTACGATTTCCGACGACTTCAATGTCAACATCATCCGTCTGCTGATCGAGGCGAAAGACGGTGTGTTTGAAGGAAAGGTGAAGATGAAAGTCCATGATGTGGAGGATATCCAGCGGATGTGTGTCGTCCTTTCCAAGATAAAGAACATCCAGTCGGTGGCTCGTGTGGCAGACTGAATGGGAAAATCAGGCCTGACACGGTGGCTCCACTAATGAAAACTCGATCTCTTTTTGAACTAAACAGACGTGAACTAATTTTACCTTGACCGGATCACCTAATCGCAAGCGTTGCTTGGTCCTGCGTCCGGTCAGCGTAAAGTTCTTTTCATTCCAATCAAAATATTCATTTCCCAGCCGATGGAAGGGAATCTGCCCTTCGCATCGGATTTGGTCTAATTCGACACGTAGGCCCCAAGCCGATACATCCGAGATGATTCCGGTAAACACGCTTCCTTCTTTACCTTGCATGAATTCTGCCAGTTTATATCGTACCGAATCGCGTTCGGCAGCTTTGACCGACAGCTCCATCGCTGAACAATGTTGGCATAGTTTCTCATACTTGCTGCGCTGTGCGTTCGTGTTGCTGTCCAGATAGCGGAGCAATAAACGATGGACAAGCAAATCCGGATAACGCCGGATAGGAGAAGTGAAGTGTGTATAGTCATGAAACGCCAAACCAAAATGGCCACTATTGGTTGTCGTATATTTTGCTTTACTCATCAAGCGGATCGCCAATAAATTGATTTGGCTCTTCTGCGTTTCATCCGTTATGCTTTCCAAAAACAGATTGAGGCTTCGGGAAAAACGGTTCCTGCCATTATGGGTATCCAATTGGTATCCGAAACGGCGGGCTAAGGCAACCAGTTTCTCTTGTCGTTCGATCACCGGGGCCGCATGAGTACGATAGATAAACGTTTTTCCCTTTCCCGAAGCCTGCATATTGCTGACAAAACGGGCGACTGTCCGGTTCGCCAGCAACATAAATTCCTCAATGAGTTGGTTCGCATCGTTCGATTCCTCTACATAGGCTTGCAAAGGTTTGTATGCCGCGTCCATGCAGAACTTGACCGCCCCACGGTTGAATGTGACAGCGCCATTCCTGAATCGTTCTTCGCGCAGCTTTTTCGCCAGCCGGTCCAGTACCCGGATCTCTTCCTTGTATTTCCCTTTACCGGTTTCTATGATCTGTTGCACGTCTTGATACGTAAAACGATGATTGCTCTTTATGACGGTACGGCAAATCTCGAAGTCCCGGACATGGCCATCCGCATCCAACTCAAAAATGACGGAAAAACACAACCGGTCTTCTTCGGGACACAGCGAGCATAACCGATTGCACAAACGCTCCGGTAACATCGGAACCGTATGACCGACCAGATAGACCGACATGGCACGCCTCCTCGCCTCCTTGTCGATCTCCGTGTTCGGTTTTACATAATATCCCACATCGGCAATATGCACGCCGACTTCCCAATTCCCATTGTCCAGGCGGCGTGCAGAGAGGGCATCATCAAAATCTTTGGCATCTGCCGGATCGATCGTAAATGTTTTGATGTGCCTGAAGTCTTTTCGTTTGGCAATCTCTTTTTCCGGTATAGCGGCCGCTATCCTTTGAGCGGTCTTTTCCAAGTGCTCCGGATATTTATAAGGTAAACCGTGCTCAATCAGCAAGGCGTGCATCTCTGCCACATGGGCGCCTGCTCTTCCCAAAATGTCAATGACTTCTCCCGAAGGACATTTCTCACTCTCCGGCCAGGCGAGGATACGGACAAACGCCTTGTCGCCCTCCTTGCCCCCTTTCAACAGGTTGTTGGGAATAAAGACATTGGTGTAGATGTTCATGCTCTCGGTGATTAGAAAAGCATGCCTGTCCGTGACTTGCAAACGGCCAACTGCCGTATGTTCTTTTCTTTCGAGTATTTCGGTTACTTCTGCCTCCGGCGCAGGCCCCGTCCGTTTGGTCAGGAGTTTTACCTGTACTCGGTCACCGTCCAACGCATGCAAAGAGCTCAGTGGGTTCACCGCGATCGGGGGACTTCCATCATCCGGAAGAAAGAGGTTATTACCCGTCCTTCGTCCCACAAAACATCCGACTAATGTCGATCCTTTGTTATTATACCGGTAACGCCCACAGTTTACTTCTACAATGCAATTCTCATCTGCCAAATCATAAAGAATCTCTACGACTTGCAGTTTCCGTACCGGGTCTGTTATGCCTAAACACCTGCTTATCTGTTTATAGTTGAACAATTTGCAGGGCGAAGACTTGAAAATAAATATAATGACACGTTGTAATATGTATCTCCTTTTCATGTATTCCTAAAGTATACCTCCTTGTAAAGAGATCGGTATAAATCAAATATTCTAAAATGTTCATCGATTGGCAAGGTGTCAACAAACTGATTTACAATCCTCTTTCGAGTATTGTAACGCATACAAAAATAAAGAAATTCTGTAAATCGGAAAACGTTTAGGCGTTAAAAGCTATAGGATGCAGGAGATTTTGGCAATCGAAGCGGCTCCGTCGGTCAGTGCGTTCGCACCGACCGGAATCAGGAGCGGTCTGTTGATAAAAAACGATATGTGTCAGAAAGGCAGGTCGTCAATCGGATTCGCCGGACCGAAATCAGGAGCGGCCGATGCGGCTGGAGCGGATGCCGGTATGACGTTTTCCGGAGTGATCGCTCCCGGTGCCGACTGAGGAGCGGCGGCCATCGGACGTTCCACTTTCCAGGCATTGATGTTTGTGAACCAACGTCCCTGATATTCGCGGCTATCTATGTCGAAATATACTGTAAGTTCTTCTCCGGGCTGTATGGCTGCCTGGTCGATACGGTCTGCACCGAAAATCTGGAAGCATACTTTCTTAGGGTATTGGTCATGTGTTTCGAGGACATATTCCTGCTTTTTCCACTCGTTTCCGCTTCTACTGATACCACCTTGAACAGGCAGTACTGCGATAATTCTTCCCGTAATTTCCATGTTTCTTTTATTATTAAATCGGTTGCGAAGGTACGATTTTCCAGTGTAACAAGCTAATTCTTCGAAGCTGTTTTTATGTACAGGAAGCTATTTGGAAGCTTCCAGCGCCTCGAAAGCCTCTTTCATGGCGAGCAATTCTTCCTTGATTTGCTTCAACCGGTTTACGATCTCTTCATGGCGTATCGTCGTTTCCGGGTTCTCTTTCAGCTTTTGCCGGGCACCAGCCAGTGTCATTCCCCTTTCTTTCACCAAGTGGTAAACCAGGCGTATGGCGTCGATATCTTCCTGCCGGTATGAACGAGTGCCTTTACCGGTCTTGCGCGGATTGATCTGGTCGAATTCCTTCTCCCAGAAACGCAGCGTGGACTCGTTGACGTCGAACATCTGCGCCACCTCGCTGATGGAGAAATAGAGCTTCAGGTTTTTATCTTTATTCAATGCCATCGTTTCAAACCCTATTTAATCCATCACCTGACCATGATTTTCAGCGATCTGTATCATACGATCGTATTCTTCCGGAGTCAGGTCCATATAGTAGTATTTGGACGGGTTGTCATATTTGCCACGGACGATCACTTCGTAGTGGAGATGAGGTCCGGTCGACTTGCCTGTGTTGCCCACTTCACCGATCACTTCCCCGCGTTTGACTTTCTGCCCGACACGTGCACGGTATTTGCTCATGTGCCCGTAAAGCGTCTGGAAACCATGTCCGTGATCAATCATCAGACAGTTCCCGTAGCCTTGTTTCCAGGCGGCAAAGGTGACGACTCCATCGCCGGTCGCATAGATTTCCGTACCGACTTTGGCTGAAAAGTCCATGCCAGAATGGAAGCGGGGCGTGCGGTAGATCGGGTCGATGCGTATACCATAGCCGGAAGCGGTGCGTTTCAAATCTTTATTGGCAATCGGTTGTATGGCAGGGATGCACTTGCTTCGTTCCTCCTGGTTCTTGCCCAATGTGATCAATTCCTCCAGCGAGTTGGATTGGACGTAGAGTTGTTTGCTCAGCATATCCATCTTCCGGGTAGTCGAAATGACCAGTTCCGAGTTGGACAGGCTCGTCAGATGCTCATACCGGTTAGAGCCGCCGAAGCCGGATTTACGGACGGATTCGGGAATCGATTCCGCCTGGAAGATCGCCCGGTACAAGTTTTCGTCGCGTTGCTGTATGTCGTCCAAGACTTCCAGCGCATTGCTCAGGCGTAGCGAAAGCACCTCGTATTGCGTCTGCAACAATTTGTTCTCTTTCTTCAATAGCGACTCGACCGGCGAGTCGAATGTATGGGAGAAGAAAAAGAAGATGCCGACTCCGATCACGATACCGATACTCAGGTGGCGAAGCACGCCGAAAAAGCGGTCTTTGGCAGATGGATAGACCCGTTCGTAACTGAGCGTGTTGGGATTATATAAATAATATGTTTTTCTGCTTTTAAATAGTCTCATCAAATATTTTTCTGTTTGAATGCGTGCAAAAATAATAATTTGCTGTACTTTTGCAAATTGTTTTTCAGAATATTAACGAGACTATATAGAATAGATTATGTTGACAGCAAAAGAAATCCGTGAATCATTTAAAGACTTCTTCGCTTCCAAGCAGCACCAGATTGTGCCTTCTGCTCCGATGGTCGTGAAGGGAGACCCTACATTGATGTTTACCAATGCAGGTATGAACCAGTTCAAAGATATAATCCTGGGGAACGTACCCCGTAAATATCCACGTGTCGCGGATTCACAAAAGTGTCTTCGTGTAAGCGGCAAGCACAATGACCTGGAAGAGGTCGGACACGATACGTACCACCACACCATGTTCGAAATGCTGGGAAACTGGTCGTTTGGCGACTACTTCAAACAGGAAGCAATCCACTGGGCATGGGAATACTTGGTAGACGTCTTGAAGCTGAACCCGGAACGGCTGTATGCGACCGTGTTTGAGGGAAGCCCTGCCGAAGGCCTTTCGCGCGACGATGAGGCGGCCGGTTATTGGGAGAAGTTCCTGCCGAAAGAACACATCATCAATGGCAACAAGCACGATAATTTCTGGGAAATGGGCGATACGGGGCCTTGCGGTCCTTGCTCCGAAATCCATATCGACCTGCGTCCGGAGGAAGAACGGGCGGCTATCCCCGGACAGGAGATGGTGAACAAGGACCATCCGCAGGTGATTGAAATCTGGAACTTAGTGTTCATGCAATACAACCGCAAGGCTGACGGCTCGCTCGAACCGCTGCCTGCCCGCGTAATCGATACCGGTATGGGATTCGAGCGTCTGTGCATGGCTTTGCAAGGCAAGACTTCCAACTACGATACAGATGTTTTCCAGCCGATCATCCGAGTGATTGCCGATATGGCAGGAACGGCTTACGGCAAGGACAAACAACAGGATGTAGCCATGCGCGTCATCGCCGACCATATCCGTACAATCGCTTTCGCAATTACGGACGGGCAGTTGCCTTCCAATGCAAAGGCGGGTTACGTCATTCGCCGAATCCTGCGCCGCGCCGTCCGTTACGGCTACACGTTCCTGAACCGCAAGGAGTCGTTCATGTATAAACTGTTACCCGTATTGATCGAAACGATGGGCGAGGCTTATCCCGAACTGATCGCACAGAAGACGTTGATCGAAAAGGTGATCAAGGAAGAAGAAGAATCATTCCTGCGCACGCTGGAAACCGGAATCCGCCTGTTGGACAAGAAGATGGAAGAGACAAAGGCTGCCGGCAAGAACGTGATCAGCGGTGTCGATGCCTTTACCTTATATGATACATACGGATTCCCGTTGGATTTGACCGAATTGATCCTGCGTGAAAACGGCATGGAAGCCAACATCGACGAGTTCAACGTAGAGATGCAGAAGCAGAAAGAACGCGCCCGCAACGCCGCCGCGATCGAAACCGGCGACTGGGTGACGTTGAAAGAAGGCGGATGCAAGTTCGTAGGCTATGACCTGTTTGAATGCGATGCCGAAATCCTGCGCTACCGCCAGATCAAACAGAAGAACAAAGTGCTGTATCAGATCGTTTTGGACCAAACCCCGTTCTATGCGGAAATGGGTGGACAGGTCGGCGACACCGGTTGGTTGATTGCCGACGACGAGACGATCGACGTGATCGATACGAAGCGCGAAAACAACCTGCCGGTTCATCTGGTTGCTCAGTTGCCGAAAGATGTAACGGCTACATTCACTGCCAAGATCAACGAGAAGAAACGTATCCAGTGCGAATGCAACCACTCGGCCACTCACCTGTTGCACGAAGCGTTGCGCGAAGTATTAGGGACACATGTCGAACAGAAAGGTTCATACGTCTCTCCCGACTCCCTGCGCTTCGACTTCTCTCATTTCCAGAAGGTTACCGACGAGGAAATCCGCAAGGTAGAACAGTTAGTGAGCAAGAAGATCCGGGCCAACTATCCGCTGGAAGAGCACCGCAATATGCCGATTGCCGAGGCAAAAGCATTGGGCGCGATGGCATTGTTCGGTGAAAAGTATGGCGAAGAAGTTCGTGTGGTTAAGTATGGCAGCTCCATCGAGTTGTGTGGCGGTACGCATATCCCTGCAACCGGTATGATCGGTTCTCTGCGTGTGGTCGGCGAAAGCTCCATCGCGGCCGGCGTTCGCCGTATCGAAGCGGTAACGGCCGGAAAGGCTGAAAACTATACATTCATGCTGCAAGATTCCCTGCGTGAATTGCGTGCGATGTTCAACAATGTGCCGAACCTGTCCCAGACCATCCGGAAAGCAATCGAAGAGAATGCCGAACTGAAAAAGCAGGTAAGCGATTATCTGAAAGAAAAAGTCCAGCAGCTGAAGAAAGAACTGATTGCCAAAGCCGTTGAACGCAACGGCGTAAAAGTCGTCGTGTTCCGGGGCGAGGCCAATGTCGATGCGATCAAGGACCTGGCTTTCCAAATCAAAGGCGAAAGCACTACGGACGAAAAGGTCTTCTTTGTGGCAGGAATCAAAGATGGCGAGAAATGCGCGTTGATGGTCATGCTCAGCGAACCGCTGGTAGCTGAAGGCCTGAATGCCGGCAAGCTGGTGAAAGACGCGGCCAAACTGATACAGGGCGGCGGAGGCGGTCAGCCTCATTTCGCAACGGCCGGAGGCAAGAACGTCGCCGGATTGGGTGAAGCGGTCGAACATATCTTGGATGCGGCCGGGCTGAAATAAGAAGAAACCGGTGTTCCAAAGCTCAGACTTGTCCAATAGGACAACCAAATACTAAAAACGAAGCCCCGGAAGCGGAAATGCTTTCGGGGCTTGTCTTGTACATAGCTTTCGCCCTTCACAGGGATCCGGCTACTTGAACTTTTAATTTCAATATACTTTAGTATTATTAATATTAAATCTAACCGCTTGTTCGCCTGTCGCAGGGTAATTGCCGTTGTTCCATGTAGAGACGCACAGCCGTGCGTCTCTACGGTATGGGGAACGGCACGCGGCCAAACATTTTAGAATTATTTGATTTACAAATTCATTCTTATTTTACAATAGCCTTCACAGCTTCTTCGCCTTCAACAGCTACGACAACGACACCCTGAGGAGCAGCGATCGTTGCATTGTCGGAAGTCAGAACCGTGTTAGCCACTACCTGGCCGAGGATGTTGCTGATAACAATCTTCTTGCCGGCAGCACCTGCGATTGTTACCTGGCCTTCGCCGGCGATAACCGTTACTGCAGATACTTCAACACCGTCATTGGCTGTCGGGGCAGAAACCTGAGTCAGGCGGATAGCTTGAGCCTGATCTTTTGAAGTAGCCAAGCAAAGGACATCGTTGTAAGAAGCCAAATAACCACCAGCGGCATTTTCAACCAAATATTCACCTTCTACATTCGTGTACTGGAACTTGAATTGGAATTGTCCGATACCAGGCTGTTTGTCTTTGTAGCCTACGCTATCTTCTTTCGTGAATGTTTCTTTCTGATAGTTGACTAACAGAGAGTCACTTGTTGCAAAACGTTTTGCCGGAACAAAGGCCAAACGAATCATACCATTAGCTGCTTTATAACCTTCAACCTTTGAAGAGTCGGACATCACGCGCAAGAAGTTTCCTTCCAATTCAGAACCTTCGCCAACTTTTGCACCTGACAGGATGAAGTAAGACGGTTCGATCGGGTCAATCTTGGCAGTGTCAATCCAAAGAGCGAAGTCGTCTTTATTGTAAGCCGATTTCAATTCACCTTCCTTACGGAACATACCGAAGCTATTAGCATCAGCGGCCAACATATCGCCACGCAGGTTTTCAATATTATAATGGCCTTTGGCATCCAATACATATTCAGGAGCCGGTTCGACCAAAATATCAAATGCGTTGTTAGCAACAGCAGAACCCACTCCAACAGGTCTTACAGCACCAGACTTGATGTCGATAATCAATTCTTTGGAATCAGCTAAAGTTATAACTGAATCAATCAAAGAATAAGTGTCAGCACCTACATTTCTGAACAAGAACTTAACCGGGGTAGCCGTTTCAGACAATTTATAGCCAGTCTTGGCATCATTATAAGCAATGAACTTCTTGCCTTCTCTGTCAGAAATATAATAAGCACTTCTTACCAGCGTATCGGCACCGAATCCCTTTTCGATTGCAGGAACAGGTGACAATTTGAAATATACACTCTCATTAGATGCTTTCAAGACCGAATCTTCCGTATTGACATAGGTCGTGATGTCATTATAGTCTGTAAAGCTGATCGAGTAAGCATTGTTACGATAATCTTCTTCTTTCAAGTTCAGGTAACCTAAATACTTGTCATTTGCCAAAGCAGGAACTTTTATGAAGGTGACAGTATCTGTAGCATTCAATGCCACTGTGTTGCCTTCTGCTGTATACAAGGTCTCGCCAGTTGCAAGATTCGTTGTAAGACCTACACCCGTTTCACGGTTCTTAATCGTATACTTACCAGTAGCCACCTCTTTTACTGTCCACTGAGTTGCAGGCAGATAATAAGCCGAGTCTGCATAGGTGGCATCACCATAGAAGCTATTAGCATAGAACTTGCCGTTGTTTACATTTTCAGCCTTATTTGCACGCTGGATATAATAGCTTACGCCATCTTCAAAAGTAGCAACGCCACCGCCCGGAGTGATATCGCCGAATGTATATTTTGCTTTGGCCGAAACTTCATTATTAGCGACAATTGTCAATTCTTTTGCCGTAGAGAACTGATGGATAGCCACAACCTTACCGGTAGCATCATTTGTAGCGATCGTTACAGTTGTCGAATCAGACCAATTTCCATTAGAGGCTTTAGCCAATATGAACTTCGGGAAGATAGAGACAGAGTCTGCTTCATAATCGTAAGCAATACCGAAAGCATAAGACTGGATAACGGCTTTAGGAGCTGCAACATATTCAGTTCCTTCTTTCATAAGAGTATCCAATTTCAGTTTGAAATAGTCACCACCTTCAAACTGGGCTGTATCTACACGCAGATACAGATCACGACCTTTGGCATCTTTAGCTTTGGCACGAAGGACATTGATCGCTGTGGAAGTTGTTGTTGTTCCTGCCACAGTACTATTATTTGCCGTTTCGTATGCTTTTGCAACGAGTTCCACATATTCAAACTCATTTGCGGCCAATACATTGGTTCCTGTAGCTTCCAAGCCTGTGAATTTGAAGCTGGTGAACTTCTTCGGGTTGATAAGACCGACAAAGTTGGTCTCGTTCACTGTAAATTCAAAGGTCGGAACCATCGGTTGAACTGTCAAACCTGCATCATTAGGCGAAGCAGTCAATACAATCTTCGTACCAGCAGCAACAGTAACTTTTTTCCCGGTAGCTACAGTCCCTGTAATAGGAGTAGTTGTTGCAGAAGCTTCAATAATACCCGAAACCGTTTTATTAGCAGTAACCGCAACTGTCAAATCGATAGCACCAACAACCTTATTATCTTTATCAAACTTCACAAGTACGAGAGCTTCCGAAGCATTGTCAGTATTACTTCCTGCACCAGCCAAAGCATCAGCAACAGTCAATTGTGTAGCTGCCGCTCCTTCAACTTTTTCCTTTACCGTATAAACACGACGGAACTCATAATATTCCCCTTTTGTCAAGTCCAGACCCTGCACAGAAGTCAGTTTAGTTGCAGCCACAGCAGTAGCAGGATCAGCAGCTGCCGGTACACCTTCAATCCACTTGAACGCATTCACGGAACCACCTGCCAATAGTGTACCCGTATACTTATTTTCGAAAGTCCAGTGGCTTAATTCTCCGGTAGCCGGATTTTTAACCTCAACCACTTTCCACAGAGCACGGTCTGTTGCTTCGGCTGTTTCCAAATCTGCAACTGCTACCACAGCCAAAGAATCTGTTGTCACTTTGCCTTTCAGATAAGTCAGATACTCAGTACCACTTGTAATGCCTGCACTTGCACCTTTCAAATAATAATATTTACCCGGTACAAATGTTGCAGGAGCAGGACTGGATGAGTTGTTATCTTCACCTGCGGCAGCACTTCCAACCTGCACCAGCTGAGCACTAACAGACATACTACCGGCCACCAAAGCGGTAGCCAAAAGAGTAGAAAATCTCTTGTTCATAATCATTTAAATTAATTGTTAATAAAATAGTGTGTAAAAAAATCCAACAACCAATTTCACGAAGGGAAGAACAACTCCCCGCGAGGATTATGAACAGGCATAAAAAAACGCGAGCAATTGTCTATTATCAAACATAAGGCTCTGGTAAGCCCGCTAAACAATAATAGAACAAAAGCCCGCGCTTTATACGATATAATATACTCCACCCCCTATAAGGCAGATAAACTATAACGTAATCAGCGCAAGCATTTACTGTCCATTATTCCGTTTAGCTAAAAATTTACCAGATTTTATGTTAGGAATAATCTTCGTAAAATGCTTACAATATGTAAACGACCCCGCACACTGTGGACCGCTACCCACTACGGAATCGTTGCAAAGGTAAATAGGTTTTCCGAATCGGCAAGGAAAAATGCCCTTAATTTTCCAAAATAGATGGGTTACAGGACAAAACAAGGCCCTTTATACAACATATTCCTCTGTTTGGATGTCAAAAAGCGCTGTAGGCGCTTCGCTTAATAGCCCCAGGTTTCAACCTGGGGGAAGGTGTATCCCTCGTTGTGTTTGTACCCTGTAAGGGTACTGCAATGAATATAAGATATTTACGCATAGCAGCACCCTTACAGGGTGCCAACGGGGTACGGGAACTAACTCCCGGGGTTGAAACCCCGGGCTATTAAGCGAAGCGCCTACA
>JAGBDR010000112.1 GCA_017937385.1 Parabacteroides sp.
AGACCTACAAAATGAGAATAATTCATAACTTTGTATTTATAGTTAAACATGAAGGAGAAACAGCTAATACATTTATTAGGTCGTGAGCCTACAATTCTAACTGGCTAGGTTCTCCTATTAAGAGAGTTGCAGTCTGATTCACCCTATAGTCATTGAAGACTAGTGTCAAAGTTAGTTCACTGCAACTCTTCTTTTCAAATATACACTTATATTTTATTGTGATATTTAATTCTGCAAATGTAAATGTGTCGAAATTAGCACAGCCCCTTTATTATGCTGCAAAGCATAATAAATAAATGGCTGAAAGTTTATGTTCAAACGAATAAATAGCTTTCTTTTGTGTCGTTGCTCGCCAAACAGTGTTTCCCAAATGCCACCATTGTTATCGACTGCTTTCACATAGTCAAGCGGCTTTGTGAGGGACTTGAGTCAATACGCCTGAAATTCAAACGAATTGCCATAACCGAGAACAGGAAAGCGGCTGCGGCCTTTGCGAAAGAAGAGGAGCGTAAAGCAAGGCAAAGAGCCTATTACCGGAAATTCCAAGATTAAAGGTTTTAGGGCGCAACTGCGGGGAATTGCGGATATGCCGTTTTTCTTATACCGACTTTGTACTATCTTGGGTTAAGGATGACTTTTCGTGCCACGGAAATTTGCAGATGAGCCGTTTTATATTGTATTTTTGTATTAATGTATCTGGCCTCGTTAGGTTTTTGTTGTGGATAGATTTTGTCATCAACTAAATATGTAAATTATGTTGGAAAATATGAAAAACAGACGGACGATCCGTAAATATACAACTCAGGATATTCCGGATACCTTGTTGAATGAATTACTGGAAGTAGCCACCCGTGCTTCCAATACGGGGAATATGCAACTGTATAGCGTGGTTGTTACCCGTGATAAGGCGAATAAGGAAAAGTTGGCTCCTGCCCATTTCAACCAACCGATGGTTACGGCGGCTCCGGTCGTGCTGACTTTCTGTGCCGATGCCAATCGTTTTGTAAAATGGGCGGAGCAACGCGATGCTGTGGCTGGTTTCGATAATTTCCAGACTTTTATGGCTGCGACTATCGATGCGATGTTGTTTGCCCAAAGTTTTTGTACGGCGGCAGAAGAAAAAGGGTTGGGTATCTGTTATTTGGGAACGACGACTTATAATGCGGATAAGATTATTGATGCCTTGTCGCTTCCCCGTTTGGTTATCCCTATCGTAACGGTCACGGTCGGTTATCCTGATGGAATGCCTGACCAAGTGGAACGTCTGCCACTCGAAGCGATTGTCCATCAGGAGACTTATACGGATTATACACCAGCTTCAATCGATTTCTTGTATCACGACAAAGAAGAACTGGAAGTAAATAAACAATTTGTACGGGAGAATGATAAGGAAACATTGGCCCAAGTATTTACGGATGTGCGTTATACGAAGACCAACAATGAATATTTTTCCGATGTGTTGTTGCAGGTATTAAGAGAGCAAGGTTTTTTCAAGTAGGAGCGGTTCGTGAACCGCCCTTACGGTCTGTGTGGTTGCTCTTCACATCTCTTTGTTTATGTGAGGTTATATCCTGTCCAATACCGTTTCAATCAGTCCGGTCATAGACCCCTTGTATTCTGTATTCATGTTTTGGGCTACCCGTCCGGCAATAATGCAACATACGGTCATGGCACGATGTCCCATCAAAGCTGATAATCCGGCCAGGGACGAACTTTCCATTTCAAAGTTGGTAATCCTGTTACCATTGAATTCGAAAGCTTCTATCTTCCGGTTCAATTCCGGATCGGCAAGTGGCAGACGGAGTTGGCGACCTTGCGGACCGTAGAATCCGTTGGCTGCAATCGTTACTCCACGGATAATATCCTCTTGTGTGATCTGCTCGATCAGGGAAGGGTCGGCGGAAACGACGTATGGCTGAATGCCGTTTAGTTTCCATTCCAATTGTTTGATCAGTTCCGATTCGAAAGCGTTGTCACGTATCATTTCGGAGTTGGCATAGAAATAGAGGACTCCGTCGAACCCGATTGATTTTTCTGCTGCTACATAGGTCCCGACGGGAACAAACGGTTGTAATCCTCCTGAGGTGCCGACACGCACCATTGTCAGTTGCCGGAATTCCGGCTTTATGGTGCGGGAAGCAAAGTCGATGTTTGCCAATGCGTCCAGTTCATTCAGGACAATGTCAATATTGTCGGTCCCGATACCGTGTGAAAGCGTTGTGATGCGTTTGCCTTTATAAAAACCTGTGATGGTGTGAAATTCGCGGCTTGACACTTCGCATTCTTTCGTATCGAAGTAGGAGGCGACGGTATTTACACGATCAGGATCGCCAACCAAGATGATCTTGTCGGCGAGTTGTTCCGGTTTCAGGTGCAGGTGAAAGCAACTGCCGTCGGAATTGATGATGAGTTCGGAAGGAGCGAGCATTTGATTTTAGATTTATGATTGATGATTTCAGATTTATGTGTTGATGATAAATCATAAATCTGAAATCATACCTCTTTGTTTAGTCTTTTAATGGTTTTGACGGTACACTTGACGGTTTGGCGATTGCTTCGCGCATACTGGTGTCCGCCTCGATGTTTTTCATCTTATAATAGTCCATAATCCCCAAATTGCCATTACGGAACGCTTCGGCCATCGCTTTAGGCACTTCGGCTTCTGCTTCGATCACTTTCGCACGGGCTTCTTGTGCTTTGGCTTTCATTTCCTGTTCGACGGCAACGGCCATGGCACGACGTTCTTCTGCCTTTGCCTGGGCGATATTCTTGTCGGCCTGGGCTTGGTCCATCTGAAGGAATGCCCCGATGTTCTTGCCTATGTCGATATCGGCAATGTCGATAGAGAGGATTTCAAAAGCAGTTCCGGCGTCCAGCCCTTTGCGGAGCACGAGTTTGGAGATAGAATCCGGATTCTCCAGTACAGTCTTGTGGTTTTCAGACGAACCGATAGAGGACACGATACCTTCGCCGACACGGGCCAGAATCGTTTCTTCGCCGGCTCCTCCGACTAACTGTTTGATGTTGGCACGAACCGTCACACGTGCTTTGGCGATCAACTGAATGCCATCTTTGGCAACAGCTGTAACGGGTGGTGTGTCGATGACTTTCGGGTTTACCGACATCTGTACGGCTTCGAACACGTCACGTCCTGCCAAATCGATAGCTGTTGCCATCTGGAAAGGAAGATCGATGTTCGCTTTCGATGCGGAAACAAGGGCATGAACAACTTTTTCGACATGTCCACCTGCCAGGTAATGCGCTTCCAGTTCGTCGCGGGTCAGCGTTTTCAGGCCGGCTTTGTGGGCTTCGATCATGGCACGAGTGATGACGTAAGGTGGCACATTACGGATACGCATCAGGAAAAGCTGTATCAGCGAGATATTGACACCTGAAACTTTTGCCGAGATCCACAAGAGGAAAGGCACATAATAAAAGAAAATTGCCAGCAGCAATATCGCTGCTCCCAAAAGGGCGAGAGGCACAAAGGTCATTTCCATGGATTTATGAATTTATGATTTATTGTTTAATTTCAATTCTTAATTCGTACAATTACGTTGTAACCATCGACCTGTATCACTTCGACCGGTGTGTTTTCGTCAATCAGCTCGTCCACCGATTTGGCCTCCACTGTGATTCCGTTGATGCGGGCTTTTCCGATAGGGGCGAGGCGTGAAAGCGTCAATCCTTCGTCGCCCGGCATGATTCCCAAATCACGGCTGGACATTAATTTGGAATCGATGTCGGCTTTTAACGCTACCCGGTTAAAGGATTTGGAACGCAACAACCAAACAAAAGAGGCTGCAAACACAAGCAATGATACCACCAGTGTTACATGTCCCACCAACGTACTGACCGAATAGGCATAGATCAAGCTACCGGCAGCGAAAAGGAACCCGCCGACACCGGCTACCGTGATACCCGGTAACATGAATATTTCCAGCAAGATGAGCACGATGGCTACCATCATTAGGAATGCGATGATGAGCGTTTCGACTATCATAAGCACTTGTTTTATCGTTTGTTTTTCAGATAATTGATCTCTGCATTACGCGCTTTCTTTTCCAATTCTTCGGGTTGTCCTGTCAAAGCGTTCAATTGCTCTTCCGCTTGTAGGATAGCCGGCTTCAATTGCTCTTTACGAGATTTGTTGCCTTTGACGTAGGAAGCACGCAGATCGTCGAGTTTTTCATTCAGTTCTTGGAGTTGTTTGTTCAGGGCAACCACTTTTTCGTAGTAGTTTTTAGCTTCCGGGCTATTGATCTCATCCAGTTTGTAGTAGACGATGTCATTGCCGATGATGAATTCAAAGTCCTTTTCGACTTTTTCTTCTCCGTAGGGTATTTCCGTATGGGACAGGCGGATCAGGTCGGCATAGTTGGAACCATCCTTCCAGGAATCCCGAATGGAAGTGATTGCGGCACGGGTCCGTTTTACTTCAATGTCTTCACTCTCTACCCGTTTGTGCTCCGGATTTGGGATGAAGAGATAGACACAGGCTTTTCCTTCCGGCTGGAAACGGTCGGAAACGAACCATCCCAATCCTTTCACTTCATCGAAGACCATCATATAGTCGTTGTAGGGCGAGTTGAATGGCATCCCCAATTGCTCTGGTGCTAAATAGGTGTCTGAATTGATGTTGTAGCGAGTGACGAAGAGGTCATAACCGCCGATTGAACCATTCCCTTTGGAGGAGTAATAGATTGTGGCACCATCGGAAAGGACGAACGGGTAGTTGTCATCGTCGTTGCTGTTGATATTCATCGGCAATTGTTTTTCGTCTCCCCACTCGTCCATAAGCATGGATTGAGTGAAGAGGCAATAATGATCGCCGTCTGTCGAATGGGCGTAGTAGATCTTGTCGCCTTTCTGATTCTTGTAGACGGTCGAATTCACAGCTTCGTTTGTCTGGAAAAAATCTTTGTAGGAATTAAGCGTACCGCTTTCTTCACTCAGGATGTAGGCGGAAAGGAAATCGTGTTTGTCTACGACCAGACTATCGATGATCTGTACGTCTTCTACCTTTTCCATCATGCGCTGTGCGTTGGTTGCCAGATCGAGTTTGGCTTCGAACAATTGCGGGTCTTGTTTCTTCTTTGTCAACAGGTTAATGTATTCTTCCAGCATTTCTCCGGCTTCATCAAAACGATAGGTCTTGTAGTAGATTTCGGACATATAGTGGTATGCTTCCGCTACTTTTCGCTTGACGGCTACTTTCAAATGCTTTTCCGCGCTTGTCAGATCTCCGGTTTCGTAGCAACAGACGCCATACCAGTGATTATAGGAGGGGTTACTCGGCGCTTGTTTGACCAGTTTCCCAAAGGCTGGCTTAGCCTCTGCATACTTGCCTTCATTATATAATTTCTTTGCTTCGGCCAGGCTTTGTGCATGCAGCCCGCCGCAGAGTAACGTAATTCCTATTGTATAAAACAGTTTGTCGAACACTTTATTCATATTGCTTATAAATTCTTACTTTTGCACGTTCGATTACAAATGTAGGTATTATTTCAGATTTATGATTTATGGTTTATGATTTATTTTCATTATCGCATAAATCATAAATCTGAAATCATAAATCATAAATCTCTGTTTCATGGCAAAGTTGACAGAAGAAGAGCTCCTGTTTCGTAAAGTAGAAGAGAAAGTCAAGAAGGCGATCTTTGAGTATGGCCTGATCGTGGATGGCGATCGCATATTGATCGGACTGTCGGGTGGAAAAGATTCATTGGCTTTGGTAGATCTGCTTGGACGTCGTTCCAAGATATTCCGTCCCCGGTTCGAGGTGGTCGTGACACATATTGTGATGTCGAATATTCCGTATCGTTCGGATCTTGATTATTTGAAAAGCCGGGCCGATGAGCACGGCCTTCCTTTTTTTGTGCATGAGACGAGTTTCGACGCTTCGACTGATACTCGTAAATCTCCTTGTTTCCTTTGTTCTTGGACACGGCGGAAAGCCTTGTTCGATATCGCAAAGAGACATGGTTGTAACAAAATTGCCCTCGGACATCATCAGGATGATATTTTAGAAACCCTTCTGATGAACATGATCCACCAGGGAGCGATCGGGACGATGCCGCCACGCCTGGAGATGGACAAGTTCGATATGGAGATCATTCGTCCTATGTGTCTGGTGAATGAGAAAGACCTGGCCCGGATTGCTGCGTGGAGGGGATATCGGAAACAAATCAAAAATTGCCCTTATGAATCCGGCTCCAGTCGTGCGGACATGAAAGAAATATTGGCACGTCTGGAGGCAATCGATCCGGAGGCACGCTATAGCCTTTGGAACAGTATGTCTAACATACAGGAGGATTATCTTCCGAAAATCATAAATCATAAATCATAAATCAT
>JAGBDR010000059.1 GCA_017937385.1 Parabacteroides sp.
CGCCAAGAACCTCCAGTCGCTCGGCCGCTACGAGGCGGCGGAACGGGAGCTGCTCCGCGCCATCGAGATCCTGCCGGAGCGGTTGTACCCTTACTACCTGTTGGCGAAGCTCTACAGCGAACCGGCGTTCTACCAGGCGGACCGGTTCAGGGACGCGGCGGAAAAGGTCCTGACCAAAGAGCCGAAGGTCGAAAGCACCGCTATCCGGGAGATGAGAACGGAAATAAGAAAAATAATAGAAAAAAAGCAATTACGAGATGCTCGTAAATAGAATATATTTGTATAATCTCGAACAAATCACTGGTGTTGAGCTTTATCGGGACGGTCAAATAAGATAATTAGCGGGAAAAAGAAAGGAGTTCCTGCCCCTATAGCCTTGCAAACTTTAACAGGAACTCCCCGATTTTCTCTCATTTATTAACTTATAAAAAAGGAAGTACACTGCAAAAGTAGTAAATTTGTAGAAAACAACAAAAGGGTTGGACAGCCACTTTTCTTTTATGACTACAAATCCAACTTAAGAAAGATCGTCAATCTGGGCATGCCCGTTTTGCGTATCGCCGCAGACTGCAAAGACAATACCGTTTATGCGATCATTGTAAATCCTGATTTTATGCTGGTCAAATTTTGTCTGTAAGTTGGCAGATCCCTACACCGGGCGATTCTGGTGGAAACGGTTCATGAAGAAGACTAAGTAAAAAGCGGATAGGCATGGAATTGAAATTGCATGAGCATGGAAATAAAATTGCATGGGCATGGAATCTGAATGGCTTGGGCATCTGAATAAAGTTTTTCCCGCAACTCTTTGTTTATTAAAAAAAAGCCTCTATCTTTGCAGCCCAAATTGGTATGAGAAATAAGATAATAATAAATAATAGATAGAAAGATGAAAAGAACATTTCAACCTTCCAACCGGAAAAGAAAGAACAAGCACGGGTTCCGTTCAAGAATGGCTACCGCTAATGGCCGTAGAGTATTAGCTGCTCGTCGTGCTAAAGGAAGAGCTAAATTAACAGTTTCTGACGAATACAACGGATAATACTTTCCGTTTGAATTTTTATAAAGAAAGTAGAGGTTTTTGCTAAAAAGCCTTTACTTTCTTTGTTTTAACGGCTTTGTTTTCTACTTTTGATTCCGCCTACAAATATGTGATAAAAATGAAAGACTTTTTGGTTAGACTGATAAAGAATCCGTACGTCTTGAATTTGTTGCTGGCTGTGGTCGTGACGTGTGCTTTGATTTTCGGAACACTGAGATGGCTCGACACATACACCCGGCACAATGAGGCTGTTGTGGTGCCGGATGTCAAAGGTTTAGGATTGGATGAGGCCGCCGAATTTTTTAAGAACAGTAATTTGCGTTATAACGTGATCGACTCTGTTTTTTCGAAAGACGTGAGGCCCGGTGCGATTGTCGAACTGGTCCCGATGGCCGGTTCGAAGGTGAAAGAAGGGCGCATCGTGTTCGTTACCGTGAATGCGCTTACCTCGCAAATGGCGATGATCCCGGAAGTGGAAGATCTTTCGTTCCGGCAAGCCTACGCCATTCTCCGGGCTCGTGGTTTTGAGAAGATCGAGATCGAATATGTTCCGGGTGACTTTAAGGACTTGGTGCTGGCAGTCGAACTGCGCGGACGGGCTTTGAGGAAAGGGGAACAGGTGCCGCTTTCGGCTCCGTTGGTGCTGAAAGTCAGCAGTGGTGATGCAGATGTACCGGCTGATTCGCTCGGACTACCGAATGATAGTGCGCCGGTCGAATCGTTGGATAGTGAAGAAGAAAACTGGTTTTAGCTATGGATGAGTTTTTGGATGAAATGGATGATGAACAGGTAGACGACCTGCTGCAACCGGAAGAGGGCGAGGATAAGACTCCTCAGCTGTACGAACATTTCCGTTTCGTTGCCGATCGCGGACAGTCGTTGTTGCGTGTAGATAAATTCTTGGTCGACCGGATGTTCGGGGCGACCCGCAACCGGATACAGTCGGCTGCCGATGCCGGTTGTATCATGGCGAACGGCAGACCTGTGAAAAGTAATTACCGGGTGAAACCGGAGGATGTCGTGACGATTATGATGACACGGCCTCCGCGGACTTTCGAGATTCTCCCTGAAAATATCCCGATCAAGATCGTGTATGAAGATGATGATTTGCTGGTGGTCGATAAACCGGCGGGGCTGGTCGTGCATCCCGGACACGGGAACTATACCGGCACGTTGGTGAACGCGCTTGCCTGGTATCTGAAAGACGATCCTACGTACGATCCGAACGATCCCGCCTTGGGACTTGTCCATCGTATCGACAAGGACACGTCCGGCCTGTTGGTCGTTGCCAAAAAGCCGGAAGCGAAAGCGCATCTCAGCATGCAGTTCTTCCACAAGACGACCCAGCGGGAATACCGGGCGTTGGTGTGGGGAATCGTGCGGGATGACGAAGGGCGGATCGAAGGCAATATCGGCCGGAACCCGCGCGACCGTATGCAGATGACGGTTTTCCCCGAGGGCGACCAGGGGAAGACGGCCGTGACCCATTATTCCGTCTTGGAACGTCTGGGCTACGTTACGTTGGTGAAATGCCGCCTTGAAACCGGACGGACGCATCAGATACGTGTCCACATGAAATATATCGGGCATACGTTGTTCAACGATGAACGCTATGGCGGAAACGAGATTCTGAAAGGAACCACCTCTTCCAAGTATAAACAGTTTGTCGATAACTGTTTTGCCATTTGCCCGCGTCAGGCGCTCCATGCCAAGACGCTGGGATTTGTGCATCCGACTACGGGTGAAGAGATGTTTTTCGATTCCGAAATACCGGCCGACATGACTGCGTTGATCGATAAATGGCGTGTGTATGCAAATACTAAAGAGCTATAGAAGATGAAAAGAAACATTGCTATTGTTGCCGGAGGCGATTCTTCCGAAATCGTGGTTTCACTGAAAAGTGCGGAAGGAATCTTCTCTTTTCTTGATAAAGACAAATATAATGTATATATTGCCATCGTCAAAAAGGACGAATGGGCGGTAAAACTTCCCGGCGGGGAACATACACCGATAGACAAGAATGATTTCAGCTTCCGTGAGAACGGTGAAACCAAGCATTTTGATTTCGCCTATATCACAATCCACGGCACTCCGGGCGAAGACGGGCGGCTGCAAGGATATTTCGACATGATCGGAATGCCGTATTCTTCTTGTGGCATGTTTGTCAGTGCGCTTACGTTCAACAAGTTTGCCTGCAACCATTATCTGCAAGGCTTCGGTGTCAATATCGCCCGTTCCATCCATCTGTTCAAAGGGCAGACGGTCACGGACGAAGAGGTGGTCAGCCGTCTGGGGCTTCCGGTCTTTGTGAAACCGAACGATGGCGGCAGCAGTTTCGGTGTGACGAAAGTGAAAGAGGCTTCGGCTATCCAGCCGGCAATCGCCAAAGCTTTCGGCGAGGGCAAGGAGGTGGTCATCGAGAGTTTCATCGAAGGGACCGAGGTGACATGCGGCTGTTATAAGACGACTGGCAAGGAAGTGGTGTTTCCGCTCACCGAAGTCGTTACGGACAACGAGTTCTTCGATTTCGACGCCAAGTATAACGGACAGGTACAGGAAATCACGCCCGCCCGTATTTCTGCCGAACTGACGGAAAAGGTACAGCGCGAGACATCGAGGATCTATGACCTCCTGGGTGCGAAAGGGCTGATCCGCGTGGACTATATCATCCCGGCGGACGGCGAGCCGAAATTGCTTGAGATCAACACGACTCCCGGCATGACGGCTACCAGCTTCATCCCGCAACAAGTACGTGCCGCCGGTCTGGACATAAAAGATGTGATGACCGATATTATTGAAAACGAGTTTAACTAATATAAAAGTATGGAAATTCCTATTAATTTTGACGATATCCGTCCGCTGAACAACGATGAGGTGAAAGACGCGATCGAGTCGCTGATTGCCAACGAAGATTTTGAACGGGCCTTTCGGTATATAAAGCCGGATGTGGACTGGAAAGCCTTTTCGGAAACCATGCGCTCCTTCAAGACCAAAGAGGATTTCAAGGCGAAGCTGGCGTATGAAGCGGTCATGATGGTGGCCAAGAAAACCACCTTCTCCCTGACGATTTCCGGTCGTAGCCGTTTGCCGAAAGACAAGATGCCTTGTACCTTTATCTCCAACCATCGCGACATCGTTTTGGACGCTTCCTTTTTGAATGTCATGCTGTATGATGTCGGCTATGGCATGACCCAGGTGGCTATCGGCAACAACCTGCTGATCCGTTCGTGGATCGAGACGCTGGTCCGCCTGAACAACAGCTTCATCGTGAAGCGCAACGTCCCGGTACGCCAGATGCTGGAGGTGAGCAAAGTCCTTTCCGCTTATATCCGCCATACGATCACGGAAACGAAAGAGTCCATCTGGATCGCGCAGCGTGAGGGCCGTGCCAAAGATTCGGACGACCGTACCCAGGGCAGTATCTTGAAGATGCTGAACATGAGCGGCAGTAAGGATATCCTGTCAAACCTGATGGAACTGAACATCTTCCCGGTCGCTATCTCCTACGAGTTCGACCCGTGCGATTTCCTGAAGGCAAAGGAATTCCAGCAAAAACGCGACAATCCCGACTTCGTGAAGAGCCAGCGCGACGACCTGTTGAGCATGGAGACTGGCATCCTGAATGACAAGGGGCGTGTACACTTCACCCTGACCTCTTCGATCAACGAGCAGTTGGCTGCCTTGGACCCGAATATGGAGAAGAACGAGTTGATCGCCACGATTGCCTCCATCATCGACCGGAAGATCTACAAACACTACCGGTTCTATCCTTGCAACTATGTCGCATACGATATGCTGACCGGCACGCGCCGTTTCAGCGAACATTACGGGTTGAAAGACAAGAAGCAATTCGAAGATTACCTGCAAGGACAATTGGACAAGATCGTATTACCGAATAAGGATGAAGCATTTCTGCGTACGAAGATACTGGAAATGTACACGAATCCGTTGAAGAACTATCTGATGGTTAAAGACGAATAGAGCAAGTTTGTACCATACTGTTTTTTAATGTTTGTTGGCCGTCCCGCTCCCTTTTTGGGGGTGGGACGGTTATTGTAATGCTACCATTTGAACTTGTAGCCGACTCCGAAATAAAAAGCACGGCATTGAAGTCTGTTACTTTCTTTGAACATACCGGTCAATCCCAATTGGTATCGTAAGTCAAAAGACAGATTATATGCAGTATCATATCCGATTCCTGCAACCAAGCTTAAATTGACCGGGCGTTTCTCTCCGGGTAGGTTTTGTATTTCCCCTGCCAAATCCGTCTTCTGTTTTAATGACAAACCGATTTGCGGTCCGGCTTGCAGATTCAATCCGGTCTTATGTTTGAATTTGGCCAGGATCGGGATTTCAAGGCAATGGAAGGACCTGTCGAACTTTAATTCTTTAAAGTCGCTTGCGGATTCGTATTCCATGATTTTGTCGGTGAAGCCCTGTTTCATGTATAACAACTCTGCCAATAAGCTGAAGTACTGGTTGAACTGATATTCACCTGTAAAGCCTCCGTTGACACTCAGATGATCGTTGTAGGATGGATTTTTGCCGGGCAAATTCATTGTCGATGCGTTCAATCCGAGTTTTCCTCCGATTAACCACTGGGCATGAAGAGGAATGAAAAGAAGTACAAACGCAATTAATAAAAAGGATTTTCTTGTATTCATGACTCTCTCTCCTTGATTATAGGTATTTACTTTATAACGGGATAAAAGTTAGAATATTATCCGGTTCATTTATGCTCTTTTGCGTAATTCGATGGGCTCATGCCGAACTGTTTGATGAAGGCGGACCAGAAATAGGATTGGGAGCTGAAACCGCAGGCTTCCGAAATCTCGTAAATCTTCATATTCCCCTGTATCAACAGTTCGGCGGCCTTTTTCAGACGGCTGATTTTGATCAGTTCGTTCGGGGTCAGGTCGGAGATGGCACGAATCTTCCGGTACAAGGTCGGGCGGCTCAGGTGCATCTGTTCTGCGATCATGTTTACATCCAAATCCGGGTTGCCGATATGCGTGTTGATAATCTCGTTCAGCTTTTCGAGGAAGTTCTCGTCGGCTTTGGTATAAGCCATCGATTTCAGGTTCGCGATCGGAGAGTTGAAATAGAATTTGCGTATGTTGTCGCGGTTGGAGATCAGGTTGGAGATTTGCGCCATCAACAGGTTGGTCGAGAACGGTTTGTCCAAGTAGGCGTCGGCTCCCAACTCCAATCCCTCCAAGCGTGATTGCAGGGTGTTTTTGGCGGTCAGCAGGATGACCGGGATATGGCTGAATTCGATCTCCGTCTTCACCTCTTTCAACAGGGCGAATCCGTCCATGACGGGCATCATCACGTCGCTGATGATCAGTTGGAAACTATGCTCTTTCAACAGTGCGATCGCTTCGGCACCGTTTCCGGCGATCTCTACATTATATAATAGGTTGACTTCGTCGGCGATGAAGACGGCCATTTCCTTGTTGTCTTCGACGATCAGGATCGTGGGGCGCGATTCGTCGCGGATGAATTCTGTTTTCTGGGGGACCGCTTGTGCCGTCGCCTCTTCTTCCGGTTGTTTGATGGATTCGGGCAGCTTGACGGGCAAGGTCAACCGGAACATTGTCATGGACGGGCTGTCGGCGAAGGTCTCCAACTGCAAGCCGCCGTGGTGCATTTCCGCCAGCGAGCGTGCCAAGGGCAAGCCGAGTCCGGTGCCCGGTTTGCTGCCTGTGTCTCCGTCCATCCGGTAGAAAGGTTCGAATATCTTTTCCCTCAATTCCGTGGGGATGGGAGTACCGTCGTTGATGAAGTCGATCGTGAAAGTTTCATAGTCGGGAGTCAGTTGCAGGCGCACGATGATGATGCTGGAGGCGTATTTGATTGCGTTTGTAAACAGGTTGCTGAATATCTTCGTGATGGCCTCTTTATCCACAAACACATACAACTCCGGTTGCGACAGGTCGAGGTTCAGCAAGAGATTGTGCGCTGTTGCCGATTCCTGGAACCGTTTGGCCGTTTCGTTCAGGAGCGAAACGATTTCTGTCCGGACGAAGCTGAGGCGGTATCCTTCGATCTCCGTCTTGCGGAAGTCCAACAACTGGTTGACCAGCGAGAGGAGGCGGGAGACGTTTTTGTCCATCAACGTAAGCGACTTGTTCTCCTTTTCGCCGATCTTGTCGGATTTCAGGAGGCGTTCGAGCGGGTTCTTGATCAGGGTAAGTGGGGTCCGGATCTCATGGGCGATGTTGATGAAGAAATCGATTTTGGCCTGATACAGCTCTTTCTCCTTTTGGTCTTCAAACAACTGCATGTTGTAGGCCATTGCCCGCTTGGTCTTCTGCCGCCAGGACCAGAAGGAACCGGCAAGGATGGCGAGGATGGCGGCGGCATAGGAGACATACGCTAAGTTGGACGCCCACCAGGGTGGCAAGACGGTGATGTACAGCCGTGTCGGAGTGTCGCTCCAGTTGTTCGACAGGTTGGTCGCCCGTACTTCAAAGGTGTAATCGCCCGGATGCAACTCGGCGAAATAGACTGTGTTACGCTCTCCGATCGGAATCCATTCCTTGTCCATGTTTCCCATCCTGTAAGCATACCGGACGGATTTGGGGGCGATGAAGTTGAGGGCGGAGAAATTGATGCTGAATGTGGATTGCTTGTAGTTCAGCGTGATTTTCTTCGTCTCCGACTCGGCGGAACAGTTGATGATGTACCTTTCTCCGGCCTCGTTCTGGATTTCGAGGCTTCCCAAATGGACGTTCATCTTCTCGGCTGCCGGGATGACTTCGGAGGGCTTGAAATGGATGAAGCCTTTGACCGAACCGAAATAGAAAGTCCCTTCGTTGTCTTTGAAAGCGGAGTTGTCGTTGAACTGGCGGGTGATGAGTCCGTGGGACTCCGTGTAGGTCGTGATCTTGCCCGTTCCGGTTTCTAAGCTGGCCAACCCGTTGGCGGTGCTGATCCACAGGTTTTCGTTCTCGTCGGGCAGGATGCGGAAAGCGACGTTGCTCGGCATGCCGTTCTTGACGGTGTAGTGCAGGGACTCGCCGGTCTGGAAGTCATATTTGATGACTCCTTCTACGGTCGCGAACCACATATTGCCGTCTTTGTCCTCGCAAGCGTCGTTGACGAAATTGTGGCGTTGGGTGTTCAGCTTGTCGTAGGGCAGGTACATGCCGGTATTGCTGATCGGATTGTAATAGAAACTGCGGTTGAACATGCCGGTCCAGATTCTTCCCAAGCGGTCTTCGTAGATACAGTTCACTGCAAAAGGCGGAAATTGCGGGGCATACAGGAAACGGTCGTTCAGGAAGTCGTACTTATAGATACCGTCGTCGGTCCCGACATAGACTTGCCCCTCCTGCAATACTTTGATGCAACGGACGGTGCTGTTCTTTACCGTCAGCGAATCTTTCAACAGGTCATAATGCCTGATCACTTTCCTTGTTTTGATATCCATCAGGTCGATACCGTGGATCACGTGCCCGATCCAGAGCCGGTCGCCCGATGCCGCCAGGCCCCGGATATTGGTGTGCGACAAACCGTTCCCGCCCGGAACCGGCTGGTAGTTGGTGAAAGTTCCGGTCTTCTTTTCCAAGCAGTTGATGCCAGCATCTTCCGTCCCGACCCAGATATTGCCGTAGGTATCGGTACAGATGTCGCGGATCACTTCTCCTTTCATCGAACCTTGTCCGTCCCAGGGATAATGCACATGAAAAGGACGGAAAGGAGAATAGTAGTTGAGGCCGTTCTGGTGGAAACAAATCCAGATGCCGTTTTCCCGGTCGCGGCAGAAAGCCGAGATGAAATGGCTCGACAGGGCATACGGGTCCAACGGGTCCTGCCGGATACGGGTACATTTGCCGGTACTGATCTGATAGATGAGCAATCCGGAGTCGGTCCCGATCCACAGTTCATTTTTCTCCTTTTCAAGGAAACTGTTGATCAAGATCGTAAGCTGGTTGATTTTTTGGATGTTCAGGTCCTGGTAGTCGCATGTTGCTGGATCGAATATCTTCACGTCGTCGTGTTCGAAAGCGATGTAAATGCGGTCGGTCGTAGGAGAGGGGTAGAGCATGGAGAGCTTTCGCGGAGTGTTCGGGGAGGAATGGGCGAATACATTGTAGGATTCGGTCGTTCCGTCTTCCGGGTTCAGTTGTGAGAGCATCCCGTCCGAACTCCCGATCCAGACGCTGTTCTCGCGGGTTATGCAGAACGACGTGTAGCTCTGGTTGTTTTCCGGGGCAAAGATGCGGAACTGGCTGTCCTCTGTGTTGAACCGGATCAGGTTGCCATCCATCAGTATCCAGAGTTTGTTGTCCTTGTCGAATTGGAAAATGTCGATCCCTTTGTCTGCCGTAAACGGGACATGCCGGAATGATTCTTTCTCGTCGTCGTACTGGTATAATCCCGAAAGCGTCCCGACCCACAAGCCGCCCTCCCGGTCGCAACCCAGGCAGGTGATCCAGTTGCTGCCCAAGGTCTCGGCTTCGTCGGGGTCGTTACGGAACACTTTGAACGTATATCCGTCGAAGCGGTTCAAGCCGTCGCGTGTCCCGATCCAGATATATCCTTTCCGGTCCTGCACGCAGCAGGTCGCCATGTTGTCGCTGAGCCCGTTCTCGACCTGGTAATGGCGGAAAAGATAGTTGCTGTCGTCTGCGTATGCCCGGGTGAGGCAAAGTATGAATAGGATGGGTAAGATTAACTTCAGATGTTTCATATATGACGTTTCTATTAATGGGCGAAAGATACAGAAAAATGCGGTATGGATTTCCATTTATCGTATCACGGATTTCATAAATCATCTCAATAAGGGCGAGAATCGCAGTAAATGAGAAGAATACGGGAAAGATTGCAACAAGGTCGGACAACCCGGAATACGGGAATCAATACATTTGCCTCCTGTAAAACACAGGTGACAATAACCTTTTATTCTAAATTATATGGACACTTTTACAACAAAACAAGGAATCGGAACGAAAGTTCAACTCTGCACCATGATGTTTATGCAATATATGTTGAGTGCAGTCTGGTGGGTCCCTCTGGCCGCCTATCTTTCTCATACGCTGAAATTGGAAGTCTACCAGGTTTCATTGGTGTTGAGCGCGATGGCCATCGGTGCGATGGCGTCCTCTTTCATCGGTGCGATCGCCGACCGTTATTTTGCAGCCGAGAAAATCCTGGCTGTATTGAATATCCTTACGGGAGTCTTTTTGCTTCTGGCAGCCCAGCAAGTGGCTTTCGTCCCGCTTATGACCTGTGTCGTGCTGGCGATGCTTTGCCACATGCCGACACAGAGCCTGACCAGCACGATTGCCATGAGCCATACGCCGTCGGAACAGTTCCCGCGTATTCGTATGTTCGGTTCGGTGGGATGGGTTGCTTCCGGTATCTTCAGTGTGGTTGCCCTTCATGTGATGCACTTGCCCGCTTTCGACGACACGAATCTGCCGATGTATTGTGGGGCCGCTGTCTGTTTCGTGGCAGCACTTCTGAACCTGCGGTTGCCACATACGCCGCCTTCGGTCGATAAGCGGGCCGGCATTTCGGTGATGGATATAACCGGGTTCAGTGCATTCTCGCTGATGAAAGATAAGAACTACCGGGCTTTTATGATCCTGACGTTTTTGGCGATCATTCCGTTCAACTTGTATCATGTCTATGGTTCGATGATCCTTGCCGACGAACAGGTCCAAAATATCACGGTGACGCTGAACCTCGGACAACTGGCGGAAATGTTTTTCCTGGTCATCACCACTTCGATCCTGATCAAGTCCGGGATTAAGAATACCTTGATTTTCGGTATGATTGCCCTTGTGGTCCGGTATGCTTCGTTCTATATCGGTGCGGAGACGGATATACAGTGGTTCTATTATATCGGGATTATCGTCCACGGGTTGATCTTCGGCCTTTTCTTTGTCGGCGGACAGGTCTATACAGACAATGTGGCGCCCAAAGAGATGAAAGCACAGGCGCAAGGTTTGCTCTTCTTTCTGGTATGGGGGATCGGTTTCCTGATTGGGACGCTTTGGAACGGATGGTTGATCGGCCTGTTCCGCGACGGGGATCTGTGTGATTGGCCTGTCGTCTTCGCCATCTCGACTCTGTTTTCGTTTGTATTGTTGATTCTTTTTGTTTTCCTGTTCAAACCGGTAGCTTTGAAGACAGACAAATAGTTTTTTATATAGATTAGTAAAGTAATAATTTTATCAAACCTTTTTAATTCTCAATATCAAATATATATATATATATCAAACGCCATAACCTCGGAGGGGAGATGCTTGCCAAGTATCTCCCCTTTTGATTTTGGAACGGTTGGATAATGTGTATTGTAGTTTTTATGGGATAGATTCATTGTTTAACAACGTAATGAAAGTATGGATGTCAATTAGTTCAACTTTAGGAAAATCTATCTTTTTCAGTACGTCAAAATGGTGATCTTGACTGACTATGTAAGAAGCATTGGCAGCAATAGCGCAATCAATGAACTTATTATCATCCACATCTGTTTGAATGAGGTTGAAGTGAAAATGAGCGTCTAATTTAAGCGTATTTTTGCGAGTAATAATTGCTTTGATAATATTTTGTGCAATGTCTTTACCCATTTTCAAAGAGAAAATCTCTTCGTATTCTGTCAGTATATCATTTGTATAACACAATGTGTACTCAATACAACTCTATTCATTGCTTCGTGTTATAAGGGGTACGCATGTGTTCGTTTTTCCAGCCCTCAATAATTGTGTTGTTGATTTTCCCGCTCTCCCATAGCTTGTCAATCTCTTTTTCTGCCTTTTGGGCAAAGTAGTTTGATAGCATATCTTTGATTTCATCCAATGTTTCTTCATTTTCAACATACGACATCAAATCCAGTATTTGCAATTGGGCCGCATTAAAAACCGTTCTTTCCATTGTCTCTTTTTATTTATTATTAGTGCACAAATATAATTGTTTTCACTGAGAAATCACATATTGTTTTAATTGTTAGAACGGATACCCGATCGCCAAATGGATCCCCATACCGTCCTTGAATTTCGGGATGTTGTAATAGCCTTTCTTGCCTGTGTCATACGGAACGTGCAGACCGATACCCCAGTCCAGACGGACGACCAGGAAAGTCAGGTCGTAGCGAATGCCGATACCGGTACCCAATGCCAGATCTTTTAGGAAACGGCCCCATTTCAACTGTCCGCCGGAGCGGCTTCCGTCATGGCGGAGCAGCCAGACGTTTCCGGCATCGAGGAAGGTCGCTCCGTGCAGGTCGCCCAAGATCGGGAAGCGGTATTCTAAGTTGGCTTCGAACTTGATGTCGCCGGTCTGGTCTAAATAGCCGTATTTCGAGTCGGTAGGATGGTAGCTACCCGGTCCGATACTGCGGATCGTGAAAGCGCGGAGGCTGTTGGCCCCCCCGATATAGAATTGTTCGCTGTAAGGGGTTGTCGTCGAATTACCGTAGCTGTATGCGACCCCGGCCATCAGACGTCCGACTACGTGATGCTTCTTGCCAAGGGCATAGTTGTATCGTAGTTCGCTGGTCAATTTGGCAAACTGGGCAAAACGGTTGCCTAAGAGTTGTTTGTCCCGTTCACTGAACCCTTTGCCTGCGATCGCATACATTCCGTTAAGAATGAGGCCTGCCTGTGTGATGGAAGACTGCCACCAGATGTGGTGTTTCCGGGTGGAGACGGGAGAATCGTCATACGTGTATGTATAGCTCATAGCCGGAATAAACTGGTTCTCGAGGCTTCGGCCTAACGCTTTGTTGACTCCCACGATGGAGTCAAATTCATGGGTTGTATGTTGCAACAACGAGTAGGTCAGCTTGAACGGTGTTACCGAGTGGTGGCTGGTTGCCGATGGCTGGAACTCATACGAAGCACTTCCGCCGAAAGCCAACATCTTGAAGAATTTGGCACGGTTCAACTGGTCCGCATAAATGCGGAAAGTGGTGCTGGACGGGTATTTCGTGTCCTTTTTTATCATGCCGGGGAACAGTACCCGTGGGAAGGTCAGCGTACCACTGATGCCCAACTCCCAACTGTTGATTGTCGAGCTACTGCCCGAAACCCGTTTGCCGGTCTGCCACTCATAGGAACCGCGCATACTGACACCGAATGTTTCTCCACCTCCGAATATGTTCCGCTTGGTCACACTGAAGATCGCGCCCGGCCCTGTCTGGTCGTTACTCTTGGTCGTCACGTTCAGTTCCAGTTCGCCATCCAGCGGAAGGTCATAAACCGTGTTGATTTGCAAGTTCAGCGTATCGCAACGGCGGGAAGTGTCTTTGGGAGTATATTGCATTTCCGAATAGCGGAAGATACCCAGACGGGAGAAACCGGTTTGGGTTTTCTCCTGTTGTTGCTGCGAATAGAGGTCGCCGGGGCGGAATTTCAACCGGTCATAGAGTACTTTCGGACGGACGCGCAATTTCCCTTCGTAAAAAATGGTCATCTCTTTATAGCGGATGGAATCTGTTGGCGGTTCGTTGTTGTAGCCGTTCAGAAAGACCGATATGTCGCCGATTTTCCAGGGGCGCAATACGGTACGGGGCAATCCCGGTTTGGTGGAGATACGGAGCGCGACTTTTCCGGGATTCAGCAATGTATCGGCCTGGTAGCTGATAAATTCGGGACGGAAATAGTAATACCCGTTGTTACGGAGTAGGGAAGAGATACGCTGGCGTTCGGCTTCAAGCTGCACGACATTGAAGTGGTCCCCGTCGTGCAGGAGCCGGTCGCTGATGTTACGCTGGATAAGCGTGTCAATGCGATGCCGTAGCCGGACGTATGCAATGCTGTCGTATGTATAGGCCTGGTTCATCTCCACTTTGTAGCTGATCTTCGCCTTTTTGGGATTCTTGGGATCCGGCTCTACCTCATAGGAAGTCGCTCCGTTGAAGTAGCCGTATTCGCGAAGCAAGTTATAGGCGACCTTTGTCCGGACTTCCGGATTGACCGTGTTGATCAAAACCGGTTTGGCTGCCAGTTTATTGAATATCCATTTGTTGAGTTTTCCCCTTCTGTTCACGAATGCATTGTATACCCACAGTCCGAATGGAAACGGGATGCGGATGGACGAACTTCCAAGCAAGGCGTTGTTGGGCGGATAAGCGAGGGCGGCTTCTACTTCCTCCAGCGCCTCTTCTCCTTCCGGACTTTTGTCTTCGTTTGCCACTTCAATCTTTTTGATTCCCGTATACAGAACCTCTCCTTCCGGCAAATTTTTCGTTGTGGAACAGGAAGCAAACAGGAATAACGAAATATAGGCTATGTACTTTTGAATGTGTTTCATATTTTCTCTTCTATTCGTTTGTCGTCCGTTACCGGCTTGGGTTTGTTCTTTTTGAAGATGAATAGTTCACGGAGGTGAAGCATCTTTTTACGCAGGACGATACCGGCACCGGTTTCTGTGATTTCACCTTCCAGCAAACTTTCGTAGTTCTTGTCGTGGAAAAGCTTGATGTAACGGGTTCCACTACCGTCAAGGCGGTATTCGATCGATACGTTGTCGATGAATTGTTGCGACTGTCCGGCATTCACATCCTGCCCGGTCGAAACCCGTCCTCCCAAGATGATACTGATCCGGTCGTTGTAGAACCGTTTGGCGAAACGGAAAGAGAAGTCCGTCCGTTCCCCACCGGCTCCTGCGCCGTTCTGGTCGTACTGCTCCATGCCTAAGGTAATGTCCACAGACTTCAAGGCGCTGCCCGCGATATTGTTGATTTCGCTTTGCAGGAAGCTGTTTAGGGCGGCTCCCATATCCAGACTCGGTTTCTTTCCGCCACCGCCGACATCGTTCATGTTGAGGTACATCCCCGTGACGAGCATCGTGACGGCGATCTGCGACCGTTGCCCATCGCCCATCTTGTCCAGTTCCTGTTGCATGGACGGGTCTTCCGGTGCGGAGAGGATGAATTGCATTTGCAGGTTCTCCAATGTCTCTTGGATTGCCATGCCGACATGGAATGTGACGAGCCGTGAGCTGCCGTCATCTTGTGTGACGGATGCCCGCATCCGCTCGGTTGCCGTCAGGTTCAGTGTCGGGTCCATCGGATTGCCACTCCACTGGACGTAACTCCCGTCTTGTATCGTAAACTCTTTGAGCGGAATGATCGGCATGGCATATTTTACCATCCCGCCTGAAAGTGTATAACGTCCGTTCAAGATCATTTCGCCCTGTTTCGTGTACTGGAACGACAAGTCGCCACCTCCTTCCAGTTCCACACGGCTTGATTGGTCGGGTGTGATATCTGCGTTCAGACGTACCGCCTGGTCAATCCGGATGGTCATCAACATATCCAGTCCGCCGATAGGCAGAGGTGTTTCATGACGGTGTAGGTGAGTCTGTAGTGTATCGGAGAAATCGGTAAAGGTCACAAGGTCGGCCAGGCGGTCTTGTGCCGTAAGCGAGGATTCCTGCATCACGTATGTGACGTTCGTTCCGCCCAACAGTTGTAAATCTCCCCGCATGGTCAAGGCATCGAGCGGTCCTTTGACTGTCGAATTGAGGTTGACGAGCAGCTTGCCGTACACCATGCTCTCCTTTTTGCGTTTCACATTCAACAATTGCATCTCCTGAGCCGTCAGTTTCAGGTTCGCCATCATCCGGGAAGGATTGTGCATATCGACTGTGCCGTCGATGACAAAAGGATTGGTGCCTGAAGCATAGATGTTATACCGGTCGAAACGGATTAGGTTATCCTTGACCTTGATATCCTGTTTGTCGAAACGGAAAGAAGAGCCGACAGCCGTGACATATACCGCCGAACTGTCCATCCGCACATACCCGTTGACCGCAGGAGCCGCCAGGGTACCGGTTATCGCCAGTTCTCCTTGCAAGAGGCCTGTCAGCTTGGCCATGTTATCTGGAATGAACGGATTGGCCATCTCTAAAGGCAGGGAGGTGATATTCATGTTCCCGTCCAGATAATCCGTTTGTCCCGTTTGGTAATAGGCATTGATCGCCGCTACCTCGCTACGGTCACGGAAAAGGTGCATATCTATCTGATGTTCCTTGTCGCTAAGCGGCAGGTAGACTGTGTTGAACATCAGTTCGCCAACCCGTCCTCCTTCATAGAACAAACTGTCGATATGCGTGTCTGCCACTACCATGAAGCTGCTGTCCGAAGGAGCATACTGCAAGTCGGCGCTAAACATTCCCTGCATGGAAGGAAGGTTCGGGAATCCTTTTGTAATGGCATTCAGATCTATCTGGCTCAGCTCGGCATGGATCTCTTTCATCCCCTCTTCCCCGGCAATCGAATGGAGCCAGAGGGATGCGTTGTTTTCGCCAGTCAGCCGGACATTGGCGGTTATGTCTTTTGCGTTGCGGTACAGGATATAATTATCACGATTCAGTTTGAATGTGTGGAAAGCCACTATCGGATCTTCCGGGAAGAGCTGCAGGCGTAGTCCTTCCGGTTCCTTATCGACACGGGCGCCTAACCGGATGCCGGTTTTCCCTTGGCCGTCGGTGTATTTCAGTTCGGTGTCGATGAAGGTATTCCGGATCTTTCCCTGCAAACCGGCGGTGAAGGGTTGTTGCTTCCGGTATTTGTTTTTGGAAACTTTCGTGTCGTAGAGCAAGCCGAGCGAGTCCTGCCGGACGATGAGGCAGATCGTATCGATCCGGGTCGTGTCCTGCATCAGGTTGAAAAGGTCGGCATCGAGGAAGAAACCTTTGTCTGGCGAAGTGTTGGCTTCGATATGCAACTTGTCGAAAGTAACATCGTATTGTTGCAGGATGTTGTAGATCGGGTTGTCCTTACCGGCCGTGATCTTCAGGTCCATATCCGGCAGGAGTGGACGGAAAGCCGGAATGTCGATCATCGAATCGCGTTCCAACTGCCGGGTGAGGCCGTCGTTTATTCTTGTAAACTTGTCGGCCATCGTTTCGATATCCGCATTACCGGTCAGGATGACCCCAAGGTCTCCGGCATGAAAGGAAACGCGGGTCGTGTCGGAATTACTGCGGGCATATAAAGTCAATGTCTTCGGATGGAACTTGCCTCTCCGGTTTGTCAGTTCCCAGTTTCCGAGTGTTATGTCCATCTTGTTGTTTTTCCCCATATCCGTTTCCGCCTCTGCAAAAAGTTGAAAGGATGTTTCCAGCGAGTCATTCATGAGGTGCATGCCGTATAAATCCAAGTTTTGCACATCGGCGATCAACATGGCGTTCACGTTCTTCTTACGGAGGGTCGCGTTCAACGACAAGTCCATGTTCGCAAGCGGATACCGGCTGAGCAGATCGAATTTCAACAGGTTCTTTTCCAACGACCCGTCCAATTTCACGTCCGACACGGCGTATGTCCCATACCGGATATCCGTAATCTTTCCATCCAGTTTCGCCCAGGTGGAAACAAGGAACGGGTCATAACCTTTCCCTTCGGCATGGATCGACGCGGTCAGGTGGTAAAGGGAATCTTGGGGCAGGAAGTCGGTCGGCTTCAGGCTGTCGATCTTCAGATCGGCCCGATAAGATGCTTGTGCGGGGGCATAGCGGGCTGTCAGTTCTACCTGGCCGTCGCCTTGTACGAGTAAAAGGCCGGCACGATACTCTTGATTCTGCAAAACCGCTTCCCCTTTCAGCTTCATTGCCGGCAGGTTATAGCGGGAACGTTCGGATTCCGGCAACAGGCTGAGAATAAAATTGAGATCTTCGGTTTGTGCCTCCAACCGGAATGCACCCGAACGGCGGATGCTGTCCGCCACGGCTTTCATCTCTCCTGTGATATTCAGATTGAAGACGCCGGGCAGTTCACCTTTCAACTGGCGTAGCCGTAAAGCATTCAAGTTCCCTTCTATGCCGGCTGTCAGGTGGATATCTTTCTGAGGATAGGCCTGTTTGAACTCTTGGGGAAGTGGACCAGCCCAGATGCAAACATCCTCTTTTCCTACCGATGCGGTCAACTGGGCACGGAGCGTACCGCTTGGCGTAGAGTCGAGCGAACTCCAGGGAACGGTTGCCAACAGGCGTATTTCTGAATAAGGGGTTTTCAACAGGAGTTCTGGCACTTGTAGGGTTGTGCTGTCACTCCAGAAGTCACCGGTCAACGAACGGAATGCAACTCCCGAACGGTCGTTGGCTGAAAAGGCTTTGATCTGTGCACGTATGTCCCGGCCTCCGTACAGAAGCGAATCGATCCGGATATCCACATCCTGTAAAGCAATATGTGCCGGATCGAATCCCGGTACCGGTTCGTCGTCGTTACCGTCATAATTCAGAGAAGAGCCGGACAGGAGAAACCGGGAAGCACTGTAACGGGCTGCTCCGAGGTCGGCCTTTCCGTCGGCCAGTCCCGCCTTGTCGATGTAAGTCGAAAGACGCAGCGAGTCGTTCGGCATCTGTAAGGCAAGCGCAACCCGGTTCAGGTTGATTTGGTCCAATACCAATTTCCAGTTGATTGGGGCCGATGTCGTATCCTTGTCGGTTGTCGTGTCGCTTATCAATAGGGTGATGGCTGTATCCGAAAGGTCTATTTTGTTCAGCCGGGCCATCTCTTTTCCGAGATCTATGCGGTCCGCTTTTGCATAAAGTTTCCCTAAAGTCCCTTTGATCTCCATTCCCTTGATCAGGTCGCCCGTATTGGCTTTCACGCCCCTGAGGTCGATCGCATCTACCAAGACCTCTTTCTTCAACAAGGGAAGCGGGCGGATGTTGACCTGAAAACTTTCGAGCGACAATACCGTGTCGGGAGGAGTGATGACCTTTACATCTTGTACTGTCAGGTGTAAGGGAAAGGAAAGACGTACCCGTCCGATTTCGATATCCATGCCGATTGCCTCACGGGTATATCGGGCAACCGACCGCACAGCGAAATTCTGGAAAGGTGGTATATATAAAAGAATTGAGACCAATATGACCAATACCACTGGTATCAGGCATACGATTCCGATTCGCTTTATCCAACGTTTCATTTGTTTGTATTGAGTGTTTTTGTTATAAATATAACGATAAAAAAGTCGGTTTGGTTTAATTTACTGTTTCGATTTTTGAGGTAAATCACTCTTTTATCCCTTTTGTCGTTGTTTTTGTGAATACCCGATTTTCAAGATGCCCGGAAAGAATGAAGACGTTGGGAAGCCTGACCGGAATGCCGCTACATAGAGCAAATCCTGGTCCAATCTACTTGTGGCAATTAAAGGTGAAAAAATATCTTTGGGCATGCAATCCGGATTCCATGCCCATGAAACAAAAAATTCATGGGCATGGAAACGAACCGGAATTTGGATCAATCGTTTTCCATCACGCGGATCATGTCGAAATAGAATTCTCCGGCCACTTCCGCTCCTTTTTCTACAGTTCCGCTCTTGGTATCGTAGATGTAGATGATGGCATTGGCATCCGCTTCGGTGTTCACGCCGATGTAGGCTTTCTCGTTGAAGACAACAGAACGCTGGGAGAAACGGCCGCCACTGTAAGCGAGTTCTTTGCCACCGTAGCTCAAACGTTCCCTTTTGCCCGTGGCAAGGTCGATGATGGAGTAATAGTGGCTGTAACTGTCGATCATCGTACCGGAGGCATCGTCGCGTGCATAAGCAAGGGCCTTGCCATTACCTAAATACTGGATGGTAAGCAATTTGCCGTCTGCATTCGGATACCCTTCATAAGTGGTGTCGAAATCGGTCTCGCCGTTCTTGATGCGCAACAGGTGTCCTTCTTCCATCTCGTCTTTGATGATGGTTGCGGCTAAGTAGAGGTTACCGGCTTCATCATACGTTACGCAATCCTGCATCAGTTCCCCGTAGGCACTTCCTGCCATTTCGTCGGCGAGCGAGTTGCGCTTGTTGCTTTCCACTGCCAGGGTTGTAGGGTTGAGGACTGCCGTATAGAATTTGGTCGTTGTTTTGCCTCCTCTTCCGGATATGCCGTTTTTCCCGTAATAGAAGTAGAATAATTTGCCTGCCTTTTTATTATAGGTAAGGATACCCGATGTCGTGAATTTCCGGGTCTCTTCTCCTGCAATTTCTGATTCCGGCAGCGGAATGTCCAGCGTCCCTTCACTGAGGATCGACATATTGTCGGTGTTCAGTTTGCTCCAGATGATCTGGCTTGCATCGCCGTTGGCGGCCATAATGACGAGCGTATTGTCATCGATCCAGGCATGAGTGTAGGAGCGTACCTTGTAAGTGTTCGCCTTAAAGGGCGACGAGGCTATCTCCCATATTTGGTTGTCCTCGATCTGGTATTTCACGAAACGGTCGTTACTGGAAGGAATCTGGTAATAGTATTTCCCTTTCGAGATGCTTTCCATCGAGTAGTCTCCCAGTTCGGTCCCTTCACCTTTGATTGTGATAATCCCTTTATCGGCCGTCAGTTTATCGACACTGTTGACTACTGTCGTGTTCTTGCTGCTCATGCCCCCGTGTTTCCCTACGGTCAGGAACAGGTCGAAATGATATTGGCTTTCGGTGCCGTTCTCCGGCAGGTCTTTCGAATCATCATCATCGGAACAAGCCGTGAAACCCAGTGAGATCAAGGCTACCAGAAAGGCAAGCCATCTAAATTTGAATGCTTTCATTTTCTTTTCTCTTTTTTAATTATGAATGTTAGTTGATAAATATTCTGAATTTGGCAAAGCAGGCACGCCCCGGCTTTTGTAGTTTGTAGTTGTCATAAGCCGTTTCGTCGAAGAGGTTCGAACATTCCAACGCGATGTTATAGCGGTCACGTTTCCAGGAATAGGTGATATCGGCATTGCAGATATGCTGCGAAGGAATACGGGCTTTGGTATCGCGGTTGCCGTAGGCTTCCCAGGTCAAGAAGTACCAGTGCACCCACTGGAATGTGCAGCCTATGCGCAACTTGCTGTCCCGTTGCAGGAGGCCGTGGAACGTATAGCTCGCCTCCGCGCTACCGAACAACCAGGGACGGTTGGGCACGTGGTTGTCATAAGTGGCCGACGGCTTGCCGTCTTCTTTATATTTCTGGCGGTCGCGGGCATCCTGGTAGCTGACGTTTGCCACGAGCTGTAACCGCCCGTCCCAGTCATACCGGACTTCTCCTTCCACTCCTTTGATGTGGACGGCCGGATCGTTGACATACTGCATCATGCCCTCTTTCTCGATGACGGAGGTCTGTATATAATTGTCCACATAGCGCAGGAACCCGTTTGCCTCGTAATAGAGCGTATGCCTGCCGGCGGGATGCCAGGTACCGAACAGGGCAAGATTGACGTTGTTGCTCTTTTCCGGTTCCAACGCCACGTTCGCATAGATGGTCGTCCCGTTGCCCAACAGCTCGCGGGCGATGGGCAGGCGCACGCTGTGCTCGTATGAAACCTTTACCGCCAACGGGTCGAAGAACTGATAGCGCAATCCGGCTCCATACCCGAGGTAGTTTTGGGTGGTGGAACCCCGCACCCGGTCCGATCCCGTCACGGTTGGCTGGTCGGTTTGCCGGATATTCGGATGGTTCACATAGTCTTTCGCAAAGAATACATTCTGCATCTTCCCGTCAAAGAGGGACTGACTGTAGGTCAGCCCGATAATCTGTTTGGTCACAGCGTCGTTCGAGGGTTCGAAACTCTGATCTAAATCGTCGTAGCGGTCATTTCCGGTCCGGCTTAACTGGTAGTTCAGGTTGAGGCTGTGATGTTCGTGCAACCGGTAATCCAGATTGGCACGTGCGAGGGTCAGTGGCCGTTTGTAGTGGAGGATGGAGGGCGCATTGCCTCTGATCTCGTTGCGCTGGCTCACGATGTAGCCTCCGTCCCAATAATATTTCCGATAGGCGGTGTCGGTCGTGATGGAGTGGTCCCAGGTGTGCGACAAAGTCGCTTTCAGGGTCAGACCTTCGGTCATGAAGTTCGATTTGTTATAGCGGGCCGACAGGTTCCAGGCGTCCGAATTGCGTTCGGCCATCCCGTAGACTTTGGTCTGCACGGAGCCGGTCTGCAACTCCTTGTCCGTTTGGGAGTAGGATGCGGAAACAAAAAATTCGTCGGCCCAAGATTTGCCGGTGATTCCGGCTTCGATCTGTGCCAATAGCGAAAAATAGCCGTCATGGAAACGTTTGGGGTTGCCGTAGATGAACTGGTCGCCTGTTTCGTTGCGCATCTGTACGTCTTTCATCCGGTAATCGTTTTTCGAATAGTTGATGCCGACGGTCGGACGCACGATCAACCCCGTGCGCCGTTCTACGAACTGCGCGTTCAGGTCGGCACGGTGCGTATGGAAAGAACCGATGCTGTAAGAGGCGTCTAAGAAGTTTTTCTTTTCCGCCTGGGTGATGATGTTGACGGCACCGCCTAATGCGTCTGTCCCCAATGAAGCGGGTACTACGCCTTTATAGATTTCCACCCGGTCGATCAGGTTGACGGGCAGGTTGGCGAGCGTCACGTTGCTCCCTTTGCTGTCCAAAGGAACCCCGTCGATGAAGTAGCGGATGGAATTGCCGGACAGCCCGTTGATCGAGAGGTCGAAGTCGGAACCCACGCCTCCCTCTTCGCGTACTTTGACACCGGCCGTCCGGTTCACCAGTTCATTCAGGTTGTTGAGCGAATTGATAACCGGTTTGACGTCGAGCGCATTTACCGAAAGTGCGCTTTCCCTTGCCTGTTGGGATTGTGTTTTTCCGTACACTTCCACCGACTTCAGGTTTATGGAACTTTCTTCCAGTTTGAAATCAAGGGTTTTGTCGCGTTGGAGGTCGAGTGATGTTCGGATGGTTTTGTATCCTAAGGAGGAGACGACGAATGTGTGTTTCCCGGGAGATACGCGTAGGGAATAGTATCCGTTGTCATCCGTATAAGTGCCGGAAGTCGTGTTTTCGACGGCGATCGTTACCAACGGCAGGGGATCGCCTTGCCGGTCGGTTACTTTCCCGGAGAGGGTAACTTGGTTTTGTACCGTCAGGCTCAATTGTGACAGGCAGACAAGCAAAAGAAATACATGTACAAAGACTTTCATCTTGATCCTTGATAAAGTGATTCATGACTGGCTTATGGGAGAATGCACACACAAAGAGAAAGCAAGGTCTTTTCTGTAAATGAGTAACGCTTGATCCGACTCGATGTTTTACCGCTTTATTTCCCGAAAGCATTAAAACTATGATTTGTCTTGGCAGGTCTTCTGACTTGTTCCATCTTTGAATGCCTTCCCATCCGATACAGACAGTGGCTTGAGTGTATTCAAAGATTTGGAGAGGAACTTACAGCAGCGGGTCTGTCCAGGATTCGCACCTGATTCCCTTTTCATCACGTTTCCAGTCATAGCCGATGGAAACGCAACACCAAAACAATGCCACAAAAGTAGGAAAAAACTTTGATCTCACAACCGGATAGCAGAGAAACCGCATCAAATATTCATTCAAGAACCTATTCGTCTTCCTTATAAGGTCTGTTTTGTTCCTATAACCGTTATTTTAAAGGAAGAAACCGGCAGTATAGTTCATTGTATTATGTATCTGGTTCAGCCGATACTTATAAGACAGGCAACGACCAGTATGTAATCAAGACTGTGGCAACAGAAGCAACTGACGGTTACAAAGTGCTGAGCACGGATAAAGAATTGAACCAGAAGTGGAACATTGCATTCTCTTCTTCCGTATTTGCAGGAAAGGCTTACATGACCGAAAACCACGGTGAAGGAAATGCGGCTGCATATCATGTAATCGGTTTGACGACTGATCTTGGAAAGGCTTTGGAATTCTCTGTTAAGAAATATGACGGAAAATTCGAAAAGAAAGAAAATACCGAAAAACATGTGTATGAATATTATCCTGCCGATACAATCTATGTAATCAGCGAATTGGGTACTTATACTACTACAAAAGGGTATTATACAGTTGAAGATACATTGAAAGTGTTGGCTTACACATTCGTTAACCAGTGGAACGAACCGTTGACATACGGCGATGTAAATGCAAATGGAGATAAAGGTTATCGTTCGTTGGTAACTTATAAGGATGGTAACAATACGAAGAAGTATGCGGCTGCCGGTTTGGATAAGGCACACGCTGATGCTTTGAAGTTTGCGATCCGTTTCGACGGTAATGAAGGTTGTTATAACTTACGTCCGGTAGCGTTCTCTCGTGTAAAACAGACGGAAACAAACCTTTCTAAAGATTGGAAAGATGAAATGTATCAGATCTTCAATCAGGATGAAGATTTGGTTAAGATGTATGCAGGTGATGCTTCGATTGGTATCTTGTCGAATGTAGATCTGTATAACAGAACAGAAAACGACCTGTTTGTAATCGAACAAGTAGATACAATTTCTATCTATCGCAACGATAACAACAAATCACTGTTGTATGAAAAGGTAACTGAAATTGCAAAAGATGTATTTGCAAACTTCTTGGGTATGGAAAACATCGCCGACTTCACAGATATGGCTCCGGCTATGATCGCTGACACTGCATATGTTCGTTACGAAACATACAAACCGCAGTATATGTTGGTTGTTGATCCGACTATCCATCCGGCTGGCAAATGGTGTGAAGAACATCAGTCTGCAACTTGCGAACATGCCATTCCGACTAAGGCTTGGACAGAAGGTCGCTTCCTGGTTAATTTGGTAGATTCTGCAAAGGTTTGGGATGCAGATCATGTACATCAGGTTGGTAATCCGTATAAAAATACGGAAGGTTATTACAAGTTAGGTTTCGTTCAGGCTATTCACCGTCATGATTCTTTGATCGTAAACGGTAAACCTCAGTTCATCGGTAACAACAATAACCATATTGCTAAATTCCAGTTCCGCTATGTTGATACTGAAGACCAGTCATTCGTAATCGAAACTTCTTTAGACGGAACTCTGACTCCGGGTTACTTGAAGTGGATGAACGGTGTAGTTGTTGTCGTTGATAACATCAAGAACGCTGACGTTTACAATATGAACGAAGAAGAATACCGCCAGCCGACCGCCAACGAAGGCATCGCTACTTCTGAAGTAACGGTTATCGCCGGTGAAGGTCAGGTAACAATCGCTGGTGCTGCCGGCAAAAAGGTTGTTATCTCCAACATCCTCGGTCAGGTAGTCGCTAACACGGTTCTGGCTTCTGACAATGCTGTAATCGCTGCTCCTCAGGGTGTAGTTGTTGTAGCTGTCGAAGGCGAAGAAGCTGTGAAGGCAATCGTAAAATAAACATGAATTTATAATCAAATAATTCTAAAATGTTTGGCCGCGTGCCGTTCCCCGTACCGTAGAGACGCACGGCTGTGCGTCTCTACATGGAACAACGGCAATTACCCTGCGACAGGCGAACAAGCGGTTAGATTTAATATTAATAATACTAAAGTATATTGAAATTAAAAGTTCTAATAGCC
>JAGBDR010000060.1 GCA_017937385.1 Parabacteroides sp.
CCAAAAGATCAAGGCTGAACCGTCCAGGCTACTCCGGGTAAAGGCTACGCTGTCGCCTGCGAAACTCGCTTCGCTCAGACAGCGCAGGCTCCTGCCGCTTCGCCTTTACCCTCCGCTTGACGCCTGTCCGCTTAGGCCTTTCCGAGAAAGCTCCGCTTTCTCTTGGGATGGCCGATGCCGCCTGTTATATAGGTGCCGGTATCGGCCATCCTCAAAGAGCCGCCAGGCTCTATCTCCGGCCTAAGCTGGCGAGTGTCAAGCGCAGTGACCGGAGTGAGCGTCCGGAGCGTCTGCTGTTTGAGCGAAGCGAGTTTCAGACGCGACAGCGAACGCAGGGAACGGAGTAGCGAGGCTGGTTAAGCCGTGATCTTTTGGTTACTTTTCCATCCAGGGAAAAGTAACATTGAGCCAGCAAAGATAATTAAATTCTTGCGAGGATGCTAATTCCCTCTTTTTCCAATATCTTTGCACCGGATAAGAAGAAATAAACAATCATCATCATGAAAAAGTCAGCAATCAGCATAGCACTTGCAACCCTGGCACTGGCCGGTTGCAACAACGACGAAAAGAATGCACAGGCAAGGTTGGACAGTGCCCGGAATATGTATGAACGGAATGAATTCTTTGCCGCCAAAAGTGAAATAGACAGTATCCGCATCCTGTACCCGAAAGAGTTCAAAGTGATCCGGGAAGGCCTGACCCTGATGCGCCAGGTGGAACAGAAGGAGGCGGAACGCAACTTGGCTTTCTGCGACAGTCTGCTTCCCATCAAGTTGCAGGAATTGGAGGAATTGAAGAATGGCTTCAACTTCGAAAAGGATTCCGCCTATAACGAAATCGGCAATTATGTCTCCAAGCAACAGACCATCGAACGCAACATCCAGCGTTGCTACATCCGTTCCGGTGTCAACGAAAAAGGCGAGATGTATTTGGCAAGCGTCTATTTCGGAGGGAAACCCATCAATCATACCGGCATCAAACTGAGTACACAGGACGGGCTTTTCGCCGAAACGCCAGCCATCCCTTACGACGGCGGCTTGAACTACCATTTCAAGGACTTGGGGAATACGACCGAAGTCGTGACCTATCAGGGAGAGAAGTGTGAAGATGCCGTCAAGTTCATCTTCGCCAATAAAGAGGAACGCATCAAGGTGGAATATACAGGCGGCAAATCCTACATCCTCTATATTGCCGATGCGGACAAAAAAGCGATCGCCTCGACGTATGAACTGGCAGTCGTGTTGAGCGACATCGAAAAACTGACGAAAGGAAAGGAGAAAGCCATCAAGAAGTTAGCCTATTTGGAAAAGAAACTTTCGGGCGAGAAGTAATTTTTCTCCCGCAATTACAGCCATAAAGAAAGGCGGCTTCCTTTGCAGGAAACCGCCTTTTCAGTTGTAATAACATTGTTCTTATTTCACAATCACCTTATAAGTGGTATCGCCTTCAACCGTTACCAAAATGATACCGGAGGTTGCAGGCATCGAGAAGTATTCGGAGTTTGCCCGACGGACACCGATTGTCTGTCCCAAGATGTTGGACAATGTAATCATCCGGCCGGAAGCATTCGCCACGATCACCTGACCGTCATGGCTGATCACCTTGATCTCGGATACGTTCACTTCCTCGTTGGCAGTCGGAGCAGAAGCGGTTTGTACCTCAAAGGCTGTGCTTGGGAATTTCTCCAATACGACAAACCCGTTCACGATACCGACGTATGGATAACCGGCATTAGAATTACCCACGCTTTTCTTCAATTGCTGCTGGTTCTCCAAGATATAACCACCCCTTTCGTTCACCTTGAATGCGAACAAAGCCGGACTGTTTTTCGACCGCTTGATGGTGTCGTTCGACAGGAACATGGCATTCCGGTAGGTTTCAGCACTGATATTGTTGATTGTCGTATCCTTGTAAGACAGATAATAACGTGTATCACCTACTGCCGAAGAGATGAAATAGAGCTGCTTGCCGGCAACCACCGTATCCGGTTCCACCCACAGGCTGAAGTTATCCTTTTCGTATGCGGCTTTCGTGATTTCACTTCCTTCTGTCTTTGCCTGTGCAAAGAAATTCAGCGGGTTCATCACCAAGGAGTTTCCATCAGATACCAAACGTTTGTGGCCGGCTTCGAAAGAGGCATATTCAGGAGCGTCCATAGGTGCAATGTTTACGCTTGTTCCGGCAGAGGCCGTCAATTGCAGGTTGGAAGTGTTGATGTCGATTCCGACATATTTGCCTCCTTCCGTTACCAAGGAATACAGCTGGCTGTTAGGTTTGGCCAAGAAACGGAAATTGAGAGCTTTATCTGTCTTCGAGAACTTCAAACCATTCGCACCATCTTTTGCCACTTTTCCATCCAAGAAATAACCACCCAACTGGTAATCAATCACAGAAATAGTATCTCCCAATTCTTGTGCTCCGGCAACTTTGGTTGTACCGACCGGATACAATTTGAACAATTGCGCTGCTTCTTCCGCGCTGCCTTTCAAGATAGAATCAGGCGTGTACATAAACAGTTCGGGAACACCCGGTGTCGCGGTATAGAGGCTCAGGATATATCCTTTATCCAGCAACTCCTGTTCGGAGGCGGCAAAGGAACCTAAATAGGCATCATTTATATCAGAGTTTGTGCCACGTTCTTTGAGCGTGATGGTATCTTGACCGATCAGGTAAGTATCTTCCATTCCCTTCACCGCAAAAACTTCTCCATTCTTGATTAAAGTCGTATTGGATTCACGATCCACGATGGAATACTTGCCGTTGTTCGCTTTGACAAGCCATTGTCCACGAGGAATGGTCAATTCGGGAACGCTGTCTCCACCCATGAAGACACCTTTACTTCCTTCTCTGTCATAAGCCACATAATATTTACCGGCATTTGCCCCCTTGCTTGCGCTCTGCAAGAAATAGAAACCGTCACCAGACGAGATTTCAACAGGCGTACCCCGTTTTGCCGTGATCTTAGGAAGATCGCCTTGCAAAGCATCACCCGTTTCAGAAACCGTCAAGACTTTTGTAGAACCGGTTTGGGCATATACGACACGTACATTATTTATTGAAGCCAAAGTTTCTCCATTCACATCCGGAGCCGCTTTCACATACATGGCAATAGAATCGTTCTTCAAGTTTACCGTAAACTTGAACTTTTGGAAATCTTCATTTCCAACGGAATGAACACCCATAAGAGCGGCGTATGTGGAATCAGCCACGAACTTCGCACCGTAAACGCCTTTTGCACCGGAAATCACAGTTTTTGTTGTATCAACTCCTAACAATTTGGCTTTGCCATCCGCGAATGTTTCATCACCTGCGAATTGCAAAGAGACATAACCTCCATCCAAGTCCTTTGCCAACAATTCTTTTCCCCCAAAGATATTGCCTTCGTAAGTATCGCCGAACATCAGTTGGAAAACGGAGAAGCCGTTGCCGAGTTGTGCAGCGTCCAACGGGAAGTCAGAATACGGAGCTTCCACTGAAAAAGCAGTACCGCCTGTTGCAGCCAAAGAGAGCTTACCGTCTGTTACAACCAATTCCAAAGTCTTATCTCCATCATAAAAACCTTTGATTGTATTACCCAACACCCAACGATCCACACCGGAAGCCAAATTCAAATCAGCATCCGCTTTAGCGGCGAAAGAGAGAACATCTTGCGTCGCTTTGTTGGTAATCTTATAGGTCGTAACTCCTAAAGCAGTTTCTTTATCGGAAATCTGCCACAAAGCTGAATCGAGCGCAGCTTTCGTTTTAATGTTATCAAGCGACTTCACAATCACAGAGTCAGACTTGTTCCCATCCAATGCCAAATAAGAACTTCCGCTCTTCAGATGATAATAATTACCGGCTGTCCAGTCTTTTTCATCTACAGTTGTTGCATCTCCCGCATTTGCAGACAAACCGCCAACCATCATCAAGGCCGTAGCCAAAAGTGTAAATCTTTTATTCATAAGCAACTTGTTTAAATTTACTATTCTCAATCTTTAACAAGGGCAAAGATAGAAAAGTTCAGTTTCACAAAATGATAATCAACTATAAAAGATACTTACACACGGGCATAATGTACAAAAGTACCGTTATCCGTGCCATAATAAAAAAGGCCCGCCACCAAAGTGACGAGCCAGGAATCATTTTCTCTTATAATCAAATAATAATAATAATACTAAAGTATTGAAATAAAGTTCCTAATATCTTTCTATCTAATATCTTTCCTTCTATTTACAACCGTGGACAAAGATATAGCTTTTTGTTCAAAGTTCGATCCTTCAAAAAGACTCCTTTCAAAACCTATTGATTATTGAACGAACCCTTTTCTTTTCAGGACAAATCAGTTATCGGCCCGATGTACAGTAAGTTGCGGGAACGGGAAGTTAATGCCCTTTTCATTAAAAGTTGCATAAACCGCCTGATTGATACCAAAATAGACATCCCAATAATTCGGACTTTCCACCCATACGCGGACAACGATATTCACACTGCTGTCAGCCAACGCATGCAAGGCGATAAAAGGAGCCGGATCAACCAGAATACGGGAATCACGGGCAAGAATCGTTTCGATCACAGCCTTTACCTTCTCATAATCCTCGCCATAGTCGACACCGAACGTCCAATCCACACGACGAGTAGCCTGCCGGCTGAAGTTCGTCACCGCACCACTGCTGAGCGAACCATTCGGAATATACACCATCTTATTGTCGGGCGTTGCCAGGATCGTGTGGAAAATCTGGATCTCCTTCACCGTGCCACCCGAACCTTGTGCCTCAATATAATCACCGACTTTAAATGGCTTGAACAGAAGAATAATCAGTCCACCCGCAAAGTTCGCCAAATTGCCACTCAAAGCCATACCGACAGCGACACCGGCAGAAGCCAGCAAAGCGGCAAACGAAGTGGTCTGTACACCCAGCGCACCGACAACCGAGATTATCAACAGAATCGTCAGGACAACATTTACCAGACTTCCGAAAAAGGTCTTGACTGAAGGATCGATATCGCGTTTCAGTAAAACCCGTTTTATCAGTTTGTTCACCAAGTTGATCAGAATCCGACCGACAAGAAAAACCAAAAACGCCTTGATAAGCGTCCATCCCAACGCCGCACCTTGCGCCATCAAGGAATTCAAGACCCCTTCAAAACCATGTGAAAAGTCAATTGCTGCTACAATCATAATCATTTATATTTATAGATATTCATACTAACTACATAACAAGCATTCGTCCTAAAAGTATTCGGAATTATTTCTTAGAAATTGTAGCAAAGGTATAAAGTTTTTTTATTCGAATAAAGAACCGATTTTATTATGTAGCTTTGCAAACAATCAGATAACAGACATAAACGATAGAGCATGAGGACTTTCTTGATTATGATAGGCCTGTTCCTGTTTATAGGGAACAGCTTTGCACAATCATACGAAGAATTGATAGAGAAAAGCTACGACTTCGTAGACAAAGACGACCTGATCTCCGCAGAAGAGAGCCTGAAAACAGCCATGCGCAAGGAACCCGCCAATCCGTTGAACTACGCCCTGCTCACGAACCTCGGAACCATACAACGCCGGCAAGGGAAACTGCAGGAAGCCCTTATCTCCTACACATCCGCCCTTAGCGGCCACACCCAAAATATCACCATTCTCGAAAACCGGGCTTCCCTTTATACCGAGTTAGGTGAAACAGAAAAAGCATTGAACGATTACAATACGTTGCTGATAGAAAATCCGGAACATCAGGAAGCACTCTATTGCCGCGGCCTGCTTTACATCCAGTTAAAAAACTATATGTGGGCGGAACAGGACTTCGACAAGATCCTGGAAATAAACGACAAATCGGTCCGCGCCCGCCTCGGTCATGCCATCTTGGAAAAAGTGCGTGGAAACTACGACGACAGCGAACGGATATTCAACTACCTGATCAGCGAAATGCCTCGCGACTGGATTCTCTACGAAGGACGGGCAGACCTGTATTTCATGATGGGAAAGAATGCACGGGCCATGGCGGATATAGAAAAGGTCTTTGCCGAAAGCGAACCGACAGCCAACCTCTATGTGCTGAGAGGCAAGATCAAGTTGGCACAATACGAAAAGGAACGGGCAGCCCTCGATTTCAAAAAGGCTGAATCCATGGGATATGACAAGGAAGTAATCAAGGAATTGATGAAACTCACCCAACAGTAAACAAACAAACATTTACTAACATACTTAAATCACTTTATTATGCCGAAAGACACTAAACGCAATTTTGCGCTCGATGTTCTGCGAGTATTGGCTTGTTACATGGTCATCCAAGTACACGCCGGAGAATTTTATTATATCGGCCCGGTCGGGGACGTGATAAAAGGAGAGAATGCTCTTTGGGTAGACCTTTATAATTCGGTCTGCCGGTCAGCCGTTCCTCTGTTCGTGATGCTAACCGGATATTTTCTTCTTCCGGTAAAGGACGAACCGGCACACTTCTTCCGCAAGCGCTTCACGCGCGTAGTCATCCCCTTCATATTTTGGTGCATCGCTTACGCTTTCTATCAATTCTTCCGGGGACAGGCGGATTTGGCAACCGCTTGTACCAATATTCTCAAAATCCCGGTAAACTTCGGGACAGAGGTTGGACATCTCTGGTACGTTTATATGTTAATGGGATTGTATCTCTTCGCTCCTATCATTTCGCCCTGGCTGACAACGGCTTCGCGAAAGAGCATCGAACTGTATCTGGGAATATGGGCCTTTACATTGTGCGTACCTTATATCCATCTGGTATTTCCGGAGCTATTGGGAGAATGTTTCTGGAACGGGACTCCAATGTTATACTACTTCTCCGGATTGTTAGGATACATGGTATTGGCTTATTACTTGCGGACGTATGCTTCGGAACGGAAAAGCTGGAACTTGCCGGCAGGTATCGTTTTACTGGCGATAGGCTATTTCATCACCTGGTATGGTTTCCACGAACGGTTATCGACAGCCGAATATATCCCGCAACTGGAAATCACCTGGGGATACGAAACAATCAACGTGGCCATGATGGCAACAGGCATTTTCCTGTTGGTCAAGAACATCCGGATCAAAAACCCGGATTCATGCTGTGGGAAGTCCGTTACGGATATATCGATTAAAAGTTACGGGATCTATCTGATACATATCATGTTGCTGAATCTGTTCCATGATTTGTTGAATAACCTGTCCGACAGTGCCATGATCAAGGTTCCGGTAATCGCAATCTGTACGTTCATTACCTCCTATCTGGTAATCAAACTCCTCTCCTATTTGCCGAAGAGCAAATACATAATCGGATAAAATACAATTGACAATGGAAAATTGACAATTGACAATTTAATGTTTTACGAAACTATATTAATTGTCAATTGTCAATTATCAATTGTCAATTCTTCTCTATGTATTCCACAATCCACGCACCAACCTCTTTCGTGCCATATTTTGCACCACCTTCCACCTGGATTTCAGGAGTACGGACATGGGCATCCAAAGAAGCATCCACAGCCTTGCGGATCAAGGCGCCTTCCTCCTGGCAACCGAAATGCTCGAACAACATGGCAACCGAAAGGATCTGTGCCAACGGATTGGCTATATTCAAACCTTTCGCTTGCGGCCATGAACCATGAATCGGTTCGAATACGGGTGTGCTTTCGCCCGTCGAGGCAGAAGGAAGCAAGCCCATGGAACCGCTGATACAAGAACCTTCGTCAGTGAGGATGTCACCAAACGTATTCTCCGTTACCATGACATCAAAGAATTTGGGTTCCTGAATCATGCGCATGGCAGCATTGTCAACATACATATAGTCGGTCTGAACCTCCGGATAAGAAGGTGCCATCTCTTGTGCGATCTGGCGCCACAGGCGCGAAGAGGCCAGGACATTCGCTTTGTCGACCACCGTCAGATGTTTTTTCCGTTTCATGGCATATTCAAAGCCGACCTTCAAGATACGTTCGATCTCAGGGCGCGTATACAGGTTTGTATCGTAGGCCTTGTCATTATCCTGATATTTCTCCCCGAAATACATACCTCCTGTCAGTTCACGGATACACAGAAAATCCGCGCCATCCACCAAGTCGGCACGAAGCGGCGATTTGTGCAACAAGCACTTAAACGTCTGCACAGGTCGAATATTCGCAAACAGACCCAGTTTCTTACGCATAGCTAACAGTCCCTGTTCAGGACGTACTTTGGCCGTCGGATCGTTGTCAAACTTCGGATCACCTACGGCAGAGAAAAGAACCGCATCCGCTTCTTTACAAATCTTATATGTCTCTTCCGGGAAAGGATCACCCACCTTATCGATGGCATCAGCTCCGCAAAGAGCATATTCGTAATGGACCTCATGTCCGAATTTCTTACAAACGGCACTCATCACATCCACACCTTGTGCGGAGATTTCAGGACCGATCCCGTCACCGGGAAGTACAGCGATATTCAATTTCATGATTTATGATTTTTGATTTATGATTTATCTTTTACCCTTCTATCTTGTTTAACATCTTCAACGTCGCTTTAATGGCCGCTTCCGTCTGGTCTGCATCGAGTCCACGAGTTTTAAAGTCTACTCCAGCATAATTCCAACTGATGATGGTTTGCACGAAAGCATCGGTCCGTCCGCCAGGAGGGATGGAAACAGAGTAGTTGGTCAACATCGGGAAAGGACGGCCCAGATCGGTATAGATTTTCCGCAAAGCACGTACGAAAGCATCATACTGCCCGTCGCCGGAAGCCGACTCCTGATAGGCCTCACCGTTGATTTCAATCTTCAAGGTAGCGACAGGTTTCAGGCCCTGTGCCAAAGACAACGAATAATTCAGGATGCGGATACGCTGATCTGCCATCGCATCATGATGGAGCACATCGCTGATGATATACGGAAGATCTTCTGTCGTAACCATCTCCTTTTTATCACCCAATTCGATGATCCGTTCGGTCACCTTACGCATGGACTCTTCGTCAATATCGATCCCCAACGCCTCCAGGTTCTTACGGATATTCGCTTTACCGGAAGTCTTGCCCAAGGCATATTCGCGGACACGGCCGAAACGTTCGGGCAGCAAGTCGTTGCAATACAGATTATTTTTGCTATCTCCATCGGCATGGACACCGGCACATTGCGTAAAGACATGTTCTCCGATAATCGGCTTATTAGGCGGAATATGAACACCGGAGAACGTTTCCACCAAACGACTGGCATAATTGATCCGCTCCTCTTTAAGCGTCGTCTCCACCCCCAACTGATCTTTCAACACAGCAAGCACACTACTGAGCGGGGCATTCCCGGCACGTTCACCCAATCCGTTCAACGTGGTATGAAGCCCTCCTATGCCGGCCCGAACAGCCGAGTAGACATTCGCTACCGCCAGATCATAATCGTTATGGGCATGAAAATCAAACTTCAGGTCCGGATAGCGGGTAACCATTTCCCGACAATATTCATACGTATTGCCCGGATTCAGGACGCCAAGCGTATCAGGCAGCATAAAACGCTGGATCGGCAGGTCACGAAGCGAATCGATGAACTGAAAAACATATTCAGGCGAGTTCTTGATACCGTTCGACCAGTCTTCCAGATAGACGTTCACAGCGATTCCCCGTTCCGTTGCCCGGTTGATAACAGAACGTATATCGGAAAAATGCTGTTCGGGAGTCTTGCGAAGTTGCTCTGTCACGTGCTTGTAAGAACCTTTACAAAGCAAGTTGACCACACGGCAGCCGGCCGCTTCGATCCAGTTCAACGATACCTCACCATCCACAAAGCCCAGTACTTCGAGCTTCCGGATGTTTCCAGTACGTTCCGCCCAGGAAGCCACACGCTTCACAGCCTCAAACTCACCGTCCGAGACACGCGCAGAAGCGATCTCCAAACGGTTCACACCCAAGTCGAGCAATGCCTGTGCAATACTCAACTTCTCATGCGCCGCAAAAGAGACCCCCGAAGTCTGTTCCCCGTCACGCAGGGTGGTATCCATTATTTCTATCATGTACGATTTCTGATTTATGATTTCAAATTTATGATTTATGATGACACTGTGTCGAAAAGCGCTGTTGGCGCTTCGCATAATAGCCCGGGGTTTCAACCCCGGGAAGTTATGTTCCCTCACTCCTTAGCATCCTGTAAGGATGCTGCTATACGTAAATAACTTATATTCATTGCTGTACCCTTACAGGGTACAAACTTGTCGGAAAGGATGCACCTCCCCCAGGTTGAAACCTGGGGCTATTATGCAAGGCACCTACAGTGCCTTTCGACACACCTCCTTCATAAATCATAAAACCCTTTTTTCGTATGCCTCAATCTTATCCTTATTCGACAAGAGATAGTCGATATCGTCAAGGCCATTCACCAGACAATCCTTTTTATAGGCATTGATGTCGAAATGCTCGCTCTTGCCCGTAGCCTTATTCGTGATGGTCTGGGCGGGCAGGTTGACTTCGACTTCCGTTTTCGGATCCGCAAAAATCGAATCGAAAAGCTCGGCCAGGAACGATTCGCTGACAACGACCGGAAGGACAAAATTATTCAGTTCGTTGTTCTTATGGATGTCAGCAAAGAAGCTACTGACTACTACGCGAAAGCCATAGTCGGCAATCGCCCAAGCTGCATGTTCGCGACTGGAACCCGAACCGAAGTTCTTTCCTGCCACCAATATCTGACCGCCGTAGGTCGGATCGTTCAGGACAAACGATTCTATCTTGTTGCCCTGTTTGTCATACCGCCAGTCGCGGAACAGGTTTTCACCGAATCCCTTCTTGTCGGTTGCTTTCAAGAAGCGAGCGGGAATGATCTGGTCCGTGTCCACATTCTCAAGAGGAAGAGGGACGCAGGTTGATGTGATGATATTGAATTTCTGTTTCATGAATGTTGAGAATTATGATTTCAAATTGATGATTTGATTTATGATTTCAGATTTATGATTTATGCATCGAAATAAATCATAAATCTGAAATCATAAATCCTTAAGCTCTCTCGGATCTGTGATCACCCCCGTCACGGCAGCGGCAGCAGCCACTAACGGTCCGGCCAGAATCGTACGGGCACCCGGTCCCTGACGGCCCTCAAAGTTACGGTTGCTTGTCGAAACGGCATACTTTCCTGCCGGGATCTTATCGTCATTCATAGCCAGACAAGCCGAACATCCCGGTTGACGCAACTGGAAACCGGCTTCTTCAAAGATCTTGTCCAAACCCTCTTCACGGATCTGCGCATCCACCATCCAAGAGCCGGGTACCAACCAGGCAACCACATGATCCGCCTTTTTCCGTCCCTTTACGATAGAGGCGAACGCACGGAAATCTTCGATACGACCATTGGTGCAGGAACCCAAGAAAACATAATCGATCTTCTTGCCCAACAAAGACTCGCCCGGCTGAAAGCCCATATATTCCATCGATTTCAGAAAAGAGTTTTTCTCTACATCGCTCATTCCCTCGACAGTCAGGATATGCCCGGTAACGCCCATCCCCATACCAGGATTGGTTCCATACGTCACCATCGGTTCAATATCGGCAGCGTCAAACAGGATTTCTTTGTCAAACACGGCATCCTCACCGCTCTGCAACGTCTTCCAATAGGCAACAGCCTTGTCCCAATCTTCACCGGTCGGAGCGTTCTCACGGCCTTTGAGATAAGCAAACGTCGTCTCGTCGGGAGCAATCATACCGCCACGTGCCCCCATTTCGATAGACAGGTTGCACAAAGTCAGGCGTCCTTCCATCGTCAGGCTGCGGATCGCCGAGCCGGCATACTCGATGAAATATCCGGTAGCACCACTGGTCGTCACCTTCGACATGATATAAAGGGCAACATCCTTTGCCGTCACGCCCTTTCCAAGATTTCCTTCCACACGGATACGCATGGTTTTCGGCTTTGCTTGCAAAATGCACTGGGAAGCCATCACCATTTCCACTTCGCTGGTTCCGATACCGAAAGCGACAGCCCCAACCGCCCCGTGGGTAGAAGTATGCGAGTCACCGCAAACGATTGTCATCCCCGGCAAAGTCAGTGCGCGTTCCGGACCGACCACATGGATAATGCCGTTACGTTCATCCATCATCCCATAATGAGTCAAACCGAATTCGGCGGCATTCTTCGCCAACGTATCGACCTGTTTTTTCGAAACAGGGTCCTCGATCGGCTTATCCTGATCGTGCGTCGGCGTGTTATGGTCCGGCATACAATAGATCCGTTCCGGGCGAAGCGGTTTCAACCCCCGTGCACGCATACCGGCAAAGGCCTGCGGGCTGGTTACTTCGTGGCAGTACAACCTGTCGATGTAAAGCTGTGTAGGTCCCTCTTCTATGATCGTCACCACGTGAGAGTCCCAAATCTTGTCAAATAATGTATTCATAATCGTCTATTCATTTTACAAATTTATTAATCGCATCGATAAACGCCTCCACAGAAGCAGCTATAATATCGGTATTGGCAGCAAAACCGTAATACCGGTTTCCTTCGTGCTCAACCTGCATGTGGACCTTACCCATGTCGTCACTGCCTTTATTGATTGCCTGGATCAGGAATTCCTGGATCGTCATCGTACGGTGGATAATGGATTTCACCGCCTTAATCGCAGCATCGACAGGGCCGTTTCCGGAAGCGGCCGCCTCGAACTTCTCGCCTGCGATATCCAAGCAGACACTGGCCACAGACTGCAAACCGACACCGGATGTCACCTGCAAATATTCCAACTTGATGCGGTGCATGGCCGTACGGTCCTTGCCGGCAAGCATCAGGACATCGTCGTCATTGATATCTTTCTTGCGATCGGCAAGTTTCAGAAATTCTTCATACACCTTATCCAGTTTTTCCTGAGACAGTTCGACACCCAATATCTGCAAACGGTGCTTCAATGCCGCACGCCCGCTACGGGCCGTCAATACGATTGCGTTATCGTCGATTCCGACATCTTTCGGATCGATGATTTCATAGCTTTCACGGTTCTTCAAAACACCGTCCTGATGGATACCGGAAGAATGGGCGAACGCGTTGCGCCCGACAATCGCCTTGTTCGGTTGGATCGGCATATTCATCAGGCTGGACACCATACGGCTGACTCCGTAGATCTTCGTCGTATTGATATTGGTGATGATCTCCCGTTCCTTGTGGCTTTTGAAAATCATTGCGATTTCTTCCAAAGAGGTATTACCGGCACGTTCGCCGATACCATTCATGGTCACTTCCACCTGGCGGGCACCGTTCAAGACGCCCTGCACCGTGTTGGCAGTAGCCATTCCCAAATCGTTATGGCAGTGGGTGGAAAGGATTGCTTTCCCGACACCCTCCACGTGTTCCATCAGATATTTGATTTTCGCTCCATATTCGTCCGGCAAGCAATAACCGGTCGTATCGGGGATATTGACCACTGTCGCCCCGGCCTTGATGACCGCTTCCACCACACGTGCCAGATATTCGTTGTCCGTACGTCCGGCATCCTCGCAATAGAACTCGACGTCTTCCACATACCGCTTCGCATATCGGGTAGCGGCGACAGCCCGTTCCAAAATATCTTCCCGGTTGGAGTTGAACTTATACTTGATATGATAGTCTGACGTTCCGATACCCGTATGGATACGTCCGCGTTTCGCATACTTCAAGGCTTCAGCCGCCACATCGATGTCTTTTTCCACCGCACGGGTAAGCGCACAGATTGTAGGCCATGTTACGGCCTTCGATATTTCAACGACACTATTGAAATCGCCCGGGCTCGACACCGGGAAACCGGCTTCAATCACGTCTACCCCCAGTTCCTCCAGCGCCTTGGCTACCTGAATCTTTTCAATACTGTTCAACTGGCAACCCGGCACCTGCTCGCCATCTCGTAAGGTTGTGTCGAAAATAAATAATCTGTCTGACATAGTTTATTCGATTTATAATTGATTGTTTCAGCTCTATTATTTATGATTCATACGCATAGATCATAAATGACAAAAGCCTTTCTCACAAGGAAGTGAGAAAGGCTTTCCATATCTTAATGCCCAGCAAAGCATACACAGTCTCACTTCCTATCCCGCTTCCAGAGTAGAATAATAGGTAGAGAAATAATGAGGCTATTTAGCATTTCCTGTTTCATATTGTTCTTTAATCTGTTTTTTTGTTTGAACGGTGCAAAGATACAGCGTTTTTCCAAACCGGCAAGTATAATTCGAAGTTTTTTACGGATATTTTCTTATAAAACGTAAGACAATACGCAGATGCGACATCAATTCATAAATAGACCGACAACCCATACAGCCGGAAATCCAACCTGGCATAAGGACATACCGGCTGTCTACTCCTTATAACAAGCCTCTCAAAAACGGTGTTAAAAACGCATTAACATTAGCCGGCGAAAAAGGCTTCTATTGTTAAAAAATAACCGCTATTTTAACGCCAATCCTAAGTAAACGAGGGATCAACGAAGGATCAACGAAGGATCAACGGACCTAATACGGCCCTAATAGGGCAGATTTCATGTTAAAACCGGCAAGAAACATTATGTATTTTTAACCGGTTTCGCGTGAACACGTTTTTTGCGCGCCTCATCGCTTCAGCCCCTATTACGATTGGAATGAAGTTAGGCAAGTTTTTTTGCACGGTTATATACGCTTTTCCCTAATTTTGCGTTATAATTGATACGAAAGATTCCAAACGAAGAAAAATGATCGAATATATCAAAGGGGAAATCGTTGAACTGGCACCTGCACGCATGGTGTTAGAATGTGCCGGAATCGGCTATGAGCTGAACATTTCCCTGAACACCTATACATTTTATAACGGCAAGACGGAAGGCAAAGTCTACGTCTATGAAATCATACGCGAAGACGCCCACGTGCTGTTCGGTTTCGCCGCGCCGGAAGAGCGCGAGTTGTTTCTGATGCTGACCACTGTGCCGGGCGTAGGCCCCAACACGGCGCGGATGATTCTTTCCTCCCTGTCGCCCTCCGAGCTGGTCAGGGTTATCGCCGACAAAGACGAGTCCACCCTGACAACCGTCAAAGGGATCGGGACCAAGACGGCACAACGCATACTGGTCGACCTGAAAAACAAGGTGAAACCCTTGGAAGGCATCGCCTCGGCAAAAGGGACAAAAGCGGCCTCAACCAGCAGTGCGGTAGCCGAGGAAGCAATTGCCGCGCTTGTCATGCTTGGCTTCCAGAAGACTGCCTCACAAAAGGCGGTCCATACGATTCTGAAAGGTTCACCCGCCCTTGCGGTCGAACAAGTGATCAAAACAGCATTAAGAATGCTTTGAAGAATTGACAATTGAGAATTGACAATTGACAATTTGGGGATGAGAAAGATTTTGAAATATATATGGGTGGCAGTTTTGCTGTTCGGGGTGGGAGCCTATTCGTTGAACGCGGGGTTCCTCTCTTACACGTTGTCGTTGCCGGACGAGGAATCGCCCGTTATTCCGGATGACACGGTGCCGAAAGTACGTACCCGTTTTCCGGTCTCAAAGACGGTTCCGGAAGGATATCAAGACCTGACCAAACAGTCTCCCGCCGACTTGAAGACGCCTGACAACGTGAAATCGGTGGTCGAATATGACATCCGGACCGGGACATACGTGATCCGGACCCGCTTGGGCGATGCTGACCTGACCACCCCCATCTCGCTTACTCCCGAAGAGTATCAAGACTACAGTTTCCGGAAGTCCGTCCAGTCCTACTACCGGCAAAAAAACGAAGAAGAGTTCCAGAAGGCGGCCAATAAAGAGTTCAACCTGACGGATATGCAGTTCAGTATCGGGGCGGCAGAGCGTATCTTCGGCCCTGGCGGAGTCCGAGTCAGGACACAAGGTTCGGCCGAAGTAGAAATGGGTCTGAAACAGAACAAGACCAAAAACCCGTCTTTGCCGGAACGTGCCCGCAACCGTACGTTCTTCAATTTCGACGAGAATGTCCAATTGAATGTACAAGCATCAGTCGGTAGCAAGGTCAATTTCGACATGAACTATAATACCGAAACCTCTTTCGACTTCGATTCCAAGAAGTTGAAACTGGCTTATACCGGCGAGGAAGACGAAATCATCAAGTCGCTGGAAGCTGGTAACGTAAGCATGACAACCAGCAACTCCCTGATCAACGGAGGGGCCGCCTTGTTCGGTATGAAAGCGGACCTCCAGTTCGGAAAGTTGCGGCTCAACGCCTTGTTCGCCCAACAGGAATCAGAATCGAAAACGGTCAGTTCGAAAGGCGGCGTGCAGACGAAGCCATTCGAACTGACAATCGACCAGTATGACGAGAACCGCCATTTCTTCTTGTCGCACTATTTCCGCGATCGCTATGACGAGGCGGTAAAGAACCTGAACACAATCTCTTCGCCCGTCACGATCAGCCGGGTGGAAGTGTGGGTGACCAATAAGCGGGCTACCTACGACCAGGCACGCAACATAGTCGCCTTTTCCGATTTAGGCGAACATACCCGTATCTCGAACACGGCGCTCGTCTCGCCTTCGGGAGCGCAGTCGATTCCTTACAACAATACAAACACCTTATATAACACCCTGAACCAACAGTTTGCCGGTGCCCGCGATATCAGTACGGTGAACCAGACATTGGAAGGGACTTTCGTCAACGGGACGGAGTATGAAGAGGTGGAAAGCGCCCGTTTGCTGGATGCCTCCGAATATACGGTAAATACGAAATTAGGGTATATCTCGCTGAAAACCCAGTTGCAACCGGACGAGGTGCTGGCTGTCGCTTACAACTATACCTATTCGGACGGGAAAACCTACCAGGTGGGTGAGTTTTCAACCGACAATCCTTCTACGGCAGCCTCCTGCCTGTATGTGAAGTTGTTGAAAGGGATCACCATGTCGCCCGCCATGCCTTTTTGGGATTTAATGATGAAGAACATCTATTCGTTAGGTGCCTATTCTGTCCAAAAGGACAAGTTCAGGCTGAACATCCTGTACCAGAGCGATACGACCGGTACATACGTCAACTACTTGCCGGAAGGGGCGATTGCCAATCAAATCCTGCTCAGGGTGCTGAATCTGGACAGCTACGATTCCAACAACCAGCCGCATCCGGACGGCATATACGATTTCATCGAAGGTGTGACCGTCTTGTCTGATAACGGAAGAATTATCTTCCCGAGCGTAGAGCCGTTCGGTTCCTATCTGCGCAAGAAGATCAATAATGATGCAATCGCCGACAAATATGTGTTCCAGGAACTCTACGACTCGACATTGACTGTTGCCCGGCAGATTGCGGAAAAGAACAAGTTCAAATTGGAGGGAGAATACAAGGCCTCTTCAGGAGCCGAGATACAGTTGGGCGCATCCAACGTGGCACGAGGTTCTGTCAAGGTGACGGCAGGAGGAGCCATATTGACCGAGAATGTCGATTATACCGTCGACTATACATCCGGTGTGGTGACGATCCTGAACGAGAGCATCATCGCTTCAGGGACACCGGTCAGCGTCACTCTGGAAAACCAGACAGCCTATAATATGCAGCGCAAGACCATGATGGGATTAGACTTGAACTATCAGTTCAAGCCGAACCTGATGGTTGGCGCTACCATCATGCACATGTCCGAAATGCCATTGACTACCAAGACGGTGATGGGCGACGAAGCGATCAAAAACACGCTCTGGGGTGTCAACATGGCCTATAAGGGGGAAAGCCAGTGGCTCACCAATATGTTCGACAAGCTGCCGTTGCTGAACTTGAGCAAACCCAGCCAGATCTCTTTCAATGCGGAATTTGCCCATTTGATCGCCGGGCACTATGAGAACAAGAACACAGGTGGATATTCGTATCTGGATGATTTCGAATCGACACAAAGCAATTTCGACCTTTCAGACCCTTATCCCTGGCAATTGTCCAGTGTGCCATACGACGACAATACGCCCCAACTGTTCCCGGAAGCCGGACTGACCAATCATATCGATTACGGGAAAAACCGTGCTTTGCTTGCCTGGTATACGATCGACGGGCTGTTCACACGCAAGAATTCTTCTTTGCGCCCGAAATATATCACGGCAAAAGAGTATTTGGACAATCATTATGTCCGTGCTATCGAAACGGGAGAGCTGTTCCCGCAACGGCAACAAAGCATGAGCGAGAGCAACACATTGAGAGTACTGAACTTGGCTTACTATCCGCAGGAACGTGGTCCGTATAACCTGGATGCCGATAACATCAATCCGGACGGGACCTTGCAAAACCCCGAAAAACGTTTTGGCGGTATGATGCGCAAGATAGACCAAAGCGACTTTGAAACAGCGAACGTCGAATATATCGAATTCTGGATGCTCGATCCGTTTATTTATGACCGCCAGACTTCGGGGGGTGACCTGTATTTTAACTTAGGCGAAATCTCGGAAGACATTTTGAAGGATGAAAAGAAGTTTTTTGAGAACGGATTGCCAATCGATGGCGATACATCGAAGGTAGACTATACGGTTTGGGGAAAAGTCCCCAAGCAACAGAGCACGGTCTATGCATTCGACAATACGGCCGGTGCACGTCTGTTGCAGGATGTCGGTCTGAACGGTCTATCTTCAGACGAAGAAATGGAATATCCGGCCTACCGGGATTATCTGGACAAGTTACGCCAGAAATTGAATGCGGCCACCCTTGCCGAGATGGAAAACGACCCGTTGCAGTTGTCTCCTTTCTTTGACCCGGCAGGTGACAAGTTCCACTATTTCCGAGGTTCGGACTATGATGCCCAGGAGGTAGACATCTTGACCCGTTACAAACGTTACAACGGAACGGAAGGAAACTCGAAAGATATCAACGATTCGAGCGAACGCTACAGCACATCTTCCAAGACTGTGCCCGACGTGGAAGACATCAACCAGGACAATACACTGAACAAGAACGAAAAATATTTCGAATACAGGGTAAGGATCACCCCGCAGGACACGGTGGTCGGTGAAAACTTCATTGCTGATAAACGTACCTCATCCAAAAGACTGACAGACGGTACGACTGAATCCGTCACCTGGTACCAGTTCAAGATTCCGGTCAAACAATACCAACGCCGCGTAGGAGCGATCAATGATTTCAAGACGATTCGTTTCATGCGTATGTATATGACCGGATTTAAGAAACCGGTCGTATTGCGTTTCGGTACGTTGCAACTGGTGCGCGGTGAATGGCGTTCCTACGAGCAGGATCTGTCCGACCCGAAAATGCCGCCCGCTGTAAAGGGTAAATTAGAAGTCTCGACAGTCAACATCGAGGAAAACAGCGATCGGGATCCGGTCAGCTATACATTGCCTCCTGGTGTCAGCCGTGTATTGGACCCAAGCCAGCCACAGATCCGTCAGGAGAATGAACAATCCCTTTCTTTAAAGATCACGGACCTGGCAGCTCAGGATGCACGCGCCGTCTATAAGAATACGAATTACGATTTACGCCAGTATAAGCGCTTGCAACTGTTTACGCATGCCGAGGCACCGAAATTGGATATAAACGATCTTGCGGATGGCGACCTGGCTGTTTTTATTCGTCTGGGCTCGGACTATAAGAACAACTATTACGAGTATGAAGTCCCATTGAAACTGACTCCGCACGGAGAGTATAATTACAACAATTCGGAACACCAGAAAATCGTCTGGCCGGCAGAAAACATGTTGAACTTCCGTCTGGAGATTCTGACAGATCTGAAGTTGGAACGTAACCGGGAAAAGCGGTCCGGTGCGAATGGAGTGTCTTTCCAGACGATTTATTCAGGCAGGGATCCGGATAACGAGGGGAATACGATCCGAGTCAAAGGTAACCCAAGTCTTTCTGAAGTGAAGACAATCATGATTGGTGTACGGAATGTGCGGAACAAGTTGAAAAGCGGTGAAGTCTGGGTGAACGAACTGCGCTTGACCGACTTCAATGAAGAAGGAGGCTGGGCTGCCAATGCCAACTTGAATGTCGCACTCTCCGACCTGGGTACGGTGAATGTGGGCGGACGCATCGAGACAGCCGGTTTCGGTGCTCTCGACCAGTCATTGAACGAACGCCGGCTGGAGGACTTCAAGCAATACAACGTGGCGACCTCTATCGAACTGGGTAAATTGTTCCCTGAAAAAGCGCAGGTCAGCATTCCGTTCTATTACGCCTATTCGAAAGAGACATACGACCCGAAATACAATCCGTTGGATCAAGATGTCAAACTGAAAGATGCGATCGACAAAGCTGAGACGAAAGTAGAGAAGGATTCGATCCGTGACTATTCGCAGGACAGAACGATTATCAAGAGCGTTTCTTTCAATAATGTACGTGTGAATATCAAGAGTAAGAACCCGATGCCTTACGATCCGGCAAACTTCACACTCGGCTATTCGTACAGCATTAATGATAAGAAAAATCCGGATACCGAATATGAGACGACAAAGGACTACCGGGCTAATTTCGCCTACAGTTATGTCCCATACGTCAAACCGATCAAGCCGTTCGACAAGTTGTTGAAGAAAAACAACGGCTATACGCGCTATGCCAAACAGTTGGCGTTTAACGTAGCCCCGTCTATCAACTTCCAGACAGCCATGATGCGTAATTATTACGAAATAAAATTACGTGACCTGACCGGTATGTCAACCGGCGTCACAAACGATATTCCGGTGACATTCAGCCAGAATTTCTATTGGGACCGTGCTTTCAGCCTGAACTGGGCATTTACGAATAACCTGAACGTAACATTTAGTTCCGGTACGAATGCCCGTATCGAAGAACCGTATGTACAGGTGAATAAGGAGCTGAATCCGGATGGTTATCAGTTGTGGAAAGACTCTGTAAAGAAGAGTATCGCCGATCTGGGGACCCCGATGAAATATGACCAACAGTTTATGGCGACTTGGCAGTTGCCGTTACAGCTGATTCCGGTTCTGGACTGGACCAATGCTTCCTTGAGCTACAATGCCACTTATAACTGGGACCGGGGAGCAACAATAAGCGAAAATATCGAGATGGGTAACACGATCAAGAACCAACGTCAGTTCGATTGGCAAGCGAACCTGAACTTGTTATCCCTTTACAATAAAAACAAATACCTAAAGAAAGTCAACCAGAAATTCAACAACACCCGGACTACCGCTAAAAATCAGGAGAAGAAGAAAAAGCCGAAATTGGAGAAAGAGATCGTCCTGAACCCGGACAGTGCGACGGTTGTCGAACATGGTATGTTTACAAAGAAGGTACAAATCACAGCTAAAAGGATGGACGGACGTGTCTATCGGGTTAAATACAAACCGATCAACTATGCTCAAGTCAAGATTCTGGACCAAGACACAGTACGCCTGAAGCTGACGATCGTACCGGGACCGGCTCCCACCGAGGATTTTCTTTACAAGGCAGCCGAGCACAGTGCCCGTTTCTTGATGATGGTGCGCCGTTTCAATATCCAGTTTACGAACTCTGCCGGTATGATGTTGCCCGGCTTCCGTCCGGAGATCGGCGATATCTTTGGCCAGGGACGTTCTTCTGTCGGACTCTCACCGGGTATAGGATTTGCGTTCGGTGATGTGCGTCGCAGCTATATCGATGAAGCATACGAAAAAGGCTGGCTGATTACAGATACCGAAAGAGACGTAAATGCCGCCGTTATGACCAGCACGAAGAATCTGAATATACGGGCGAACCTCGAACCGATCACGGGATTGAAGATCGATTTGACAGCTCTTCGCAACGATACACGTAATACGGAAATACAATTCATGTATGAAGGTATGCCGGAGATTATGGGAGGTAACTTTACCATGACGACTATCGCGTTGGGAAGTGTCTTCGGAAGCAGTGGAAATGCGAAGAATAACTATGCTTCGAAATCCTTTGACAAGTTGTTGGCAAACCGTGAAATCATCGCCCAGCGCATCGAAAACCAATATTCCGGTTTGAGATATCCGGATGCAGGTTTTATCCACGATAAAGGTTTGGGAGGAATGCCTTATAATCCGGGAGCCGATAACGTGAACGGCGTCAACCGGAACTCGGCAGATGTCCTGATTCCCGCTTTCCTTGCCGCTTATACCGGAAAAGACCCGAAAAAAGTGGGCCTGACGGCTTTCCCTTCATTGAAGAGTATGCTACCTAACTGGCGCATGACTTACGACGGTCTGATCAAGATTCCGGCTGTCAAGAAACATTTCAAGAGTGTGACGTTGAGCCATCAGTATCGCTGTTCCTATTCGGTAGGAGCGTTCTCTTCTTTCCTGAACTGGGTGGATGCCGGGCAGGACGGGCTGGGATATATCCAATCGATCCTGAACGATAACCCGACACCGTCGTCTCCTTATTCGATCTCGTCTGTCAGTCTTACCGAGGCGTTCAGTCCATTGCTGGGTGCAGATGCGACCTTGTTGAATAATGTGACAGTCCGGGCAGACTATTCGACTACCCGCAATTTAAACTTGAATACGACCTCCTACCAATTGGTCGAAGCGCTTTCCAAGAAAGTGACGATCGGTTTAGGGTACAAATATGCCGAGTTTAACAAGGTGTTGAAGATGAAAAAGACGCGTGATTTCAGCAATGACCTCACCGTCCGTTTGGATTTCTCGTACAACAAGATGCAATCGTTGATCCGCAAAATCGACACGCAACTGACACAGGCTACCAGCGGTAACATCGCAAAGACAATCTCGTTCTCGGCAGATTACGGTTTGAGCCGTGCCTTGACGATCCGCGCGTTCTATGATATCCAGATCAACGAGCCGTTGATATCGAGTGCATCTTACCCGACATCCAATTCAAACTACGGCATCAGCCTGCGATTCTCGCTTGCCCAGTAGCTTGAATCATTCTATTGTTTCCAGAATCCCGGCAGCAAGATCGTCAGTACCGTGAAAATTTCCAAACGGCCGACCATCATAAGGAAAGACAGGAACCATTTCGACAGCGTAGGAACTTCGGCAAAGTTTCCGGCAGGTCCCAAGCTTCCCAACCCCGGACCGACATTGCTGATAGATGAAATGGTGGCTCCGATAGCCTCCTCAAACCCCAATCCGTCAATCATCAGGACCACGCAACTGGCAAAAGCCAAGGCGATATAGGCAAAAGTAAAGGCCAAGACCTGATGGACGATGTCGCCGGAAATGGCATGGCCGTTCATACGTACCGGGATGACCGCATGAGGATGTGTCTGTTTCTTAAACTCGTTGAAAAGATTCTTACTTAAAATAACAAAACGCCCCATCTTCAACCCGCCACAAGTGGAGCCGGCACAACCACAAATCACCATCAAAACCATAGCCAACAACCAGAAGAAAGGTCCCCACGGAATGTAATCAACCGTTGCAAAACCACAAGTCGAAACCAATGTCACCACCTGGAAAACCGCCTCGCGAAAAGCCGTACTGAAATCACCGGCAAATCCTTTATACAAAATCCAAGCCATCGCCATCCCGGTAAGAATCAAGACAAAGAAGAAAAGCCAACGCATCTCTTCATCGGCAAACAGCTTTTTAGGCTTGCCATTGAAGAAAAAGTAAATCAGTGTGATATTGGTCGCTCCAATAAACATGAAGATTGTGATGACATATTCGATATAAGCGGAATCCCAAAAAGCAATACTAGCATTTTTCGTGGAATAGCCACCCGTTGAGATACAGGTGAGCGCATGATTGACAGCATCATATAAATCCATCGGGCCTGCCCACAAAAGACCGACAAGGATAATGGTCAAGAAAAGGTAAACGCCCCAAAGACGTTTGGCAACTTGGGTAACGCGCGGGCGGAAACGTTCGTGCGTAATTCCCGGTGTCTCGGCATTGAACATCTGGGTGGCTCCACCACCGATAATAGGCATCAAAGCAACAGTAAACACAATCATCCCGATACCGCCCTGCCATTGCGTGAGGCTCCGCCAGAACAAGATTCCACGCGGAAGCGACTCGATGTCGGTCAATATGGTAGAACCGGTAGTCGTGAAACCGGACATGGTTTCAAAATAGGCATCGGTCACATTGTCAATATACCCGCCCAAATAGAAAGGCAACATCCCCAAGAGGGAGAAAAGCATCCAAGTCAGCGTGACGGTCAACATTCCTTCCCTTCGCCCGGCCAAATGCTCGTTGGCACGCCACCCGAACAGCAAGAAAAGGACTCCCGTCCCGAACATAATGCCGCTCGATTGGAGAAGCGGATAGAAGTCACTACCTTCATACAAGAAGGCAACTGCCGTCGCCATCAACATAAAAAATGTCTCAAGGATGAACATCATCCCCAACATCTTGACTATAAAACGAACGTTCAACATATTAATTAAAATAGTCTTCCAATTTACGCATAGCCGTATCGAGGCAGAACACCACGACATGGTCGTATGCCTGAATTTGCGTATCCCCCTTGATCATCATCGGCTCGCCATCGCGTATCAAGCCGCCTAACGTCAGGTCTTTCGGGAGTTTCAGATCTTTTACCTGTTTACGGGTAATCTTCGAACCGGGGCGAGCGACCAGCTCCGCCACATCGGCATTGGCAAATGTAAGACATTTCACATTCGACACATCTGCATCCAACAAGAATTGATAGATGTGACTGGCGGCAATCAGTTTCTTATTGATAACCGAGCCGATATCCATACTCTCCGCCAACGGGATATAGTCGATATTCTCAATCTTGGCAATGGTCTTGAACACGCCGGAACGTTTGGCAGCTAAACAAGCCAAGATATTCGTACTTGAATTATCAGTCAACGCAATAAAAGCCTGTGCATCTTTAATTCCTTCCTGCATCAACAGGTCTGTATCCCGTCCGTCACCATTAATGATCAAGACATTTCCGGGGACGACTTCGGCTATACGATGGCTCTTTTCTTTATTTGTCTCGATTACTTTTACACGGATATTGTTCGGGAGATACTGGCAAGTGCGGATCGCAATACGGCTACCTCCCATAATAATGACTTTCTTCACTTCCGGGTCCTGCTTGCCGGCATGTAACCGGACATCTTCGATATGGCTTTTGGTCGTTGTGAAGAAAACGATATCTCCAGATTCTATGCGGTCCATACCACGGGGAATGATCGTCTCGTTCTGCCGCTTGATGGCTACGATGTGATAGAGTTTTTGCTCGTTCAGCAATTCAGACAGTTGCTTGTTCACAAGCCGGGAGTTATCGCGTACTTTCACACCTATCAGGATCAAGGCTCCTCCAAACAACTCCCAATATTGTCGGGTCCACGGACGTTTGACAGCCGTCACAATTTCTTTGGCCGCCAACATTTCCGGATAAATCATGGAATTAATCCCCATCTTCTCGAACAATTCCTTGTTTTTAGGGAGCAGATATTCGTAATTGTTGATACGTGTCAACGTTTTACGCGCTCCTAACTTAGACGCCAAAATACTGGCTGCCACATTGGTCGTTTCTTCCGGCGTGACACTGATAAACAGATCAGCCTTTTTGATACCGGCTTCTTCCAGGTCCCGAATGGATGTCGGATTCCCTACCACAGGAAGAATCTCCATACTTGAATTTGTAAAATTCAAACGTTCTTCATTCGGGTCCATCAGGATTATATCCTGCTTTTCCTGTGATAACATTTTTGCCAGGTGAGTTCCAACTTCACCGGCTCCGGCTATAATAATTTTCATTTTATATAGAGATTAATTATGAAGATACATCATCCTCCGATAACCATCCTTTTTATTTCTCCCGCCATACTTTTGGCATCCATGCCACATAACTTATACAGTTCAGGGATCGATCCGTGTTCGACAAACTCATCCGGCACACCTATCCGCTTCACCTGCGGGGTATAACCGTTATCAGCCATAAACTCCAGAACAGCACTTCCGAACCCACCTTTGATCACACCGTTTTCAACCGTGATGATACGGCTGAACTTCCGACCGACTTCATGTAATAACTCTTCATCCATCGGTTTCAGATAAATCATATCATAATGGGCAACGGATATGCCGTCACCCTCGACCTCTTTGATTGCCTTTATCACTTCATTGCCGATAGGACCGAGCGACAAGATCGCGATATCATCTCCATCACGAAGTTTCTTTCCTTTTCCGATCGGCAGGACATGCATCTCATTCCTCCAATCCGCCATCTCTCCCTTGCCACGTGGATAACGGATCACGAACGGCCCCTTGCAGACCTTATACCCCGTATACATCAGGTTCCGCAGATCCCATTCATTCAAAGGAGACGAGATAACCAAGTTCGGGACCGGACGCAGATAAGCGAGGTCGAACACTCCGTGGTGCGTCGCCCCATCTTCGCCCACCAATCCGGCACGATCCAAACAGATCACCAGATGAAGATTCTGGAGAGCGACGTCGTGTATCACCATATCATACGCCCGCTGCATGAAAGAAGAGTAGACATTACAGAAAGGGATCATTCCCTCCTTGGCCAACCCGGCAGAAAAAGTCACCGAATGCCCTTCGGCAATCCCGACATCAAACGCCCGCTTCGGAAAGGCTTTCATCATATAGGTCATGGAACAGCCCGTCGGCATGGCCGGGGTGATTCCTACGATTCGCTCGTCCTGTTCGGCCAGCTCGACAAGGGTATGACCGAAAACATCCTGATACAACTGAGGTTCGTTCAACTTGCGGACGATGATCCGTTCGCCTGTTTCCTTATTGAATAATCCCGGAGCATGCCACTCCGTCGCCGATTCTTCGGCAGGCTTGAACCCTTTGCCCTTCTTTGTCTTGATATGCAACAATTTCGGACCTTCCATATCTTTTATATCGTTCAGCACCTTGATCATATATCCGACATCATGCCCGTCGACCGGCCCGAAGTAACGGATGCTGAATCCCTCAAACAGATTATGTTGCTGCGTGAGCAATGCTTTCAGGCTATTATTGAAACGAAGGATGTTTTCCCGGCGGCCATTATTGATCAGCTTCATTTTACGCAGCCCCCGATACACATCATAGCGCATCTTATTATACGTCTGGCTGGTAGTAATATCCACCAAATACTGGCTCAACCCGCCGACCGCATGATCGATCGCCATATCGTTGTCATTGAGAATGATAAGCAAGTTGTTCGGATTGGCCGACGCATTATTCAACCCTTCGAACGCCAAGCCGCCCGTCATGGCTCCATCACCGATCACGGCAATCACATGCCGGTCCTTTTCTCCCTTCAGGGCAGAAGCGACCGACATTCCCATAGCTGCCGAAATGGAATTGGAAGCATGTCCGGCTACAAACGCATCATACATACTTTCCTGAGGATTCGGGAAACCGCTGATTCCTTTGAACTTTCGAAGCGTTTGAAAAGCCTCCCGACGGCCGGTCAGTATTTTATGTCCATACGCCTGATGCCCCACATCCCAGACGATACGGTCATAAGGAGTATTAAAAACATAGTGTAGTGCAACCGTCAGCTCTACCGTGCCGAGACTCGCCCCGAGATGTCCGGGATTCTCCGACAGTACATCTATTATATATTGACGCAACTCTGCACATACCTCTCCCAGTTTATCGGGGGACAACTGGCGCAAATCCTCTGGGCTATCAATGGAATTTAATAGGTGTTCATCCTTGCATTCTGTCATAATCGCTACAATTTTGTGGCAAATGTAAAGAATTAATTTGTTTTTCCATAGTAACACGCACAAACTCATTCCATGCCCATGCATTTTCCATTTCATGCCCATGCATTTTCCATTTCATGGGCATGAAAATTACTTCTTTATCGAAAACTGGTCCAACGTCTTCCCGTCCGCATCAACAACCTGTATTTTCAGTTCTTTCGGATCTGCAGTCGCTTTCAAGACCGCGGTGTTGGTATTGACAATAATCGGGAATGGCGTCTGAGCCGTTGCATCCTGATGGACAAAACGATGGAGATGGCCGCACAACATCACATCCGGCTTGGCATCACGCAATAAAGGCATGAATTTCTGCTCCACTTCCAAGTTTCCATGCCACCCGCCGATCGGAGGAATATGGGCAACGATGATTTTAAACGGTGCTTCTTTATAGGCTTTGCTATCCAACACTTGGCGCAACCATTCCGCTTGTTCCGTCCGATACTCGTCGTAGACCGTTATGCCTGCATATTCGATATCGGAATCCGGTTTATCCTCGCCTGTATCCAAAATAACGAAACAGATCGGGCCTTGCCGGAACATATAGTAGATATTTTCCTCTTTCGGTGAAAAATAACGCTGGAACTCGGTTGCAAAAGCACCACGTGTTTCATGGTTGCCTCTCGTATAATACATGGGGATTTCAGAAGCAAACAGCTTGGTCGCCGTATCCATAAAACCATCGAAGATATGATTTTCCTCATTGAAGACCGACACCATATCTCCATTGAAAAGGAAGAAGTCTGTCTTTTTCAGATCGCATTTGCCCACCAGATCCGTCAGCAGATCATTCTTTCCATGTATATCATTCACCATCGCAAACGAAACCGTATGATCCGCAGGATCACTTGTCTTGAACACCAACGGCTTTTTGGAATACACATCGGTCGAAGCATAATTCCCATAAATGATCTTATGGCCGACATGGCTCAATACTTCCTGAACGAAGACACGATAACGGTAGTCCGTACCGGGTTTCAACCCTTTGATCTTCACGGTATGGATCGTGGAGGTATTCTTTACTCCGTTACGGGCATCATAATACTTGGGACGCTCGGAGGCATAAAAGTTCGTATCATCGTCCGGCGCCAGTTCCACCCAGCCAACCGACGGTTTGTCCGACAACCATACAATCGTCACTTCATCGGGCCCCAGATTCTGCAGATAAGGACCATGTACCAAACGGATCTTCGACTCTACCGCTCCTGCAAGACTGACTGACAGCCACAGCAGCATTACCAAAACTTGGAATTTCTTCATGATATACTATTTAAGCAATTAAATTCAGATTTATAACCACGAAGATACCGATTACGCTCCAAAGATTCCTTATTAAAATGATACATTTTATTAGAAAAAAGCGACAACCCGGTTAGAGTTGCCGCTTTCCTTATGCACGCAAATAAAAGAATGCCCTATCCATCAATTGTTTTCCGGACGCAATTTGCGGACAACTGCGCCGGCACGCCACATTTCGCTTTCGCGCAATGCTGCCAGTTCTTTTTCCAGGCCTTCGCGATAATCCGGTTTGCTATTCGTGTCGATCGAACGCTGCGCTTCGTTACCACAAGCAACCTCACGATACAGTTTCTCGAATACAGGCTTAACAGCATCATGGAACGGGCCCATCCAGTCCAAAGCGCCACGTTGTGCCGTCGTAGAACAGTTGGCATACATCCAGTCCATACCGTTTTCTGCAAACAGCGGCATCAAAGACTGCGTCAACTCTTCAACCGTTTCATTGAACGCCTCGGAAGGTTCATGGCCATTTTCACGCAAAGTTTCATATTGAGCCAACAACAATCCCTGGATGGCACCCATCAAGGTACCGCGTTCGCCGGTCAGGTCGGAATATACTTCCTTCTTGAAAGTTGTTTCGAACAGATAGCCGGAACCGACACCGATACCCAAAGCGACCACACGGTCCCAAGCCTTGCCGGTTGCATCCTGGAAGATTGCATAGCTGGAGTTCAAGCCACGTCCTTGCAGGAACATACGGCGCAAAGAAGTTCCTGATCCCTTCGGAGCGATCATGATTACATCGACATCTGCTGGAGGAATGATGTTGGTACGCTCCTTGTAAGTAATAGCAAAACCATGAGAGAAATACAGGGCTTTGCCCGGAGTCAGGTATTTCTTGATACGCGGCCAGCATTCGATCTGAGCGGCGTCGGAGAGCAACACCTGTATGATAGTCGCCTTTTCGCAAGCTTCTTCGATGCCGAACAAAGTTTCACCCGGAACCCAACCGTCGGCAACAGCCTTGTCATACGTCTTACCAGGACGCTGTCCTACAATCACATTAAAACCGTTGTCACGCAAATTCAAGCTCTGTCCAGGACCTTGAACGCCGTAACCGATCACTGCGATCACTTCATCTTTCAATACTTCTCTTGCCTTTTCCAACGGAAACTCTTCGCGGGTTACGACGTTTTCGTCAACACCGCCAAAATTCATTACTGCCATTTTCTTTTACTATTAAATTGTAACGTTGGGACGGCTGCAGACCGCCCGTACTTAAAAATAATTCTTTGTTTGTGCGTCAACCCTAACGCCAACAGTGCGTCAGTTCTAACGCAGATGGTGCGTCAACCCTAACGCAGATGATGCGTTAGCTTTAACGCCGTCATTACGTCAATGCCACGTGGCCGAAGCGCGACAGATGGATTTTCCTTCATGACAAATCGCCATGTCGTATTTTCCGCTGCCGACCTCCTTTTTATGAAGCTTAAGCTCCATCCCGTACTTGCCTTCCGCTTGGTAGGCGATCTCGAAACGCCCCACTTCCCGGGTCTTGAACAAATCGAGGTCAAACAGGTCCAGCAAATGTTCCATGTACTTGATGCTGTTCAGGTGGCCATTGATGTCAAGGTCACTATACTTGACAACATACGGAATTCCTTGCGTATCACTTTCCACAGCCGCGATCTTCCCCGGCTTTTCGATCGGACAAGGACGGTCGGTGACATAAACACCCAGACCGGCCACATCCAGCAAAGTAGGCCGACGTGTTTCCACATCGATAGCCGCCCAGATGGAGCGGGCATAACCGAACGTCTTGCCTTTGCCGTCTGCCAACTCAAAACAACGGCTGGTAAAGAGGCGGCCGACTTCGTCGATCCAGGTATAGAGCGTGATAGGTTCGGACATGACCGGATATTCAAGCATTTCGATCGCCATACGGGAAAGGACCCAAGCCGTGTGCCGTTCCGACATATCGCTAAACCCGAACCCACGTTCGGCGGCATGGTGGGACGCGGCGTGTATCAGGTAGTTGCCGATCATCGGGATCGTCACGCGGCCCCGAAAATCCAACAGGTACGGCTCGGTGGCGAAATGAAATTCTCCTATTTTGCTTTTTTCCATGATGCTTTTCAGTTTGTCGGGACAGGCAGGCCCTGCCCTTACGATTGGGACAGGCAGACCCTGTCCTTACTTTTTTCCTGTAGTTTGCGTTCCATTTCGGCCAACATGTCGCTCAAGCGTTCAACGCGGCTCTTGGTGATCGCGACACGGCCGGAACGAATGAACTGCAAGACACCGATCGTTTCGCTCAATTCTTTGAACAAGGCTTGTGTCTCGTCGTAATGGCCGCTCTTTTCCAAGACTACACAGGTTTCGTTTATCTCTAGAATACGGGCATTATACTTACGGATCAGATCTTCGACCGCACCCATCTTGATGAACAGGTCGGTACTCAGTTTGTAAAGTGCGATTTCCTGATATACAAGATCTTCATCCGTATTGTAATACGCTTTCAGGATATCCACCCGTTTGTCAATCTGTTTCACGACCTTGTCGATCGTATCCTCATCGGCGAATGTCGTGATCGTAAACTTATGTATGCCCTGTATGGCGGATGGTGAAACAGAAAGCGTCTCGATGTTCAACTGCCGGCGCGTAAAGATAATCGTAATCTGATTCAGAAGACCGACTGTATTCTCTGAAAAGATAATAACGGTATATAATTTCTTTGTTGTCATAACTTCACCTCCTTACTTATCTCCCAATATCATATTCGTTACGCTTCCTCCGGCAGGAACCATCGGATAAACCATGCCACAGGGTTCCACATTGGCAACCAACACATACGCACCGTCATGATTCAGCATTTCGGCAATCGCTCCATCCAGCTCTTCCCGCTTTTCCACCGTGCGGCCGGCAATGCCGTATGCTTTCGCAATCGCCACGAAATCGGGATTCTCCATAATCGTGTTCGAATATCGTTCATGGAAAAACAATTCCTGCCACTGGCGTACCATTCCTAAGAAATTGTTATTAAGGATAATGATTTTCACATCCAGTTTCTCTTGCATGATCGTTCCGAGCTCCTGAATCGTCATCTGCATGCCACCGTCGCCGGTAAAGAAACAGACCGTGCGGTCAGGTGCGCCGAACTTGGCGCCCATAGCGGCCGGAAGGCCAAAGCCCATCGTCCCCAGTCCGCCCGAAGTAACGACACTACGCGTACGCTTATATTTGAAATAGCGGACACCCATCATCTGGTTTTGTCCGACATCCGTCACCAGGACAGCATCGTTGCCGGTTGCTTCGGATACTTTCCGAACGACTTCACCCATTTTCAGCGGACCGCTCGCCGGAGACAATTCCTTTTCGATCACCTTTTCATACTCTTCCTGCGCATCCGGCTCGAACTCCGCATTCCACTCCGGACGCTTCCGTTCTTCCAACAATGCCGTTATCATCGGAATCGTATGTTTGGCATTTCCAAGTACCTTTACATCGACCGGCACATTTTTCCCGATCTCCGAATTGTCGATATCCAGATGGATCACTTTTGCCTGCTTGGCGTATGTCTTCAAATCGCCTGTAACACGATCATCGAAACGCATACCGATGGCGATCAGGACATCGCACTCATTGGTTTTCCGGTTTGGTCCGATATTGCCATGCATACCCAGCATACCTTTATTCAAAGGAAAATCGGACGGCAATGCCGACAAACCGAGAACAGTAGAGCCGGCAGGAATATCATTCTTCAACAGGAATGCCTTCAACTCTTCTTCTGCACCTCCCAACAGGACCCCTTGTCCGACCAAACAAAACGGCTTCTCCGCTTTATTGATCAAAGCAGCGGCAGCCTTGATCCGGTCTGGGTTGATATCCGGTTCCGGCTGGTAGCTGCGGACGTAATCCACTTTCTTATATTCGAAATCAACCAACCCGACCTGGGCATCCTTTGCCAAATCAAGGACAACAGGACCCGGACGTCCGGTAGATGCAATGTAAAAGGCACGTGAAACAGCCCATGCAATCTCTTCCGGCTTACGAATCTGGTACGCCCATTTGGTGATCGGCTGTGTGATACCGATCACATCGACTTCTTGAAAAGCATCGGTTCCAAGCAATGGAGAAGGAACCTGACCGGCAATGACCACCATGGGCGTACTATCCATCAGGGCATCCGCTATGCCGGTGATGGTATTCGTCGCGCCTGGACCGGATGTGACCAACGTCACCCCTACTTTGCCGGATACGCGAGCATACCCTTGTGCAGCATGCGTCGCCCCTTGCTCATGACGTACCAAAACATGTTTCAATTGATCTCTGTAATCATACAGGCTGTCGTAAATGGGAATCGCCTGTCCGCCGGGATAGCCAAAGATCGTATCTACGCCTTCAGCTATCAACGACTTCAATAACGCTTCCGAACCCGTTATCTTTTGTTTCTCCATATAATGTTTCTTACTTTTCTTTCTCTCTTAATTGTCAATTGTCAATTATTAATTGTCAATTATCCTCACTCCTCCTTTATCGGCCGAACTAACCATCTTGCCATAAGCCCTCAAAGCCTTTGAGACGACACGTTGGCGATGAGGAGGCGTAAAGGCCTTCGCGCCGCGGGCCTCTTCCGCTTTACGGCGTTCTGCCAATTCGGCATCGCTTACCTTCACATGAATCGTACGTTCGGGAATATTGATCTCGATGATGTCGCCGTCTTTCACCAGACCGATCGCTCCGCCTGCCGCAGCTTCGGGAGAGATATGGCCGATAGAAAGCCCGGAAGTACCGCCACTGAAACGGCCGTCCGTAATCAGCGCACATTCCTTGCCTAAATGACGGCTCTTTATATAAGAGGTAGGATAAAGCATTTCCTGCATACCGGGACCGCCCTTCGGCCCTTCGTGTGTAATCACAACCACATCGCCCGAGACCACTTTTCCACCGAGGATGCCCTCGCAAGCCGCATCCTGCGAATCGAATACTTTGGCAGGACCAGCAAACGTCCAGATACTTTCATCCACACCGGCCGTCTTGACCACACAACCATCCAGCGCGATATTACCTTTGAGGACAGCCAGACCGCCATCTTTGGAGTAAGCATGTTCGATATCGCGGATACATCCGGCAGCACGGTCGGTATCCAGTTCCTTATAATAGGTTTCCTGCGATCCCATCTGAATACTGAAACGGCAGGCAGGAGCACTCTTGTATTTCTTGATGGCTTCGTCCGTCACATTCGGAGAGGTGATCGCAAAGGCATCGACCGCTTCGGCAAGCGTCATGCCATCCACACGCTTTACATTACCATCGACCAAGCCACCTTTCAACAGTTCGTTCATAATCCCCATGATGCCACCGGCCCGGTTCACATCCTGGACATGATACGTATGTGTGTTGGGAGCGACCTTGCAAAGGCAGGGAGTCTTGCGGGAAAGCATATCGATATCATCCATCGTGAAGTCCGCCTCCGCCTCCTGTGCGATCGCAAGCAAATGGAGAACGGTATTCGTAGAACCGCCCATTGCGATATCCAACGACATGGCATTCAGGAAAGCCTGGCGAGTGGCGATGCTGCGGGGAAGAACCGACTCATCGCCATCCCGATAGTATTTATAAGCATTTTCTACGATCTGCCGGGCTGCATCGCGGAACAATTGTGTACGGTTGGCATGTGTGGCGACAATCGTTCCGTTACCCGGCAAAGCCAGACCGATCGCTTCATTCAGGCAGTTCATCGAATTGGCCGTAAACATACCGGAGCAACAACCACATCCCGGGCAGGCATTCCGTTCGACCTGTGCGATCCGTTCATCACCGACCGACGTATCAGCCGATTCGATCATCGCATCGATCAAATCCAAATGCCGATTATCCAATTCGCCGGCTTCCATCGGACCACCGGAAACAAAGATCGTCGGGATATTGAGCCGCATGGATGCCATCAACATCCCCGGCGTGATCTTGTCGCAATTGCTGATGCAGACCATCGCATCCGCTTTGTGGGCATTGACCATATATTCGACGCTATCCGCAATAATATCACGTGAAGGGAGCGAATAAAGCATCCCGTCGTGCCCCATTGCAATGCCGTCGTCAATCGCGATCGTATTGAACTCGGCCGCGAAGCAACCCAACTTTTCAATCTCCGCTTTTACAAGCTGTCCTGCCTCATGCAAATGCACATGGCCAGGGACAAACTGGGTAAATGAATTCACAATGGCTATAATCGGTTTGCCGAACTGCTCTTCCTTCATGCCGTTGGCGCGCCACAAAGCACGGGCTCCAGCCATGCGTCTGCCCTCTGTGCTGTATGAACTTCTTAACGGATTCTTCATCATATTATCTGTTATTTGGGGCGGCTCGTGAACCGCCTTTATACATTATATTATATACATATCAAAAAAGCCTTTCCCGATAAGGAGAAAGGCTTAAGAAATATCTTCAATACGATTTCACAACTTCTTACACACCTTTCTCCTTACCTACTAATGACTAGAAGGACCACCACGAGAATAATATGCAATACGTTGTTCATCATCTTTCCAATGTCTCTATTCTTGTTTGACGCTGCAAATGTAGAACAATAATTCATACAAGCAAAGAAATTAAAAGAAAAATATTGATTTCACTTACATTTATTCAGAATCAAAACGCAATCACTTTCATTTTAACAATCCAACATACCTTTTTCAATCATTTCTCAACCGGTGCATACAATACCGCCTTCCCATAGCCCAACTTCTTTATCTTACCGGATTCGATCATTTCCTTTATATCACGGGCAGCGGTAGAGCGGGTACAGCCGTTCAAACGCATATATTGAGCCGTCGTGAAATATTCCCTCTCTTGCAACGTGAGCAATATACGCCCTTTCCTTTGTTCCGGCGAATAAAGCGTAGCCTTGGCTTCGGAATCCCGTTCCAAATCGATCGACCTCAACTGGTTTTTCATCTTTTTACTTCCTTTGAAATGGATATTCCCGAAACGCACGGACCAAGAACGCAATTCCTTCTTATCCATCACCGGACGGCATTTCAGAGAGAGGGAGAAAGAACCCAAATCTTCCAACTCGACCGTATATCCCTGCCGCAGATTCCGGGCAATGATTTTAGCCAGCGCATCCAGCATTCCTTTGGTCGTAGCGGTGGAATAGCCGCTTCCATCCGCTATCTGTTCCGCGATTTCCTGCGTACGAACCGTTCCTTTCGGGACAATCCGGGCATGTAACGGTTGCTTTTCCCCGTTCCCTTTCGGATTGGGATTTTCATACAAAGCATATTTTGCTCCCATAATACTTATTTTTAATGAATAAAACCCATATTCTATTGCCTTTCACAACTGTGCTCCTTGTGTTTCACAGCTGTGTTCCTTCTGTTTGACAGTTGTGTTCCTTGTGTTTCACAGCTGTCAAACACAAACTACATAGGCACAAATATACAAAACAATGGGCATGAACCGCTCTATCTGCCGGCATATATTTTATTCTTGGCTTGCGACCATTGGAAAAGATCCGATTAAAAACAGCCGAAAACTATTTTTGTCGATATTCGCTTGGGGTCATACCGGTTTCTCGTTTGAAGAAATAGCCAAATGCGGACTGGCTGGGGAAGTTCAGGCGGTCGGCGACCTCGCTGACAAGTATGTCTTTGCCCTTCAACAACACTTTGGCTTGTATCAATGTGGCACGGTTAATCCAATACATCACACTCCGTCCGCTGACTTTGGCTACCAAAGTGGACAAATAGTGTGGCGTGAGAGCCAGTTTGTCGGAATAGAAAGAGATCGTCCTATACTGATAGCAATACTCATTTACAAGTTTTTTGAAATGACAAAAAGTTTCATCTTGACGACTCTTCCTTTTTGTCGGGTGTAATTCCTGCTCTGCACGATTGATGTACTGGACGTCACTGACGATGGAAGCTATAAGATACCCCACCGCTTCTTGCCGGAAAGGAGTATGCCGGACTATATTCCACAGATTGCTGACAAGCTCCAGCGTTTCGTTCCAATCATCTTCTCGGGCATGGACAATAAGGTTTTTGCTGACCGGTATATTCTCCTTATACATTATACCCATCATGGTATAATCATCACTGCAAGATTTCAACTCCATGATGGTTTCCGGTGCCAACAATATAATATCACCTTTTTTAATGTGATGTTCATCCAATGTCAATTCAATATCGGCACTTCCTTTTGTAACCCACAAAATACGCCCTTCTACCAAATGATAAGGCTGTCCTATTTTAACAAAGTCATTACAGTATGTCCCGATATCAAGAAGCATCCCAATGTGTTCGTTGATAAACGCCAAGTCGGGAAGGTTTTCCAGGCTGCTGAAATCAGTCGTCTGCAATGAGAAATCATTTAGTACGCTTCTTGCCATTTTTTATATTGTATTGTTTTTCCGATAAAAATAGATATAAAATCCGAATCATTTACTGATTAAACCAATAATCGTACAATATCAAGAATTTAAGTAAGGATTTTGACATAAGAACCACCTATGGGCACTCTATTTTTGCGATGTGAAACATAAATCTCAATTAGATATGAAGTATATCCCGACATTTTTCATCCTGGTGCTTTTACCGGTACTGGTACAGGCACAGACGGTCACACTTGACGAGTGCCAACGGTTGGCCCAAGAAAATTATCCGCTCATTAAACAATATGATCTGATCCGGCAAACGACCGATTACAGTGTGAGCAACCTCTCGAAAGGATGGCTTCCACAGATTTCAATGGCAGCCCAGGCCACCTACCAGAGCGATGTAATGACGCTTCCCGCTCCGTTGCAAACAATGCTCGGACAACAGGGATTCGATGTAAAAGGAGTAAATAAAGATCAATACCGTATCGGATATGAAGAAGGTAACAATCCTTATGTCGGCAGTTTCGGCCATGCTGCTCACTGCCTGTGGAAACAAAGATGTCGATTACGATGCATCCGGCGTGTTTGAAACGACCGAGGTCATCGTATCAGCCAGAGGAACGGGAGAAATCAAGTCCCTTCATGTGGAAGAGGGACAGAACGTGAAAGCGAACCAACCTCTTGGCGAACTTGACATGACGCAGCTCGTGTTGAAAAAGCAACAACTCCACGCCGGCAAAGAGGCCGCAACCAGTCGCAAACTGAACACCGCCCGGCAGGTTGCCTCCCTGCGTCAGCAGATAGCCAATCTGCAGTCGGAACAAACCCGTTTCAAGGCTTTGCTCAAAGAGGGTGCCGCCACTCAGAAGCAAGTCGATGATATCAGTTACCAGATTGCCACGCTCCAGAAACAGCTGGCAGCCACCAACGAGCAGGTTTCCACTGCCAACCAAAGCATCGACGGGCAATCTGCCGGTTTTGACGCACAGATAAAACAGATCGACGATATGATGCGACAAGCCGTGATAACGGCTCCCATTAATGGTGTCATTTTGTCCAAATACGCCGAGGCCGGTGAATTTGCCGTACCGGGACGAGCCTTGTTCAAGGTGGCAAACATGTCGGACATGAAACTGAGGGCGTATGTAACCGCAGGCCAGTTGACCGGATTACAAATCGGGCAGAAAGTAAAAGTCTATGCCGACCAAGGGACAAACGAGCGCAAGGAATATGAAGGAACGGTTTCATGGATAAGCAGTGAGGCGGAGTTTACGCCCAAAACCATCCAGACACGCGATGAACGTTCAAACCTCGTCTATGCCATAAAGATAACCGTCCGGAACGACGGATTGATCAAACGGGGAATGTACGGGGATGTAAAACTATAAATCCGGACGGCCATGTCAATAGTACGTGTGGAAAATCGGCTCATCTGCAAATTTCCGTGGCACGAAAAGTCATCCTCAACCAAAGATAGTACAAAGTCGGTATAAGAAAAACGGTATATCCGCAATTCCCCGCAGTTGCGCCCTAAAACCTTTAATCTTGGAATTAAGTGATTCAGC
>JAGBDR010000061.1 GCA_017937385.1 Parabacteroides sp.
TATCATCGACGCATAAAACATAAATCATAAATCATAAATCAACCTACGCTTCCTTCTAAGGAAATAGCCAGCAACTTTTGTGCTTCCACGGCAAACTCCATCGGAAGTTTGTTCATTACCTCGCGGGCATATCCGTTTACGATCAGGCCGACTGCCTCTTCCACCGAGATACCGCGTTGCCGGCAATAGAACAGTTGTTCTTCACTGATCTTGCTTGTCGTCGCTTCATGTTCCACCACCGCTGTCTCATTCTGGATGTCGGCGTATGGGAACGTATGGGCGCCGCAAGTTGAGCTGAGCAGCAAGCTGTCGCACTGGCTATGGTTACGGGCTCCTTCTGCACGGGGAGAGACTTTCACCAGGCCGCGATAGCTGTTCTGGCTATGTCCGGCAGAGATACCTTTCGAAACGATCGTACTGCGGGTATTCCGTCCGAGATGGATCATCTTCGTACCCGTATCAGCTTGCTGGTAATTGTTGGTGACAGCCACTGAATAGAACTCACCTACCGAATTGTCGCCGGCCAGGATACAGCTCGGGTATTTCCAGGTGATGGCCGAACCGGTTTCTACCTGTGTCCAGGAGATCTTGCTTCCTTCGCCCTTGCACAGTCCACGCTTGGTCACGAAGTTGTAGATACCTCCTTTTCCATCCTTGTCGCCCGGATACCAGTTCTGGACCGTAGAATATTTTACTTCCGCATGTTCGTGCGCTACGATTTCGACGATAGCGGCATGAAGCTGGTTCTCGTCGCGCATCGGGGCGGTACATCCTTCGAGGTAGCTGACGTAGGCTTCGTCGTCCGCCACGATCAATGTCCGTTCAAACTGTCCGGTATTGGCTGCATTGATACGGAAATAGGTCGAAAGCTCCATCGGACAACGCACACCTTTCGGGATATAGACGAACGAACCGTCCGAGAATACCGCCGAGTTCAAGGCGGCAAAGAAATTATCCCGATAGCTGACTACGCTTCCCAGATATTTCTGAACCAAATCGGGATGGTGCTGGACGGCTTCGCTGAAAGAGCAGAAAATAATGCCTTTCTCGGCAAGTGTTTCCTTGAAGGTCGTCTTTACGGAGACACTGTCCATCACAGCATCGACTGCCATTCCGCTGAGCTGCGCACGTTCATGCAAGGGGATTCCCAGTTTGTCGAACGTTTTCATCAGCTCCGGATCGATTTCGTCCAAGTTTTTGGGCCCCTCTTTCTTCTTCGGAGCAGCATAGTAGATAATATCCTGATAGTCGATAGGCGGAATCGTGAGATGAGGCCAAGTCGGCATCTCCAGCGTCTGCCAGTAGCGGAAGGCTTTCAAGCGGAACTCAAGCAGCCATTCCGGTTCATTCTTCTTGGCAGAAATAATACGGACGGTCTCTTCATCCAATCCGCGATGAAGCACTTCCGTATCTATATCGGTAACGAATCCGTACTTGTAATCACCGGCTGTTACCTCATTTAGTATGTCGTTTGAATCTTCCATCTATACATTATATATATATTGTATTCAACTTATGAAACCTATTCTTCCTTAAAAAACAAATTCTGGAAGTAAATGGTTGGGATTATTTCTTTAACTGAATGATAAAAACGGGATTCGACCTTCGCCTGGCGCGGGATCAGGACCGATCCTCGGTCTATCATTTCCATACTGTTCAACAGGAGGCTGACAAACGCCATCATGAAGCAAAGCCCTAAGAGGCCACCGGCCAGATGGTTCAGCACACTCAGCGGTGTCGCTCCCACGACGCGTGTCAGAATCTCACCAGCCAGCAAGATGACTCCGACGATCAACAGGAAACCTGCCACATAACTGAGTACCGTCACCCCTTGTTCGGGAAACCAGCCTAACGCCAATATATATCCGCGCAGCCAGAGTGCCGCTTTCGTGCAAAAAAAGATTCCGACCAAGAGGGCTATAAGCGAAACAACCTGTTTGATGACTCCATCAAACAGGCCTTTCACAAATCCCATTCCTGCCAGACATAGCAATGTAATGTCCAACCAGTTCATGTTTACAATGTCTTCTTGATTTCCGTTTCTTCGTATGCTTCAATAATGTCACCCACTTGTACATCATTGAAGTTTTCAATATTCAAACCGCAATCCAAACCGGAAACGACTTCTTTTACATCATCCTTGAAACGCTTCAATGAGCCTAATACACCGGAATGGATCACAATACCGTCACGGATCACGCGCACTTTGTTCGAACGTTTGATCTTACCTTCCGTAACCATACATCCGGCAATCGTACCCACTTTGGAAATCTTGAATACCTGCTGTACTTCCACATTGGCCGTAACCTCTTCCTTGATTTCCGGAGAAAGCATACCTTCCATGGCATCTTTCACCTCTTCGATTGCATCATAGATGATCGAGTACAAGCGGATTTCTACGCCTTCCTTTTCAGCCAAACGGCGTGCGGGCAATGCAGGACGTACCTGGAATCCGATGATGATCGCATTGGATGCGGCCGCCAGCACGACATCCGATTCGGAAATCTGTCCGACAGCTTTATGGATCACATTCACTTGAATTTCTTCTGTAGACAACCGGATCAGAGAGTCTGACAAGGCTTCTACGGAACCGTCCACGTCACCTTTCACGATTATGTTCAATTCCTGGAAGTTACCGACGGCAATACGACGGCCGATGTCATCCAAAGTCAACATCTTCTGCGTACGCAAGCCTAACTCGCGCTGCAATTGTTCGCGACGGTTGGCGATTTCACGGGCTTCCTGGTCTGTTTCCAATACGTTGAACGTATCACCGGCCTGCGGAGCACCGTTCAGACCGAGGATCAAAGCCGGTTCGGAAGGACCGGCCTGTTCGATTCGCTGATTACGTTCGTTGAACATTGCCTTTACACGGCCGAAATGAGTTCCGGCCAATACGATATCACCGATCTTCAATGTTCCGTTTTCAACCAGCACGGTAGAAACATACCCACGCCCTTTATCGAGTGAAGACTCGATGATGGAACCAACGGCACGTCTCTTCGGATTCGCTTTCAAGTCAAGCAAATCGGCTTCCAGCAATACTTTTTCCAATAAATCATCCACACCGATGCCTTTCTTAGCCGAAATTTCTTGGCTCTGGTACTTACCGCCCCAGTCTTCAACCAGATAATTCATATTGGCCAGCTCCTCCTTGATCTTATCCGGATTGGCATGCGGCTTATCAATCTTATTGATGGCAAATACAATCGGAACCCCAGCGGCCGAAGCATGATTGATCGCTTCAACAGTCTGCGGCATGACACTATCGTCGGCTGCCACAATGATAATCGCGATATCCGTCACTTTGGCACCGCGGGCACGCATGGCGGTAAAGGCTTCGTGGCCCGGCGTATCCAGGAACGTGATACGGCGTCCGCTCGGCAACTTCACGTTGTAGGCTCCGATGTGCTGTGTGATACCTCCGGCTTCACCGGCAATTACATTCGCATTTCGGATGTTGTCCAACAAAGAGGTCTTACCGTGGTCGACATGTCCCATCACAGTTACGATAGGCGGACGGGCTACCCAGTCTTCTTCGTTGTCATCCTCTTCATCAGCTTTGATGGCTTCCACCACTTCGGCACTTACATATTCGGTCTGGAAGCCGAATTCTTCAGCCACGATATTGATGGTTTCCGCGTCCAAACGCTGGTTGATGGAAACCATGATGCCGATGCTCATGCAAGTACCGATAACCTGTGTTACTGGAACATCCATCATGTTGGCAAGGTCATTGGCAGTCACAAATTCTGTCAGCTTCAACACCTTGCTTTCCATTTCTTCCTGTTCCATCAGCTCATGTTCCCGCTTCTGGATGGCATCACGTTTGTCACGGCGATACTTGGCACCTTTATTATTCTTGTTCCCTTTGCTGGTCAAGCGGGCCAAGGTTTCTTTTACCTGCTTCTGTACATCTTCCTCGCTGATCTCCGTCTTCACCGGTTTGCGCAGACGTGGTTTGCGATCTTCATTCGAACGTGACGGACGTGCATTGGTCCCCGGCGTATTGTTTACATCTACGCGGTCTTTCTTGATGCGGTTGCGCTTTTTCTTTGCATCCGAACCTCCTTCTCCCGATCTGGCAGGAGAACCCGATCTTGCAGCCGCATCTTTCGGTCCTTTGTTGAAAGACCCGTTACCCGACTGTTGCCCAGACCTGTTTCCGGCAAATTTCTCACGCTTGTCTTCACGTTCTCTCTTGCGCTCTTCCTTTGTCTTTTTCTTCGGACGGGTAGACTGGTTCAACGCATTCAGGTCTATCTTGCCCGTCACCTTGATTTTCGACTCGAACTTCGGAGTATTCAATCTGAATAATTCCTCGTCAGAACCGTTTTTGGCAGACGCCGTCGGCTCCTCGGATTTCGCGGTCGTTGACTCTACATTTGCAGCTTTCGGCTCCTGTACAGGCCCCGGTTTCATCACTTCTGCTGGTTCCTTTTCCACTACTATAACTTTTTCTTCTTTTATCTCCTTAGGCTGCTGTTTTGCTTCCGGTGTTTTCACTTCAGGCTTTTTTGCCTCAGGAACCTTTACTTCAGGCACTTTCACTTCGGGAGCTTTTGCTTCGGAAGTCTTCATCTCTTGAACCGGAGCATCAGCAGTTTTTGTGGCAGAGGTTGCTTCTACAGGCTTCTCCACCTTTTTTTCCACAGGTACGGAAACAGGCTGATGCTGTACCTCCTGTGCTTTTTTATGCGGTCTGTCCAGATCAATCCGGCCCTTCGTTACGATTCTGGGCTTGAATTCTTCCGGTATTACAGTCTTTATTTCCGAATGTTTTTCTTCTTTCACAGGAGAAGCCTCCTTATGAGGGCGTTCGGGCACAACCCGTTCACGCTCACGTCCGCCATTCGGCAAATCTTTTCCAAACTCTTTTACGAGCAAAGCATACTGTTCATCACCGATTCGCGTATTGGGATTGTTATCCTCAACCTCGAATCCTTTCTTGCGTAGAAACTCAACAACTGTGTTGATTCCTACATTTAATTTTCGTTGTACTTGTATTAATTTTATAGGCATATCAAACTTTGTCGTAATACTTATTCCTGTTCCAGGGTTTCATCCTGATCTTCTTCAAATTCGGCAGCTAAGATAGCAAGAACCTCGTCAACCGTCTGTTCTTCGAGGTCGGCACGTTCTATAAGCTCTTCACGGTCCATAGACAATACACTCTTTGCCGTGTAGCATCCGATATTCTTCAGGGCCTCGATTACCCAGCCGTCAATTTCATCCGAGAATTCATCCAGATAGATGTCCTCTTCATCCGCACCTTCCACATCGCGGAATACATCGATGGCATATTCGGTCAGCATACAGGCAAGCTTGATATTCATACCGCCTTTGCCGATAGCCAGCGAAACTTCATCCGGGTGGAGATAAACCTCTGCCTTACGTTCTTCTTCGTTTACCCGTATGGAGGAAATTTTTGCCGGGCTTAATGCACGCTGGATAAACAGCGATATATTAGATGTATAATTAATGACATCGATATTCTCGTTTCTCAGTTCGCGCACGATACCATGAATACGGGAACCTTTCATCCCGACGCAGGCGCCGACTGGGTCAATGCGGTCATCATACGACTCGACGGCCACCTTCGCTCTCTCTCCCGGAATACGGGCGATCGCCTTAATGGTGATCAAGCCATCGTTGATTTCCGGTACTTCAAGTTCAAACAAACGCTGCAAGAACAATTTGTCCGTACGGGAAAGGATGATCTTCGGATTGTTGTTGTAGTTGTCCACCCGTTGTATGATAGCACGAACGGTTTCACCTTTGCGATAAAAATCAGACGGGATCTGTTCCGTTTTTGGGAGCAACAATTCATTTCCGTCATCGTCCAACAAGAGGATCTCTTTTTTCCATACCTGATAGACATCGGCTGCAATAATATTGCCGAGTTTATCCTTATATTTAGCAAACAAGCTGTCTTTCTGTAATTCAAGTATCTTAGAAGCCAACGTCTGGCGCAGGTTCAGGATGGCACGGCGTCCGAAATCGGCAAAATGCACTTCGTCTGTCACCTCTTCACCTACTTCACAGTCGGCATCGATCTTACGGGCCTCGGTCAATGTCAACTGAAGATTCTCATCTTCCAGTTCATCATCGGCAACAACCGTACGGTTTCTCCAGATTTCGAAGTCCCCTTTTTCCGGGTTGATAATGACATCGTAATTCTCATCTGTACCGAACATTTTAGCGATCACGTTGCGGAATGAGTCTTCCAACACGCTGATCATCGTATCCTTATCTATATTTTTCAACTCCTTGAACTCAGCAAGTGTGTCAATCATACTGATTGTTTCCTCTTTCTTGGCCATAATCTTTTTACTTGAATCTTATTAAGTATTTTGTATATTTTATTTCATCGAATGTATATGACTGGTCTTCCTGGACTGTTACCTTACGCTTGGCACCTTCCGGTTTCACCTGTTTTTCAACCGTGACAACCACCCCGTTTTCATCGGCCGACTTCAATACGCCGGTCAGTTTCGTACCGCTTTTCAGCAACATTTCTACTTCGTTGCCAACATTTTTCACATACTGGCGGAGCACTTTAAACGGAGATGTTATACCGGCAGAACCAACTTCCAACTCGAAGTCTTCCGCATCCCGGTCCAAATGTTCTTCCACATAACGGCTCAATTCCGCACAGTCGTCAATGCAAACGCCTTCATCATTATCAATTTCTATGATAATCAAGTTACCCGGTTTGATGATCACATCTACTAAATAATTGTCGGAAGAAGCTAATTTTTCTTCTACCAACTGACTTATCACGCCCTTTTCAATCATATACATACAGTTAAGAACAAAAGAAGGGGACTGCCCGCCCCCTCCTCATCTTCGCTTATTCGCTGCAAATATACAAATAATCAATGAGTTTTCAAATAAATATGTATTTTTTCCAAGGTATTGTACCAAAATAGTCCCAAAAGCAAGATCCCATGCCTCGTTCCTCATAAACCGAGTGAGGGAGGAAGAGAACTGTCCGCTGAGGCCCATTCCTTATTGGGCGTATCTCCCATTATCAACGAGAGCTTGCCGCCTTCCATAAGGTCCGTGTGGAGGAGATAGCTCTTGTCATACGGCCGGCCGTTGAGTGTGGCGGACTGGATATAGATATTCTTGTCCGATACCCCTTGGGCTTCGATCGTGAACTTCTTGCCGTTTTCAAGTGTGATAACACTTTCTTCGAATGACGGGCTGCCGATCACATAGTAAGGCATACCCGGGCAGACCGGATAGAAGCCGACCATGCTGAAAACCAGCCAGGACGACATCTGACCGGCATCGTCGTTGCCGGAAAGTCCGTCGGGAGTCGTGAAATACTCGCGGTTGATGATGTCGTGTACCCACTTCTGCGTCTTCCAGGGTTCGCCGGCATAAGCGAAAAGATAGGCGATATGGTGTCCCGGTTCGTTTCCGTGCCAGTAATAATCTCCTTCGAAGAAGGTATCCAGGCGATTGATGAAACGTTCTTTCCCACCTATGTGCCGGATCAGCCCGGCTACGTCCTGAGGTACATACCAGGTGTAGTGGTAAGGAGTCCCTTCACAGATAAACGGAGCAGCCGCAAACGGATCGAACGGTTCGACCCAAGTTCCGTCGACATGGCGTCCACGGGCATAGCCGGTTTCGGGGTCGATCACGTTCCGGTAGTTTTCCGCCCGTTTGATAAGTGCTTTATAATCGTCTGTCTTGCCCAACTTCTTGGCAACCTGTGCAAGGACAAAGTCGTCATAGGCATATTCCAGCGTGCGGGAGACCTGTTCACGGCGGTGGAAGGCTTCCGTTACCGGGTCTTCCAAAGGTACATAATTGTATTGGAGGTAAGATCCCATGGCCCGGCGTCCTTTCCCGTCCCGGTAGCTGCCGGAATCCGGATTGGCCTCGAATGCATTTTTGCGCATCAGCGTGTAGGCCTCTTCGTAGTCGAAGCCCGGAGCGTCTTTGACGATGGCATCGCCGATCATGGCGATACAATGGTCCCCGATCATGGCAGCCGTGTAGCTGTTCCAGGACGGGAAGATGGGCAACCAGCTGCCTTGCTGTCCTTTGAGTACGAGTGAATGGGCCATATCGCCGTTGCGGGAAGGGGTGAGGATGGAGAACAGCGGGTGGACGGCCCGGTAGGTATCCCATTGCGAGAAATCGCAATAGTAGGTCCCGTGTTCCATCTTCATGATCTGCCCGCCACCGTCGAACTTCGGATAAGAGCCGTCCGCGTCGCTGAACGTGCGGGGCAGGAAATGTGCGTTGTAGAGCGCCGAATAGAATTTGACCTTTTTTTCTTCGTTGTCTCCTCTTACCGCGATCTGTCCCAATGCTTGGTTCCAGGTGTCAGATGAAGCCTTGCGTACCTCGTTGAAGTTCCATCCCGGGATTTCGGCCGTCAGGTTCTTGCGGGCATTGTCGATGCTTGTAAAGGAGGTGGCTACCTTGACTAATGTTTTTCCCGGTTTGTCGGAAGCCAATTTCACCCAAGCACCGACGGCATGTTTGCTTCCTTTTGCCGATTTCCGTCCGGGTGTGACCGTAGTGCTGTCCCACACGCCATAGTCGGCAATCTCTTCGTTCAGCTGGATCACGAAATGCCCGCTGAATCCGGCTTCTTTGCCATATCCTTGATAGATGCGGTGTACGGGATTGTAACCGCTGATTTCTTTCTTCTCCGGATCGATCTCGACGAAAGCGCAGCCTTCATCGCTGTTGGGTTCGATCACGATATAGTGGTCGCCCTCTTGCCCGAAGCTGAATTGCATGATGCCGGCTCGGGAGAGTCCGGTCAGTTCGGCATGGATACCATAGTCTTTCAAATCGACCGAGTAGTAAGAGGGAGTCGCTGTCTCGTGGGAGTGGTCGAAAGAGGAGGCACGTTTGACCGGGTCTGTTTCGAGCTTATGGCTCAACGGCATGATCGTGACGCTACCGTAGTCCTGCGTGCAGGAACCGTTCATCCAATGGCTGGCCCGGAATCCTTGGATCGCGTCCTGGAAATAGTAGTAGGGCGGATGGCATTTCTGTTCGGTCGCCTGTGTCTGCGCCACCCAGTTGGTCATACCGTGCGGAACTCCGACAGCCGGCATGATTTGTCCGCGCTCTTCCGTCGAGTTCTTGTCTTTCCCTTGTACGATGCGTATATCCGTACCGATCAGCGGGTCTACATATCTTTCGAATTTATTCTCCTGTTGATTACAGGCGAACAAGCACAATGTGCTGAATAGAATTGTCCAGTTTTTCATTTCTTAGAATCATTATGAGGCAAATGTAGTAAAAAAAACAGTAATCTATATGCAAATAACGACACCCGTATGCCGTACTTGATGGCAGACGGATGTCGTTGATACCCATCGTTTCGCTTAGCGCGGTTCGATTCTATATTCGTTTTGCTTCAGGTTCGGATTGACATCGATCTGTTTTTGCGGGATCGGGCAGATCAAGTTTGTCTCGTTCAGGGAGAATCCTTTGCTTCTCATCACTTCGACGGCACGTCCGGTACGGATCAGATCGAACCAGCGATGGTTTTCGAAGGCCAGTTCCACGCGGCGTTCTTGTTCTACCATCAGGAAGAACGCATCCTTGTCGCTGGTGTGCAGGTCGACCGGGCTGCTTTCTGTCGTTTGGTAACCGAAACCACGGCGACGGGTCATGTTCAGGTATTTGCAAGCTTCTTCCGTCTTGCCGTTCTGATTCAATGCCTCAGCATACATGAGGATGACATCGGCATAGCGGATGACCGGATAGTTGTTGCTTGCATCTCCGCTTTGGTAAGGAACGTCCATGAACTTGCATACATAACGGGATTCCACCCATTCGTTGTTTTTGCGGTTGTCGTAGTAGCCAAGCGACATAGAGAAGTCGCGGCGCAGGTCTCCTTCTTCATAAGCGTTGTAGATGTCCATTTCCGGAATGTTGTTCCCACCCGTACTTCCGACGGCTACGACGTTTGTCCCGGAGTTTTCGGGAGCAAAATTGTTCGCGTATCCGGAACCTTCACCGTAACCGCCTTTCAGGAACTGGATTTCGAAGATCCCTTCCTTGCTGTTGTGATTCGTCGGGCTGAACACGCTCTTGTAGCCGTCGATGTTAAGGCTTCCCGGCGTGTTTTCCAACAGGCTGTAACGACCGCTGTTGATGACTTCACCCAAGATGGATTCCGCATCCTTGTAGTTGTGCAGCGTCATGTAGACTTCGCCCAGCAAGGCTTTGGCAGCTCCCTGTGTGGCACGCCCGTCCTCTTTGCTCGGATAGGAAACCGGGAGAGCCTGTGCCTCTTTCAAGTCGGCGATGATCTGTTGGTAGACGTTCTCTTTCGGCTCGCGCAAGATCTCGTACGACTCAGTGATGTTTATCTTTTTCAATACCAAAGGTACATCTCCATAAACACGAACTAAATTGAAGTACATCAAAGCGCGGATGAACTTGCATTCCAGCTTGTATTGCTTGGCCAAATCCGCATCGATCGCGATACCGTCGATACGTTCCAAGACGGTATTGGCACGGTTGATGGTCTTGTAGGCTTCGTTCCAGAAGCCGGATATCATGCCGTTTTGCGTGTCGATGTAAAACTTGTCGAACTCGTCCTGTGTTGTCACCGAACCGGATAACTGGTTGCGGGTATTGTCAGAAGGAATTTCGCCGAATACATACCAGCTTCCGTAGATGTTCCCTCCTTGTAGGGCGGAATAGGTACCATTGACGGCCGAGGTGATGTCGGCGGCAGTTTTAAAGAAGTCACCTTCACTTAAATTGTCTTTTGGGTTTTGCTCCAGGAAATCGCTACATGAAGAGAGCCCTAATCCCAAAAGGGCTGTTGCGATCAGATTATATTTTAATTTCATGATTTGTCTATTAATTAAAAGGTTACGTTAATGCCAAATGTACAAGTGCGATATAGCGGATACATACCGTAGTCGGTTCCGGGAGCCGTCACGTTGTCTTCCTTGAAGCTCGTTTCCGGGTTATAACCGCTGTAGCTTGAGATTGTTAACAGGTTCTGCGTGGAAACATACACGCGGGCACGCTGGAGGCTACATTTCCGGATGAATTTTTCAGGAAGGGTGTAGCCGATGGTCAAGTTGTTGATCCGCAAGAAAGAACCGTCTTCTACCCAACGGGATGAGATGGCGTTGTTTTGTCCGGTAGGCTGCGAATTGGCTCTTGGAATCCATCCGCTGCCCGGGTTTTCTTCAGACTGCCAACGTCCCAGCATTTCCTTCAACTGGTTCTGGTTCCCTTCGCCTTGTGTATAGAAGCGTCTTCCGATGTGCAAGACCTCATTGCCGACAACTCCTTGCAAGGAAAGGCTGGCATCGAAGTTCTTGAACGTGAAGGTGTGTGTCATGCCCCATGTGAAATCAGGCATATTGTTACCGATGAAGGTACGGTCGTTCGCGTCGATCTTGTGGTCACCGTTGACATCTTCGAACTTGACATCACCTACCTGTGTATCTGCAAAATGCGGATAGGCATCCAATTCTTCTTTTGTTTTGAAGATCCCCAGCATTTTGTATCCATAGAATGAACCGATCGGCTTGCCGATCATGGTAATATGAGTCGTTCCGGCTCCACCGTCGCTGTAGATCGGGTCGCCTGTCGGACCTAAAGCCAATACCTTGTTCCGGTTGATGGAGAGGTTGGCCGTGGCGTCCCAAGTAAAGTCTTTTCCTCTGAACGGGGTACCGCTGAGAGTGATTTCAAGGCCTTTGTTCTGCATTTTACCGATGTTTTGCATGGCCTGGCTGAATCCGGTGATAGTCGGGATGTCCACGTTCATCAACAAATCGGTCGTTTTGCGGTGGTAAAGGTCCAAAGACAGGGAAAGGCGACTGTCCAAAACGGAGATTTCAAATCCTAAGTCCGTCTGGTGGGTCTTTTCCCAAGTCAGATCATCGTTGGAGAAACTGCTTTGTGCGGCACCGTTCACGACATTACCCGTTCCGGTTCCTAACACATAGTTGGCATTAGACATCAAACCGATTGAAGAATAATCCCCAATGCTGTTATTCCCCGTGATACCATAGCTGACGCGGATTTTCATATCAGACAGCCATTTCAAGTCTTTCAGGAAGTCTTCCTGTGACAGACGCCAGGCTACCGAACCGGAAGGGAAGTACCCGTAACGGTTGTTTTTCCCAAAACGGGAAGAACCGTCCGCACGGATGGAGCCGGTCAAGTAGTATTTGTTGTTGAAACGGTAGTTCACTCGGGCTAAGTAGGAGAGCAACGTCCAAGTCTTACGGGAGGATGAACTGCTTTTTACCGTTGCGTTGTTGATCGTCTGGATCATGTCGTTCGGGAAGTCTTTACCCGATGCGTATGTGTAGCGGTAGATGTTTTTCTGTTCAGTCATACCGATGATGGCATCCACCTCATGTTTATCCCATGAACCGAAGTAAGTAAGGGTATTTTCGTTCAACCAGTTCACGGTTTCAGCGGTTGTCTCCGACGCGCTTCTGTCTGTGGAAGGAAGTGGGGCGACTTTACCGTTGGACGGGATGGTGGACGGGCGGAAGTATTCGTTCCGGTATTCGCGGATGTCGGCACCGATGGTTGATTTGAACTTCAGGTTCTTCATCAGTGCAAGTTCGATATATCCGTTGCTGAATAACCGGAGATCCGTGTCGTAGTTGTGGATATGCGTGCAGGCGACTGCATTCGGAACGCCTGTCAGACCGTCGCTTGCGACAGCATACATGGATTGTGAAGCCCATGTCCCGTCTTCATTGTATACAGGTACTGCGGACGATGTTGCTAAAGCCGAGTTGATGACACCGTCGCTGGCCCAGTGGCCTTGAGTGGTTTTGTTTGCGTTCATGTAGGTTGGAGCAAGGTTGATACCCATTTTCAACCAACTGTTTATTTCGCTGTCAATCTTGGCTCTTGCAGAGAAACGCTCGTAGTCACTGTTGATCACGATACCTTCTTGGTTGTAGTAACCTGCCGAAAACATATATTTAGTCTTATCATCCCCACCGGTTACGGTCAGCTGGTAGTTCTGCATCGGTGCCGTGCGGTAGATTTCGTCCTGCCAGTCGGTTCCTTCACCTAAAGAAGCGACATAGGCGGCATCGTCATAAAAGGCCGGATAGCGGTAACGGTTTCCTGACGGACGCATTTCCAACGGATCGCTTGGACTTGCTCCGGGCACTTTATCCAGATAGTGATTATTGAAAGATTCACGGCTGAATTCGATGAATTCCTGTGCATTCATCAAGTCCAGTGTCTTGGTAACGTTCTGAAAACCGACATAAGCGTCAAGGCTTACGCTTACTTTACCTGCCTTACCCGATTTGGTCGTTACCAATACGACACCGTTGGCGGCACGCGAACCGTAGATGGCAGCGGCTGAGGCATCTTTCAACACTTCAATGGACTCGATGTCGTTGGGGTTGATCGCATTCAGATTTTGTTCACCCAGTGGATATCCATCTACAACATATAGTGGAGTGCTGGATGCCGTAATGGAACCGGCTCCACGTACACGGATTGTGGCGGCTTGACCCGGTTGCCCTCCGACCTGTTGTACCTGCACACCAGCCAACTTTCCGGCCATCGCTTCTGTCGGGTGCGACACTTTGAGGTCTTTCATCGAGCTGCTGTTCAACTGGGCGACGGCACCTGTCAGGTCTTTTTTCTTCATGACACCGTAGCCGACTACTACGACCTCGTCCAGTGCTTCGGAATCTTCTTGAAGGGTGATGTTAAAAGAAGTCTGACTTCCTACGCGTATTTCCTGTGTGGTAAATCCGATATAGGAGATAACAAGGGTGGTGTTGGCGGGCACATTGTCGAGCGTGAATTTGCCGTCCATGTCTGTAATGCATCCGTTTGTCGTTCCTTTCACAATAATGTTGGCACCGGCTATCGGACCGAATGCGTCTTGCACGATTCCTGTGATGGTCTTTCCGTTTTGTTGCAAACGGGTGGGATTTGCTTTGTTCGATAGATTGTCTTTGAATCCCGTTGTGTTGTTTTCGTCTGCCCAGATGCTTATGGTGGGTAAGAGGATGAGCAAACAAGTTGTTGTTAATTTGTATTTGTTCATAATATTCTTTTGATATTAGAATGTTTTTAAAACGCATGAGTCCGGGATGAATGGTTTCTTAAGGTAGACAAGATAAAAAACGTGGACTCATATATTCTGTATCACGACATCTAAGGTCTACCACAACCCACACCCTCATAATACATATATGGTCCACGCGAAGCGTGAACGTCAAGTGTATTAATTGAGGACGTACTAAAGAGTGGTAGTTTTAGATGTCTCAAAATAAACTTTATGCTTTTATATCTTAATATGTCTTTTAGTCTGTTTTATACCATAGGCATGAATGTTTGTTCGACAAAATTTGTTTATCGCTCCAAATGTAAGAATAATTTTTAAATATGTAGGCCTGACATAGGAGAACTACATCAAAAAAATTATCCTATAGTATAATTTGAATCAGATTGAGTAGAGATCGGCTATATTAATTGTAGAAACGCACGCCCACCACCCGTACTTTTTGCCTCCCAAACGATACAACCTAAAGAAAAACTCCTATCTTTGTCTCACTATCCACTATCGGGTAGCAACCTAAAACCTGTCACACTATGAAATCAGACAAGTTTATCGATCCGAAATCGGATTATGCCTTTAAAAGGTTTTTCGGAACAGTGTCGAACAAGGA
>JAGBDR010000062.1 GCA_017937385.1 Parabacteroides sp.
AAAATTTTTGTGATATGGAAAAGCCCAGGCTTGTGAAAGTCTGGGTTTTGTTTTATGTTTACCAGCACGTTATGACAGGGGAATGAAAAAAGGGTGAATCAGAATTTTGATACACCCTCGTCTTTTCTGTGCTTTTATGACCACCTGCTTTGCCAACCTACGGTGGAGGCGCCCCCCCTTTATATTCGGCCCAGCTATTCCTCTTCTAATAAATCTATGATTTCCTACCTGCCGGCACTTTCTTGTCGGAGAGATTTTATATGCGAAGGTACAGCGATGGACGGTCGCCAAGTACCGCTGTGCTAACGGTTTCCGGATATTCACGGCAGCCTTCCGCAAATCATAGATTTGGGTATTCCGCTTTATCCTGTCCACTGTTTACTTGTCTTGTTCGTCCTATGCTCGCTGTCTGTCCTGCATAAAAATCATTCCCCGACAAGAAGGCCGAAAGGCTTCAAGAAAAGGGAAATAAAAACAATAACTTAAAATTCAGAATTATGCACAGCAGAGTTTTTCAAATTTCAACAACACAGATAGACAAGGAAAACTATCTGAACGAAGACACCCTCAATCAGGGCGACAACAGTTTTTACGATTATTGTGCCGACATCAGCGATGAAGAGCGCAAGGAAGAGATAACCAATTTAGTCAATTCCATCCTGCCGAAAGGAATGTTCGAACTTGTATCGGAAGACACGATACGTTATACAGGTGATGGCATGGAACAATGGAAAGAGAAGTATGTTGCAGAAATCCGGAAGAAAGCGGACGCCATTACTGTCGAAAATATGTTTGAGTGGAGTTCTACATATTACCTCAAGCAGGCAATAGATAATCCGCTGGATACCGGCTATCATTTTTATCTGAATGGAGACGGATGCCAGTCATTTGCCGAGCCATCCTTTGAGTTCATGCTGTTTGTCAGCTCTCTTGAACCCGGCACTTTGCTCTATGTCGGAGGCGTCATTGATTATCACTTCTGACGGTATATGTCGTATAGCCACCCGCTACCATGCGGGTGGTTTCACCCAACTCATTTAATGAAGTACAGCAATCGAAAGTATTACAATGAAGACAAAAACACTCCATAGTCAGGATGCAAAAAAAGTTGGCATCAGCAGTTTTCCCAATTTTCACAAGTCAGGAAGCATCAGTGGAATGAAAAAAGCCTATTATGGACGGGACGCCCTGCTTGTGCGTTGTGGCAGTTATATTTACAATGTGTCAAGTGCCCCAGAAATATACTACAAAGTGGCACATTAGTATTTTAGTAAAGTAGTAAAATAGTAGAATAGTAAATAAGTAAAATAGTAACATGAAGACTTGCAGAAAAGATTTTCAAGGCAGGAAGAACACAACAGTTCTGAAATTGCTTTGCCGTAATATAGCTGCCGGACGTTTTAACTGGCGGAGATACTGTACGCCTCAGACTTATTTCGGTCAGGAGATTTGCGTTACACCATTGCACTGTTCCTATGGCCAAATCGGCTACACCGTGCATTTCCCTTACTCCAACATGCCGGAAGTGGAATATGATTGGGAAATGGGGAAATTGACAGTAGATGAAGAAAACTGGAAAGAATATTTCCGGCATAGAGAACAATGACAAGGGGCTGGCATTTTCTCCAGCCCTATATCCTTTTCTCAATCGTTGTATTCCTCTTATAGCTTTTTCTTGGCTTTTCTATATTGCTTATCTTGTTAATTGTCCCTCAAAAAGGACGCAATATCATAAATTATAGCGAACTTTGTAATTAAACGGTGAAAATCAAAAATGTAAACTGTTGAGATAATGAATTATGAGAAACAATAAGAGTTACAATTATACAGATGAGTTTAGTGATATAGTCCATACTGCAAGATTTATAAATGCTGCAGAGTTGTCTGGGCTGTTCTTTTCTGCACCAAAGTGGATAACCCTATTGATGAAAATTCGTAATGCCATTATGAAGCCTTTTGGACTAAAAAGAGGAAAAGATTTATCGGATTTGGTGCATATTGAGACTGAGAATTTGGCAACTATAAGTAAAAATGACAAGCATCTTGATTTGGAAATTGCTTTTATGACTGAGCGTGTGGAATGTGACAGTCAACGCATATCTGTAAGTACAAAAGTCAGATTCCATAATCGTTTTGGAAAATGTTATTTTGCCATAATCAAACCGTTCCACAATTTAATTTGCAAAACACTCTTGCTACGAGCAAAAAACAACATTGAAAAATCTGTTTGCAGATAAGCATTATAATGCACCTGCAATCAATAAAGAAATCAAGGAATATGAATACAGATTATAAAGTCGGAGATTTTATCTATGATGCAGATATTTATGATGGACTGAATAAATTTCTGTCCGATTTAGAGTTTTACAAAAAATGGTTACCCAAAAATAAAGAGGCCAAAATACTTGAACTTTGCTGTGGAACGGGAAGACTTACGATTCCAATAGCAAAGGATGGCTATGACATTAAGGGCGTTGATTATACTTCATCCATGCTTGAACGGGCAAAGGAAAAAGCGCTTCAAGCCGGATTAAAAATAGATTTCATTGAAGCGGATATAAGAGAACTAAACTTGGGAGAGAAATTCGATCTTATTTTTATTCCTTTCAATTCTATTCATCATCTGTATAAAAATGAAGATTTGTTTGAGGCGTTGAACACTGTAAAAAAACACCTGAAAGATAACGGTTTGTTTTTATTGGACTGCTTCAATCCCAATATCCAATATATTGTCGAAAACGAACGGGAACAACATGTTATGGCTGAATATACTACAAATGATGGAAGAAGTGTATTGATAAGACAAAGTATGCATTACGAAAGTGCATCTCAAATCAATCGTATAAAGTGGCAGTATTTTATTGACGGTGCATTTCACTCAGTCCAGAATATGGACATGAGACTGTTCTTTCCACAAGAGTTAAATTCATATCTTCATCAAGCGGGATTTAATGTTGTCCATAAATTCGGTGATTTTACAGAGTGTGAGTTTAATGACAATTCGGAAAAACAAATATATATACTGGAACTCAAGAAGTAGAGATGAGCAATAGAATTATACCATCTAAAAATAATCTGCACTGTTACGTATGTCGTAACCTGAAAATGATTATTGTATAGCAAAGGGGCTGGCATCACACCAGCCCCAAATCCTTTTCATTCATCGTCGCATTCCACCGCTATATTCGGCCTCCTGCTGTTCCTCCCTGTATTCTTCCAGGTCGTTCAGTTGCTCATTCACGCCCTGGAGATTGGCATCCAGTGTCATGTTGTGGTCATAAGGGTAATGATGCTTCACGGTCATGCCCGCGTTGGTCATCGTCCCCACATCCAGTGAGTCCCTGTCCCTGTTGTAATTGACATGCAGCACGTCACCGTTCGGCATTTCGAAGACCGGCATCTTGTGCCGCGTCATTTCCGCAAACTGTTCTGCAGCCATTTCCCTCGCCAATGCCTTCACATCCTCGCTGGCCCTGTCAACTCCATATCTTCGGATATGGTCTCGTACTTCCTGTTCGGTGTATTTCAGCATCACGTCATAAGTTCCTCCTACACTACCGTTATACACGACAGCGAAATGCTGGTCTTCAATCAGCAGGTCATCGCCACGGTTCTGCAAAGGAGAGGCATAGGTGTACTGTTCATCCATTCCGTTCCCGTCGTAATACTCTTTCGCAAGAGTGAGCAGCCCGTTGTAGTCCCCCTTGTCTTTCAGTGCGTCAAGCCGGTTGGTATCGTCCGCCATTTGCAGATAGGCTACAGAAGCATAATATACCTTTTCCTTCGGGGTTTCCGTCCGTTCCTGATTTTCGGTCTTTTCCCTTTCTATATCCCTGGCTATCTGGTCTATTTTCTGCGTGATTATGGATGATGCCTTCTTCACGTCCATAAGTACGGTCTTAATGTACTGGGGTGACTCCTTCAGGTTATCCAGCCACGATTTCAGATACGGACAACTGTCCTCTTTTATATGTTTAGCCATTCCGTAGCGTTGGGAGATCAATGCACCGCACAATTCGGCCACAAGTTCTTCATCGCTATACTCCTTTGAACCGAAAGAGGTCGGTTGGAAACGGTTTAGCACACCTTCCGCACCAGTTGAATGTCCCATCTCATGGAACAGTGTTCCGTAGAATGCTTCCCCGTCCTTGAACTGCACCTTCTCCGGTACGGTGATTTCATTCTTGCTAATCGAATAAAAGGCATCATCCTGATGTTTCACGTTGATGGGACATATCCATAGATTGTCGCGTATCATCCTCTCCACCGGTTCGAAGCTGAACATTTCACCTTCATGGACGAATGGACGGCCGTTTTCCTTTTCCAGCTTCTCCCACAGTTCAGGACGAGCCTCTTTCAGATTCGTCTGGGCGACGTTGAACACGCGGAATACCTGCATCTTGGGATACACGTTATACTCTTTCTTTTCGTCCTCGGACAAGTTTTTGTAATCGTCATACTTGATCTTCTCCTTGGTCTCCTTGTGGATGCAGGTAAATGTGGTCAGCATGACGGGAAACGATTTCTCGCCTTTCAGTACCGATACCCTCGGCAGTTCCTCGCCGTTCTTGCCCGGTTTGTTCAGTCTCTGCACGCAATCAAATGTGCAGAATCTCGGAATAGTGTATCCTTCCTTTTCGCAGTGCAGCATGAGCATAAGCGCATTCATACCATTGTATTCGCGTCCGGACAGATTGCGTGGCCACTGAAGGCTGCCCTCGGTGAACCAGGGCTTCTTCCAGTCCTTGCTGATATTCTCCAGCTTTTCAATCATCATTTCCGCAAAGAGGTCGAGAGCCTTGTCTTCGCTGTTCGGCCCATCTGTATTTTGTCTCCTGTAGCCTGCCATAACCGTTACTGATTGGAGTTAGACGAATCTGCGACACATTGTGTAAGTTCCTCTACACGGCAGGATACATTAGGCTTACCGTTATGGACAGTCAGGCCCATCTCGCCCTTGGCATCGATCTTCACACCAGGCTGGAGCCATTCTTCACGCTGCCTGTTGAAGCAGAAGAAACGTACCCATTGGTACTCAAAGCCGTCAGCGACTTTCTCCGTGCTGAATGCCGAGAACATCGTGTAGGACTGGTCTTTCTTGTCCTTCTTTTCCTCGATGTTCTTTCCGACCTTTCCACAGAAAACCATCTCTCCTTTGAGAGTATTGGCCGCATCGGCAGCCACATCGCGGATCTCGTTTGCGAAAAGATTGAAATAGGTCCTGTCGCCCCTGTGCTTCAGGTACATCGTACCGTCAATCTCGACACGTGAGCCTTTCCTGTAGCAGGAGGCTTCCTCCTGACCGCCATCTTTGCTCACATCGATCTCGACAGGCTTTTCCTGACCGTCAGTTGCAGGAACCATTATCTGGAGAGGGAACGTAAAAAACGGTTTTCCCTCCTTGTTTGTGCGTGTAGTAGCATCGCGGTTGATAATACCGCATACAGTAACATTACATTTAATCATAACTCGTTTTGTTTTTAGAATGGTACATATCATCCGGCAAATGCTGGTTATATTGATGTTGAAGGTCTGAGAGCATATTCTAATCGGGCGCACGGATCATTGCCCAGACAAGCCATCCGGCAACGAGCAGCTGTACTCCCACGATAAGGAATGTTGCCGTCAAGCCAAACAGCTTGTAGCAGGACAGGACATACAAAGCCAGGTAGGATAATCCTGCCAGATACTTGCATAGCTGTATCATCACGCATTTTATCATATCGCCATGCTTCATCTTTTCAGATTTTCCGTTTGTCCTCGCTGCTCGGACATGCCCTGTTCGAAATTCTGTGAAGCCATTTCCGAAAGGATGGCAGTATTCAGCAATCCCGTCACGCGCATCCGCTTGGCTTCATCCGTAAGGGTACTGTTGTTCAGCACGGCCGACAGCCGGCTCAATTCTGCGGAACTCAACTCGCGCGATATATGCTGTTCGCCGTTATCCGCCTGAAGGACGGCTTTCCCGTTCTCTTTCATGGTCAGACTACAGCTTTTCATGTCAGGCAGCAGTGGTTTCAAGTCGATCTTTCCGCTATCCATGGCCCCCGAAACGGCGGCTTTCTGCTCTTCCTCGTTCTTACTGTCAATCTGAACGGCCAGCACCATCAGTGAGGTAAAGGCCGTCATGGCCATCTCCATGACAGGGTCATTGCATCCGGACATGCCGACGCCACTGTCCTCCGAGGACAGCAGCTTTTTCATCCAGTCTTCGGTAGAAAGAGGTTTCTCGATTTTGGGTTCTTCCGTACTACGGTATTTCGCGAGCAGGTCATTGCCGTTGTACAGCACCTGCTGCTTGATATTGCCTTTCTGCGCAATCTCGGCCAGATATGCAGCCGGGTCGATGTCACGGCGCGTCCCGTCCGAATGGATGTTCACCACCCCGAAATGCAGGTGCTCTCCCGTGGTCCGTGTCCCCGTGTTGCCCGAGGTTCCAAGGCGTTGTCCTGCCTTGACACTGTCTCCCGCCTTGACTGCGATATCGCCAAGGTGCATATAGGTACACTGCACCTTGCTTCCATCCGGGCGGCTGTATTCAACGGTTACACTCTTGCCTCCGGCAGAGTTGGCATTGCCGTTTACCGAAACGACCTTTCCGCCGTTTTCCGTGGCCAGCACCGCATCGCCTTTGCATCGTATGTCAAGCCCCTTGTGCATCTGCTGCTTTTCTTTGTCCATCGGGTCCTGACGCATTCCGAAAGCGGAAGTGACAAAGAGGAACTCCTTGCGTTCCACCGGAAACGAATAGGCTTCTGCCTTTTCTTTCTCCTGGAGAGGATTGCTTTCCAGACCGAACTGCTTGCCCTGCGCGGCCATTTCCTGCATGACCTGACGGTCGTATTTGTCCAGGCCGTTCTGCTCGATGATCTTCTGCAGAGTCCCGGCATAGTTGCCCCCGGTCGCGTAACCGGCTTTGGCTATACCTTCCGTCCATCCCTTGTAGTCATCGGGACGGAGATTGAAACATTCCGCGTAGCGGCTGTTCTCCTTAAGGAACCTCGAATGGTGTTCATAGGAGTCTCCTACGTTATCATAGCTGCAGAATTGTAGGCTCGGCACAGAGCGCCTTTCCGCCTTTCGGCGGTAGGTTTCTCCATACCTGCCCCCAAACCGTACGTACATGTCTCCATGTATACGGCTTTCCATTATTAACGTCAAACTATAGTTCACCTTTTTGTATCTTGGTATTGCAACAATGGCAGACTGCAATAGTTTTGCGTCTACGTTTGAGCAGAATTTTTTCTACCTCTGTATTTCCTTTGAGTGTAGTGAGTTTGCGAATATGGTGCATAACCAATTCATCTTTTTTCCCACAAACCTCACATACACCAAGCCTTAGCCTTTCCGCTAAAGTCGGGTATGGTAGGAAACCAGTAACAGGCATTCTGTCACACGTCAAATCTTTGATGTTGCGGTTGAGCTTGAATCCTTTGTTGTATAGTATGATTTCTCTCTTTTCTCCTTTTTCAGTTGTGTAAGGGATAACAAAGTCTTTGTTTTTACTGTACTTTGTAATAACCTTACTAATACTGATGTTGAGTTTTTGAGCGAGAGTCATTAACATACTGTACTTCATAAAGTAGAAGAATTCCCAACCAACGTTGCCGATATTATGAGCAAGGGCATAGTAGTTATAGAAACCTCTTATTTCCGCATTGTATTGTGCAAGGATTAACTCTGGCTTTTTAGCGATGAGTTTTTCCCTACATTTTGGACGTAGTGTAGTCTTGTTATTGACCACCTTACTACTCAATGCATCATAAGATGCGAGTCTCTTTCTACAGACATCGTTAGATACCCATAGTCTTACTCTACCATTTTTGGACCTTTGCGTTCCACCTTTGGCAGTCTTGATTGTGGATTCAGAGCGCTTTATGCTTATTTCATATCCGAGAAACTTCGCAGTGTCTTGGCCATGAGTAATGAGAGTCTTCTCTGCTGATAGTTCAAGTTTGAGAGCCTCACGCATGAACTCAGTGATATCATCTTTCATTTTCTCGCAGTCTTTTTTGTTGCCAGCTACTCCGATAAGAAAGTCGTCTGCATATCTTACATATCTCAGACGTCTGTACTCTTCATCCATGTCATTTTTGCATGGGGTTCGTAAAAGTTTTTTGCGTTCTTCCTTGTATTCAAGGTAGATAGCTTCTCTTTTGTCAGCATCTTTGGCTCGTTCGTACTTCTGTTTCAAGCCTCTGACGTGGCCCTCTAGCCAACGATAATCACTACTAACTCTACGAACTTTGCCTTTGTTGAACATTTCCGCATATTTTTCCATATACTCATCAAACTCATTAAGGTAGATGTTAGCCAATATAGGGCTAATGATTCCTCCTTGGGGTGTTCCCGAGTATGTGGGATTATACTTCCATTGCTCAACATAGCCAGCTTTCAAGAATTTTCTTATCAGCCTAATAAATCGCTCATCCGCAATGCGTTTCTTTAGAATATTTACAAGAATTTCGTGGTCTATATTGTCGAAGAAACCTTTTATGTCTCCTTCAATAAACCATTTGGTTCCCGTAAATTCCACTCCGATTTTAGTTAATGCTGTGTGACAACTTCTGTTAGGTCTAAACCCATGAGAAGTATCATAGAAGGCTCCCTCATATATGGCTTCAAGAACCATGCGGATTACCTCTTGCACTAATTTGTCTTCGAATGACGGAATTCCCAAAGGACGCATTTTCCCATTCTTTTTTGGAATGTAGATACGTTTGGCGGGTTTGGGTTGATAGCTCTCATCTTTTAGAGTAGCTATGATTTTGCCTACTCTCTCAATGCTCATTTGGTCTATTGTCTTCCCATCAGTACCAGGTGTCATATTGCCTGGTTTTGCATAAATGCGCTGATAAGCGATGTAGAACATTTGTTCATTGAAGAGAATACGATACACGCGTTCAAACTTATAGTTTAAGTCTGAACTGTGTGAACTTAGATTGTTCAATAGTAACTCTGGATTTCTCATACGTCTCTCACGTTTTCTTAAAGTTTGTATTGAAGTTAATAACTGCTTCCCTTCGCCATGTATGAGGCTTTCCCTCACTCGGACTACTACGGAAGCTCCGTTACCATGTCGAGTATTCAGACTCTACCAGTCATAGCCTTGCGGCTTCCCGATTTAGGTAATCCCCATTTAGTATGTGCGTTAACATAGCACGATAGATTGTCGGATGCGACTTTCGTCCTTTTCTCCGCTTATTGCGGTCGTGACGCAGTTTGTTCATTGCCTCTTATTTACGAAAAATAAAGAGAGGTACTGCGTAATAACGTCTGTAACTACCTTCCGTTATTGCTAGCCCGAAAAGCCACTTGACTATCGTTCAATCAATCAGATTTCATCCTCATATCTATCTTTCTCCCTTGCAGTTCAGTCGTGACTTGGTAATTAGTCAACTTACTACTTTACTGACATGCTACACTCACCTTCGGGTTTCCCCTAGGGCTAAGTCAGTTGGGAGTAGGTTATTTAGAACACTAACCTAATCTCTTGCTAAAGAGATATTTAACACACATCCTTATGGGCGCACTCTCGTTCGGCTTGTCATCCGAATACAGGCTGTACCGGCCGCCTTCCGCAATCCATGACTGTGTGGCCTTGATGCCGAAATGATTGTTTTCCTTGCGGGCCAGTTCACTCTGTCCGTTGGAACTCTCAAGGATTCCTTGTGCAAGTGTTACCGAAGCGGGGATGCCATACCGGCGCATCTGCTCCATGGCGTACTCCGCATACTTGTCTGCATATTCTTTATTTTTTCCTGCCATATCATTACCTCCTCATGCTTGAACGCTGTTCATTTTCTTCCGGCTCAATCCTGCGTTCGGACTGTTTCTCCTGTGCCGTATCAAAGAGAGTCCGTGTCTGGCCGTTTCCGGCTGTCCTTTCTGTTATGCCCGTTGTTCTGTTCCGGGCATCCGCGAGTCCTTCTGCATCCCGTATCACCACTCTTGCACCGCTTCTCGCAAGTTTCTGAAGGAAAGTATCGAGCTGGCTGACTGGGAATGTCACGGAAGCCGTAAAGCCTTTTTTCATGTCAGCCTCGTGCTTCTCCATTTTCAAGGCAAGCGTTTCCGTTACCTTGACGGCATCCTCGTTATAAGCCGTATAGTTGTCACCGGTTCTTACAAACTGGATAGCGTCCGGGTGTTTGGCCTTTATCTTGTCCCAAGCCTCTCTCTGCGGACTGACGGATTCAACGGTACGCTCTTCTCCATTCTGTCGGCTGACAGCTTCTCCCTGCCGTATCTCGGTTTCCTTCTCCTGCTTTTCCCCGGCGTGTTCCTCCTGCGACTGTCCCTTTTGCAGTATATCGGCAAACAGCGAGGCAGCCAGGTGCCGTTTGTAGCTGTCACGGTCTTCCGCCACCCACATGCGCTGCCATTGTTGCGGTGATACACTGCGCGGCTGCAGTTTCTGCCCGTCAATCGTTACGGCACACAGTACACCGTCCTGCTTGGTTTTGAACACGGACACACGCTGTATCCGGTTCAGGTCCACGTCCTGTGTCCCGCTGTTGAACAGATCGACTTTCAGGTCGGGCTTGATTTCAGCAAGCGCGTAATATTTATGAGCCAGTTCCATGCGGACCTTGTCTATATTATCCATGGACTGCTTGAGTGTGGAAAAGAAGCGGTTTATGTCTTCCTTGTCGGGGTATATGCTATAACCTCTCTGATGCTCCGGCTTTATATAGAGAGCCCATCGGTTCTTGTCGTCCTGAATCATCTGGATCTTGTCAAATCCTACTTCGTTGGCCCGTTTTACTGCAGGGCTCACGTTCAGGGTCGAAAGCACTTCCAGGGCCCAGTTGTTCAACCGTGCCAGAGAGACCTGTTTCTCGGCAAAATACTTGTCATCAGGTCTGTAGCCCAAGGCTCCGTCCGGATTGAAGAAACGCACAGTCTCGATGCCTTCCCGACGTAAAGCACGTCCGATACGGGCTTTGTTCATGCCGGGAATCTCGTTGTCCACCTCCGGTGATGCCCCGGCAGGAAGGATCACATCAGCCGACTTTGATACGGGATCTATGACAAGGACAATGGTTTTCTTGTCCTTGTCCGGACGTTTCCGTAACTCATCGGCCACGAAATAATGCTTGGGCAGCTGGTCCTGCATGTCAGATGTCTGTTTCCTGTTCCGCAAGGTGGCATATTCGATTTTCTCTCCACGTTCCGCTTTACGGATAACTTCGAGAGCATTGTTCACGTCACTCTCGAGGGCATCTATCATATTCGGGTTCTCTTTGAGTTCCCGGTCCCAATATTCCACCAAACTGAGACTTTCGTCGGACAAGCGGGCTGGCAGTCCCAGCTCCAGCATCTTGATTCCCGATGCTATTTCCACGACCAGCCGTTCCTGTTTGACGGCATCGTCGGAAGGCGGCATACCGTTTTTCATCACCATTCCCTCGCGGGCAAGCCGCTGCTGATGCCCGGTGGCACTCACTATCTGGCGCAGGGTTTCCTGCACATAATCGTTGTAATGGTCAAAGTTCTTTTGGCGGGGCATATAGACAGCATCTTTGTCCGTTTCATAATGGGGCATTCCGCTGCCATCGTAACGGACCGGCACAAGGTTGTCACGCATTTTCAGCAAGAAATCATTGAAGCGGATATGCATACGCCGTGTGTCTGCCTCCGAATATCCTCGTTCCATGGCATTCCCATCCTGTTGCAGAACGGCCATGTAAGCCTCTTCGTCCACATGGGGAAATGTCGTCTGGTCTATATTGAACAGAGTGCGTATCTCTCTGTTATGTACTCCCTTATATTGTTTCTTCTGCTCATCGTCCAATGTGAGGTAGGTTCCCCGGTCGATGAACTCTTCAGGATTGTTCCTGTGGACATATTTGTTCCAGTTATAGTACAGGAACGGCACACCCTGTTCATGCTCACGTACCGACGTGCCTCGGGCCTTGGCATCACTGAACAAGGTGAACAGGTTCGTATTGCATCCGTTCCGGTCGGAATGCAATGCCATGAACAGTGCATTGAACGGGCTGGCCGACACGCCGTGCGGGTACAGCCTCGGATACCTCTTTCCAGAAGCGTTGAGCCAGTAACCATTGGCCTTCGAAGCCTCTCCCAAAGCAGTGGAAAGCAGACTGATTTGCCTTTCCTCTGCATTTTTCTCTATTTTGGATTTTTCTTTCATACAGTATATGTTTTGGGGTTATATGCTACTGGATACCTCGTGTACGCACGATAGTCTCCTGTTGTCCGTTGTCGTAATTGTCCGAGGCCCTTTGACGGAGCTGTTCGCTTCTGGCGAGTACGGCGTTTGCCAGCGTGTTGAGCGGTAAGGCTCCGGCCCGGTAAGCGTCAGTCACGGTCTGCGATAATTGGATAGTACAGGGTACACGGTCAATTGTCGCGACAAGCATGTTGCCTTGAAGTACGGGATTCGTGATGCGAGGATTGAGCGGTTCGTCAGGATAATGGCGGTATTGGGCTGCACCTCTATTGGCCGTGTTCATTTCGCCTTCTGACCGTTCACGCAGCACTTCATGCCCGGCCTTGTTCAGCAGGTTCGCCCCGCCGAGACCGATAAGGAGCATCTTCAGCAGCGGATTCCGCACAAACATACCGGCCACTATGCTGGCTATAGGCAGCAGGTTGTCCTTGATGTTCAGGGACTGTGTCTTGCCTGTAAATACTCCCAGCAGAATATCCGGCAGCATCGCCATTACATAACCGAGATTGCCGGCAATGTCTCCCATGCCGCTCAGTCCAAGGGTGCCGAGCAGATCTTCCCATCCGCCCGTGTTGCCGTTGGATGCCGGCGTTTCAGACAGGTCATTCACGGGATGTACCCCTGTTTCCTGCATGACCTCCGGCTCTTTTTCCGGTTGTACCGTTTCCTGATGTACCTGTTCCGGCTCTTCCGCATCCGTTTGTTTCTTTTCCTCCAGACTTTTCAGGTAGGCTTCTTCCTGCCCCGGTGCGACGACCAGCGGCACATCCTTGTAGCGTTCCGGCCGTTCCTGTTTCAGCTTGTCCTGCAAGCCTTTCAGGAACGGGAACGGTTGCTGCTTCTTCATCCAGTCCGTAAAGTTGAAATTGCAGACCGGTATCTGTTTCTTCAGCTGCTCATTGGCGGTCGCCGTGAAACTGTCCTTGTCTGCGGTCATGGTGGCTGCTTCACGCCGGAAATCTTCAAACACATTGTGTTCGCTGCCGAATACACCCTGGCTGATACATTGTTCGACTGAAATCGACTTGGGGTCTTCCGGCTCCAAATGTGCCATGGTGGCGGAGACGGCAGCATCCACACCGATGAATCTGGCGAATGCCGCCCATGAGCCGGCACCGCCCAGCATGACGGTATCCGCCGAGGCACCCAACAGCCATCCCGCACCCTGCTCGACCTTGCTCGGCCGGTAAGCGGCCTCGCCACGCTTCTCGATCTCCTCGGCAAGCGGGGAACGGCTCAACATCTGCGGCAGGCCGAACAGGCTTGATTCCGCGGCCTTGCGGATGATATAATCAGCCGAAGACTTGGGCATACGGTCTTTCACCAGTTTGTCTATCATCTGCTGTTCCAGACGATAGTCCATGTAGGCATAGGCGAGATCGCCGCCAAGCTGTTCCGACAGTTCGTCGTACCGTTCGCGGCCGATTTCCTTCACGACTGCATCACGCCATTGCCCGGCCATATACGCAAGGTCGTGCTGTATGTCTTCCGAAGCGGCGATTTTCTCCTTGCACATCTCTACATAATCTTCCGTTGTCTTGGAGTTCCATTCGCCGGTAATTTTGAGCAGCTGGTACGGGTCGTTCAAAGGTTGGGCTGAAGAAGCCATCATGCTGAGAACCCCGCCAAGGGAGGTGGAATATTCCTTCATTTCCTCACCTTGTTTCCGGGCAAGATAATCTCTTGTCTCATCCATGACGGAAGCAAGGTGGTAACGGAAATAGTCATCCGAAAGACGTTCCAGTTCCGCGAATCGTCTGCTTTGTTTTATAGTTCCGTCCATAAGTATCCTATATCATATTTATCTGTTTCAACAGTTGTTCTTTTGTCTGTTCAATCGCATTGTGGTACACTTCCATCTGTTTGGGGAAGAACTCCTCCAGCCATGCGTCTTTCTCGATGTTGTCATGGATGAAGCGTATCGCCTGTTCACGCTCTATCTCCACGGAGGCTTCACCTTCCTCCCGGTTGTTGAACCATGCCTTTGTCCACCAGCGGACACCGGCCCGGTCCGGATATACCGACACGATACGCGGTATGTCGAAGCTCTGGATGTCGATGTCGAGTTCAGCCAGCGGATCAATGATGCCGCTGTAGCTTACGGCTTCGTCATGGAGTTTTTTTTTATGTCTCCGCTCATGGTGGAGAGGTACACGTTGTGACGCAGGGCCAGGTAATGCAGGAAATCAGCGATGAGCAGGTTCTGTACCTTGCTGACCAGCGGGATGGATTTATGTCCCAGTCCGAGAGGATTGGCCATGCTCGGCATGTTCTCGTAGAAATATTCTCTCATCGCCCCCATGGTGAAGATGTGGCGCAGGGACTGCTCCGTGTGCTCGGGCAACACGTAGGCTCCGCGTTGCAGATCCTCCATGTAGTACGGCAGGAAACGCAGCATCAGTTCCTCTATTTCCCGTTTGTCCTTGTCGTAATCGGTCTTCACGGTCATTTCCAGATCCGGGAATGCCGCCGTTTCATGTCCTCCCGCCTGACGAAGCGCACGGATGTTGCCGTAAAGCATGGTCAGGAACTCCAGCGGGTTCAGTTCCTCTCCCTTGAACCGGGCTTCGACGTGCAGCCTGTCACCGCTCAAGGCCACAGTCTGACCGGCTTTCACGCGTTGCCCGAACTGCGCAAAGACATTTGACAGGTGTCCGTATGTCACCTCATATTCCCCGTACCGGATAGTCTGGCATATCCCGTGTACCGGATCATTGCCGACCCCTGACACGATTCCGCTCGCGACGGCAGACAGCCTGTAATATCGGGCGTTGAAGTCAATGCCATGGTGGAAAAACGGCTTGCCCGTTCCCGGGTCGGTCTGTTCGCCGTAACCGAGAGTCATTTCCACCTCCTTGCCCTGGGGCTCCTCGAAAGGCATACAGTAGCCGCTCTCGGAGTGAAGTATCATTTCTTCTGTATATTTCATTTCGTTCTGTATTGGTTCATAATGTTATCTTCTCATTCCTCCGTTATAGGTCTGTTCCTCGCTCTGGCCGGGGGAAGCCTGTGTCCTTGCCACGCTCTCCGTATTCGTGTCACGGAAGACGCCGGCATTGTTGCCGATGAGCATCATGCCGAGGAAAGCCCCGGCGATCTTGCCCAACCACCCGAAACGTCCGAAAATGAGAAAAGCGGCGGCGATAAGGCCCGCGATGCTCAATCCAGATACGTTGCCATGGCCGAGGTTACGGACAAAATTGCCGAGCATGTTCATGCCTCCGCCACTCGAAGCCTGCCGCAGGAAATTGGATACCCCGTCAAGTTTGGAATCTATTCCCGCCACAGCTCCGCTTAACGTGCCGACGGCTTCTCCGGCCTTGTCCGTCAGTCCCCGTACATCCTCGGCGGTATCTGCCAAGGCATCCGTGGCCGGTTCTCCGATGACCGCATCGCTCACGATGCGCACCACGCTCTTGTCTGTCGTCAGCTTTTCCCAGCCGACATAACCGATCGCACCTCCGACGGCGGCAGTCTTGACGGCTTGTCCGGCGCCCCGTAACGTCTGCGACGGATGAAGTGCCGCTTCACCCACGTTTTTCCCGGTTGCCAAAACAGCCTTGCCGGTACCTTTGGCCGCCTTGCCGCCATACTTCAATATTGTACTCCATACTCCCATATCTCGTTCTTTTTAAGGTCTTACATTTTTTCCGATCTGCTTCCATCTTCGTTTGGCGGCTTCCACAATGTCGCGTTTGTCCGCAACAGGGCGTGCGCCTTCGTCGATTTCATACCAGATGTCACTCATAGTCGTATATTTCACGGCCTTGGTCAGCCGTTGCAGCTTGGTGTTCATCAGCTTGAGCTTCGGCCTGATCCCGAAGACTATCTCCATGCGTTCCCTTTCCGTCATCTTGTTTTCCGCAAGACAGGCCATTCGTATGTCATTTACTATTTCCACACTGCCAAGCATCAGCTCCCGGTAAATCCTGTTGCGCTCCGTGGAAAGGGCTACTGCCAATGCGTTGGTCGTGCTCCGGCTAACCTGCCTGGTAAAATCTTCCATATTGTCCGTCAGCCTTGAGATTTCGTGATAAAAGCCATAAATCTGTGCGGCATAGCAGACGATGGACCGGAAAGAATCCAGATACTTGTTGAACTCCCTTTGCAGGTCGGCCGTAGCCTGTACTTCCTCTTTCGTCCATATATGTCCGGTAGTCTGCAGCATCATCACCTTCTCCTGGTTTTTCAGCTCTTTCTGTGCCTTGTCCGTGTAGAGCAGTATCATTCCGGCCAGAACCGGATCGTTCTGTGCCTGTATCTTGCCGATACAGATGCCCGTCAGCAGCATAACTATCAAAATCGTCCGTTTCATCGCGTCATTCTTTATCGTGTCAGGGAGGCTGCCCGGCGCCAGCGTGACATGGCCATGCGGGCCACTTCACCGTTGTTGCGGTCAAGCATACCTGCCGTCACATTTCTCCATACATCATTGAAAGTATAGTACCGGATGCTCAGGTAGAGCAGATGCAGCTTCCGGCTGAAAGCCGACAGCCTGTCATTCAGCGCCCATAGCGTAGTGCTGCGCTCCGCACCGGTCAGCATATTCTCTTCACCGCCTTTGGCAACGGCATCGTTCAGCAGTGTATATACGGAGACCAGTTCCGTGGCCGTCTCGATATAAAGGTTGTTCATGCCCATACTGGCAACGATACCCTGCGGGTTATCCTTTATCGCTTTACCCAGTTTGCCAAGGGTCAGGAAGATCCGGACCCCGTCGTTATAGAGATGCGTACAGGCTTTCAGGGACGAAGCATATCCGCTCACTGTTTTCAGGTAGCCGTTGTACTGTTTCTGCCATTCATGGATGCGGTTGAATTCGGCGGCAATGCTGTTCTGCAGGAGTGCCGTCTGCGTCTGTCCCTTGATCTGTTTTTCTATCTGGCCGTTTATCAGCTCGTTGCCCTCCGCCAAAGCAATCCACTCCAGCGGATTGGAGGCAGCTATCTGGGCTTTGGATACCTGTGGCAGAAGCAGGACGGCAACAAGAGCCAGACTCCAGTTAATGATTCGTGATCTCATATATTCCCTTTTTTCTTTTGTTGTATTCCACACGTTCGCGAACAAGTGTTACTATGTCATCCCTGCGCCGGATACCGGTTAGATCAAGTCTGGGCGTGTTCCGGTCCATCGAGAAAATACTCACCGTCTTCAGCCCGCAAAGCTGCTGCAGCAGGCTTTGATTTTCCGTAAAGTCCACGATACGGTATAATTCCATGTAATCTGTCTTACGCCAGATGATGCCATGCTCGCACACGAGCTGTTCTGAGCCGATACAATAGCGTATGCGTCGCAGATAAATGAACTTGTACAGCAGGAGCAGGGAAAGCAGAAGGGCGACCCACATGGACAGAGTCGTGAACGGCAAGCCGTCAATTCCACCAAAGACCCATCCTGCACAGCATAACACAAGAATGGGCAGCTCGTTGATAACGAACTGTCCGGTGTGGGGCACAAACACATGAGTACGGAATAAACGGTCTGTCTGCATGATGTTTTCGTTTTATCTGTGATAACTGCTCTGCCGTTCTTCCTCGTCCTGTCCTGAATGCCGTACTTCAATCGGATTGACCAGCCCCTCGGTCTCTTTGAGGTACTCGGGATTGGTCTTGCCAAGCAACGCATCGTTCCAGTCCTTGTAGCAAGGCAGAATGGGAAATTCTCTGATATTTTCCGGGGAAATGTTCATCTGTCCGGCTATTGCCTTGAACTTTTCCACGAACAGCCGTCCGGCGGCATCATTGTCGAAACAGAGGTAATGGTGTGCCTCCGGTGTGGCGGCAAGCATACCCTTGATCTGACCCTCTGTAGGGGTACCGCCGGTAGATACATACACGCTCTTCCTGGATAGGTCCGGGTTGCTCTTGATCTGTTCCCGGTTGAGCTGATAGAAGGCCATCGCGTCATAGGCACTTTCAAACCATGCCACTCCGCCGACGGAATCCAGGTCACCCTTAAGGTTGGCTATCCACAGCCCCTCGCTCGAATTGCTGCCCTCAGCCTTGCCCTTGTAACTGCCGCTGCCGTCCGGACGCGGGCGGCCTCGTTCCTCAAGGCCGACAACCGTCCCCGGGTCTTTGGGCAAAGACATCGGAAAGGCAAGGTTCGTGTATCGGGTCCCGTCTTCACGGACTTTTGTCGCCAGGTAGAAATCACGGTGGAAGGCATACTGCGTGTAGAGGTCGATTCCACGGTGTTTGAAGAAAGGATAGAACTTCTTCTGCGTATCCCTGTCCTGAGGGTTGAACCTGTGAATCTCGTAATCCGTTATGTCGAACGGTTTCACGTCCCGTTTCGGCTGGATAATCCGTGTACTGCGTTCCTCGATGGGATGGTTCAGCAACCGGTTGCACACGAGATTGACAAGCCGGTCCGGAGATACTCCTGCCCGGTATTCCGCGAAAAACTGCGGGTATTCCTTGATGAAGGATATGATGTTATAGACTTTCTGTTCCTGTGCCTTGAAACAGCACTTGCCGTTCGGCATCACGATGAACTTGTCGCCACGGATACGACGGCCTTCGCTGTCCATACGCACATACGACGGATAACGCAGACCGTCACGCTTGTTCAGATGATAGCCCGCGTCAATGAGTATGTCCTGAATGTTCAGTCTCTGTAGAAAATCATCGTATGTAAGGTCTCCGTTCCTCATAAGTTTACCTCCCCATTCTCATATCACCGATTTCCCGGTTCATCTGTGCCTCGAAATTCCGGATGGCAACATCCCTCGGAGTGTCAACACCGGGTTTGAAATAAGGACGCGGCCCATGGTAATGTTCCTCATAACACTCCGGCCCGTGATGGCATCTGAGATTATGCACGACCTCGGAAACCACCACGGCACCTGCTGAAAGGGCCGCAAGAATCTTTATGCCCAGTCCTTTGCTTGTTTCCGGACGGGGGCGCAGGTCTGCCTCGCTGAAGATCTTCGCGAAAAGTTTCGTCCGATGGTAATCGTCCGTGGCGAGAAACTTGTCGTATTCCTTCTGGGTAATCTCGTGGCTGTAGGTCTGCCCGTCGATGACGGCGGTCATCCTGTACTTTCCTTCTTCCGGTCCGGGTTCCACGGCAATCCGGCTTATCTCGGTTCCATGCCCGCCGATCTCATCCGACAGCTGCAGGCTGTTGCCATAGTCTTCCGTCTGCCCGTTCGCCTGTGCGTATTCCTGGTAATGTCTGGCGGCCAGTTCCTCGTGCACTTCAGGATGGAGGCCGATGGCGATATGCCTGTCACTGTTCAGATCATCCAAGGTCACTTTATCCGCGAAATCTCCGGCAATGACCCCGTTCAGGAGCTCCAGACGTTGCTCAATGGAATGCTCTTCAAGAGAATTCGATGTAAGCGTTTTGATTTCCTCTTCCGTCAGGTCATAGACCATGTCCGCGTTGACATTCTCGGACTGCACGGTCAGGGTTCTGTTCTCCGCATCGACAATAAGCCCGTGCGAAGCAAGGCACTCCGACCATTTTTCGTTCGAGAAATAGACTGGCGAAGCGACAAGCTCCCTGTACGGGCGGGCAGGTTCCTGGCTGCGGGGACGGCTGACCATCGGTGTAATGGCAGCCTGCAAGTCCTGCAGGACATCACGGGGCTGTACGGGTTGTTCCGGCTGTCCTCCCTTGTAATAAAAGCCGTAGCCTCCGGACTGCAGCTCGCCGGGCTTCATGCGCCCGTCAGGACGTTCGGGGACAATGGGCGCTCCGGGGAAAAAGAGCTGTCCGCCGACCCTGCGCAGATGAAAACCGCCCTGCTGGCGCGGTGTCCATCCGAGTATGGGAGGAAACAGCCCCCAACGGCCTGTACGCCCGTATTCACCCATTCCGATACGGTAGCCGTGCAGACCCATCGCCACACGTCCGTTGGCATTGCGGGCATGGACAAAGTTCTTGGGCAGATAGAAATCCTTTGCAAGGATGCTCGTGAGCACATTGTAGGCTTTCTTGTTGGCGGTGTTCGTTCCCCAGTCCGTAAGCGCCAACAGTTGTTTCTCGGTAATCGGATAGGTCAGCAGCGGCGAATCGTGTCCCTGTACGATCAGCTTGTAGCCGCCACCGTCAAATGCGATATGGGCTTGAAGCCCGTTGCGCATCAGTATGTCGCGCATTTCAGGCTGCAAGTCCATCGCTCTGGGGTTTGTATTGGTTCGTATTGCCATAGTCTGATGTTATGATTGTTATCCGCTATGCGTTTCCTTCCTCCATCGCCGCTTCCAGCTGTTCGTCCTTGTAGCGGACAAATTCGGCGGCAGAATCATTCCCGATAACGAGGTTGCGTTCCTCACAGTAACGGGCATATTCCTCCTGCCACTCCGCGGAAAAATGGTTCACATAGTCGAGCCAGCCGTATTCGCCGCTCTGCATTTTCTCTATCAATACCTCTTCGGGATAATACTGGTGCTGTGCCATATCAATCGGTTTTTATTTGTGAATAGCTGCCGAGCGGTTGCGTTCCCCGGCTTTTTTCTGTTCGTTCCACAACTCTTCGGTATATTCCTCTTCCGGAACATAGTCGAGGTTTCCGTCATCATCCATGACCCAGCAACCGTAACAGCCGAACGTGTATTTGTCCCATTCACGCTTGGACTGTTCCCTCCATCGCTGCTCGTCGCCGGAACAGAAACGGATACCGGTCTTGGAATGAAGGTCAATACCTACCGTGACGGGCTCGTCGTCCACGACCAGCGTCAGCGGATCTCCGTGCTGCATTCCGTTCACCTCTGTTGCACCGAGATGCAGCTCCTCGGCCAGCACCTGCAGATTGCGCCCGATGATGGGCGTGGGAACATACATGACCTGCTTCGTCCCCGTGTCAATCTGGACGAAAGCCTTGTTGTGCCTGCCGTCAGCAGTTTCCACATCCGCGATGATGGCCTTGCCCTCAAGCAACTGTTTCTGCTGCGTTTCGTCAAAGCGTTCCAGCGGCGAAGATTTCAATGCCGGATAGAAGACCACGTCCGTCTGGCCACCCTCCATGCGGATAAGAGCGAATCGGGTACGGCTTTCCACCGTTTCTCCGTGCTCGTCGGTGACACGCACGGGAAGAACGGGCGAATGGCGTCCGTTGTAAATATCATCAAGGACGTGCATCGGCAGATCCTCGATCATCTCCTGCGTGAGCCCGAATCGGGCAAGCGTCGAAAAGGGAATCTCTTCAAATTCAAAATGCGCCTTTTTCATACTATATCAAGTTTGTAAAATTATGTTCGGCAAATATAGTATGACCTTGTAAATTCAAACAAAAACACAGATATATAAATGATTATAATATACCATTTTTATAACATTAGTACGATTTTCTTTGAATAATCGTACTAATTGCGATAAAATATGCAAACTAATAGCAGAATGTATGGCCGTTCATGTCCAACATAGACAGACCATGCTAATTTTGCAGCATGAGAAAAATTTTATGGATGATTATATCAGGCATTTCGCTCAGTCTGATACCGGCAATGGCACAATTCAATACAGTTTCCTCCGCTTCCGATCACTATCGGGAGGAAAGTGTGCAGGCGGCCACCAAGGACAAGGAAACAGCTTCAGACAATACGGGTTCCGGGAAAGGTGTATCGGAAAACACCGGCAAATCCGGAGCTCGCGGCGATGTGCAAAGGCAGATGGTGGTTGAGCGTTACCTGAGTGTCAGTTATCCGTTACCGAGAATCAAGGTAACTTCTCCATACGGTTACAGGAAAGACCCCTTTACCGGCAAGCGTAAATTTCATGGGGGAATCGATTTGCAGGCACGTGGCGACAAGGTGCTGGCGATGATGGCGGGAACTGTCGTAAAGGTCGGGCAGGACAAGACTTCCGGCAAGTATGTTACGCTGCAGCACGGGAACTGCATGATCAGCTATTGCCACCTTTCAAAGATTCTCGTAGCCAGGGGAACAGCCGTCCGGCCGCGTGATGCGGTCGGTATTACCGGCTCTACAGGGCGCAGCACGGGAGAACACCTGCATATCACCTGCCGCCTCAATGGCAAGAGTGTCGATCCCGCAATCCTTTTTGAACATGTCAGGAGAGTACAGCAGGAATGTGTTTCGGCACTGGCCGAACTATGACTTTTTTCTCCCTTTGATTGCATGGCTGATACTGTCGCCCCATACCGACATCCGGACGACGGACATCGGCGGCATGGAAAACGTCTTTCCATAGAAAATGGCGGCCACCACCTTGCCGCCGTGCCTTTCTATTTCCTCCTTGTAGTCAGACACACTCTGTCCGGTCGTCAGCACATCGTCAATGATAATGATTTCTTTTCCCTTTATATCACCGGTAATCTCGTAATTCCGCTCAAGGACACGGCTGTCCGCTCCGTCCGCTTCATGTAGGCTTTCCCGGGCATCGCAGATCACCGTATCGTACAATCCTGATGTCAGATCCGGCCTGTGCTTGCCCATATACCAGTTCAGCCGCTTGAACCGCTGTTCATACTTTATCCAGTTGCTGCACGGCATGAACATGATATGATAAGGCTTGCCGTCCGCCTGTATGGCGGTCATACATGCCTTGAAGAACTCGATGCCGTGTATCTCTCCCTGCTTGAACCCGTAGATGGAACGGCAGAATGTCCGTTGTGCTTCATTGAGAAAATCATTGTACCGTGACGGATAGTAATAGTCGTAAAATGCAATCCGGATTCCACGGAACTTGAACGGTTTGAGCGGATGCCTGTCGTCGAACCGGTCGGGATACATGCAGCAGAACATACGGCAGGCGTCTCGATGTCCGGCCATTACTGCCATACGGCAATAGCGGTCCCTTTCGTCTTCCCGGCTTGCGCTCCGTGCGGCTGCATACGCCGCTTCACCGGCTTTCCGTCGCCAGAAAGCGATGACATGCAACATCCCGACCACTATGCCGAGCAACACCAGGAGCACAAGTCTCTCACTCATATTGAACCTTTTTACTTTTGCAAAGTAAGCAAATTATCGGTGCTGGCCTTGAAATGGAACCGGTAATTTGTTCGATCCCATTATATATCCTTCTTGCCGTCCCCTTTTACAAGTCTCTTCCTTTTTCCTATGGGGCTTCCTTTCTCTTTTCGTCGGCGAATATAGGACGAAGCGTATCAATGCCAAACCGCATTCCATTCGGATGACGAAAACAGACTGCTGCACAATCGGTTTTCTATCCGGATTTGGCTTATGATACCAGCTGCTTCATCCTCCTTATGCCTCAAAAAGTTGAAAATACAGCCCTCAGTTCAAAAAGAGGGAAATAAAAAACAGATTTTCAAACAATTAAAACGGAAAGAAATGAAAGAAGAAATCAGACAGGACGGCAGGACAATACTGTCAAGTGAAGACGGATTCAGCATCCGCATGTTTTTCAACAACCTGAGCGGAAAGAACTTTTCCGGAAAGGAGTACCGGGACTATGTCAGAAACATAGCCTTCGGCGAAATGGGATTCAGACCGGGAACAATCGAACTCTATTGCGACGGGAAGAAAGTCAGGACAGGCACACTTCCCGAACTCTGAACAGCAGTCAGGGGCAAAAGTCAAATTTCGTGAGGATAACTTATAAACGGGAGCCCAAGCGGTTCCGGCTAAAAGAATGAACAACTAAAAAATACAGGTATGGACACAACAGCAGCAACAATGCATCCGGCAGAAGAATTTCTCCGTAACGAACAGAACCCACCGGTCTTGTATGTCAGGATTTACGGGGAACGCAGGAAATTGTTTATCAACCGAGGCAGGGAGAACGTCGTCGGTATTATAGCGAAAGGCAAACGCAAGCATGGCTACATTTTTTCAGATTGGAACAGCATCGAAAAAATCTATTATCCGTCACAGGAAAAGGAAGACGAAAAGGATATGGACAGGAAAATGATTCTCAAATACCAGAAGCTCGCACGCCTTGCCACGCATACCAATGACTGGCTCCGCAAGATTGCAGCAGCAGACCTTGAGAAGTCCCTGTACGAAAACCGTATCACCACGGGAACGGCTATTGACGGAAAGTGCATCCGGCTCTCCACGATTGAGAAGTATTGCGGAAGCTGGGACATGAAGCGGTTCCGCCAGGCCATGAAGAATAAGGAGAAATTCTCGACGCTTCGTTTCGACTTTTGCGGTTATGACGGTACGCTTTGGTGCGAGCCGCGGGACAATGGTGACATGGCTGCCGGATTCAGCAAGGAGTACCGGAATTGCGGCAACGGCTATTACTATCTGCTAATCAATGACGAGTTTGTGATTGGTTACGATATTGACTGATAATCCACGGACAGACCTTACCGGGGCCCGGCAGGGTCTGTTCCGGCTTCGGTCTGCCGACGGCATAGTCCCTTTTTATCGACGGCATGGCCATGCGCCGTCCTTTTTTACCTCAGATCTTCCTTTTCTATCTTTCCATCCGCCTGTTTTCAATCCTTTTCTATCCATCCCTCTTGTAGCTGCTCTTCCGTTCTCCGCCGTGCGACCTCGGGGGATTGGATTTTTCAGCAAAGGTAACCGCCGGTTTCCATTCCTGCCAATGCCGGCATTCTGCCCGTGGGGTCTCGGAAAAATCTTCCTCTCCGGCTGTCGAGCGTATTTTTCCTTACCGGCCATGGCGGATGTCCACCGCCACCTTTCAAGGCAGAAAAATAATCCCTGCGGCCGCAAACGGGCCGAAAAAAGGGAAATAAAAAAATAGGTTAAATCATGGGTTACAACAAATTGACATCATTATCGGCCAACATCAAGGCCATAGAGACAGCAGTAGCTATCCACTCGCAGGGCAGGACAGCCACGCAAGAGGAAAAACAGGTATTGGCGCAGTATTCAGGTTTCGGCGGTATCAAGGATGTACTGGACTTGTGTACGGACAAGCCGCTTGACAAAGGGGTTGCCGGGCTTTTGAACCGTCTGCTGGATGCGTTAAGGACACTTGCAGGGGGTGACGAGGCAGCTTGCCGTTCACTTGTTGAAAGCATCAAGTCATCTGTATTGACAGCGTTCTATACGCCGCAATTCCTGATTGACGCAGTGGCGGCACAGATACACAAGACATTTTCTGCCAACGGCTTGCAGATGCAAAGTTTTCTTGAACCGAGCGCAGGCATCGGCGGTTTCCTGCCTGTAGCCATGCCCGGCACACGCAGCTATGCTTTTGAGAAAGACACCATTACAGGACTTGTGCTTTCGCTGCTGCATGAGGACGCAACCACCGTAACGGCAGGGTTTGAAACGATAGGCACACAGGAGCTGGAGCATCGGAAATTCGATGTCATTGCCTCAAACATTCCTTTCGGCAACTTCCGTGTCTTCGATGCCGACCTGTGGAAAAAGGGCGGTATCTACGAACAGGCCACAAAGACCATTCACAACTATTTTTTTGTCAAGGCTATGGAACTGCTTTCCGAGGGCGGTCTGCTTGCCTTTGTCACTTCAAGAGGTGTGGCCGACACGGCAGGAAACAGGTTTGTACGTGAATATCTGGTGAACCATGCCGACCTTGTCAGCGCAGTACGTTTGCCTGACGCTCTTTTCATGCAGACAAGCGGTATCGAGGTGGGCAGCGACCTGCTCATATTCCAGAAGCATACCAATAAGGCGGCACTCTCCGCACGTGAACAGATGTTTTTGCAGGTGGGCAAAGAAATGTACGACATGAACGGAACGATGACTGAAAACGCCAACAGGCTGTTTTCCATGCCGAAGACCGTACTGGCGACCGACAGCCGTATCGTGATGAACCAGCACGGCAAATATGTACGCAAACACCAGTGGCTCGGCTCTGATGCGGCCATGGCACAATACCTTTCCGCTTTGCTCAAATACGACTTTGACCGGTATTTCCGCAAAATACTTTTCGGACAGCAGGGCGAAGCGTCCGTGCAGATGTCGCTGTTCGGGATGCAGGAGACGACCGCACTCTCCGTAAACAGAGGACGGAGAGCCTACACGGAAAAACTCGAGGACTGGATGAAAAGCGGTACATTGGTAATGTTCGAGGGGCAGATTGGTACGGTCGTGTTCCGCAAATCAAGCCACTATGCCGATGTGGCCGTGGATTTCGTTCCGGTGAACGAGGGAAAGGTCAATATGGAGCGTGCAGCCGACTATTTCCCTGTCCGTGAAGCGTATTTCCTGCTTTCTACGAAAGAAAGGGATTTGCAGACTGAACAGACTGCCATACGTGAGCGGCTGAACACCCTCTATGATGCCTTTGTAGCCAAATGGGGATTTTTCCATGAGAACGACAACAAGGAGTTTATCATGCTTGACAGCCTCGGTGTCGAGGTGTTCACTATCGAAATGCAGCTTGGCGGCGATATAGTCAAGGCCGACATCATGCGTGAGCCTGTGGCTTTCACTAAGATTGCGACCGACCGTATTCTACAGCCGTCGGAAGCGCTGGCAAGCAGCCTCAATTTCTACGGCAAGGTGGAAATGGACTACATCATGCGCTCTACCAGCCTGTCTGATGAAGATGTAATCGCAGCGTTGCAGGGCGAGATATTCTACAATCCTGTTACGGATGAATGGGAACACAAAGGCAAGTTCATTGCAGGCAACGTGATAGCTAAATGCACGGAATTTGTTTCCTGCATTCCCGACCTTTCGGAAAGGCAGCAGCAATGGACGGAAATATCCGTCAAGGCACTGGAGAACGCAACGCCCGAACCGATACCTTATGAAGAGTTGGATATCAATATGGGCGAGCGTTGGATTGACCCGCAACTTTACGCCGACTTTGCGGCAGAACTTTTCGGGGTGGAAGCCGAAGTGATGTACTTTGATGTCAACGATACCTATGTAGTGCGTCTGAAAGGTTACTCCCCGGCAGCATACAACACCTATTCCGTGCGCAATTTCAACGGTGAAGACCTGTTTGTTCATGCCTTGCATGACACAGTGCCGGAGATAACCAAAGAAGTGTATCGCAACGGCGACAAGGTACGTGTGCCCGACGAGGAAGCCATTCAGGAAGCGGCCACCAAGATACAGGAAATCCGCAGCAATTTCAACCAGTGGCTCGATGCCCGTCCTCTGGAAGTCAGGGATGAACTGGTACGCACATACAACGAGCGTTTCAACTGCTATGTCCGTCCGGCCTACGACGGCTCGGCACAGACCTTTCCGCAGCTTTCCTTTGAGCAGTTCCCGTACAACGAACTCTACCCGTCGCAGAAAGACGCAATCTGGATGATTAAGCAGAACGGCGGCGGCATCTGCTGGCACGAAGTAGGCACAGGCAAGACCATGATTATGTGCGTCTCGGCCTATGAAATGAAGCGTCTGGGATTAGTACAGAAGCCTCTGATTATCGGCCTGAAAGCGAATGTACACGAAATTGCCGACACGTTCCGCAAGGCATACCCGAACGCAAAAGTCCTGTACCCGGGCAAGGAAGATTTCACACCGGCCAACCGCAGAGAGGTATTTTCCAAAATCAAGAACAACAACTGGGATTGCATCATCCTGACGCACGACCAGTTCGCCAAGATACCGCAGTCCGAGGAAACCATGATAGAGATATTCACAGAAGAGCTTTACGATGTGGAGCGAAGCCTTGAAGTGTTGGAACAGTCCACCATGCGCTACCGTAGCCGCAAGATGCAGAAAGGGCTGGAAGTGAGACAGGAAAATTTGAAGGCGAAGCTGTCAGAGCTTCGTAAAAAGCTGGACGACCGCAAGGATGATACCGTGGACTTTCATTCAATGGGTATAGACCACATCTTTGTCGATGAATGCCACATGTTCAAGAACCTCATGTTCCAGACACGCCACAACAGGGTAGCAGGTATCGGCAATACAAAAGGCTCGCAAAGGGCGATGAACCTGCTGTTTGCCATCCGTGACATCCAGCACCGAACGGGCCGTGACCTTGGGGCGACTTTTTTGTCCGGTACGGTGGTGGTAAATGCGCTGACAGAGCTTTATGTGATGTTCAAGTATTTGCGCCCACGTGAACTCAAGCGTCAGCAGATTAGCTGTTTCGATGCCTGGGCGGCCATATTTACCAAAAAGACAGCCGACTATGAGCTGAACGTGACAGGGGCAATCAAGCGCAAGGAGCGTTTCCGCACTTATATCAAAGTGCCCGAACTGGCGATGTTCCTGCGTGAAATCACCGACTACCGTACAGCCGACATGATACATCTTGATGTGCCGGAGAAAAATGTCCGCTTCCTCTCTCATGCGCCGACAATCGAGCAGGAAGAAATGATCGGACGCCTCGTTTCCTTTGCCGGTAGTGGAAACTGGGAAGACCTCGGGCTTGATACGATCGAGCCGGACAACCTCGACAAGGCAAAGATGCTCATTGCTACCAATGTGGCACGCAAGATGGCTCTCGACATGCGCCTTTTGGGTGAGAAGTTCAGCGATGATGCAGGTAACAAGGCTTCCATCTGCGCCCGAACCATCTATGACTATTATGTACGCTCGGCGGCCAATAAGGGTACGCAGTTTGTCTTCAGTGACCTTTCCACTTACAAGCCGAACGAGTGGAACATCTATACCGACATCAAGGAGAAGCTGGTACGCCTCGGCATCCCGGCTGATGAAATCCAGTTTATCCAGTGCGCCACCACGGAGAGGGCAAGGAAACGCCTCTTTGAAGACATGAACAGCGGCAGGGTACGTGTCCTCTTCGGCTCTACGTCGATGCTCGGTACTGGGGTCAACGCCCAGCAGCGGGCTGTGGCGGTGCATCATCTGGAGATACCGTGGAGACCTGCCGACATGGAGCAGCGCAACGGTCGTGCGGTACGCAAGGGCAACACCGTGAAACTCTGGGGCGGTAACGTGGTGGACATAATCATCTATGGAACAGAGAAGACTTTGGATGCCTACAAGTTCAACCTGCTCAAAAACAAGCAGATGTTTATCAACCAGATAAACAACGGCACTATTGCCGTGCGCCGCATCGACGAGGACTGCATGGACGAGGACAGCGGAATGAACTTTGCCGAGTTCGTGGCTATCCTTTCAGGAAATACTGACCTTTTGAACAAGGCCAAGCTCGACAACAAAATCATGCAGCTGGAGAAAGAACAGGCCATATTCAAGAAAGAGCGCATCCGTGCGGAGCGTAAGATTGCGGCCAACACGGAAGCTGTCGGCAAGGCAGAGCGCATCGTGGCGCAGGTCGAGCAGGATATGGAGTATATCGCATCCTATAGCGGCAACAGGGAAACGCTGTTGCTCAATCTGCAGCAGGCTACCCGGGAAGAGACAGGCCGTGAACTGCACCGCATAGCCAAGACATACAGGGGCGAGGCTTACCGTACCATTGGCAGCTATATGGGGCTGAATCTGCTTGTCCGCAGCGAGTACACCCTTTCCGGCTCGTTCGACCGTAACGCTTTCTTTGTAGAGGGCGTAAGCGGACTGAAATACCGCTGTGGCGTGTCGGGAGCCCTGCCGTTGGGATTTGCCGAATCGGCACGATACCCGCAGGCCGCACTTGAAAGGATGCCGTCTTTGATAGAGAAGCAGCAGAAGCAGATAGCCATGCTACAGCACGAAATACCGACCTTGCAGGAAATCACCGCCCGGAAGTGGAGCAAGGCGGAAGAACTGGAGCGGTTGAAACAGGGATGTAAGGAATTGCAGCAGCGGATTGACGAGGCACTCAAGGAAGCCGAGCGTCCGCAGTCCGAAGTTCCCGAAGAAGAAAATACTGTCAGGGCTGCCTGACCGTGATTCATTGATTTAACCTTTTGCCTGTCCGGTCGTGATGATCGGGCAGGTTTTCCTGTGTTTCGTCCTGCCGGGGCCGGCTGGCTTTTGTAGGCTGGCATCTGCCTTTTTTATCCTCCTTTTCCCTTTTTATCGCCTCCCTTTATATCTGTCTTTCAATCCTTTTATATCTTTGTCCTTGCAGTCCGTCCTGACCTTCCGGCTTATTGTTCCGCGAAAGTAACGGATAACAGCTGCACCTTGCAAATCCTCACGGCCTGCGGTGGCCGACGGAAATCTTCCTTCTCGGGGAGAAGCGTATTTCTGTCGCCAGATTTGTCCGGTTGCCGTTATCACATTCATTTAAGAAATATATTTATTATCAATAAGTCTTTAATATAATAGTCGTGAAATAACAAAGCAATCAATTATAATTATCCTCAAATCCGCAACTAAGCTCTTCAGCGTCCTTCTTGCGTCTAAACGTCCTCTCATCACTGAATTAGCAGATAAATTGAGGCTGAAATACCCACTTCTGCCCACAATATCCCCTTGCCCCACTATGCGACTTGAGG
>JAGBDR010000006.1 GCA_017937385.1 Parabacteroides sp.
GGGGATAGAAAACCGTGATGGAAACGCCAATGTGAAGTTCCACCAACAGGATACCCTCCAACGTATATTCGAGAGGATGAAACAAAAGGATATATTCATAAATAACGTCCGTATGGATTGCGGTTCTTGTTCTCGTTTGATCGTGAAGACTGTGATGAAGTATTGCAAATTCTTTTACATACGAGGTAACCGTTGCCATTCGATATATAATGTCCTATTCGCTCTTCAGGGGTGGAAACATGAAGAGATCAACGATATGGACTTCGATCTCAACTCCATCCAGACAGCTAAATGGGAGGGCATACCGTGCAGGATAGTCATACAAAGGAAACGCAGGAACAGTGGCGAATCCATGGATTTGTGGGAAGGGGAGTATACCTATAGATATATCATCACCAACGACTATGATTCGACTGAGCGGGAAATCGTGGAATACTACAACCAAAGAGGGGCACAGGAACGGATCTTTGACGAAATGAATAACGGTTTCGGCTGGAAGAGCCTGCCAAAGTCTTTCATGGACGAAAATACTGTGTTCCTGCTGATGACCGCACTTATCAGGAACTTCTACCTGTTGCTTAAATCGCGGATGGGCAAAGATGGGCTGAAAGCTTTCGGCCTGAAAAAAAACAGCCGTATCAAAACGTTCGTATTCCGTTTCGTGTCCGTTCCCGCAAAATGGATACAGACGGCAAGAGAAAAGAGATTGAACATCTATTCTGAGAACCAGGCATACAGGACGGACTTCAACAAGAGGTCCGGATAACAATGCCGACTTGGTGGATTTAGGGTGTTGCTCCCCTTGTCGCCTTGTGGGGAAAGGGGATTTTATACACCTATTTTACAAAAATGGCATATTTCCACTTGGTTTTTACTTGATTTCGGACCAATGATTACAAATAGAATTAGTTTGTTGATTGGATTGACGGATTGCGGATTTTAGGTATATTAAGACATCAAAGATTAAAACTGGGGTAGATTTTGTTGATAAATGGAAAGTGCTATTACCTGAAGCTATCGGTTCGGGAGATATGACGAAAGATATATGTAAGCCAATATTGTCAGAACCAAATTCAATCAATACTGAAACATATATAATGAATGGCCCTTATACAACTGAAAGAGAAGCTAATAATGTAATCAAATACATCAAGACAAAATTCTTTCACTTTATGTTAGGTTTAAAGAAGGTAACACAACATACCACAAGTAAAGTTTATCAATTTATTCCTCTTCAGGACTTCACATTAAAATCAGACATAAATTGGGAAGAGGTATCGGAAAATATCGACAAGCAACTCTACGCCAAATATGGCCTAACCGATGACGAAATCTCCTTTATCGAATCAATGATACGTCCAATGGATTAATACAGTAATATTATGGAACACAACTTCTTCCCCCAGCGCCCAACCGTTACTCCGACTATCTATGCTTATAGGCTGATTGGAGTAAATTCTCACAAAGGTTATCTGAAAGTGGGCTATACCGACCGTACTGCCAAAGAACGCATAGACGAACAGTTGCATACCAGCAAGGTAAACTATGAAATCGTATTGGTGGAGTCGGCTATGAGCAATGACGGTTCTTGTTTTACTGACAAGGATGTGCATCGTATCCTTGAACGCAAAGGGCATATTCGTCTTCATCCGATGGATAAGACCGATGAATGGTTCCGTTGTTCGGTTGCGGATGTGATGGCTGCTATCATGTCGTTGCGCATAGGTGTAGCCAACGAAGAAAACAGAACACAGCATTTCACCATGCGCCCGGAACAGTTTCGTGCAGTTGAACAGACAAGAACTTACTTTGAGCAAGCACTCAAAGAAGAACCGAACCGGATACCCAAGTTCCTCTGGAACGCCAAAATGCGTTTCGGAAAGACCTTCGCTTCGTATCAGTTGGCAAAAAAGATGAAGTTGTCCCGTATCTTGATCCTTACCTTCAAGCCGGCTGTGGAATCGGCTTGGCGGGAAGACCTTGTTTCGCATATCGATTTTGAGGGTTGGCAATATATCTCCAATAAAGATGCCCGCAATAACAATCTGAATATAGACCAAGAGTTTAGGCGTGCCGATAAATCAAGGCCGATTGTTGTGTTCGGCTCGTTCCAAGACCTGTTAGGCACAAATGAAAGTGGCGGTATCAAAACGAAGAATGAGTTTATACACGCTACGAACTGGGACTTGGTTATATTCGATGAATATCACTTCGGTGCATGGAAAGAGCGGGCAAAGGGATTGTTTGAAAAGGAAGATGAAGAAGAGGCCGTAGATTTCGATGCCGAGAAATACCAAAAAGAGGAGGCGAACAACGCGATCAACGAATCGTGGTTGCCCATCTCTACGAAGTATTACCTGTTCTTGTCGGGTACACCGTTCCGGGCCATAAACAATGGCGAGTTTATAGAAGAGCAAATCTTCAATTGGACTTACAGCGATGAGCAACGGGCCAAAGCGGAGTGGAAAGGCAGCAACAATCCATATCAGGCCTTGCCGCGAATGGTCATGCTGACCTACCGTATGCCCGATGAGATACAAGAGGTTGCCAAGCAAGGCGAATTTGATGAATTTGACCTGAACCTGTTCTTTGCCGCAACAGGTAAAGGCGGGAATGCCCGTTTCAAATATGAGAATGAAGTACAGAAATGGTTAGACCTGATTCGTGGCGGTTATCTTCCTGCAAGTGTCGATGATTTGAAATTAGGCCAAGACAAACGCCCGCCCATGCCGTTCAGTGATACGCGGTTGCTCCATGTGCTTTCACATACGTTGTGGTTTTTGCCTAATGTAGCTTCTTGTTTTGCGATGGCAAATCTGTTAAGCCAGCGACAAAATAAATTCTATCACGATTATAAAGTGGTCGTTTGTGCCGGAACGGCAGCGGGTATCGGGCTTGACGCACTGCGTCCCGTACAAGCCAATATGGGCGACCCGTTGGAAACAAAGACCATTACCCTTACTTGTGGCAAACTGACGACTGGTGTGACCGTAAAGCCTTGGACGGGAATCTTTATGCTTCGTAACTTGAAAAGCCCGGAAAGCTATTTTCAAGCGGCATTTCGTGTGCAGAGCCCTTGGGAGGTAAAGAACGAAGAGGGAAACAAAACCATCATGAAGAGCGAATGTTATGTGTTCGACTTTGCCCTTGACAGAGCCTTGCGCCAGATATCCGATTATAGTTGCCGGTTGGATATAAACGAAAGTAACCCCGAAGCCAAAGTGGGCGAATTTATCAAGTTCCTGCCTGTGTTGGCTTACGATGGCAGCAGTATGAAAGAGGTCGATGCACAGGATGTGCTTGATATTGCTTTGGCGGGCACCTCGGCTACTTTGTTGGCCAAACGATGGGAATCGGCCTTGCTCGTGAATGTGGATAACGACACGCTGAAACGCTTGCTTGCCAGTCCTGAGGCCATGAAAGCCCTGATGAATATCGAGGGTTTCCGTAGCCTTAACAACGACCTGACGACCATTATAAACAAGTCGGAAGCTGTCAGGAAAGCCAAGAAAGAAAATCCCGATCCTACGGCAAAAGAGAAAAAGGAAATCTCTGCCGAAGAGAAGGAGATGAAGAGCAAACGCAAGCAGATTCAAGAGAAGCTCATCAAGTTTGCCACACGTATTCCTGTATTTATGTACTTGACTGACTATCGTGAGCGATGCCTGAAAGATGTTATCACGCAGTTGGAGCCCAGCTTGTTCAAAAAGGTAACAGGCTTGAGTGTGGAGGATTTCAATAGACTTTGTTCATTGGGTGTGTTCAACGCCCCGCTGATGAACGATGCTATCTTCAAGTTCAAACGCTATGAAGATGCAAGCCTTACTTACACAGGCATCGACAAACATGCCGATGATGAGGTCGGCGGTTGGGACACCACAATCCGTAAAGCTCAATATGAGAAACTGTTCTACAATCAGCAATCTTCAATGGACGAGGTTAATTTGGGTCCGCATTTGAGAGTTGCCGAGCCGATTGAAACAACTGTCCGACCCAAACCCGCAAAACCGGCGGTTGTCGCACCGCGCCCACAAGAGCCACAAACAAGGCACAACCTTGAAACTCAATTGGAATCAATCGGTGTTGACGGTACTGTCGTCCACAAGAAATTTGGCAAAGGAACGATTGTAAAAATCAACAAGAACGAGAAATTCATTCACGTCAAATTTACCGTTGGCGAAAAGAAATTCATGTTTCCAGATGCATTCTTAATGGGATTCTTAGCAGTAGAATAGTGTTACTATTGTTATTTTCCTCTCATTCGTTATGATTTTTCTATGGAAAAACTTTATATTTGTGAAGTCTCACAATATAAAAACAACTGATGATGGATAATTATGCAAACTACCTGTATATAGCTATTCATGCCGCGCTCGATGCTGGCAAAGCTATCATGGATATTTATACTGACCCGGAGTCTGATTTCGGCATCGAACGGAAGGCCGATAATTCCCCTTTGACAAAGGCAGACAAGAAAGCTCACCAGATCATTTCGGTGGCACTGTCTGTTACGCCGTTTCCCGTGTTGAGTGAGGAGGGAAAGGAGATTCCTTTTGCCGAACGTTCCGGCTGGGATACGTTCTGGATTGTGGACCCGTTGGACGGGACGAAAGAGTTTATCAAGCGGAACGGCGAGTTTACGGTTAATATTGCCCTTGTGAAAGAAGGAGTTCCGGTATTGGGTGTGATCTATGTGCCGGTTCGGAAAGAACTGTATTTTGCGGCCGATTCGTCCGGCGCATTCAAATTGACCGGGATCGATAGCGGGAACCAGCCTTCAATGGACGAAGTAAAGAAGAAAGCTGTCCGTCTTCCGATATCGATGGGACATCAGGGGATTGTTGTTGTCGCTTCGCGTTCGCATCAGACGGAGGAGACGACCGCTTTTATAGAAAACCTGCGTAAACAGGGACAGCCGGTGACGCAGATCAGTAGTGGAAGCAGCCTGAAAATCTGTTTGGTTGCGGAAGGTACGGCCGATGTGTATCCCCGTTTCGCACCGACGATGGAGTGGGACACGGCTGCCGGTCATGCGATTGCACGGGCTGCCGGGTGCGATGTCTATCATATCGACGGTAAAACACCTTTGAAGTACAATAAGGAAGACCTTCATAACCCGTGGTTCATTGTCAAACCGCTTTGACGGGCGTTTGTTCCGTTTGCTGAATCTTTTGGTCCGTAAATAAGATAATCCCTAAAAATAGGTTGTCGTAAGGAGATTAAATTTAATATTCTTCTTACATTTGCAACCTAACGGAATAATTGGCAATAGGCAATTGACGATAGATAGACCTTGAATAGTCTCTGTTTTTTTCAATTGTCAATTGTCAATTGTCAATTATCAATTGAAAAGATGAGCTTTGAAATTATATTTGTATTGCTGGCGTTGGTCGGTATGCTGGCGGCGTTGATATGGGATGGGTTGAGACCGGGAATGGTGTTGCTCACGGTTGTGGTGTTATTTCTTTGCGCCGGAATATTGACGCCGAAAGAAATGCTCGAAGGTTTCAGTAATAAAGGGATGATAACCGTTGGTATGCTGTTTTTGGTAAGCGAGGGTATTCGCCAGAGCGGGGCATTAGGGCAGCTTATAAAAAAGTTGCTGCCGGAAGGTAAAACAACGGTTTTCAAGGCGCAGTTGCGTATGCTTCCGCCGATTGCTTTTGTTTCTGCATTTCTCAATAACACGCCTGTTGTCGTTATTTTCGCCCCGATCATCAAGCGTTGGGCGGAATCGGTCAAGCTGCCGGCGACAAAATTCCTGATCCCTCTTTCCTATGTGACCATTTTAGGGGGAATCTGTACTTTGATCGGGACGTCGACCAATCTGGTTGTGCACGGGATGATTCTCGAAGCCGGATATGAAGGGTTCACGATGTTCGAACTTGGAAGAGTGGGAATCTTTGTCGCGCTTGCCGGTATTATCTATCTGTTTGTGTTTTCCAATAAGCTGTTGCCTGATTCCCGTGCCGATCGTTACGAAGAGGAGGAAGAAGACGGCAATCCCGGTAATCTGCATCGGGTGGAAGCGGTGTTGGGTTCCCGTTTCCCGGGAATCAACAAGACATTGGGCGAGTTCAACTTTACCCGCCATTACGGTGCGATCGTGAAAGAGGTGAAGAGCGGCGGACAACGGTTTACACGCGATCTTGACAAGGTGACCTTGCACGAAGGCGATACGTTGGTCCTTTGGGCGGACGATACGTTCGTGCCGACGTGGGGCGAATCCAGTGTCTTTCTTTTGCTTGCCAACGGGACGGACGGGACGGAGCCGGTTTCCCGCAAGAAACGCTGGCTGGCGTTGGGCTTGCTGATTTTTATGATTGTCGGTGCTACGGTCGGGGAGTTGCCTGTGGTGAGAGAGGCGTTTCCTGAAGTCCGGCTGGATATGTTTTTCTTTGTTTGCATTACGACCATCATCATGGCGTGGACCAAGATTTTCCCTCCGAAAAAGTATACCAAATATATATCCTGGGATATTCTGATTACGATCGCCTGCGCCTTTGCCATCAGCAAGGCGATGGAGAATTCCGGTTTCGCCGCTTTGATTGCCCGGCATATTATTGATATGGCACAGAATATCGGCCCGTATGCTTTGTTGGCAATTCTTTTTGTCATCACCAATATTTTCACGGAACTGATCACGAACAATGCGGCGGCTGCGCTCAGTTTCCCGATTGCCTTGTCGGTCGCTACGCAATTGGGGGTAGACCCGACTCCGTTCTTTGTGGTGATCTGTATGGCGGCATCCGCCAGTTTCAGCACGCCGATCGGCTACCAGACCAATCTGATCGTGCAGGGTATCGGTAGTTACAAGTTCACGGACTTCGTGCGGATTGGTTTGCCTCTTAACTTGATCACGTTTTTGATTTCGGTATTTATGATACCGATGATTTGGGCATTTTAGCAATGGACAATTGACAATGGACAATTGACAATTAATAAGAAGATAGAAATGGAAGAAAGACAACATAATATTTATCCGATTTTTGATCGGATGATGACGCGGGAGGATAAGGAAACGTTGTTGGGACAACATAGTGTGATGGTGTGGTTCACCGGGCTGAGCGGTTCGGGGAAGAGCACGGTGGCGATCGCGTTGGAGCGCGAGTTGCACAAACGCGGTTTGTTGTGCCGTATCTTAGATGGCGATAATATCCGGAGCGGAATCAACAACAACCTCGGTTTCTCGCCGGAGGACCGGGTGGAGAATATCCGCCGTATTGCTGAAGTGAGCAAACTTTTTGTCGATACGGGCATCATTACGATAGCGGCATTCATCAGCCCGAACAACGATTTGCGGGAGATGGCGGCTTCCATCATCGGAAAGGAATCCTTTTTGGAAGTCTATGTCAGTACGCCGATCGAAGAGTGCGAGCGGCGCGATGTCAAAGGGTTGTATGCCAAGGCGCGTCGGGGCGAAATCAAGGAGTTTACCGGTGTCTCTGCACCGTTTGAAGCTCCCGAGCATCCGGATCTGACGTTAGATACTTCCGTGTTGAGTTTGGAGGAATCCGTCAGTCGTTTGCTTGAGCTTATATTGCCGAAAGTTTCTATCGGCATGAAAATATAGTTCCATCGGCATGAAACTTGAGTTCCATGAGCATGGAATTTTAGTTTCATAGGCATGGAATTAGAATCGAATTGAAAGGTAAGAAGAATAATAACATTAAATAATAGACAATGTCAGATTATAAATTAAGTCATTTACAGGAACTGGAAGCGGAGTCTATCCATATCATTCGGGAAGTCGCTGCCGAGTTTGAGAATCCTGTTATGCTTTATTCTATCGGAAAAGACTCTTCCGTCATGGTTCGCCTGGCTGAAAAGGCCTTTTCCCCGGGAAAAGTTCCTTTCCCTTTGATGCACATTGATTCCAAATGGAAATTCAAGGAGATGATCCAGTTCCGCGACGACTATGCGAAGAAATTCGGATGGAACTTGATCGTGGAATCCAATATGGAGGCTTTTCAGGCCGGTGTAGGACCTTTCACACACGGCAGCAAGGTGCATACGGACCTGATGAAGACGCAGGCATTGCTGCAAGCACTCGACAAATATAAGTTTGATGCCGCTTTCGGAGGTGCTCGCCGCGATGAAGAGAAGAGCCGTGCGAAAGAACGTATCTATTCGTTCCGGGACAAATTCCACCAGTGGGACCCGAAGAACCAGCGTCCGGAGTTGTGGGATATCTACAACGCCCGTGTCCACAAAGGGGAGAGCATCCGTGTGTTCCCGTTGTCTAACTGGACGGAACTGGATATCTGGCAATATATCCGCTTGGAGAACATTCCTATTGTTCCCCTGTATTTTGCCAAAGAACGTCCGTGTGTAGAGATCGACGGCAACTTGATCATGGCAGACGATGACCGTTTGCCGGAGCAGTACCGCGATCAGATCCGGATGCGTATGGTACGTTTCCGTACTTTAGGTTGCTGGCCGTTGACCGGTGCGGTGGAGAGTGAAGCCGACACGATCGAAAAGATCGTCGAAGAGATGATGACCACCACCAAGAGCGAACGCACAACCCGCGTGATCGACTTCGACCAGGATGCCAGCATGGAGCAGAAGAAAAGAGAAGGCTACTTCTAAAATTAAAAAATTAAGAATTAAAAATTAAAAGATGAAGGATTCAGCACTTGATATAAAGGCTTTTCTCGATAAGGATGAACAGAAAGATTTATTGCGTTTCTTGACCGCAGGTTCGGTGGACGATGGGAAATCGACTTTGATCGGCCGTCTGTTGTTCGATAGCAAAAAGATTTACGAAGACCAGTTGGACGCCCTTGAACGTGATAGCAAACGCATGGGAAACGCCGGCGACCATATCGACTACGCCCTGTTGCTGGACGGTCTGAAAGCCGAACGCGAACAGGGGATCACGATTGATGTGGCGTACCGTTATTTCAGTACGAATAACCGCAAGTTCATCATTGCCGACACTCCGGGGCATGAACAGTATACCCGTAATATGATCACCGGCGGTTCTACCGCCAACCTTGCCATTATCCTGGTGGATGCCCGAACAGGGGTGATTACGCAGACACGCCGTCACACCTATCTGGTTTCGCTTTTGGGGATCAAGCATGTGGTGCTGGCGGTCAACAAAATGGACTTGGTCGATTTTGATAAAGCTGTTTTCGACAAGATTGTTTCCGATTATAAGGCGTTTGTCGCTTCGTTGAATATTCCGGATATCACCTGCATTCCGCTTTCCGCTTTGGATGGCGACAATGTGGTGGAGAAGAGTAGTCGTACACCTTGGTATGAAGGACTCTCGTTGCTGGATTTCCTCGAAACGGTGCCTATCGACCAGGACCGCAATTTTGAGGATTTCCGTTATCCGGTCCAATATGTATTGCGCCCGAACCTGGACTTCCGTGGTTTCTGTGGGAAAGTGGCCAGCGGCATCGTGCGTAAAGGCGATACGGTGATGGCCTTGCCTTCTGGGAAAACATCCAAAGTGAAGAGTATCGTGACTTACGAAGGTGAGCTGGATTATGCGTTCCCGCCTCAGTGCGTCACCCTCACGCTGGAAGATGAGATCGATGTCTCACGGGGTGAAATGCTCGTCCATCCGGATAACCTGCCGATCGAGGGCCGTAACTTCGAAGCCATGTTAGTGTGGATGGACGAAGAACCGATGGATGTCAGCAAACAGTTCTATATCAAGCATACGACCAACTTGACTCGCGCCCGTGTGGATGACATTCGCTATAAGGTGAATGTCAATACGATGGAACAGTTATCAATTGACAATGGACAATTGACAATGGACAATTTGCCGATGAAGTTGAACGAGATTGCTTGTGTCGCTTTCACGACCGGCAAGGAGCTTTTCTTCGACCCGTATCAGAAAAACAAACAGACCGGAGCCTTTATCCTGATCGACCCGATCACGAATAATACCTCCGCCGTCGGCATGATACTGGATAAATTGACAATTGACAATGGACAATTGACAATGGAAGAGGAAACGGATAATGGTCCATTGTCAACTGTCCATTGTCAATTGAACCTGTCTGCCTTGGGTATCGGCGAAGAACATTACGAAGCGATAGAAAAGGCTTGTAAGGCTCTCGAAAAGCAAGGCGTCAAAGTAAAACTAACAAAATAGAATATAAACTCGGACAAAACCAATTGCTTTCTTTTCGAATTGTCAATTGTCAATTGTCCATTGTCAATTATCAAAATGGGATTACTGGAATTTGACAAACTACCGATCAATACTTTAGTGGGTGCTGACTGGAAAACGTTCAAGGCTGTGACAGCCAATAAGACGATCGACAAAGGGTTTCGTAATAAATATTTCCTGACGAAGTCCGTTTGCCGCTTGCTTAGCCTGTTGCAACCGTTTGAAGACGCGCGTTACCGCAAGATTGCGGACAAGCCGTTGGAGATGGACCCGGTGTTCATTCTCGGACATTGGCGTAGCGGGACTACCTTTATGCACAATGTTTTCTCGTGCGACAAGCATTTCGGCTATAATACGACCTATCAGACCGTATTCCCGAACCTGATGCTTTGGGGACAGCCTTTCTTCAAGAAGAACATGGCGTTCCTGATGCCCGACAAGCGTCCGACCGATAATATGGAATTGAAGGTGGATCTTCCTCAGGAAGAGGAATTTGCTTTGGCAAACATGATGCCTTACACCTATTATAACTTCTGGTTCTTCCCGAAGCACATGCTTGAATATTGCGACCGCTATTTGCTTTTCGACAATATCAGCGAGCACGAGCGGGAAGTGTTTAAGAAAACATTCCTCAAACTGATCAAGATTTCCCTTTGGAATACGAAAGGAACCCAGTTCCTGAGTAAGAACCCGCCTCATACGGGACGTGTGAAGACTTTGGTGGAGATGTTCCCGAATGCGAAATTCATCTATCTGAAACGGAACCCGTACACGGTGTTCGAGAGCACGCGCAGCTTCTTTACGAATACGATCCAGCCGCTCCGCTTGCAGGATATCTCCAACGAGCAGATTGAAAGCAACTTCATCGAAGTGTATCGCCGTTTGTTCTATAAATATGAAGAACAAAAGCACCTGATACCCGAAGGCAATCTGATAGAAGTGAAGTTTGAAGACTTCGAGCAAGATGCCTTTGCCATGACAGAGGATATATACAAGAAATTAAACCTCCCTGGTTTTGAAGAGTCTAAGGCTGAAATCGAACAATATCTTGGGAAAAAGAAAGGCTATAAAAAGAACCAGTACAAATATGATGACCGGACCGTACGGCTTGTCGAAGAGAACTGGGGAATGGCTCTTAAGGAATGGGGATATTCGTTGTAATTGACAATTGATAATTGACAATTTGTTTGTCGTTGTTGTTTAGGGTCGGTTATAAGGGTTTCGGTTGTATAAAAAAGCAAAATTAGAAATGAAACAGAAAGCAAAACTCCTCTTTCTCCTCGGAATTGTCAATTGTCAATTGTCAATTGTCAATTGTCAAGAGCATGTGGAGCCGTTCCGTTTTGGAGATATGGACCAGTGGGTGGTTCGTGAGATACATGAGTCCAGCATTATCGGAGGAAATACGAAGTATCTGTATGAACTGGGGCCGGCCGATACGATCGTCGGTAATACGGCCTATACGAACCAGGGCGGTTCGCCGTGGGGAAATTCCAATGTGATGGCAAAGGTGGCAGGTGTGGTGAAGACGAATACTTCTGTCTTTCCGGAGAGACGGGATGATGGTTGGTGTGCGCGTCTGGAAACCCGGATGGAAAGCGTGAAAGTGCTGGGTTTGGTCGATATCGAAGTGGTAGCTGCCGGTTCTGTTTTTCTCGGATCGGTGCATGAACCGATCAAAGGGACCAAGAACCCGCAGGCTATGTTGAATAGCGGGATCGCGTTTACCAAGAAGCCGAAAGCGTTGCGCTTTGATTATAAGGTGAAATTGGCTCCGGAAAAGAACCGTATCCGCAGTACCGGGTTCAGCCGCAAGTCGACGGTCGCCGGACAGGATTCGATCGCAGTCATCCTTTTGCTCCAGAAACGTTGGGAAGACAAGGAGGGAAATGTCTATTCCAAGCGTGTCGGGACGATGGTACAACGCTACACGGAATCCAGCGAGGGATGGGTGAACGATGCAACCTATCCGATTCTGTATGGCGATATTTCAAAACATCCGGAGTACAGGCCCTATATGCGGATTCAGGTGGAAGAACGCTATACCGTGAACAGCCAGGGTAAAAGTGTTCCTATCCAGGAAGTGGGTTGGGCGACGGAAGACGAATCGCCGACACATATCGTGTTACAATTTACTTCCAGCCACGGCGGGGCCTATATCGGTTCGCCGGGCAATACGATGTGGATCGATAATGTGAAACTCATATATTAGCTCTTTCACTTTTCAACTTTCAACTGAAATGACGGCAAAAGATAGAATAGAAGAACTTCGCGAAGTGCTGGAACAACATAATTACAACTATTATGTGCTTTCGGCACCGACAATATCGGACCGTGAGTTCGATGAGATGATGAAGGAGTTGCAGACCCTTGAGGAGGCGCATCCCGAGTATGCCGACCCTCATTCACCGACTCAGCGGGTGGGGAGCGACCTTTCCAAAGAGTTTGAACAGGTCGTGCATAAATATCCGATGCTTTCGTTGGGCAATACTTATTCGGAGGAGGAAGTAAAAGACTTTTATGAGCGCATAGCCCGGGATCTGAACGAACCTTTTGAGATTGTTGCCGAGTTGAAATATGACGGAACTTCCATCTCCCTGACATACGAGGACGGACGTTTGGTGCGTGCCGTGACACGTGGCGACGGAACACGTGGCGACGATGTGACGGCCAATGTGAAGACCATCCGTTCAGTCCCTTTGAAGCTGATGGGCGGCTCATATCCGGCAGCATTTGAGATAAGGGGAGAAATCTTGCTTCCGTGGGCCGAGTTCGACCGTTTGAACAGGGAGCGTGAAGAACAGGAAGAACCTCTTTTCGCCAATCCGCGCAATGCAGCTTCCGGTACGTTGAAGCAACAGAATCCGGCGATAGTGGCAGCCCGTAAACTGGACGCTTATTTCTATTATTTGTTGGGAGAGGAGTTGCCGGCAGAGACGCATTTCGATAATCTGGAAGCTGCCCGTTCATGGGGATTCAAGATTCCGAATGTGATCCGCGTGTGCAACAGTTTGGAAGACATATACGATTATATCGCCTATTGGGATACGGAACGCAAGAACCTGCCGGTTGCGACAGATGGGATCGTTTTGAAAGTAAACTCCTTGCGCCAACAACGCAATTTGGGATTTACGGCCAAGAGCCCGCGTTGGGCGATTGCTTATAAATTCCAGGCCGAACGTGCCGTGACACGCCTGAACTCCGTGTCTTTCCAGGTCGGGCGGACAGGTGCCGTTACTCCGGTTGCCAACCTGGAGCCGGTATTGCTGGCGGGAACGACCGTAAAGCGGGCCTCTCTTCATAATGCGGATATTATCGAAGGACTTGACCTGCATTTGGGAGACAACGTTTTTGTGGAGAAAGGCGGCGAGATCATTCCGAAGATTGTCGGGGTCGATATCGAGGCCCGTGGCTTGCTGGTAGGCGATAAGGTCCGTTTTGTCCGTTCCTGTCCGGAGTGTGGCACGCCACTGGTACGTCTGGAAGGAGAAGCGGCCCATTACTGCCCGAACGAAGCCGGTTGTCCTCCTCAGATCAAAGGGAAGATCGAGCATTTTGTTACTCGGAGAGCGATGAATATCAATATGGGACCGGAGACGGTCGAAGATTTGTATGAAGCTGGTTATGTCCAAAATGCGGCGGATCTATATACCTTGGAAGTTTCCGATCTGTTACGCCTGGAACGTTGGGCAGACAAGAGTGCGCGTAATCTGATGGCGAGTCTTGAAGAATCCAAACAGGTGCCTTTCGAACGGGTTCTTTATGGGTTGGGGATTCGTTTTGTCGGTGAAACGGTCGCCAAACGTCTGGTTTCCGCTTTCCACTCTATGGCCGAATTGGAACAGGCTTCTTTTGAAGACTTGATAGCGGTGGATGAGATCGGGGAACGGATTGCCCGGAGTATCATCGCTTACTTTGCCGACGAACGCAACCGGACATTGGTGAACTGTTTGAAAGAATACGGATTACAGATGGCTGTAGCCGGAGAAGTCCTGGCCAACCGTTCCGAGAAGCTGAAAGGATTGAGCATTGTTATCAGCGGGACGTTCGCCAAACATTCCCGCGACGAATACAAAGCCCTGATTGAGCAGCACGGCGGGAAGAACAGCGGTTCAGTGTCCGGCAAGACCAGTTATATCCTGGCAGGAGATAATATGGGACCGGCCAAACTCGAAAAGGCGGCCAAGTTGGGTGTGAAGATTATCAATGAAGACGAATTCTTAAATATGATAGCGGAATGAGACTGACGGATTATTTGATTAAAAAGAAAGTACAGTCTTTGGTTTCCGGGGCCGCCAACCGCAAGCATGCGTTCTGTACGTTGGAAGAGGCAAGTCACATCCTCGTCCTTTACCAGGCAAACGACCGTGAACTTGTAGAGCCTTGCCTGGACATTTTGCGCAAGAAGAACAAGAAGGTGCAGGCTTGTGTCTATGTGCCTGACAATCCGGTCGCAGAAATGGACGCTTCAGCCGTTTGGGTCCATGCCAAGAAAGATCTGAATATCTGGCAGGTCCCGTCCGATGATCTTTTGGAACGGTTCAAGGCAATCAAGGCGGATATCCTGATAGATCTTACGCATTCCGATTGCTATCCGATGCAATATCTTATGTTACAGCATCCTTGCGGATTCAAGGTCGGCGGAAAACATGCCGATATCGATTTGTATGATCTGTCCATATCAGTGACAGAGCGCGAAGATATTCAGCATTTGTTCGAACATATATTATTTTATTTGCAGGCGATACGCTCAAAATGATATAAATTCTTTATTTTTGCAGCACCGTTGACAATTAACAATCATGGCAGATATAAATTTAAAAGGAATGGGCGTGGCGTTGATCACTCCCTTTAAAGAAGATGAGAGTGTAGACTATGAGGCGTTGGCCCGGCTTGTAGACTATCAGTTGCAGAATGGAACTGATTATTTGGTCGTGTTGGGTACTACAGCTGAAACTCCTACACTAACGGAAGAAGAAAAGAAGAATATAATCAATTTGGTCGTAACAAAGGTAAACGGACGCATCCCCATCGTGTTGGGACTGGGTGGAAATTGTACACGTTCGATTGTCGAAAAGCTGAAAAACGACAACTTTGAAGGCATCGATGCGATCCTTTCCGTCGTACCTTATTATAATAAACCCTCCCAGGAAGGAATCTACCAGCACTATAAAGCCATTGCGGAGGCGACTACGTTGCCGATAGTCCTGTATAATGTTCCGGGACGTACCGGTGTGAACATGACGGCCGAGACGACATTGCGCATCGCCCGTGAATTCAAGAACGTGGTCGCAGTCAAGGAGGCTTCCGGCAATATCACCCAGATGGATGATATTATCAAGAACAAACCGGCGAACTTCAGTGTGATTTCCGGAGACGATGGCATCACGTTCCCGCTTATCACGTTGGGAGCTGTCGGGGTGATTTCAGTGATCGGCAATGCTTTCCCGCGTGAGTTCAGCCGTATGGTGCGTCTGGCGTTGGCTGGTGATTACGATAGTGCCCGTACGATTCACCATAGCTTTACGGAACTGTTCAGTTTGCTGTTTGTCGATGGTAATCCGGCAGGAGCGAAGAGTATGCTGAATGCAATGGGCTTCATTGAAAATAAATTGCGTTTGCCTTTGGTTCCGACCCGTATCACTACATTTGAAAAGATTCGTGACGTATTACGTCAGTTGAGTATTAAGTGCTAAGATACGATCCGTACCTCTGTCCCTGTTAAATCTTATCCGACGTTCCTTTTGAATATGCGGGGATGGGCTGGGCGGCATAGATTTCTTCGGGGTCTACTTTTTCCGTTTGCGTCAGGATAATTGTGCCGTCCTTATCGGCAAGGAATACACGAGGTATGGTGTTGTCGGCAAAGAGGGAGTAGACTTTCCGATCCGGATCGGCGAAGAATTCCATATCATACTGATGTTCCCGGAAATAGGCCGTGACCTGTTCTTCCGTTTCACCACGGGCAATCAGGAGTACGCGGATAGCGGGATTATCTTTGTATGTATGATATAATGTGGAAATATCCGGAAAAGCTTTCTGGCAGTCGGGACAGGTCGTGCTGAAGAAGATAATCAAGGCGGATTTGTTTTCCAGATCTTTTCCCGATACCGTCCCATTCGGATTGGAAATGCTGAATTCGGGCAACAGGTCGCCTTCTTCCAACGCGAAATCACCCGCCGGCGGCACATCTTCATGGATGCAAGCCGTGAGGGACAGCAAGCTGATTATATAAAACAACAGATCTTTCATAGGGGCAAAGATACAGGTTGGAAACCATACTTTGCGATTTTTGCATGGCTATTTGCATATTATCCTGTATATTTGCCTTGGAGTTTCAAATATCAAAGAACAAAACAGCAAGAAAACACTTGGTTCTACAGTCTGAAAATATGGTACGCGTGATACGGTTTATACTGGTCGGTACACTGAATGCGTTGATTACAGTCTTGGTTGTTTGGCTGATGATGGACAAATTCGGTTGCAACTATATCGCTACCAATATCACAGCCTATGTGATTGCGCAGGTCAATAACTTTTTCTGGAGCAAATATTGGGTATTTTCTTCCCGTACCGGTAAGTTCCGTCGTGAGATACCTCTTTTTCTGGTTGCTTTCGGATGTGCCTATTGTGCGCAATTTCTTGCTTTACTTATCATGGTGGAAATCTTTGATCTGAACGAATACTTAGCCCAGTTTTTCGGACTCTTCATCTATGGTGCGGTCAACTATGGGATGAACCGGAAAATCACGTTTCAATTGACGGCTGATGATTGACAATTGAGAGTGGCGGATCCATGAAAATAAGAATGCCTATTATAAGGTCATTACAATGCCCATTCAAACGACCTGACAATGCCCATCCTAACACCCTTACGATGGGCATTGTCGTATCAGTGTGCCCTTTCCCTGAATTCCGACGGTGTCACCCCTTCTTTCTTTTTGAAGAAAGTGGAGAACTGTCCGGCATTCTCAAACTTGAGACTGTAAGCTATTTCCGAGATATTCATACTACTGCTGGTAAGTAGTTCCTTGGCTTTCAGTAATTTTTGCTGCAATTGGTATTGGGCGGGCGATACGCCTGTATATTCTTTGAACATACGGCGGAACCAAGAGTAGCCGAGCCCCAGACGGGACGCTATTTCTTCCGGTGTCAGCGGGTTTTCCACCTGTCCTTTCATTAAGATGCGGGCTTCGTTGATCTTATCCACCACATAAGTGTTCGTAAAGGCGTTGTTTCTCCTTTTATAATAGATTGTTCCTAATATATGAAGAACAATACTCGAAATCATCTCCTGGTAGCCTGTCTTTTCCTGCGAAGCGAATTTCAGGATGTCTTCATACAACCCGACAATGGTTGCGCTGAGCCCGATATGTTGCAACGGCTCTTCGCGGGTAAAGAATCGTTTCTCCACGCGCTTGTCGATATGGGTACCGCGGAAACCGACCCAATATTCATCCCAGCCCGTCTCGCTGTCGGGATAGTAGCTGTGCCATTCTCCCGGAAAAAGCAAAATCATCGTGCCGGCGTTTATTTTCTGCATTTTGCAGGATTGTGAAGAGAAATAGCCACTTCCTTTCGTAATATAAACCAGTTGGTATTCATTCAGGATTCGGCCGGTCTGTGGCTTAAAGCTGTAACTGTCCGGATGCTTCGAAAGAGGATAGTTCCCTTTCGGAGGTATAAACTGATAACCGACGGTTGTAACGACAATTCCCCATTCTTCGTCAATCGCACTTATGGTCAGATATCTCAATTGATCATTTATCTGTTTCTTCATCTCCTCTGTCAGATTTCAAAGGTTTAAAATCATTTTCAAAAGCAAAGATAGTAAATTACCGTTTACTTTTGCAATCATAAACAAACAACTTTGTTGAACAATGAAGAAATATAACTTTTTAGCTTTTGACATAGGTGCAACCAGCGGACGTGCCGTATTAGGCACCTTGGCAGATGGCAAATTTGAAATGCAGGAACTGCACCGTTTCTCAAATGCAATCATGGAGTTGCATGGAAGATATTACTGGAATATATATCGTTTGTATGATGCCTTGAAAGAGAGTCTTACAATCTGTGCACGCCGGAATGTGGTTCCGGACTCTATCGGGATCGATACCTGGGGTGTCGATTTCGGATACTTGGCGAAAGACGGCACATTGCTGGGGTTGCCGCGTGCGTATCGCGATCCTTATACGGATGGTGCGCCGGAAGCCTATTTCCAGCGTGTTCCCCGGTCGGAAGTATACCGGCTTACCGGCATACAAATCATGAACTTTAATAGTATATTCCAATTGTTTCGGGCGAAACAGGAAGGTTTCGGGCCCTTGGAGGCGGCAGCGGAGATCCTGTTTATACCTGATTTGCTATCTTACTTGTTGACGGGCAAGAAGGTTTGTGAGTATACGGATGCTTCTACTTCCGGGCTGTTGAACCCGGTGACGAAGGAATTTGAGGCCGCTTTGCTGGAAGCGGCGGGGGTTGCTCCTTCCATCATGCGCCCGGTCGTGATGCCGGGAACGTGTGTCGGGCAACTGACCGACGCGCTTGCACGGGAAACGGGGATCGGCAAAGTGCCGGTCATCGCGGTTGCCGGCCACGATACGGCTTCGGCGGTCGCGGCGGTTCCGGCGGCGGACCGGGAGTTTGCCTACCTGAGCAGTGGTACGTGGAGCCTCATGGGAATCGAAACGGAAGAACCGATTATCTCGGAAGAATCTTTCCGGCATAACTTCACGAACGAAGGCGGCATAGACGGGACAACCCGTTTCCTGAAGAACATCACAGGGATGTGGTTGCTCGAACAGTGCCGGAAAGAGTGGGAGAAGGCCGGCCGCGATTATTCGTATCCGGCGATTGTCAAGATGGCGGAACAGGCGACACCTTTCCGTTGCTTTGTGAATCCCGATGATCCGTGCTTTGCCAATCCGGTGAGCATGACGGAGGCAATCAAGGCTTATTGCCGCGAGACCGGGCAACCCGAACCGGTCGAAGACGATGCCTTTATCCGCTGCATTTTCGAGAGCCTGGCATTCCGGTATAAGGAGGTGCTGACGTTGTTGTCCGGGATGGCACCTTTCCCGATCCGCAAACTGCACGTGATCGGAGGCGGCTCGATGAATAATCTGCTCAACCAGTTTACGGCAAATGTCATCAATCTGCCGGTTGTGGCAGGACCTTCGGAAGCGACGGCAATCGGCAACTGCATGGTGCAGGCGAGGGCGGCAGGATTAGTCGCCGACCGCTGGGAGATGCGCCGTTTGATCAACTCTTTCCTTTCTCCGGCCGTCTTTCTGCCGGAAAATAACGGCAAGTGGGAAGAAGCGTTTAAGAATTACCAATCTATAATCTCAAAAAAATAAGACCATGACAAAAGAAAACAGTATCAGACAAGCGTATGAAACCGCCGTTGAACGCTATGCAGCCGTCGGCGTAGACGTAAAAGAGGCAATGGACAAGTTGCAGAAAATCTCTCTTTCCATGCATTGCTGGCAGGCAGACGACGTGAGCGGTTTTGAAAACCAAGGTGGTTCGTTGACAGGCGGAATCCAAGTGACGGGTAACTATCCGGGACGTGCCCGCACGATCGACGAAGTACGGGCCGATGTCCTGAAAGCGGCTTCGCTGATTGCCGGCAAGCATCGTTTGAGCCTGCATGAAATATATGGCGATTTCCAGGGAAAGAAAGTCGACCGCAACGAAGTGGAACCGGTTCACTTTGAAAGCTGGATGCAGTGGGCGAAAGAAAACGGAATGAAACTGGATTTCAACAGCACCTCTTTCTCGCATCCGAAGAGCGGGGACCTGACGCTGGCCAATCCCGACGACGAGATCCGCAATTTCTGGATCGAGCACACGAAACGGTGCCGTTGGATCAGCGAGGAGATGGGAAAATACCAGGATGATCCCTGTATCATGAACCTTTGGATTCACGACGGAAGCAAGGAAGTGCCCGCCAGCCGCCTCAAATATCGCCAGATACTGGAACAGTCGCTTGACGAGATTTTTGCGACGGAGTATAAGAATATGAAAGACTGCATCGAAGCCAAACTGTTCGGTATCGGCTTGGAAAGCTATACCGTCGGTTCATACGATTTCTACTTGGGCTATGGTGCGAAGAAAAACAAGATCGTGACACTCGATACGGGACATTTTCACCTGACGGAAAGCATCGCCGACAAGGTTTCGGCCTTGCTTCTCTTTACGCCGGAGGTCATGTTGCACGTGAGCCGTCCGATCCGTTGGGACAGCGACCATGTCGTGATCCTGAACGACGACTTGCTCGATCTGTCGCGCGAAATTATCCGTTGCAAGGCATTGGACCGTGTGCATATCGGTTTGGACTACTTCGATGCGACGATCAACCGTATCGGTGCCTATGTGATCGGTTGCCGCGCCACGCAGAAAGCCCTCTTGCAAGCCCTTCTCGAACCGTCTGCCACTTTGCAGCAATACGAAGCCGAAGGCCGCTATTTCCAGCGCCTGGCTTTGCAGGAAGAGATGAAGAGCCTTCCGTGGGCGGCTGTCTGGGATATGTTCTGTTTGCAAAACGACGTTCCGGTAGGCGAGGACTATATTGCAGAGATCGAGAAATACGAGGCTGAAGTAACAAGCAAACGATAATGGAAACAATCATCGGATTAATCATTATCGCAATCGGCAGCTTCGGGCAGAGCAGCTCCTATGTTCCGATCAACAAAGTCAAGAATTGGAGTTGGGAAAGTTTCTGGCTCGTGCAGGGAATTTTTGCCTGGCTCATCTTCCCGTTCTTGGGGGCGCAGCTTGCCATTCCCGACGGGAGCAGCCTCTCGGAGTTGTGGAGTGCCGGTGGAGCTGCGGGAGCCGTTATCTACGGAGTCCTGTGGGGAATCGGCGGTTTGACCTTCGGGTTGAGTATGCGCTACTTGGGAGTCGCGCTCGGCCAGAGCATTGCGCTTGGGACGTGTGCCGGTTTCGGTACGCTTTTCCCGGCTGTTTTTGGCGGAACGGATCTGTTTCATGGCGACGGCCTGGTCCTGTTGCTCGGTGTTTGCGTCACGCTTGCCGGTATCGCTGTGATCGGGTATGCCGGAAGCCTTCGTGCCCGTAATATGACCGAAGAGGAGAAGAAAGCAGCGGTAAAGGATTTCGCGTTGACGAAAGGTTTGCTTGTCGCTCTTTTGGCCGGTGTGATGAGTGCCTGTTTCAATTTGGGTCTGGAATCCGGTGCTCCGATCCTTGAAAAGGCGAAACAGTCTGGCGCAAGCGAATTGTTCGCACTGAATCCGGTCATCCTGTTGGTGACGATCGGCGGTTTTGTCACGAACGCTTCTTACTGCCTCTTCCAGAATGTGCGGAACAAGACGGGAAACGATTATTTTTCGGTATCGGGCACAACTTTGCTGAATAATGTTTTATTTTGTGCGCTGGCCGGGGTTTTGTGGTATTCGCAATTCTTCGGATTGGGAATGGGCAAGAGCTATTTCACCGATTCTCCGGTGATGTTGGCTTTTTCATGGAGCATCCTGATGTCGCTGAATGTGATTTTCAGCAATGTATGGGGGATTATCCTGAAAGAGTGGAAAGGCGTGAGCCGGCAGACGATCGTCGTGTTGGTCTGTGGCATGTGCCTGCTGATATTCTCGCTGTTGCTGCCTAATTTGATGTAAAGAAAATAGTTGACAACAAACGTCGGGTTGGAAATGGATAGGCATGGAATTTCTGTTTCATGGGCATGGAATTGGAATCCCATGGGCATGGAATTGGACTCCGCTGCCTATCCGTTTTTAGCCTGAAGAAAGGGGAACAGGATTCCCCTTTTGTAAAAGTTATAATGAAGTAAAATGGAAACAATTAGAAACAATGAAAAATTGATGGCCGAGATCGGCCGTATTGCCGAAGTGGCCGGCTATCTTTGGACAAAGGGATGGGCGGAACGCAACGGCGGTAACATCTCCGTCAACCTGACCGACCTGATGAGCTACGTCGAAAAAGCGCTTCCCGCCTTAGGGCCTGCCATTCCTTTGCAGGAAGCCATGACTGCCCTTGCCGGGCATATCTTCTATGTCACCGGTACCGGAAAGCGGATGCGTTACGTCGCACAAGATCCGTTTGCCAACGGCTCCCTGATTCGTATCGCCCAAGATGGCAAAAGCTATGACATTATTGCCGAACAGTTGATTTTGCCCACTTCCGAGTTGCCGTCGCACCTGATGATGCACAACTATCTGTGTGGTCTGGGACGTGATAATAAAGTCGTTTTGCATACGCACCCGACCGACCTGATCGGAATGACGCATTGCAAACCTTTCCTGGATTCGGAGGTCATCACCCGTACCTTGTGGAGCATGATTCCCGAGTGCCGTATCATTGTCCCGAAAGGGGTCGGCATCGTTCCCTACGAAATACCCGGTACACTGGATTTGGCACGTGCCACCATCAAACAATTGGAAAAACACGATGTCGTCTTCTGGGAAAAACACGGTATTTTGGCAGTCGGTGAAGACCTGATCGAATGTTTTGACGCCATCGACACCCTGAGCAAGTCCGCCCAAATTTATTTCAGTGCGCGTATGGCCGGCTGCGAACCTGCCGGAATGACCGACAAACAGCTGGATGATTTGGTGCCGGCGTTCGGACTGTAAAAAATTTATGATTTATGATTTATGATTTATGCGTCACAAATAATTCATAAATCATAAATCATAATTCTTAATTCACCAATAAAAAGCGTTCCCATGAAAACACTCCTCTTTCTTCTATCCCTATCCTTTGCCCTTCCGTTATCTGCGCAGCAACGCGATAGCCGGGTTCGTGAATATCTTTCTCCCACACGCATCGTCTGGCAACAGGAAAGCCAATTGATACAGGGGGCAGACCATTTGCTTCTTCCCGGAAATGGACAGACCAATCTTGTGAATCCCACTATTTGCAAACTTTCGAGCACAGACCGGCAACATCCTGCCATCCTCCTGGATTTCGGGAAGGAGCTGCAAGGTGGTTTGCAAATCGTGACCGGTATGCCGGCTTCGCACGAACCGGTCACCGTCCGCATCCGTTTGGGCGAGTCAGTCAGCGAAGCCATGTGCGACATAGACGGGGTGAACGGTGCCTCCAACGACCATGCCATGCGCGATTTCACCGTCCGTCTGCCCTGGTTGGGCGTCTTGGAGGTGGGCAATTCCGGTTTTCGGTTTGCCCGGATCGACCTGTTGGACGATTCCGCCGAATTACATATTAAAGAAATACGTGCCATTTCCGTTTTTCGGGACATTCCGTATAAAGGCTCGTTCCGTTGCAACGACGAACGGTTGAACCGGATTTGGCAGACCGGTGCCTACACGGTGCATTTGAATATGCAGGAATATATTTGGGACGGTATCAAGCGGGACCGCTTGGTCTGGATCGGGGATTTGCATCCGGAGGTGATGGCGGTCAATACCGTCTTCGGATATAACGAGGTGATCCCGAAAAGCCTCGACCTGATCCGCGACGCGACACCGTTGCCCGGATGGATGAACACGATGTGCAGCTATTCCATCTGGTGGCTGTTGATCCAGCGCGACTGGTATTACTATCAAGGCGATCTGGCTTATCTGAGGGAACAGAAAGACTATCTGACCGGTTTGCTCCGCCTCCTGATTTCCAAAGTCGGTGAAGACGGGGTGGAAAGACTCGACGGAGGAGGGCGTTTCCTCGACTGGCCGTCCAGTGAGAATCCGGTTGCCATCAATGCCGGTTTGCAAGCCTTGATGTTACAGGCAATGAAAGCCGGCAACGAACTTTGCCGCGTATTGGGCGAAGAGGCATTGGCGGAAGCCTGCGAAGCGGTTGCGGAGAAGATGGTCAAAGCCGCCCCGAAAGTGATCAAGCCTTTCCTGAAGTCGGGTGTCGCTCCGGACGCTCCCGGTTCGAAACAGGCGGCCTCTCTCTTGGCGTTGGCCGGGCTGATGAAGCCGGAAGAGGCGGACCGGAAATATCTTGCGGTCAACGGCGGACACGGTTTCTCCACGTTTTATGGCTATTATATGCTTCGTGCGATGGCCGTTGCCGGCAATTATCAGGGGGCGCTCGACGTGATACGCCAATTCTGGGGCGCGATGCTCGATTTGGGTGCAACCACTTTCTGGGAAGATTTCAATTTGGACTGGCTGCCCGGTGCCTCCCGCATCGACGAACTGGTCCCGGCGGGCCAGAAAGATATTCATGGCGATTACGGGGCTTATTGCTATAAGGGTTTCCGTCACAGCCTTTGCCACGGCTGGGCTTCCGGTCCGACCTCCTGGCTGAGCGAATATGTGTTGGGCGTGCAGGTGGTGGAGCCGGGTTGCCGCGTGGTCCGGGTCACTCCGCATTTAGGTGACTTGGAATGGGTGGAAGGCACATTCCCGACCCCTTACGGACAGATCACCATCCGCCACGAAAAGGGTGCCGACGGAGAAGTCCGGAGCCGGATCGAGGCACCGTCAGAAGTAAAAGTAGTACGATAATCAAATATCCTCGTTCATGTCAAACTGTAAATTTAGGAATGGAATGAAAAAATATCTGTTATTATTCTTGTTGATCGGATGTCTCGCTTCCGGCCGGGCGGAATCCGGTTGGAAAGCGCATTGGATCAATACGGAACGTTGCCAGAGCCCGGCGAATACCTGGCTGGCTTTCCGTAAAACCGTCCGGATAGACCAGGTTCCGCAAACGCTTATCGCCCGTATCGCGGTCGATAGCAAATACTGGTTGTGGATAAACGGCCGCCTGGTCGTCTTCGAAGGCGGGTTGAAACGGGGACCTTCTCCATACGATACCTACTACGATCCGGTCGAGATCGCCCCTTATCTGCAAGCGGGCGAAAACACGATTGCCGTGCTGGTCTGGCATTTCGGTAAAAGCGGGTTCAGCCATGTGAACAGTGGCTTGGCGGCTTTGTTGTTCGAGGCAATCGCTCCCGGAGTCGAGATCGTGTCCGACAAGAGCTGGCAATGTGCCGTATATGATGCCTATCAGAATACGGAGGCTCCCCATCCGAATTACCGTCTGCCGGAAAGCAACATCCGGTTCGATGCCCGTCGGGAAATGTCCGGATGGAACCTGCCCGGCTACACAGGCAAGATGCCGGTTGCCGAAATCATTTCGCCGGTCGGGGTCGCTCCTTTGGGCAAGTTGGTCGAACGTCCGATCCCGCTGTGGAAAGATCATGGCTTGAAACCGTATGTCAGTGTCCGTCGGTCGGCTGTCGGCGATACGCTTTATTGCCGCTTGCCCTACAACAGCCAGGTGACGCCTTACCTGAAGGTGGATGCGCCTGCCGGTAAGGTGATCCGGATGCAGACGGATGATTACATGGGCGGTTCCCAATACAACGTCCGTGCCGAGTATGTCACGCGCGACGGCGTGCAGGAGTATGAGAGCTACGGCTGGATGAACGGCCATGAGATGCTGTATATCCTGCCGGAAGGGGTGAAGGTGCTGGAGGTGAAATTCCGGGAGACCGGATACAATGCCGAATTTACGGGGGCTTTCAGTTGCAACGATCCGTTCATGAACGAACTCTGGAAACGTTCGGCCCGTACTTTATATATAACGATGCGCGACAGCTATATGGATTGTCCGGACCGCGAACGGGCGCAATGGTGGGGCGACGAGGTGAACGAACTGGGCGAGGCTTTCTATGCCCTTTCTCCCGCCAGCCATAAATTGGCGTTGAAAGGCATCCACGAGCTGATGAACTGGCAGCGCGAAGACGGGGTGATTTTCGCTCCTGCTCCGGCGGGTAACTGGCGGAAAGAGCTGCCGTTGCAGATGCTGGCTTCGGTGGGCTGGTATGGTTTCTACACCCAGTATTATTATAGTGGCGACAGTAGCTTCGTTGCCGGCATTTACGATCGTATGCACCGCTACCTGCACGACGTATGGCAAGTGGACAAGAGCGGCTTGGTCATCGAGCGTAACGGCGATTGGAGCTGGGGCGACTGGGGGGAAAACATCGACATGGGCGTGCTGACCAATTGCTGGTATTACTTGGCTCTGAAAGCCGAGAAAGCATTTGCCCTCCAACTTGGGAAAACGGCCGAGGCCGACGAACTGGGCCGCATGATGTATAGCATCGAGAAATGCTTCGACACGAAGTTCTGGACCGGTTCCGCCTACCGTTCTCTCGGCTATAAGGGAGAGACGGACGACCGTGCACAGGCGATGGCCGTCGTTTCCGGCTTGGCCTCGGCCGACAAATATCCGGCTCTGGTAAACGTCTTGAAAAAGGAATACCACGCCAGCCCCTATATGGAAAAATATGTGCTCGAAGCCTTGTTCCAGATGAATGAACCGGCGTTTGCCTTGGAGAGGATCAAGCAACGTTATGCGAACATGATGAATTACCCCGAATATACGACCTTGTTCGAGGGATGGGGAATCGGCCCAGACGGTTTCGGCGGCGGCACGATCAATCATGCCTGGAGCGGCGGACCGCTGACGCTGCTGAGCCAAAAAGTGTGTGGTGTCACACCTACTTCACCCGGTTTCCGTTCCTTTAAGGTTTGCCCCCAAATGGGCACTTTGACCGAAGCCTCCGCTACGGTCGATACGCATTTCGGCAAGATCGAAGTGTCGATGAAGCGGAAAGGTAAAAAGATACAAGCCGTCCTTTCTGTCCCCGAAGGAACGACCGCCGAAGTCCCGGTAGCGAAAAACCGGACGAAACGATTGGAACCCGGCGAACATTCGCTGGTCATCCCCGTGTTCTGATTTTGCCGTTTTGATAGAATGAATCTTGGGAAAAAGAGGGTTAATCGCCCTCTTTTTTTCGTATATACACCTTGTGCTGTCCCCAGCCGGAAAAGGTGATTCCGCTGGATGGATCATTGCGGAAACGTTTCAGCTCCAATGTCGCGCTCGTCCGTTTCAGTCCGGTTATGGCCATGTAGTCGGATATGTGCATACAAGCATGTTCGTCCAGGTAGCGCAAGGCCTGAGCGAGCCGTTCCTTCTCTTCGTAGGGCGAAGACTTGATGCGGCTCGTCCCTCCACTTGTGAGGTTGCACCGCCGGTTGGTGTTGCGCACCAGTTCCTTGTCGGCCCGGAAGTTGACCCCGTTCACCTCAAGGCTCTGTGCGTTCCGTTTCGGCTCTCCCTCCTCCAACGTATCTACTTCCTTGTTCTTCACCACACCCACTTTCGGTTTGAATGTCCCGATCCCTTCGATCGTCACCGAGCGTCCGTTGGCCATGCAACGTGCTATCTGTTCTGCCACAGCCGTCATCACCGAGATCACAATCGACCGGTTCAGCCCCGATCCCGGGTAGGCGATCTCATTTATAAATTGATCCGAATCGATGTTTTCCTCGATCTTCATCCGATAGAACACCCGCTTCTCGCCATCTCCGGCCATGTCGCTCATTTCCTGTTTGATATATCTTGCCATTTTCCTGTATATAAATTGTTTCTAATCGTATAAGAAAACCGTTTCGCTCTCTGCATACAAATATAACGATATGCTATATGATTTCCAAATTACAGCCACTGATTATATAATCGGTGCCACTGATTTTATAATCAGAGACTGTAATTATATAATCAGTGGCAGTGATTACAGAAAAGTCTGGCAGGAAAATAGGAATATATTCATGTTATAACTGTTTATTTTATGAGGCCGATTTTACGTAACCAGGCCTCTGTTCCGTTGCCATTCCCCGGCATTTCTATGCCTGTATCGTCCGGACGGCCCGGGGTCGTGATGTCATCCGGGTCGAGATCTTCGGGTAGGGTTTCCGGGATATGTTTTGAATGGGGAGTTAGTTTGTAAATCTTTTGCATCGATTCGTTCAGGTAGGTCGTGGCTCCGTATGTAATGAACGGAATGATCACCTTGTCTTTCAAGTCGTATGCCTCAAGAAATGTACAGACCACCATCGCGGGTTGGTGCCACCAGCAAGGTGAGCCGACGAAGATTGTGTCGTAGCGAGCGATTGCATCTGCGTCAGGCAGATTTGCCACACCAGGTCGCAGATCGTTATAGGCCTCTTTCTGGATCCGGTCGCTGTCGTCATAGGGATCTTCGGAGTAGGGGTCGGACGCTTCGATGCGATATACGTCTGCACCGGTCAGTTCCACAATACGTTCAGCCACGGCTTGCGTGTGTCCCTGTGCGGAGAAGTAGGCCACCAGTGTCTTGCTGTTGCCTAGCGGGGTATTCGGATCACTTTCCGGTATGGGCATATTTTCTTTTGTTGCCGCAAAATTAGGAGGTTGGGCGCTGAAAGAAAATGGATAAAACGAGGCGACGTTTGGACTATTCAAGGTTCCTTTTTCTGAATGTACTTGGACTTATACCTGTCGCTTGTGTGAATATTCGTGAGAAATAGGCATGATCATCGATGCCGAGAGAACTGGAGATTTCCTTTATTGTTAGGTTTGTGTAGACGAGTAACCGTTTCGCTTCCAATATAATGCTGTTCTTTATGTATGCTTTGGTACTTATGCCTGTAACCTTTTTTACCACTTCATTCAGGTAAACAGGGGATATGTTTAACTGGGATGCATAATCGGACGGAGAACGTTTTTTGGAAAGATGTCTGGCCAGCAACCGACGAAATGACAAGACGATTTCAATATGTCTGCGGGTATGCTTTACTTGTTGTATTTCGCTTTCCCGTACCACTTCGGCTACAATACCGATATAAGTTTCCGCCAGTCTCCTTACCGTTGCCTTTGTCAGTTCATCCGTAATGCGATTCATCCTATTGGCCAGAATCAAAGCTATCTGTTTCAGTTCATTCATCCGCTGTTCGTCTATTGGAACTGACGAAGCGGATAGTTGGAACATATCAAAGATGTATTTTTCCTCATAACCGATGAAACTGTTGTCTACCGCGAGCATCCAACCCTCTACATCTCATCTTGATGCAGATACCTCACCGGTCCCTCTTGGCTTTGTCGGGAATCGATTTTGCGGAAACGGATCCCGAAGTCTGAGAGTTCGGAAGCTTTGTGTTGCGGAAACTGTTGTGACATGATTTTCTGCTTTTGATGAACAAAGGTAATGCTTTAATCTGTTAACGGAATTAAATCTCTCTTTCTGAAAATAATTTATGTAAAAAAATGCCGGATGAATGACAAAATGCGTATATTTGTTTTCCGATGATGAACGAATAAACAATATCTACGTATGGAGCGATATTTAATAATTAAGACGAGAGATGAATTGTTGCGTATTAAAATAGGGCAGATCCTCTATTTTGAGGCGGATAGAAATTATACCAAATTACTATTATCCAATGGAATCCAATTCACATTTGCAATCAATATAGGAAAGATAGAAGAAATATTGGAGAAACAGGTGGCAGGCTGTAACGCGATCTTGATGCGTGTCGGCAAAAGCCATATCATTAATAAGAATCATATTTTGCAGATCAACTTGCCCAAACAGAAATTGCTGTTGTTGACGCAGGATGGCAAACCCAGAGAATTGGTGATATCCAAAGATCCTTTGAAGGCATTGAAAGATTCGCTTGAAAAGGAAATGGCAAAATCGGAAGAACCAAAAGCTGTTGCGGAATGATCATCAAGATTGGAAAGGCAAGTGATAATGATTTCGTAGTAAACGACCCTCATGTGAGCCGTTACCATGCAAAGCTGGTGCGTGAAGAGGAGGGATGTTGGCTGCTTGAAGATTTGGGATCGACAAACGGGACATTTGTCAATAACGCCCAGATCGTGAGGAAACATGTTACTCCCAGCGATATGATCAAGCTGGGAGATCATTATGTGTTGGACATATCCGAAGCCCTGAAATCCAACAATGATTATAGTGAAGAGTTTGCGGCTTTGAAGCAGGTGTACGATAATTATATTCAAGCAAAAGTTAAGATACAATCGTCCAACCAGTTTAAAACCAGGCTGTTTCAGTCCCTACCATTTGCCCTTCCCGGCATCGTGGGGGTTGTGATCGGCTTTTTGGGAAAAGGAAGTCCGGAGTTGTTCGGACTGAGCCTGTTTATCACGATCTGCGCTCCGACGGTCGGAATCTATCTGGGAGCGAAGCAATCGGCCAAGATTCCGCAGCTTTTGCAAGACTTGACCAATCAATTCAAAATCGACTATGTTTGCCCCAAGTGCGGAACCTTTTTGGGGGAAATACCTTGGGAATCATTGCGCAACAGAAAACAATGTCCGATGTCGTCCTGCAAGGCTAAATGGGTGAGCGAGTAGGAACTGTTTCATATATTAAAAGTAATGCTTTCGTACAGTAAACCCAAACATTTGATTATAAGGAACCTATTTTGTGTTTGGATATCACCCTGTTTCCTTACTTTTGTTTCCGGAAATTTTAATTATAACATTTATGCAAGAAGAGGATTACACATTTGTGACTTTAGACAGCGACGACGTCATGTCGACTGACGCTGTTATCGTGGATGTGGACGGGGAAAACGACTTGTCTGATGTTGTAATGATTGACGAAAGCATGGATGTTTCCGATTTTATTACATTATCTGACGACACCGTGATGCTGTCCGATGCAGACATGTTGGATACATATTCAACCGATATTGACGGATCTGATATATCGTTTATCGTATGATTTCCATTAAATGTCCACATTGCCATGTAGGGTTGAAGGTAGACGAGGGGAAAATTCCCCTCGATATCACCTCTTTCAAATGTCCGAAGTGCAAACAGCCGATTCCGGTTTCCTTGTTGTCTGTGGAGAAAGAAAGTGTTGCATCTGAATCGGAAACGGTTCTGATACAGCCTCTTCGCCTGACAACGGGGCGTATCTCCGTAATTGCGAATGCTGATACGCCGGAACAGACTTTCCCCCTTCAGGAAGGTGTTTATATTATTGGACGAAAATCCAGTGCATCTGCCGCTACGATCGGTATTGTGACGGCAGATAAATCCATGAGCCGGGAACATATCCGGATCGAGGTGAAAAAAGATGCCAAAGGAGGTTATAAACATTACCTTTCTGACAATAATAGCAAGAATCATACGTTATATAATAGCAATTACTTGAAGGATGGAGAAATTGTCATACTCAATAATAATGATGAAATTATTATCGGTCGTACAGTTCTCCGGTTTAATGAATAAAAATAGTCTATGCTATGAATATAACGATCGGCAAACCTTGGGCTGTCAGTGAAAAAGGAGGCAGGTTGAATAATGAAGATTCCATCTATCCTCTGGCGGAAACGGCAAATTCCAATCAAAATTTGTTTTTGGTATGTGATGGTGTCGGTGGCGCTGAGAAAGGAGAGATCGCAAGTGCGTTGGCTTGTGAGTCTTTCCAATCCTTTTTTTCCACCTTTCGGGAAGGTGAGCCGAGTGCCGATTTTATAAATAGGGCCATCCGCTATGCCGAAGCACGTTTTGATGATTATGTGGCGGTTCATCCTGAAGCCAAGGGCATGGCGACGACTCTGACCATGACTTTTATCGGGTCGGCGGGCATCTCTTTGGCGCACGTCGGGGACAGCCGGATTTATCACTTCCGGAAAGGGCACATCTTGTACCAGACCGAAGACCATTCGTTGGTCAATTCGTGGGTCAGATTAGGTAAAATCACTCCTGAAGAGGCCGTGAACCACCCGCAGCGGAATGTAATCGTACGGGCTATCCAAGGGACGGAACATCCGACGGAAGCCGATGTCGTGCTTCTGAACGACATCCAGGCTGGCGATTACTTGTTTATGTGTTCGGACGGCGTGCTTGAGCGGATCAACAATGAGGAGTTGTCCGATATATTCAAGCGTTCAAGTTGCCCGGAAGAAATTAAAAATGCAATCATGGCCGCTTGTAGTGGAAAAACACGCGATAACTTTTCTTTTTATATCATACCCATACAAAATGTGTTAGATTCTGCCGGATTTAAGCAAAATATTCTTTCATTCCTTTATTCTTTTATATAAATAGTGTAATTTTGGCAGATTAATCGAATTGCGCATATAGTATAGTTATGAATTTGCCAAACGGACACGTTCTTCAGAATGGAAAATATCGGATCACTCATGTAATTGGTCAGGGCGGCTTTGGTATAACTTACAAAGGTGTCTGGTATACGGAAGTGAAGGGCTCGTTAGGAACTGTGCAAACAGAGGTGCCTATTTGTATAAAAGAATACTTCTTTAAAGACTATTGTTACAGAGAAACGGAATCGTTTGCTGTCAAGGTACACTCCGAGACGGGCAGGATTCTATTTGATAAATTCAAGGAGAAACTGATCAAGGAGGCCAAGATCCTTTCTGAAGTCCACCATCCCCATATCGTGAATGTGCTGGAAGTTTTCGAAGAAAACGACACGGCCTATATTGCCATGGAATATATCTCCGGCTGCTCCCTCAAATACAAGATGGACCGGGAAGGAATATTGCCGGAAGCGAAAGTGCTTGGATATGTGCGCCAAATCGGAGAAGCACTTCAGTTTGTACATGAAAAGAATATCCTTCACTTGGATATCAAGCCCAGCAATATCCTGATCGACTCGTCAGGGAAAGCACGTCTGATCGATTTCGGCGTAAGCAAGCGATACGATATCAAGCAACAGGAAACCAGTACGACCATGCTCACCTTGTCGAAAGGTTTTGCTTCGATCGAACAATATGACAATGAAGGGACACAGAGTTTTTCTCCTTGTCCGGATATCTATTCGTTGGGCGCGACCATGTACAATCTTCTGACAGGTAGGATTCCGACCGAATCCATTTTGCGGGCGACACGTCCTTTGCGGAATCCGTCGGAATTGAATCCGGGTATATCCCCGAAGACGGAATCCGCCATCATCAAGGCCATGCAAATCATTCCGGCCGACCGTTTCCAGACGGTAGCTGAAATGATGGCAGCATTGGATTTTCCGCCGGAAGAGGAAATGCCGGCAGGCGGATTACAAAATGTGGATGGGCCGGCCGTGGAGGATGAAACAATGGTCATACATCAGAATGAAAAATCGTTTCAGGGTGAGAACGACGAAGAACGTACGGTTCTGAATAATGATACGGTTGAAGAGATGACCGTTCAGCCCCGTAAGAAAAAAAGAAAAAGGGTGTTGATATCCGTGGTTATAACGATATTGGCCTGTATAGGATTAGCATTCATTTTTTGGGTGCAAGGAAACAAGGTCTCCACGAAACCGGGTGTGGCGGAGTTGACAACTCCGGCTGAAGAGGAGAACGATTCAGAATCTTCCTTGCCGGCAACAATCGTTCCGGAGGTGAAAGAAGAACCTTTGCCTGAGGAGAAAGATCCGCATACGGAAACAGAAATAGCGCAACAGCCGGAAAATGATGCCCCTGTTGCTGTTGACGAACCTCGGAAACAGCCGGAAACCAGGCCGCTTCAGGCTGAAGAGAATAAAACAGCGATACAACCGGCACAGCCTACTGTTGAAGAAACGGAGGCGGAATATGCCGCTTTGATAGCTTCCGGCAAGGAGAGGATGGAGAAAGCTGATTTTACAGGTGCAAAGAAAGATTTCACGAAAGCGAAAGAAACCAAGTTGACAGAAGAGGTCGTGCGCCTCCTGATCGCTTGCGATGAGAAGGAAGCTGCCCAACTCTTGGCCGACAGGAAAGCTCAATATGAGATGAAAAATACGTTTGGGAATTTTACAATTGTACGAAAGAAATCGACCATGCTCTACGGGGCGATTGATTCGGAAGCCAACGAACGCATTCCGTGCAAATATGGGAATGTCGGGATTGCTGAAAACGGTCGTGCTTTCGAACGTAAAGATGGTTTGTTTGATATTTATAATGCTGATGGTGTATTGATAAATGAAGGATCAACCTATTATTAATGTGTGTATGAATAGACTTTGGATTTTGATTCTTTTTGTTGTGTTGCCGATCGGTTTGTCGGCCCAGCAAAAAGCGGAATATAACAGGAAAGGCGACGAGGCGATGAAACGCCTTGACTACAGTGATGCAAGAATGTGGTATGAAGAGGGAGTCGTGCAATGTGACCCTTACAGTATCAGGCAGCTTACGTCGATTTGGTTGTCCAACCGGCAGATGCGTCCTTCGATGCATAGTTTGATGAACAAGTGTCGGACGTGTCTGGAACTGATGGCCAACAACAAGGATACGACCGCTATTTCGCAGTTGGTGACCTATTATACCGAAGGCATAGGAACGGCCAAAAATGAAACTTTGGCAAAATCCTGGCAAGACCGGTTGGAAGCAATCCGTAAACCGGCGGAACCCGTTTTTTACCCTTCTGCCCATCCGGCAAAACCGGATAAGCCTAAAGAACCGATGAAGTTCTTCGTCGGTTATGCCTATTCGATGGAAAGCCCCTATGGTTTGACCGTGGGAGGCGTGAAGTCACGGTTAGGGTGGTTTGTACGTTTTAAGACCAACTTGGGTTTTGATGGCTATACCGGTGAGTGCCGGGGGACAGATGAATATGTCGGGACGGTTCCCGATAGTCCGTTTCGCTTCACGAACAAAAAGAAGGTGAACAGTTATATCGGAACGGCCGGTCTGGTTGTGAAATGTACATCCTGGCTTTATACATCCGTCGGTTTGGGATACGGGAACCGGGAATTGTTGTGCGAATATAACACAATCGACAATTCGGATTATAGGATCGAAAAATCCTATTGGGCGAAGAATCTGGATTATTCGTATAGCGGATTGGCCGCCGATCTGGACGTGATGCTCAAGTTTGGTCCTGTGTTCATAAGCGGAGGATGTAATACGTTGAATTTTAAATATATTGATTTGAATGCCGGTGTCGGTCTGTTTTTCTAATAAGAATAGTTTATGAAATATATATACTCAATCATTTTGTCGGCTGTTTCATTTATATGGCTGCTTTCCGGATGTGTGGAAGATCCGGATATGGTTACTCGCTTGCAGAATGCAAAGGCCCCGGAAGTTTCCGAGACTTCATTGGAAGGGAACATAGAGGCCTCTTCGATTACATTGAAAGTCCAAATCCTAAAGGAGAATGGTTTGCCAATCCGAGAATGCGGGGTGTGCTGGAGCATCCAAGAGGAGACACGGCCGATTGACAATATGCGTAGCAAGCGATACGTGAAAGCGGATAAAATTGAGGACCATCATTTTACCGTTTCAATGTCCGGACTGGAAGATAGTACAAAATATTATGTCTACGCCTACGCCATCAATGATATCGATACGGCTTTCTCCAAGACAGAGGGCGTTTATACGACGATAAAAGGTACGGGTGAAGTGGCGACACTGGATGTGGACAGTGCGACAGTGAAAGCCACTTCCGCTTGGGTGAAAGGTAAGGTTAAGAGCCGAGGCGTCGGAATTGACAAATTGGGTTTTTATTATCAGAAAAAGGAACTTGCCGGAGGAAAGGAACTTTCGGATCAGGATTCCATTATCACATACGAGGGAGGCGACTTGGCTGTTGTCGATACCTTCTCCTGCCAGATTACGAATCTGGAACCGGCGACTTGGTATTATGTCCGTGCTTTTGCTAAAAACCGATTCGGTGAGTTCGCTTTCAATGTCGATTCTTTCAAGACGACAGACGGTAAGCCGCAAGTGGGCAGATTGAGTCTGACCAATACGACATTTACTACAGCCGATCTGTCGGCCTTCTTGATAAACGAAGGGGATGCAACGGTTACGGCTTACGGCTTTTGCTGGAGTGTCAAGGAAAAACCGACGATAGAGGCCGACACGATTATCTGTACGAATTATACGGACGATGGTGAATTTTCGGGACAAATCCGAGATTTGAAGCCGGCCCAGAAATATTTTGCGAGGGCGTATGCTACGAATCGATTCGGTACGGTATATAGCGAAGAAGAAATGACGATTTCAACCAAAAGCGAGATCCCCAATATCATCACCTTCCCAGTCACAACCGACTCGATCAAGAGCGATGGAACGGTACATATCGGTGGAGAGTTGCAGAACGGAGGAAACAGTGCTGCCATGGAGTGGGGTATTTGCTGGTCTTCAAATAATAAGGAACCGGATATCAACAAGGACGACCGTATTGTGGTGGAAGACACGCTTTTTATGTATGCTTTGCCGGCATTGAAAGGTGCGATGACCTATTACGTAAGAGCTTATGCCAAAAACGAAAAGGGTTTGGTCGGATATGGTCAAGTACAAACTTTCAAGACTCCTAACATTTTCACGGAAAAGAGAATATACGAAGGAGATGCCCGTCAATATTCGTCCAGTTTTACGTTAAACGGACAAGCCTTTGTTGTGGGAGGAGATTTAGGAGGCAAGCGCAGCAACGAGCTTTTCAGCTATGATGTGGAAACGGATGTATGGAAATCCCAGCAAGAATGTAATGTGGCTTATTCACACATGGCAGCCATCGCATACGGTGACAGGGCTTATCTCATCGGAGGGCTTGACAAGCAAACTGGGACGGAATGCCAGGTCTACACATCTGAAAATAGTTGGTTGCCCGAATTTCCATCTTTGCCGACAGGACGGTTTAACTCGGTCAGCTTCGTCTATCGCGATTCTTTGTACGTTTTTGGTGGTACGGACAATAGCAGTAACCTGAGTGAAATAGTCCGTTATGATCTTTCTACTGGAAACGTCGGGGAATGGGGTACGATTGCTAAAGTAAGCGAAGCGAACCAAAGAGGAGGAGTCGCGTTTGTCGTGGACGACAAAGTCTATGCCGGCCTGGGAGAAAAGGGAAGTGGTATCCGTAACGACTTCTATGTCTCTTCGGACAGTTTGAAGGAATGGACACCTGTTCCTTCGATACCTGTGCAACTTGGGGTTGTCTCATCTGGTGTTTATGACGAACAGCGGAAAAGCTTCTTCCTGATAGACAACAACGGAAAGATCTGGGAATATAACTTACCGTTGAAACAATGGAAACCCCGTTCTTTGTGGATCCGCATGAAGAACTACCACATGTTCATACTGGACGGAACAATTTATATTTTGGGGCAGGACATCTACCAGAAGAATAAGTTTATCATGTATAATCCTATTTGGGATAATTAATCATGAACCGGACAAAGATATTAGAAGAGATTCAAAAGAATGTAGAACTTCTGTCGGTTTCTGGTACAGCGGATTATAAATACATTCCGTTGCACCAGAAGCCGTCTCCCTCGGTGGCGGCGCTCAAGGAGATCATGATCTTGCTCCGTAAGGTTATTTTCCCCGGTTTCTTCGGGACGGAGCAGGAGGCGCAGGCTGATTCTATACAATATTATACGGGTGTATATCTGGAGCAGATCTACGATCTGTTGCAGGAACAAATCTATAACGGTTTGTGTTTTGAAGTCGAACGTTGTTGCGACTCCAAGGATCGTGCATCTGAAATAGCGATTGCTTTTATCAATCAGGTCCCGCATATCAAATACCTGTTGTCAACGGATGTGAAAGCAATCTTGGATGGCGATCCCGCCGCCCAAAGTCCCAGTGAGATCATTTTTTGCTATCCGGCTATTCATGCCATTCTTCATCAACGGGTGGCACACGAGTTATTGAAACTCGGTGTGCCTGTGATCCCGCGTATTATCACAGAAATGGCTCATTCGGATACGGGAATAGACATTCATCCGGGGGCGCAGATCGGAGAATATTTCAGTATTGACCATGGGACAGGTGTCGTGATCGGGGAAACGGCCATAATCGGAAACCATGTACGCCTTTACCAAGGAGTGACGTTGGGAGCAAAGAGTTTTACCCTGGATGAAAAGGGGTTGCCTTTGAATGTCCCGCGCCATCCGATTATCGAAGACTCTGTTACGATCTATTCCAATACCTCTATATTAGGAAGGATCACGATCGGTCGCGGCTCTGTGATCGGTGGTAACATCTGGTTAACCCATAGTGTTCCGCCTGGTTCCAAAGTGTTGCAGACACGTGCTGTCGAAAATAAATGATAGGACAAAAAATTTTTCACTATTTATGAACCAAACAAATTTGTGCGCTGTTATATGATAAAATGAATTAGAAATTGCATACAGAGAGTTTCCTAACAAGAAGTAAGTTAGTAGTATTTGTTTTTTCATATAAGTAGAGTTTGTTATTTGTTTGGCCCGTATGTAACTGCGAAGTTGGATACGGGTTTTTTAATTCCGCTTTTTAGGAGCACTTAAATGGGGTGGGTATCATGAATCCCCATCATGAAGTTATTACAATGCCCATTCAGACGATCTAACAATGCCCATCCTAACACCTTTACGATGCCTATTCTAACACCTTTACGATGGGCATTGTCAGATGAAGGGAATCATGGTGTGCGTTTTTACTGTTTGGAAAGTGAGATTAGTGGAATAAGTCATTACCTTTGTATTAGATATAAAAAATGATGAATTATGACACTTCCGGAAGATCCGATGATGCTCTTTAGCATGATCAATATGAAATTGCGTGATGAATATGCTTCTCTTGATGAGTTGTGCGACGATATGCAGGTCGACAAAGAGGCGCTTGTGCAGAAACTGAAAAGCGCAGGATTCGAGTATAACCAGGAGAACAACAAGTTCTGGTAATATCGGTGGGAACAAAGATCGAAATTTTATTCACTTAATTGGTTATACATCTCATGAAACTTAAATTATCCTTTTTAGCCCTTTTTGTTCTGGGCGCTATTTCGGTGAAAGGTGCGGTTGTCGATACGTTGGCGGTTTACAGCGAGGCAATGAAGAAGAATATCCAGGTCGTTGTTGTTTCTCCGGATGATAAACAGGTGCCGAAGCCAGTCGTCTACCTGTTGCATGGATATGGCGGGAATGCGAAAACCTGGATTTCCATGAAGCCGGAGTTGAAAGACATGGCAGATCGCGACGGACTGATCTTTGTCTGTCCTGACGGCAAGAACAGTTGGTATTGGGACAGTCCGAAAGATCCCTCCAGCCGGTATGAGACATTCGTCTCTTCCGAATTGATCCGGTATATCGATTCCCAATATCCGACGGTAAAAGACCGCTCCGGCCGCGCCATTACGGGTTTGAGCATGGGTGGACACGGAGCGATGTGGTTGTCTTTCCGTCATAAGGATGTGTTCGGAGCTGCCGGCAGCACGAGCGGTGGTGTCGATATCCGGCCGTTCCCCAACAACTGGGATATGAGCAAGTTGCTCGGAAGCGAATGCGACCATCCGGATGTCTGGGACCGCCACACGGCCATCACGCAGATCGACCGGCTCAAGAACGGCGAACTGGCCCTTATCATCGATTGCGGTTACAGCGATTTCTTTTTCGAAGTGAACAACGACTTCCATAAGAAGTTGCTGAAATACAAGATCGACCATGATTTCCTGGTTCGTCCCGGCGTGCATAACGGCGAATATTGGAAGAACTCGATCGAATATCAGATCCTCTTCTTTAAGAACTACTTCGAAAAGAACAAAGGAAAGAATTAACTCAATCCTTCGATCACGCCGTTGTTGATGTCGATGCGTTTTGCCTGCGGGTCTTTCGGAAGCCCGGGCATACGCATGATGTCGCCCATGATGACGATGATCATCTCCGCGCCGTTGTTGATGACGATGTCGCGCACTTTCAACTCGAAATCCTTGGCTACTCCGTATGCTTTCGGATCGGAAGAGAACGAATACTGCGTCTTGGCGATGCAGATCGGGTAGTGGGAGATGCCCAAACTTTCGATCTGTTTGATTTTCTTGTCTGCCAATGTCGTGTAGACGACGGAGGCGGCTCCATAGATCTGTTCGGACACCTTTTGGATCTTGGTGCGGATCGGATCGTCATCCTCGTAGATATAGGCAAGCGGGGCAGAGGGTTTCTTTTCGATCGTGTCTACCACCAGTTTCGCCAGCCCGGCGCCTCCTTCGCCGCCGGCGGCGAATACGTTGTTCATGCAGAAACCTACGCCTATCTCGCGGCAATGTTCGGCCACCAGCCCGATTTCTTCGTCCGTATCGGATGCATATCGGTTGAAAGTCACGATGACCTCCTGCCCGAAACGCTTCATATTCTCGACATGCTTGTCTAAGTTCGCAAACCCCTTTTTCAATCCTTCGATATTCGGCTCCTTGATCTGGTCTTCCGGTACGCCTCCGTGTAACTTCAGGCTCTGGGCCGTCGCTACGATCACCGTCAGTTTCGGTGCCAGACCGGCTTTTCGGCATTTGATGTCGAAGAACTTTTCAGCTCCCAAGTCGGCCCCGAATCCTGCCTCCGTAATGACATAGTCGCCAAACGTCAACGCCATCTTGGTCGCCAGGACGGAGTTACAGCCGTGGGCGATGTTGGCGAACGGGCCTCCGTGCACGAATGCGGCGGTATTCTCGGTGGTCTGCACTAAGTTCGGCAGGAGGGCATCTTTCAGCAAGACCGTGATGGCTCCTGCCACTCCCAAGTCGTTTACGGTAAAAGGCTTGCCCTCATACGTATATCCCAACAGGATGTTGCCGATACGCCGTTTCAGGTCTTCTATATCCGTTGCCAAACACAGGATTGCCATGATTTCGGAAGCCGGTGTGATGTCGAAGCCCGTTTCCGTCGGTACGCCGTTGGCCGATCCGCCCAGCCCGGAAACGATGTTGCGCAGGCTGCGGTCGTTTACGTCCAGTACCCGTTTCCATTTGATCTCTTTCAAGCCCTCGCAAGTGTTGCGTGTTTGGTAGATGTAGTTGTCCAACAACGCCGTGATCATGTTGTGGGCGGAAGTGACCGCATGGAAGTCTCCCGTGAAATGCAGGTTGATGTTTTCCATCGGCAGCACTTGTGCGTATCCGCCTCCGGCCGCTCCTCCTTTCATGCCGAAGCACGGGCCTAACGACGGTTCGCGCAAGGCTACGATCGCCTTTTTGCCGATCTTGTTCAATCCCAAAGCCAGTCCGATCGAAACGGTGGTCTTGCCGATACCGGCTTTTGTCGGCGTGATGGCTGTCACCAGGATCAGGTTGTGCTGTTTGATTTTCTCTTCGTCGATCAGATGAAGAGGGATTTTGGCGATGTATCTGCCGTAGTTCTGAACTTCTTCGCGCGGGATGCCCAATCCGGTCGCGATTTCCTTTATCTTACGCAGAGAAACCTCTCTTGCAATTTCAATGTCCGATTTCATGTCTTATGTCAGTTTAAGTGGAAAACAAAAATACATATATTTTATATACTAACAAGATGCAAAGCCGGGTTGTTCATCTACTTTATATGCCTTGCGGAGCTATTTTTTGTGAAGCATGAGGGCAGATTAGGCTTATATTCGTATATTTGTTCCTCGAAACAGGTTTCTCCCTCCTTTTTCGCAGGAGGGGGATGAAAAGGGAACCGGGTGGAAATCCCGGACAGACCACGCTGCTGTGAAACTTCGGCAACATTCCGGCAATACTCTATGCCACTGATCGGGAGATCGGGAAGGTGTCCGGGATGGAAGTAAGTCAGAAGACCTGCCGTTTCGTTTGGAAAGCGTTTTGTCCTCGTGGGACGGACAAGGCTTGTTCGGTTGTAATATAATAATATTGAATATGAAAAAGTGCTTGGCAGGGTGTTGCCTGCTTATGTCGTTGTGCGTCGTATTCTCATGTACGACCCGAAACAACCCACAGACCGGCAAGGCGGAGGCGGCGGAAGAATGTCTCTTCTCCAATGCTCGTATTGTGCCTGAGTATGCTCGTGGCTTTGAGTTGTCCTACCGGGACGGATTTGTCTTGCTGGATATCCGGGACCCGCAGAATGAGGAGAGTACGACTTTCCATTACGCGCTTGTCCGGAGAGGGACGAAACCGGCCGGCATCCCCGATGCCTATACCGTGATCAAGACTCCGGTCAGAAGTGTGATTTGCATGACCTCCTTGCAGTTGTCCAACTTCATCAAACTGGGCAAACTGGACAAGGTCGTGGGAGTGACCAGCACCCGGCATCTGTTCAATAAGGAGATGAACGAACGCCTGAAGAGCGGGAAGACCGCCAAGATCGGTATCGAAGGGAACTTCGACAACGAGGTGATCATGAGTATGAACCCCGACCTGATCCTGGTCTCGCCGTTCAAGCGGGGCGGATACGAGACCTTGAAGGATGTCGGCATCCCGTTGATTCCGCATTTGGGTTATAAGGAGATGACTCCGCTGGGGCAGGCGGAATGGTTGAAATTCATCGGCCTGTTGTTGGGGCAGGAGCAGAAAGCAAACGAGACGTTCGATGCTATCGCGGCCCGCTACAAGGAGTTGAAGGCGTTGACGGCGGATGGGAAAGTGAAGAAACGTCCGGTCGTGCTGAGCGGTGAGATGCGGGGCGGTAACTGGTATGCCGTGGGAGGAGAAAGTTTCCTCGCCCAGCTCTTCAAGGATGCCGGTGCCGACTATTTCCTGAAAGACGACAAGCGTTCGGGAGGCGTGACGCTCGATTTCGAAAACGTTTATAGCCAAGGAGATGAAGCCGATTATTGGCGCATCGTAAACAGCTATCCGGGCACATTCAGCTACGAGGCGCTGAAAGAGCAGGACCCGCGCTATGCCGATTTCCGCGCTTTCAAGGAGAAAGGGATTATTTATTGCAACATGAAAGATACGCCATTCTATGAAAGTATGCCGACCGAGCCGGAAGTCGTGCTCGCCGACCTGTTGCATATCTTTCATCCGGACCTCTTGCCCGACCATACGCCTGTTTATTATGCCCGACTCAAATAAATTGCCCGAATGAGACATTCCACTACTTTTCTGATGTCGCTCATCGTAGCGTCGATCCTGGTCCTGATGTTCCTGAACTTGGTGTTGGGGTCGGTGTCTATCCCGTTGAAGTCTGTATGGAATATCCTTTGCGGATTAGGAAATGAGCCGGTGACTTGGCAGAACATTGTCTGGAAGTCCCGTCTTCCGCAGGCGTTGACGGCCTTGGTGGCAGGAGCGGGACTGGCGATAAGCGGGTTGCAGATGCAGACGGTTTTCCGGAATCCGCTGGCAGGTCCTTCCGTATTAGGAATCAGCTCCGGCGCGAGTATGGGTGTGGCTTTCGTGGTGTTGTTGAGCGGCAGCCTCGGTGGGGTTGCGCTGAGCAAGTTGGGGTTCATGGGCGAGATCGCGCTATCGGTGGCGGCTGTGATCGGTGCGCTGTCGGTGATGGCGCTGATCGTGTATGTGTCGCAGAAAGTGAAAGGGAACGTGACGTTGCTGATTATCGGCGTGATGATCGGCTACGTGGCGAATGCGGTGATCGGCGTGCTGAAGTTTTTCAGCGTGGAGGAAGACATTCGTGCCTATGTGGTTTGGGGATTGGGCAGTTTCTCCCGGGTTTCCGGCAACCAGATGATGTTGTTTGTCGCGATTATGGCGGTGCTGATCCTTTTGTCGTTCCTCCTGATCAAGACGCTGAACCTGATGTTGCTCGGTGACGGTTATGCCCGCAACTTGGGACTGAACATCAAGCGGGCGCGTCTGTTGGTCATCACTTCCGCAGGCATTTTGACGGCGATCGTGACGGCCTATTGCGGACCGGTCATCTTCCTCGGGCTGGCTGTCCCGCATCTGTGCAGGGCCATTTTCCAGACGTCCGACCATCGGGTTCTGATGCCCGCTGTCCTGTTTGCCGGTGCAGCGCTGGCGCTTGCCTGCAACCTGATTGCCCGGATGCCGGGATTCGAGGGGGCTTTGCCGGTCAATTCGGTGACGGCTCTGGTCGGTGCTCCGGTGGTGGCCTCCGTGTTATTCCGCAAACGTAAGAATGAATTGAACGAATGATGAAACAAGATACGATTCATATAAATGACCTGTCGATCGGTTACCGGACGAAGCATGAAATCAAGCGGGTGGCGAGCCATATACAGGCCCGGATTTGTAGCGGCGAATTGACCTGCCTGTTGGGGGAGAACGGAGTCGGAAAATCGACGCTCCTGCGCACGTTGTCGGCTTTCCAGCCGAAATTGGAGGGCGAGATTACCGTTTTGGGGCGTGAGGTAGGCAGCTATTCGGACAAGGAGTTGAGCACGACGATCGGTGTTGTTCTGACAGAGAAGTGTGACATCCGCAATATGTCTGTCCGGGAGTTGGTCGAGATGGGGCGCAGTCCTTATACCGGTTTCTGGGGACGGCTGGGCAAGGCGGACAAGCGGATTGTGGAGGAATCGATTACCCTGGTACGGATCGGGAATCTGGCCTCCCGCATGGTACATACCCTCTCGGATGGTGAACGGCAGAAAGTCATGATTGCCAAGGCGCTGGCGCAGGAAACACCGGTGATTTTCCTGGACGAACCGACCGCTTTCCTCGATTTCCCGAGCAAGGTGGAAATCATGCAATTGCTCCATCATCTGACACGGAGCATGAATAAAACGATATTCCTCTCCACGCACGACCTCGAACTGGCTCTTCAGATTGCCGACAAGGTCTGGCTGATGGACCGCACGAACGGGATTACGACCGGAACACCTGAAGACCTGGCCCTCAGCGGACATCTGAGCGGTTTCTTCGCCCGCAAGGGAATCGTGTTCGACACGGAAACCGGTTTGTTCCGCATCGATAACCAATACTCAAGAGAAATACGCTTGGTCGGTCACGGGCAACGGTACGCGATGGTCCGCAAGGCACTCCAGCGCAACGGCATACGGGCCGTACGGAATGTGGAATCGCTTGTATGGATCGATACGGGCGATCGGGGTACCGGCTCTGCGTTTTTGATTTGCTATCCCGACGGACATATACAGGCTACCGATACCATAGAATCCCTTTTGCAACAGCTTTCCGTCTGACTATTACACTGGCAGGAGCATTACGCTTGAAAGGGGATTTCCCCGTTTTCCGAAATCAGCAGGATGGAGAGGTTTCCGTTGGGAAACAGGGGAGCGCAATGTTCCCGGCATTTTTGTAACAGAAAGGAAAAGAAACGGGATTGTTCGTCTGCATCGAACCGTTCCCATAATTCCCTGGCTAACGTCAGGGAATCTATTTTTTGTACGGATTCCGGCTTACAGCCTGCCTTTTGGGCCTGCTCTTTCAGGAAAGTTTTGTTCATGACGACCTTTTTGCTATGCGTGTCCAATGCGCCTTCCGCCAGTTTGACGGCTTTGCCGACCATGATTCCCATAATGACTTCGTCGAATTGCAGTTCGGCGGCTATTTGCAACGTTTCTCCGATGAAGTTCCCGTAGTGCACGAACATCTGTGGGGGAAGTTCTTCCGTAAGCTGTTCCGACAGATAGCTTTTCAGGAACCGTTCGCTCTTCGCTCCAGAGTTGATGACGAGGCGGGAACAGCCGATTGCTTTCGCTACTTCGGCCTCTTTCCGGATCGAAGCGATAAAGGCTTCGTTTGAGAAAGGACGCACGATACCGGATGTCCCGATGATTGAGATGCCGCCAACGATACCCAATTTCGGGTTGAAGGTCCGGGCGGCCAACTCTTCCCCTCCCGGGACAGAGATCGTGACAACCACCTCCTTGATCGTGCCGAGCAAGTTGTTCTCTTCTAATACAGCTGTCAGTTCTCCGGTAATCAGACGGCGGGGAGTGGCGTTGATGGCCGGTCCGCCGATTTCGAGGCCGAGGCCGGGAAGCGTCACCGTGCCCACTCCTTCACCGCCTCGGAACCGGATTGCGGGGGTAGGGGATTGTCCGGCTTGCAACTCGATGCGGGCGATGACGGAACAGCCGTTTGTCACGTCCGGATCATCGCCGGAGTCTTTGATGACTGTACACTGGGCGGTGTTGCCGCTCCATTCGGTAGCGGCGACGGGAAGCGTGACCTTTTCGCCGGAAGGAAGTGTGATGTCGCTTGCGGTCTGGGGCGTTCGGTCCAAGAGGGCGGTCAAGGCGGCTTTGGCTGCCGCCGTGGCACAGGCTCCGGTCGTGAAACCGCTCCGGAGCGGGAAGAAACCGGGGGCCAAGCGTTCGATGGCTTTGCGAAGTCCTTCCACACCCTGCACGCAGGTGAAACTGTCGGGCAGGAGAGGACGCTGTATGACATAAACAGGAATGCCGCAGGCTTCGGCAGCCTCGACCTTTTCCCTGAAATATCCACTTTCTCCGCTTTCCTTCGTCAGGATCGCATCCGGCCGAAGCCGCTCCAGCAACTCTTTCTCATCTTCTCCCTCATGGAAAAAAACGAGCCGTTCTTTCGGAAAACCGTCAGATGTGGCGAGTGAAAGCGACTCCTGCCGGTCCAGGATGCGGAACCAGCAAGGCCTCTGTTCCCAATAAGGACGCAACTGGGCAATGGTTTTGACACCCGTCAGGGCGAGTAGGTTGCGAATACCGTCCGCCCGCAGACGCTCGATGGCGGCGGCATAATCCGCACACCAGATCAACCGCTTGTCGCGTGCGGGATATTGCCTTTCCAACCGGACGACCGGAATCTGAAGCCGGGAGGAAACGCTCGCGAGCGTCTGATGCAGCCGGATCGCGAAAGGGTGGGCGGCATCGACCAACAGCGCGATTGCATGTGCGCGGCAGAACCGGACCATCTCCTCTTCCTCCATGCCCCCGGTGAGCCGGATGGCATGGACGGCTTCTATCGTTTGTTCACTGCCAACCGTCGAGTAGTAATAGGGTTTGCCTGCGCTCTCGACGACTTGCACGGCCTTGCGGCCTTCGGTTGTTCCTCCTAAGATCAGTATCATGCCTCTTGTCAGTGGCGGAAAAGATGTTTGAACTCATCGGCATAGAGGCGTGAAAGCCCTTTCCGGTTGTCTATGGCATCGCCGACGACTAACAAGGTGGTCAGTGTCAGGTTGTTTTCCTTGACGATCCGTGCCAGGTCTTTCAGCTCGCCCCGGTAGATACGTTCATCTTTCCAAGTCAGTTTGTAGCAAGCGGCAACCGGTGTTGTCGGCGGATAATGGGCTAACAGCTCTTGCTGGACCTGGTCGGCGATGGCGGCACTCAGGAAGATACACATCGTGCTTTGGCTGGCGGCCAGTTTGTGCAATTGCTCTTTCTCCGGCATGGGTGTACGACCTTCGCCGCGCGTCAGGATGATGGTCTGCACCTTTTCGGGGATCGTGAACTGGGAGCGGAGAGCTGCGGCAGCGGCCTGGAACGAAGAGATTCCCGGCGTGATATGGTAGCTCATGCCGTAGCGGTCGAAGAAAGCCATCTGTTCCTGTATCGCTCCGTAGATGCAGGGATCGCCCGTATGCAGGCGCACGACGAATTTCCCTTGGTCGTAGAACGCTTTCATGAGGGCGAATTGTTCCTCTAAGTTCATGTCTGCAGAACTGCGGACCGTCGCCCCTTCCTTGGCGCATAGGGTGAGCTCTTTGGGAACGAGACTTCCGGCATACAGAATCAGGTCTGCATTTTCCAACATCCGTCTGCCCCGGAGGGAGATCAGTTCCGGATCGCCCGGCCCGGCCCCGACGATCTCGATATGTCCTTGTCCCGGTTCCTCTTTGGGTCCCTTGTCTTGCTTGTCCCGTACTGCCGATTGGCTGACGGCTATCGCATAGGTGAAGTTTTTCGTCTGCCCTTTTTGCTTGTCTATCCATAACGGGCCGCCTTCCGCGCTCATGATGGCTGCCGCCTCCGAGACACTGCCCGATCCGGTCCTTTCCTTTACGGTGGCGGAAGGATGGGGTACGGCAATCTTGTCCAGTATCTCTGCCGGATAGGTCTTGAACGGAGTGTGCAGGCAGGAGCCCGCCAGCTCTTTCAAGACCGGTTCGTCTTTCTTCAAGTCGATGGAGGAGACGTCGGCTATGCTCTTCCGGTTCAACCGGAAAGAGTGGAGACAGACCTGCAGTTCCGAAAGGATGGAGTCTAAATCAGTCAATCCCTTTTTGCATCCGATACCTAAATGAAGCACTTTCGGGAATAACGACAGGCAGGGGATGGGAGATGTCGGGTAGAAAACGGGGCTGACCGTGACCAGCAACTCGTATTTCTTGAGGTCGATATCCGTATAGTGGTAGAAAACATCGACATGCGGCGGACAAGTCTTTTCCAAGTCATCCGTTTCTTTCGTACGGACATCGAGCAGGAGAGCGGTCGGCCTGCGGTTGACGAAACGTGTGACACATTCGTTCATCGCTTTCTTTTTGGCAGTAGCGAAAAGTTCTGTGTCAGTTGTTTCGAAATCTGTTTCGAAACAACTGCGTATGCCCTCTTGCAAGTTATAGCAATCATCATCCCAACCGTATTGCCGCGCCAGCGTGTCCAGCGCCCAGAGTCCTTGGTTGTCGCTCTGGGTCGTGACAACCGCTTCGGCATCCAGCAAGCGGGCCAATTCGTGTGTCAGCTTGTTCGCTCCACCGATGTGGCCGGACAGTACCGACACGACATACTTGCCGGTACTGTCAAGGCAGACGACTGCCGGGTCCGTGTACTTGCTCTTGATGTGCGGAGCGATACATCGTACACAAATCCCCATCGCCCCGATGAATACGAGGGCTTCCGACTTGTCGAAAAGGTCGCCTACCAGCTCTTCGAGAGAGCTGATAGGTTCGACATCGTCGTCCGCTTCTTTGCAATAAAGAACGGTTTTGCCCCGATATTCATCCCGGATTTTACGGGCTAACGGCAGACTGCTTGCCGAAACCACGATGATATCCAATGATTCTTTAGACATAATGCTTACCTGTTGCACAAAGGATGGTGATTGGGTTATTGGAATCGACCGTAATGTGCATTTCCGTTTGTAGCTTCAGGCCGTTTTCTTCGACTGCCTCCCGGAACAGCTTGCCGCTTTCTTCCGAAACGGCGTTGAAGACGATCTTGCCTTTCAAGCTGTTCAGGTGAGGAACGACTTTGCGGATGATTTCCTTCAACTTGCCGCCATGACCACCGATAAAGACGGCATCGACAATCGTGTTCTCATCAATCGGCTGGTCTAAGAAATCCCCGATATGCAGGTCTATGCCGGGAGCGCTGTGTTTCCGTGCATTCATCCGCATGAGCTCTTCGCATTCTTCCCGTACTTCGAAAGCCTGGATATTCAGGTGAGGATATTGGCGTCGCGCTTCGATCGAAACCGAACCGGTGCAGGCACCGATATCCCAGAAGGAGCGGCTGTCATGCAGCGCTAACAGGCTCAGGTCTATCACCCGTATCGGCGCTTTGGTAATCATCTTCTCGCGGTTGTCCAGCAAAACGAACTTCGTGTCGGGTATGCCCAAGGCCGGCCGTTGCAGCGTGGCGTTCGGTTCCTTTATCAACAGGACACAGTTGGGAGTGTTGAAACGCATCTCACTGATTTCCTTGATCGAATACTTTGAATAGACTTTTTCATTCTCCGGATGGCCTAAATGTTCGGCTATCCGCATGGTGTAATACCGGTCTAAGTGATATTCCATCATCCGCCTGGCAATGGCATCGGGCGTGTGGACATGATCGGTCAGTACGCCGATCAGCGGGCGGCATTCCAGCAATGCCCGGTCCAGTTCGTGCCACGGCCGTCCGGTGACAGACACGGCGTGCATGTGCTCGTACGCGATTTGTTCGTGGTGCGCGAACTGTTGCAACGAGTTGAAGTAAGGGAATACTTTCATGCCCACTCCCGAAAGGTTTTTCCGGATGGTGGAAGCGAAGCCGAAAAAGAACGGGTCGCCCGAAACGAAAGTGACGATCACTTTGCCCTGTTGGATCAGCCGGCTGTATTCATCAAGTACCTGATTGATCGGAGTCTTGATTTCGATCCATACCGCATCGGCCGGCAAGAACGGCTTCACGATCTCGTAATGCCGCTTTCCTCCGGAGAAGATGTTGTCGTGCTGGATGTTTTTGATAATGACATCTATATGCTTAGGTTGCGGCTGGTCATCCATTCCGACCATATAGATGTGTGCTTTTCCGTATTTCTGTACGATTTCTTTTGTTTTCATACGTCTCTACCTGGTTTTAATTGTTTTGCATCGTTGTAGCATAAAATCGCGTTTACCAAAGTTGCGGCAAGGTTGCTACCCCCTTTCCGTCCTTCGACAATGAGTTTAGGAATAGAGACAAATGGTTTTACCATGTGTTTAGATTCCTGTACGTGTACAAAACCGACAGGAGCGGCAATAATGCCGGCGGGAGAGGTTTTCCCTTTCCTTATCAGGTCACAAAGTTCCATCAATGCGGTTGGCGCATTGCCGAAAACATATAAAGCGTCGGGATGTTCCTGCACGGCGAGCCGGATGCCGGCTTGCGTGCGGGTGATTCCCTTTTCTGTTGCGAGTTGTACGGTGCGTTCGTCTTGCAGATAGCATTTTACCTCAATCCCCATGCGCTGCAAGGCACCTTTGCGGATGCCAGAAGCCGCCATTGTGACATCCGTGATGATGGTGCGCGTTTCGCCCCGGCTGAATTTCCCGTAGAGGGTGGCCACCGCCTGGTCGTCGATCCGTAAGATGTTTTCCATATCGAAATCGGCTGTTGTATGGATGGCATGGAGCAACGCCCATTTCTTGTCGAGCGGTATATCCTTGTTCTTGAGCTCCTTCTCGATGGTCCGGAAACTGCGGATCATGATGTCTTGGCCGATCCCTACATCCGTCTTCATCTTGGTTTCCCCGTAGTAGCCGCGCGGTGTGATGAACTTGCCGCCGGACTCGTATGACTGCGAGTTCCCGATCAGGATAACGGTAAACATATCGACCTGTTCCGGATCGAACTCTGCCAGCGTGGTCAGGCTGACGGCCTGTTCCTCACGACCGGCGTTGCGGACATAGCCGACCGGTGTTTCGGGGGCGCGCTCTTCGAGGAACAACTCTTTGAGACGGTACAGTTGCCAGTAGCGTCCCTCGCTTTTCGGATTGTAGACGGCCGTCACGAAGTCGCCGATGGCGGCAGCTCGTATGCGTTTCTCGATCCGCAACCAAGGGGTCATCAGGTCGGAGAGGGAGAGAATGCAAAGGTCGTGCCCGATCGGTGCTCCCAAAAGCGAAGCGGCTTTCTGGAACGCACTGATACCGGGCACGACCTCGATTTCTATTTGCGGTGCCTCTTTCTTCGTCTGCATTTCATATATCAACGGAGCCATCCCGTAGATCCCGGCGTCGCCGGAACTGATCACAGTTACCGTTTTACCTTCCGAAGCGTATTTGTAGGCCTCTTCGGCACGTGCTTTCTCGCGCTTCATCCCGGTATCGATACATTGGGCGTCCGGACGGATCATATCTTGTATGAACTGGAAATAATAGTTATATCCAATGATCACATCCGACTGCCTGATGGCAGATAACGCCGCAGGTGTTATGTCTTCGCGGCTTCCCGGCCCAATGCCGGCAACTGTAATTTTTCCGTTGTTCATAAGTTGTTTGTCAATTAACAGGAAACAAAGTTACAATTTTATTTGCTTAGTTTCCCTCTGCCGGCTGATATAAATATCGTTTTATGCTCCGTTTGGGTGTTTTTTCAAATTCTTCCTGGAAAAGTTTGAAGCAAGCTACTTTGCAGTAGGCAGGCATTTCGGTGTTCAGCTGGTCGATGTTTTGCTGCATGAGCCCCTCGATTTCAGCGTGTTGGACGCCGGCCTTGTCTACCTGTTCCCAATCCGGATAGATCAGGGCGACCAATTTGCCGCCTTGCGAGATGATCAGCGATTCGGCTACATATAACATATTGTTCAGCCGGTCTTCGATCTCTTCGGGATAGATGTTCTGCCCGTTGGAGCTTAGGATCATGGTCTTGCTTCGTCCGCGGATGTAAAGGAAGCCGTCTTTGTCGAGCGTTCCCAGGTCGCCGGTCCGCATCCAGCCGTCGGGCAGCATCACCGCCTTTGTCGCCTCCGGATTCTTGTAATAGCCTAACATCACGTTCATGCCGCGAACCTGGATTTCGCCGACTTCGTTTTCCGGGTCGTTCGAGTCGATCCGGACTTCCATGCGGTCGACGATGCGGCCGACCGATCCCTGTTTGAACGTGTCCCACTGTTCGTAGGAAACCAGTGGCCCGCATTCCGTCATCCCATAACCCACCGTATAGCGGAATCCGATGGATTGGAGGAACATCTCCACCTCTTTATTAATGGCGGCTCCGCCGATCACGATCTCGCCGAACTTCCCGCCGAAAGAGCTTTCCAGCTTCCGGGCGATCTTTTCGCGTACCTTCTGGTCGATGTAGGGGACTTTCAGCAACAGTTTGATCAACGGTTTTTCCAGTTCGGGGAAAACCTTGTTCTTGATGATCTTCTCGATGATAAGCGGCACGGCGAGGATCAGCGCCGGGCGAACCGTTGCAAAGGCTTCCGCAATGATTTTCGGGCTCGGCGTGCGGGTCAGGAAATGGATGTGGCAACCTTTGTTGACAGAGTTCAGCACTTCGAAAGCCAATCCGTACATGTGTGCCATCGGCAACATACAGACGATGTTGTCTCCCGGATGGATGAACGGCAGGTGGTCGTAGGCAAACTGCGTGTTGCTCCACAGGCTGCGGTAGGGGATCATGACCCCTTTCGAGAAGCTGGTCGTGCCGGACGTATAGTTCAGGACCGCCAGCTCTTCCGGCGACTCGACATGGTATTTCACGTCGGCGGCGGTGAAGGAGCGGGGATATTTCTTGCCGAAGTATTCGTTGATGCGCTCGCGCACGGTGCGTACCTCCCGGTTCTTGCAGCCGATGATGGAGAAGTCGTCCAGCAACATGAACAGCTTGACCTCCGGCATCTTCTTCTCGTTCATGTTCTCCCAATTACTGGAACCGGCCAATACGGCTTTTGCCCCTGAATGGTTGACGATGTGATGGACGTTGTCGGGTTTGAACTCATGCAAGATCGGTACCGCGACAGCTCCGTAAGCCAGTATCCCGAAGAAGCAGATCGCCCAGTTGGAGGAGTTACGCCCGACGATGGCCACTTTGTCGCCTTTCCGGATTCCGGCGTGTTCCAACAGGATGTGGAACTTCTCGATCCGCCGTGCGACGTCTTTGAAATGATAAGTATGTCCGTTGTAGTCAGAGAAAGCGGGAAGATCCCAATGTTCCTGTATGCTTTTCTCTATAAGACCTAAAAAACGATTGTCCATAATGATACAATTTAGAAAGAGAACCGGAATATCCGGAAGAATGTTTAACGATTGCAAGAAAACGGCCGGTTTGACGCCATAAACGTGCAATTCCATAAGCATGGAACAAAAAATCCATAAGCATGAAACAAAAATTCCATAGGCATGGAATAAAAGTTTCATGCCCATGGAACTGGATTTTCATGCGGATGGAATTTCTCCGCACCCGTTTACCAAGGAGTGATTGTCACGTTGCGGAACTGGACTTCCTTGCCTTCGCTCTGCAGGCCGATGTAACCTTCCTTCACTTTGTTTGTCCCGGTGTTCTGGTAAACGCCGTTGATGTAGACCGTGATGACGCCGTTTTTCACGAAAATGTTGGCTTCGTTCCATTCACCGGCCGGTTTCTCGCTGTCCGGGTTGCTTTTACGCACGACCGGGAAAGCCGGACGCGGCTGCCCGGGTTTCCCCTGGTATTCGGCAAGGTCTGAACCGCCGAGCAGGACGAAATCGCCGGCATTGTCAAGCATCAGGTTGCATTCGATGCCGTTCGGGAACGGGTTTTTCGGATCTGCAATCATCAGGAAGATGCCGCTGTTTGCCTTTTCCTTGCCGTTCGGCCAACGGTATTCCACGTGCAGTTTGTAATCTCCATATTTTTCTTTCGTGTACATATATCCGAAAGGCTGTCCGGTGATGTTGATGACACCGTCTTTCACGGAATATACCTGATCGGCAGGAACAGAATTCTTGTCGACAACGAAGTTCCAGCCCGAAAGGTCTTTCCCGTTGAACAGCTTGGTTGTTTTCTGCGCACTTGCGTCACTTCCGAAACACAAAAAGGCGGCAGCTACGACTGCCATCGATAATATTCTTTTTCTCATGGTCTTATAAAATTATTTATATGATTAATCAACAATAAGTTTCCGATAGCGGACCCGTTTCGGCTCCACGTCGCCCAACTGTTTGCGCTTATACTCCTCATACTCCGAGTAGGAGCCTTCGTAGAACACGACATTCGAATCCCCTTCGAACGAAAGGATATGCGTGCAGATGCGGTCGAGGAACCAACGGTCGTGGGAAACGACAACCGCACAGCCGGCGAAGTTCTCCAATCCCTCTTCGAGTGCCCGGAGCGTGTTCACGTCGATGTCGTTGGTCGGTTCGTCGAGCAACAGCACGTTCGCCTCCGCTTTCAGTGTGAGGGCCAGATGCAGGCGGTTCCGTTCGCCGCCGGAGAGCACGCCGCAGAGTTTTTCCTGGTCGGCTCCCGCAAAGTTGAATTTGGAGAGATAAGCACGCGAGTTGACTTCCTTGCCGCCTACGCGGATGAACTCTTGTCCGCCGGAAACGACCTGGTAGACGGTCTTCTTCGGATTGATGTCTTTATGCGTCTGGTCTGCATACCCGATCTTTACCGTTTCGCCCACTTCAAAAGAACCTTTGTCGATGCTTTCCATTCCCATGATCATCTTGAACAACGTGGTCTTGCCCGCACCGTTCGGACCGATCACGCCGACGATTCCGTTGGGCGGCAGCATGAAGTTCAGGTCGTCAAACAGCAGTTTGTCGCCGAATGCCTTTGCCACGTGCTGGGCCTCGATCACCTTGTTGCCTAAGCGCGGACCGTTCGGGATAAAGATTTCCAGTTTGGCTTCCCGTTCTTTCTGGTCTTCGTTCAAAAGGGCTTCATACGAGTTCAGGCGGGCCTTACCTTTAGCTTGCCGGGCTTTCGGAGCCATGTTGATCCATTCCAGCTCGCGCTCCAAGGTCTTGCGGCGTTTGCTGGCCTGTTTTTCCTCCTGGGCCATGCGTTTGGTCTTCTGGTCCAGCCAGGAAGAGTAGTTTCCTTTCCAGGGGATTCCCTCGCCGCGGTCCAGCTCCAGAATCCATCCGGCCACGTGGTCGAGGAAGTAGCGGTCGTGCGTGATGCAGATCACCGTACCCGCATACTGTTGCAAATGCTGTTCCAGCCAGTCGATCGACTCGGCATCCAGGTGGTTCGTCGGTTCGTCCAGCAACAGGACATCCGGTTGTTGCAACAACAGGCGGCAGAGGGCTACACGGCGGCGTTCGCCTCCCGACAGCGTGTCGACCACCTGGTCTTCAGGCGGGCAGCGCAGGGCGTCCATCGCCCTTTCCAAGCGGCTGTCGAGGTTCCATGCGTCGGTCGCGTCGATCTTATCTTGCAATTCGGCCTGCCGGTTGATGAGCGCGTCCATCTTGTCCGGGTCTTCAAGCACTTCGGGGTCGCCGAATCTTTCGTTTACTTCTTCATATTCTTTGAGCGTGTCCACAATCTCCTGCACGCCTTCCTGCACGATTTCCTTGACCGTCTTGCCCGGCTCCAGTTTCGGCTCCTGCTCTAAGTATCCGACGGAATATCCGGGCGAGAAAACCACTTCTCCCTGATATTCTTTTTCGACACCGGCAATGATTTTCAGCAATGTAGATTTACCGGAACCATTCAAACCGATGATCCCGATCTTCGCTCCATAGAAAAAGGACAGGTAAATATTTTTCAATACTTGCTTCTGAGGCGGAAAGACTTTGCTCACGCCTACCATCGAGAAAATAATTTTCTTGTCGTCTGCCATATTTCAAATTACATATATTTATATGATCATTTCTTTCTTCGTGTACAAACTTACATAATTATCTTCATAGTTCATAGAGGTCGGATGAAAATTTCTTCATTGCTCTTGCATTGAGATACTATCACCGTGTGATTGGCCATTGTAATTAATTCCAACACTTTAGGCATTTGTCCAGTTTCTGGTTGGACAGAGCGAATAGTTTTTACTGAATTACATATCTTCTATAGAAAGTCCTTTATAAATAATCTCGTACCCTTTAAATGAGCCGACGGCTTTGAAGAATAGTTCAGATTTGGCCTTCAGAGTATTTTCATCAAAGTTTTTCGCTTGTCGTTTAACCTCGATAAATTCAATCTTGTTGTCCAACTCGTCCTCGGCCACAATATCAATCTCGTTTTCGCCTTTTCGGTCATGCCAATATCCCAGTCGGGTGTATGCTCCCGATTCTTTCAGCACTTCATTAAAATAGCTTTCAAGAGACTTTCCGCTGACTGTTGTAAAATCACGCTCTGCTATCGCTTTTAATTTATCATTACCGCCAGCCTCAATGATGTGTGTATATTTGTATGTGAATCGGAACCAAAATTTCAAGAATGGGTCGTTGATGGCATAATGCACATTTTTATTGTTTGACTTCTCGTAAATAGGTTGCATCTTACTTATCAAGCCATACTCTTCACTTAGATTTTTCAAATATCCTGATAACTCTTTAATGTTGAGAGCGTTCTCAAGTTCTGAACGTGTGTTTTTACCTTGAGATATAAGTGTTAGAATCGAGAAATAGATGCCGTAATCTTTTCCAAACTCATCGACAAGCATATTCTTACCTTCTGGCAGAAAATAGGAATCCCGTTCAAAAAACATATCCATCATTTTCTTTTCTGTAAACTTTTTTCTGTCGATAAACAACTCAACATACTTCGCCACACCACCAGTCAGAGTATAAAGAGCCAACAAATCTGATTTCTTATAGTCAGGGCAATATTCAGACATAATTTCTTTTAGGACTGAAGGCTTAAAAGGTCGAATATGCATGGTTTCTGTTTGCCTACCGAAAAGTGGTTGCTTTTTATCCTTGAATATCTTATTCATCAAGGTGTTCACAGAACCTGCCACAATCAGGTTGATATGAGCCTTATTTTTATAACTATCCCATATGTTTTGCATATCGGAATAGATAGATTGATTTACCCTATAGAAATCCTGAAACTCATCAATAAAAAGGTTGATATGCTGAGTCTGAGACAATTCCATGATGAATTTGAATACGGCTGCAAAAGACATTCCCTTGCTGTCAAGCATTGGTATGTTGAGTTTTGTACGAATCTCATCAACGAATATCTCGCATAGGTCAGCTTCCGCTTTACGAGCAACAAAAAAGTATAGCATTGTTTTGTTCTCATAAAACTTTTTAACCATCTCGGTCTTGCCAATACGGCGTCTTCCCGTAATGATGGTAAATTGGGCTACTTCATCAGACAATTCCTCAATTTCTCTAAGCTTTTCAAACTCTTGTTCTCTATCAAAAAATCTCATATCTATAAGTTTTATCGTAACAATCATTACCGTAACAACGGTTACGATAATGCAAAAGTACAAATAAATTTATCATTTGTGTAATGAAAGGTTCATCTTTTTCTATTTACCACCTTTTTCTGATCTGAAAAAGTGAGGGGTTATTGTATAATATTGTTTCGTTAACAACAAAACACATCCTTTAAAATTCACTGGAGATTCCGGTTTTTTATCCCCAAAAAGGAGTTTTTCCCATAAAGTGCGCGGTTTTTTGTCGTGAAGTCGGTCTTCATTGGTCTGTGATGCCGAGGTCATATAGTATGAAGTCCGACTTCAGGCCGATGAAGACGGTCGTCGCGGCGATGAAGTCCCTCCTCATGGCGGAAAAAGGTTAATTTTCTTGTGAGATATTTCGGAGCGGTGGATGTTTTCGTTTGCTACAGGCGATTCTCCAAGAGTTTAGCTTTTCCACATTGTCAGGATTTCTTGTCTTTCGATAACAAAAGAACATCGCTTTTCGAGAATTTGTCCTATTCATTGTACAGATTGTTTTCAAATCTCAATCTGAAATAGAAAAACGTCAGACAAAAGTCGTTCAGAATTTCATGCCAAATAGAAAAATACCCCGATCAGGGGTTATTGTCTTTTTTGTCCTATCTTGTGTCAGCCACTGCGTCAATTTTTGCCACCCTAAATGCATAAAATGAAAGCCGGATGAAAGAAATTGTATATCCTAAATTCTTGTAGTCTGAAAAATAACGACTACATTTGAATTCATTAAGCAGAGAGAATATAAATATGAAAAGAATAGCACTACTACTGACACTCCTATTGTTTGCGGTCTTACAAATTGGATATGCCCAGAAAGTAGGATTGGTATTGAGTGGCGGCGGTGCGAAAGGGGCCGCTCATATCGGAGTAATCAAAGCATTGGAAGAAAACGGAATACCGATTGATTACATAACGGGAACATCTGCCGGTGCGATTGTCGGCAGCCTCTATGCGATGGGGTATACGCCGGAAGAGATGGTGGAACTGATGCTCTCCGAGGAATTCAGTTATTGGCAGACCGGGACGGTGGAAAACGAATACAAATACTATTTCAAACGTCCTGATCCGACACCGGAATTCGGGCACTTCTCCATTGATATGACCGACTCGTTGCAGGTGAAAGCCAATTTTCTTCCACAAAGCTTGATCAACCCGATCCAGATGAATCAAGCTTTTATGGCCCTGTTTTCGCAAGCGACGGCAAAAGCCGGCTGGAATTTCGACAACCTGTTCGTCCCGTTCCGTTGTGTGGCTTCGGATATCTACAGCAAGAAAGCCCTTATCTTCAAAAACGGAGATCTTGGAGATGCTGTCCGTGCATCGATGACATTTCCCTTTTTTTTCCAGCCGATCTGGAAAGACAGTGTCCCCATTTTCGATGGCGGTATCTACGATAACTTTCCGGTCGGCCCGATGAAAGAGGCTTTTCATCCGGACTTTATCTTCGGTTCGACAGTGGCGGGCGGTAACAACAAACCTTCGTCCAATCCTTATAACCAGCTTGAAACGATGATCATGCAGAAGACGGAATACGATGTGCCCGAAGAGGAAGGCATGATGATCAAATTCAGTTTCTCCACCGTTTCCCTGCTCGATTTCCAGAAAGCACGCGATTTGATGGAGATCGGTTACAAACGGACAATGGAGATGATCGATTCCATCAAGGCGCGTGTGCCCCGGCATGTGGAACTGAGCGAGGTCAACAAGCGCCGTGAAGCCTATAAGCAAAGTCTTCCTCCTTTGATTTTTCGGAATATATATGTAACAGGCGTGAATGAATCGCAGAAAAGGTTTATTGAGTCCCAGCTCCATCGGGATATCAATCATGAATTCTCGATGGAGGAGTTCAAACGGGCCTATTTCAAGATGCTGACCTACTCCAAGATCAAAGAGATATTGCCCCACGCCGTTTACAACCGGAAAGAAAAGAAGTTCGACCTGTATCTGGATGTCAAAATGAAAGAAGAGGTCACGGTCGGATTTGGCGGAAACATTTCCTCCTATCAGGCCAATCAGTTGTTTCTCGGGCTGGGATACCAGTATTTGGGGCGGTATGCTGCCGATGTAAACGCCAATTTCCAGGTGGGCAACTCTTTCAGCGGGGTGATGCTGAACGGCCGTATCTATTTGCAAACGAGGATACCGACCTATCTGAACTGGCAAGGCGTGTTTTCAGACAAGAAGTACTCCGAAAGCCAGTCTTTATTCTATGAAGACGTACTGCCGGCTTTCATCCATCAGAAAGAGTTGTACACAAAGGTCAAGTTAGGATTCCCATTCCTGAACCGTGCCAAAGCGGAGATCGGTTTTGCTTACGGACGGCTGAATGATTACTATTTCCAGACCTCCAACATGACGTTCCCGAACGCCACGACCGATCGCAGCTGGTATGATTTGTTTGCCGGTTCTCTCAGTATCGAACGTAATTCGTTGGATTATAAACAATATCCGGTCTCCGGGCGAAAACAGTTTTTGGTGGCACAATATGTAACGGGTACGGAAAAGTATCAGCCGTCTCCTATTACGAGCATAGGGACATTCAACCGGAAAATCCATAGTTGGCTACAGATGAAAGGCGGATGGGAACAGTATCGGACAGTCAGTTCGTATTTCAACCTCGGTTTCATGAGTGAGTTGGTGCTTTCCAGCAAGAACCTGATGAACAACTACACGGCTTCCGTTTTGCAAGCGCCGGCTTTCACTCCGACGCCACATAGCCAGATCGTTTTCAACGAAGCATTCCGGGCTAACCAATATGTGGCATTCGGATTGTCGCCAATCTGGAAATTCAGCAAACTGTTGCATTTCCGTCTTGATATGTACGGCTTCGCACCGTTATATGAAATAAAGAAAGAAGAAGTCTGGAATAACAGCATGTATACGGCGGTCCCTTATTACGGGAAATTCCTGCATTCTTTCAAATATATGGGAGAAGCCGCTCTTGTTTTGCAACTGCCTTTCGCCAGCATCAGCCTATATGCAAACGGATATAGCTATCCGGCGAAAAATTTTAACTTCGGCTTAAATATTGGTTATCTGATATTTAATAATAAAATGCTCGATTAGTCAAAAAAATAGAGAGAGAAAGCTTGCAAATACAAAAGAAAGTACTACCTTTGCACTCGCAATCACGAAATAATGGCCGCGTAGCTCAACTGAATAGAGTAGCTGACTACGGATCAGCCGGTTACAGGTTTGAATCCTGTCGCGGTCACCATTTCAAGAGGCAGTTTAAACAAAAATGAAGATTGGCCGCGTAGCTCAACTGAATAGAGTAGCTGACTACGGATCAGCCGGTTACAGGTTTGAATCCTGTCGCGGTCACCATTCAGATGAAGTTTAAACAAAAATATAAAGATTGGCCGCGTAGCTCAACTGAATAGAGTAGCTGACTACGGATCAGCCGGTTACAGGTTTGAATCCTGTCGCGGTCACAAAAGAGAGGATGCTAATGGATAGCGTCCTCTTTTTTTGTGGGCGGAAAAGTTGAAATTTGCGGGTTCGCCAGCAAATGGCCAATTCTATCATTAATGATACCAATTCTGTCAATATTGTAAACTCGTATCGCTGTTATCTTCCTATTTTTGTCCTCATAATTCTTAAATTTTCAAGATTATGATGATTCCGTTTAAGGTGAAAGCCTTTTCTTTCCTGTTGGTTTGTGCCTGCTCGACGACAGCGGTGGCACAAGTAGTCAATGATTCTCCTGTAAAGCAAGTGAAAATATCCGGTTATGTAGGGACCCGAATAGCGGATTGTATCGAACATCGTGTGAAAGCGCAGGATGTGGACCATCTGGTCGAGCCGTTCCGCCATCAGAATGAACAGTCGCGCTGGCAAAGCGAGTTCTGGGGAAAATGGATACAGGGCGCGATCGCTTCCTACCGGTATAACCGGGACCCGGAACTGTATCGGATCATTAAGGATGCGGCCGAATCGCTGATGGCGACGCAACTGCCGGACGGTTATATCGGGAATTATGCGCCGGAATACCAGTTGCAGCAATGGGATGTCTGGGGACGCAAGTACACTTCGTTAGGACTGATTGCCTGGTATGACCTGTCGGGCGACAAAAAAGCGTTGGAGGCGGCCTGTAAAGTGGTCGATCATCTGATGACGCAGGTCGGGTCCGGAAAGGTAGATATCGTTTCGACTGGCAATTACATCGGTATGCCGAGTTCGTCCGTCCTTGAACCGGTCATGTATCTGTACAACCGGACGAAAGAAGAGCGTTATCTCGATTTTGCCCGATACATTGTCAGGCAGTGGGAGACGCCCGACGGCCCGCAACTGATCAGCAAAGCGATTGCCGATGTGCCCGTCGCCAACCGTTTCCCGCATCCGAAGAGCTGGTTTTCGAGGGAGAACGGACAGAAAGCGTATGAAATGATGTCCTGTTATGAGGGATTGCTCGAATTATATAAGGTAACCGGCAATCCGCTCTATCTCTCCGTCGTGGAAAAGACCGTCGGGCATATCGTGCGCGAAGAGATCAACGTGGCCGGATCGGGTAGTGCGTTCGAATGCTGGTATGGCGGAAAGGAACGGCAGACACAGCCCACTTATCATACGATGGAGACGTGTGTGACCTTCACTTGGATGCAGCTTTGCAACCGCCTGTTGCAGATGACGGGCAACTCCCTGTATGCCGATTATATGGAAACGGCCATCTATAATGCTTTGATGGCCTCTTTGAAAGCGGATGCTTCGCAGATTGCCAAATACAGTCCGTTGGAAGGGTGGCGCCATGAAGGGGAGGAACAATGCGGCATGCACATCAACTGTTGCAATGCAAACGGCCCGCGTGCTTTTGCCATGATCCCTCAGTTTGCCTATCAGGTCCAGGACGATTGCGTCCGCGTGAATTTCTATGCTCCCTCGGAAGCCGAGTTGGTATTGCCGGGCAAGAAAGCGGTCCAACTGAAGCAAACGACCGATTATCCGGCCACAGACCGGATCGAGATCGAGGTCAACCCTGCGAAAGAGGCTGTTTTCACCCTTGCCCTGCGTATCCCGGCATGGAGCAAGAGGGCGACGGTTTCCGTGAATGGCGAGCCGCAGGAAGGTGTCCTGCAAGGGGCTTACTTACCGGTGAACCGGAAGTGGAAGAGGGGCGACCGGATCACGGTCAAGCTCGATTTGCGTGCCCGTCTGGTGGAGCGTAACCAGGCGCAGGCCATTGTGCGTGGCCCGATCGTTCTGGCCCGCGACAGCCGTTTCGGGGATGGCTTTGTCGACGAGACATCTGTTATCGTCAGCCAGGATGGTTATGTGGAGCTGACGCCTGTGGAAGCTCCGGCTTTTGCTTGGATGGCTTTTACCGCTCCGATGGTGTTGGGTACGGACCTGGAAAGTAACCGTGAACCGAAGCAAATCCATTTCTGCGATTTCGCCTCTGCCGGAAATACCTGGGACAAGACACAGCGCTACCGGGTGTGGCTGCCGAAGACGTTGAATGTGATGCATTCGCCTTATAGGCCGTATAATCAGTAAATGATGATTTCAATGGGATGGGTATTCCGCCGGAATTTTTGACCCTCTTGTAAGAAACAAGTTTGGATGGTTTCCCGTATAAATGAAAGATTCGTACCTTTGGCACCGCAAAATATGACATACGTGGAAGAATATCTGGAACAATTGAACGAAAGTCAGCGCGAGGCGGTTGTCTATACCGAGGGGCCTTCGCTTGTGGTTGCCGGTGCAGGATCGGGAAAGACGCGCGTGCTGACTTATAAGATCGCTTATCTTTTGAGGCAGGGGGTTCCGCCCCAAAGCATTCTGGCACTTACTTTTACCAACAAGGCGGCACGCGAGATGAAAGAGCGTATCGCCTCCCTGACGGACGAACGGACGGCACGGCGGTTGTGGATGGGGACGTTTCATTCCCTCTTTTCCCGCATTCTCCGCAACGAGGCGGAACGGATCGGCTATCCGTCTAATTTCACCATTTATGATGCGGCCGATTCCAAGAGCTTGCTCCGTTCCATCATGAAAGAGATGCAGCTTGACGACAAGGTGTACCGGCCGGGAATGGTGCAAAGCCGGATCTCGAATGCCAAGAACGCGCTTATCACCTATAAGGCATACGAGCAGAACACGGAGCTGGTACAACATGATCTGGATTCGAAAGTCCCTTTGCTGCGGGAGATATACAAGCGCTACCAGAACCGTTGCCTGCAAGCGGGAGCGATGGATTTCGACGATTTGCTGTTGCAGACGAATATCCTCTTCCGTGACCATCCGGACGTGTTGGAAAAGTACAGGAGCTTTTTCCAGTTTGTGCTGGTGGACGAATACCAGGACACGAACTTCGCCCAGCATCTGATCGTGCAGCGCCTGTGTGAAGTGCACCGGCGTATCTGCGTGGTGGGCGACGATGCGCAAAGCATCTATTCGTTCCGGGGAGCCAATATCGACAACATCCTGCAATTCAAGAACCAGTATCCGGGCTGCCGTATTTTCAAGCTGGAGCGGAACTACCGTTCGACGCAGAATATCGTGAATGCGGCAAACAGCCTGATCTATAAGAACACGAAACAGATCCGGAAAACCGTCTATTCGGAAAAGGAGGAGGGAAGCAAATTGTCTGTCTGTTCGTCCTATTCCGATTATGAAGAGGGATATGCTGTCGCCGGCAAGATTAATGATATGCGGATGCGGAAGTATGATTATGCCGATTTTGCCATCCTGTACCGGACGAACGCGCAGTCCCGTATCCTGGAAGAGGCGTTGCGTAAAAGGGGAATCCCTTATAAGATATATGGTGGCCTGTCTTTCTACCAGCGTAAGGAGGTGAAAGATGTCATTTCTTATCTCCGCCTGATTGTCAACCCGCATGACGAGGAGGCTTTCAAGCGGGTGATCAACTATCCGGCCCGCGGGATCGGCGATACGACTTTGAACAAACTGATCGCTGCCGCCGCGGAGCATAACGTGAGCCTGTGGACCGTGTTGAACGATCCCATCGGGTACGCCTTGCCGGTCAATAGCGGTACGGCGAAAAAGCTGAGCGGTTTCCGGGAACTTATTGCCGGTTTTATCGGGCGGAATGCCGATTCTTCGGCCGAGGAGATCGCTTCTGCGGTGGTGAAGGAAAGTGGCATTGTCAGCGCCTTGTTTCAGGACCGTTCGGTGGAAGGCATCAGCAAACAGGAAAACTTGCAGGAGTTGTTGAAAGGTATTGCCGAGTTTTGCGAGATACGCCGCGAGGAGGGGACGGAACGCGTTTCGCTTGCCGACTTCCTGTCTGAAGTATCGTTGCTGACCGATCAGGACAACGATAAAGAGGAACAGGCCAACAAGGTGACGATGATGACGGTCCATGCAGCCAAGGGCTTGGAGTTTCGGAATGTTTTCATTGTCGGGCTGGAGGAGGACCTGTTTCCGTCCGCCATGTCGAAAGACAGTCCGAGGGCGGTGGAGGAGGAACGGCGTCTTTTCTACGTCGCCATTACCCGTGCGGAGGAGAACTGTGTGCTGACGTACGCCAAAAGCCGTTATCGGAATGGCCAGAGTATGATGTGTTCGCCTAGCCGTTTCCTGAAAGATATCGATCCCCGATACCTATGTACGACTGCAGATGCCGTTGCCGACAGTTCATTTGCCGCCACCCGCCGTACTTCGGCCTTTTCCACCCCTTTCCGGCAACCGAAAGCGGTGGAAGAAGACGCTTATGTCTCTCCGGTCGCCCAGGCAGTCAAGCGGCAGGCGCGTCTGACACGGATGGAAACAGCTTCTTCGTCTTTGGCGGCTCCATCGTCTCCATCGTCCGCTTCGGCGGCATCCGATCTGTCGGGTTTGCATGTGGGTGCTAAAGTCCGGCATGACCGTTTCGGGGACGGCGAAGTGATTGCCATTGAGGGCGAGGGCGGTAATGCGAAAGCAACCGTTTTGTTTGTCCATTTCGGCCGGAAACAATTGCTTTTGAAGTTCGCCCGTTTGACGGTTGTCGGATAAATCCGGGGGGAAACCTGCGTAAGTTTGCTTTCTTATATTTATCTTTGCACACATATACATATAATAATACTTGCCGAATGATAGATTTCAATGTAATACCCTCTCCTTGTTATGTGATGGAAGAAGAGTTGCTTCGTCGTAATTTGTCGCTGATCAAGAGCGTGAAGGAACGGGCGGGGGTTCATATAATCTTGGCGTTTAAGGCGTTTGCCATGTGGAAGGCGTTCCCGATCGTGCGTGAATATATTCCGTATTCGACGGCCAGTTCGAAGTTTGAGGCCCGGTTGGCTTTTGAAGAGATGGGGAGTCGGGCACATACCTATTCGCCGGCCTATACGGAAGCGGATTTTCCGGATATCCTGAAATATAGCAGTCATGTGACGTTCAACTCACTTACGCAGTTCGAACGCTTCTATCCGATGGTACAGGCGGACGGGAACCGGGTGTCGTGCGGCTTGCGTGTCAATCCTGAATATTCGGATGTCGAAACGGAGCTGTATAATCCTTGTGCGCCGGGTTCCCGGATGGGAGTGGTCCGTGACCTTTTGGGGGATAAGCTGCCTGAAGGTATCGAGGGATTGCATTTTCATACGCTTTGTGAATCGAGTTCGTATGATTTGGAAAAGACGTTGGGAGAGGTGGAAAAGCGTTTTGGCTGTTTCCTGCCGCAAATCAAGTGGTTGAATATGGGAGGCGGACACCTGATGACCCGAAAGGGCTATGACACGGAGCATCTGATCGGGTTGTTGCGCTCGTTCAAGGCCAAATATCCGAATCTTGAAATTATCATGGAGCCGGGAAGCGCGTTTGCGTGGCAGACCGGGTTCCTGTTGACGACAGTAGTGGATGTCGTGGAAAATCAGGGTATCAAGACCGCTATTATAGACGCCTCTTTCACTTGCCACATGCCGGATTGTTTGGAAATGCCCTATAAGCCGGTGATCCGTGGAGCGATGGAGCCGCAGGAGGGAAAACCGACCTATCGTATCGGTGGAAACAGTTGCCTGAGTGGTGATTACATGGGCGACTGGTCTTTCGAGCAACCTTTGAAAGTAGGGGACCGGTTGATATTTGAAGACATGATCCATTATACCATTGTCAAGACCACCATGTTCAACGGAATCCCGCACCCCTCTTTGGCATTGTGGAGCAAGAAGGACCGGCTCGTGATGTTCAGGGAGTTCGGTTACGAGGATTACAAGGCGAGAATGGACTGAGCAATTGACAATTGAGATTGGACAATTGACAATTAGGGAGTAGGGGAAAAAGCAGGGTTTGGTTGAACCTTGCAAATTAAATTGTCAATTGTCAATTGTCAATTGTCAATTATTTAGTAATTTAGCGCACTCATTCAGAAAAGAAATAAATTAAGCAATAAAGGATATGGGTATTTTTAGCTTTTTCAGTAAGGAAAAAAAGGAAACACTGGACAAGGGGTTATCTAAGACAAAAGAAAATGTATTTTCTAAGATTACCAGAGCCATTGCCGGCAAGAGCAAGGTCGATGATGAAGTCTTGGACAATCTGGAAGAGGTATTGATCACTTCCGATGTCGGAGTAGATACTACGCTGAAAATCATTTCCCGTATCGAAGACCGTGTAGCCAGAGACAAATATGTGACGACCGCCGAGTTGACAGCGATCTTGCGGGAAGAGATTGCCTCTTTGCTTACGGAAAACCATACGGAAGATTTGGAGTCGTTTACGGTTCCGGAAGACAAGAAACCGTATGTCATCATGGTCGTAGGCGTGAACGGAGTAGGCAAGACGACCACGATCGGCAAATTGGCATATCAATTCAAGAAGGCCGGCAAGAAGGTGTATTTGGGAGCCGCCGATACATTCCGTGCCGCAGCCGTAGAGCAATTGGTGATTTGGAGCGAACGGGTAGGTGTGCCTGTCGTGAAACAGAAGATGGGTTCAGACCCCGCTTCGGTGGCATTCGACACGTTGAGTTCGGCAAAAGCGAACGGGGCGGATGTGGTGATCATCGATACCGCCGGCCGTCTGCATAACAAGATCAATCTGATGAACGAATTGACCAAGATCAAGAACGTGATGAAGAAAGTGGTCGCCGACGCTCCGCACGAAGTCCTGTTGGTATTGGACGGTTCCACCGGGCAAAACGCCTTTGAACAGGCCAAGCAGTTTACGGCTGCAACCGAGGTGAATGCCCTGGCGGTTACCAAACTGGACGGTACGGCCAAAGGAGGTGTCGTGATCGGTATTTCAGATCATTTCCGTATTCCTGTCAAGTACATCGGGTTGGGAGAAGGGATGGAAGACCTCCAGGTGTTCAATCGGAAAGAATTTGTAAACTCTCTTTTCGGAGAATAAAAGGGAGCTTGTATCATTCAATATGAGAAAAAATAAAGTAGATATCATAACGCTGGGTTGTTCGAAGAACTTGGTGGATTCGGAGCAGTTGATGCGCCAGTTCGTGGCGAACGGTTATACCGTCGAGCATGATCCCCACAAGATCAACGGTGAAATCGTTGTTGTGAACACCTGCGGCTTTATCGGGGACGCCCAGGAGGAATCGATCAATATGATACTCGACCTGGGAGCTGCCAAGAAAAAGGGTAAGATCGGCAAGCTGTTTGTCATGGGCTGCCTTTCCGAACGGTTCTTGAAAGACCTGGAGAAAGAGTTGCCGGAAGTCGATCGTTTCTATGGAAAGTTCAATTGGAAAGAATTGCTGAACGATTTGGGCAAGTCCTACTACCGGGAATTGGCTGCCGACCGCGTTTTGACCACTCCTCGGCATTACGCTTACCTGAAGATCGCCGAAGGGTGTAACCGCACCTGTTCCTATTGTGCCATTCCGATCAGTACGGGGCATTATCAGTCCGTCCCGATGGAAGAAATCGAGAAAGAGGTCCGTTTGCTGGTCAAACAGGGCGTGAAGGAATTTCAAGTGATTGCCCAGGATTTGACGTATTACGGTTTGGATTTGTATAAACGTCATGCGTTGCCGGAGTTGGTGGAACGTATTTCCGATATTCCGGGTGTGGAATGGATTCGCCTGCATTACGGCTATCCGTCTCATTTCCCATACGATTTGCTTCGGGTCATGCGCGAGCGCGACAATGTCTGCAAATATATGGATATCGCCCTCCAGCATATCAGCGACCCGATGTTGAAGAAAATGCGGCGCAACATCACGAAAGAGGAAACGTATGCCTTGATAAACCGGATACGGGAAGAGGTTCCCGGTATTCATCTGCGCACGACTCTGATGGTCGGACATCCGGGGGAAACCGAACAGGATTTCGAAGAGCTGGTCGAATTTGTAAAAAAGGCCCGTTTCGAACGCATGGGGGCTTTCGCTTACAGCCATGAAGAGGGGACCTACTCGTTTAAGCATTATGCCGATGATGTCGACCCGGAAGTCAAGCAAGACCGGTTGGATTATTTGATGCGTATCCAGGAAGGTATTTCGGCTGAAGTGAACAGTTCCAAGATCGGAAAGGAGTTTAAGGTGATGATCGACCGCGAGGAAGAGGATTTCTTTGTCGGCCGGACAGAGTTCGACTCGCCGGAGGTGGATCCGGAGATCCTTATTTCCAAAGAGAAACCGTTGACTTCCGGAATGTTTTATAACGTACGGATTGACGATGCACAGGCTTTTGATCTGTATGGAAGTGTAATGGATTCATGAATGCGGATATGAAAAATAAAGAACTGGTTACCGAACTTGCCGCCCGTATGGGGTGGACTGCACAGGAGGTCGCTGAGACGCTTTCTGTCCTGAGTTCCGTAGTCGGTTCTCGTCTGGTTGATAATGACACCCTCTATTTACAGGGCTTTGGCCAGTTTGAGGTGAAAAAGAAGGCGGAACGCATCTCGGTCAATCCTTCAAACGGCAAGCGTTATTTGGTCCCTCCCAAACTCGTCCCGGTGTTTAAGCCCGGAACGACCGTCAAGAATAAACTTAAAGCATTAGGCAATCATGAATAACCGGCTGACGATACAGGATCTGGCCGGTCTGTTGGCCGAATATACGGGGAAAGACAAGGATAGTTCCGAACGTTTTCTGAGGGAATTCATAGCGGTCGTGTCGGAAGGTGTCTATGCGGACCGGCTGGTGAAGGTCAAAGGGCTCGGAACTTTTAAAATTATCCCTGTCGAGAAGCGCGAAAGTATTCATGTGAATACGGGTGAACGTTTTGTCATTCCTGAACATTATAAGTTCTCTTTCCTGCCGGACAAGGAGTTGCGGGAGCTTGTCAATAAGCCGTTCTCTTTTTTTGAAATGACCGAGTTGAGTGACAATGTCGATTTTACCGATATGGATGTCGTGTCGGACGAACCGGAAATGAAAGAGACGGAAGACGAATCGGTCGAAGAGGTGATACCCGAAGAAGAACCGCTTCCCGAAAAAGAGCCTTTGCTCAGGGCAGAGGAAGATGCCAGTGGACAGCCTGCTGACGAACCTCTTGATGAGCCGGAGCCGGAAAGTCCGAAATCGCGTGTGAACCGGATGGTTTGGGTCTCCTTGTTGGTCTTCTTTTTGGCCGTGTTCAATATCGGGCTTTACCTGACTCGCAGCCACTTTTTTGAGAAAGAGAACGTATCCTTTGTCCCGAAAAGTGAAGTTCTCTCTTCGGAAGCGGATAGCACATCGGTAAGGCAGCAAGAGGCCGACGGAAACAAGCCTGTCGCACAGCCGGATTCGTCTGCGACCATTCCGGATACGGCAACTGTGTCTGTAGGAGGCCATCTGCTTCCGGAAACGGATGGGGCGGCGGACGTAAAGCCTGAACCCGCAGCTTCGCCCAAAATCCTTGCCCGTGTCAAGATAGAGCCGGGAAGTCGCCTGACGCTGATCTCGTTGAAATATTACGGAAGCAAATTATTTTGGGTTTACCTATATGAGCATAACAAAGCCATCATTAAGGACCCGAACAACGTCCCTATCGGTACCGTAATCGAGGTGCCCATGCCGGAAAAATACGGTATTGACAGCCATGACCGTTCTTCCATTGAAAAAGCTGCTGCCCGCCAAACGGAGATACTGAGTGGCAAACGGTAACGGGAACCTCCTTTCAGGACGGCGTAAAACAGCATTGTCCTGCATAGGTTAGTATAATTTAACTGTGAAAGTACAGATTACGAATTTAACATTTCTAATTTTGTGCATCTTAAAAAAAGCAAGTAAAAATAGTAACAACATAATTGAAGAAAATCTATGAGTCAGACAGTAGACATTCGTGAGTTGAACGAACGGATTGAAAGTAAAAGTTCGTTTGTGAACATGATTACGATGGGTATGGACCAGGTAATCGTCGGGCAGAAGCATTTGGTTGAATCATTATTGATCGGTCTGCTTTCAGATGGCCATATCCTGCTGGAAGGTGTGCCGGGATTGGCAAAGACATTGGCCATTAAGACGCTGGCATCATTGATCGATGCGAAATACAGCCGTATTCAGTTCACGCCGGACTTGTTGCCGGCCGACGTACTCGGTACGATGATTTATAGTCAGAAAAGCGAAGAATTCCAAGTCAAACAAGGTCCCGTCTTCGCTAGTTTTGTGTTGGCGGATGAAATCAACCGTGCTCCGGCGAAAGTACAGAGTGCCCTGCTGGAAGCCATGCAGGAACGCCAGGTGACCATCAGTGAGAATACATACAAGTTGCCGTCTCCTTTCTTAGTCATGGCAACCCAGAACCCGATCGAGCAAGAAGGTACCTACCCGCTGCCTGAAGCCCAGGTGGACCGTTTCATGCTGAAGGTCATCATCAACTATCCGAAGAAAGAGGAGGAGAAACTGATTATCCGCCAGAATATCTCCGGAGTGAAACCGGATATCAAACCGATCCTGACGAAAGAAGAGATCCTCGAAGCCCGCAAGGTGGTCCGCGAAGTCTATCTGGACGAAAAGATCGAACGGTATATCGTGGACATCGTCTTCGCTACCCGTTTCCCGCAGGAACATGGTCTGGCAAACCTGGCCAACATGATCTCTTTCGGTGCCTCTCCGCGTGCATCCATCAACTTGGCATTGGCTGCCCGTGCGTATGCTTTCATCAAACGCAGAGGATACGTGATCCCCGAAGACATCCGTGCCGTATGCCACGACGTGATGCGCCACCGTATTGGCCTGAGCTACGAAGCGGAAGCCAACAACCTGACGGCCGAAGAGGTAATCAGTGAAATCCTGAACAAAGTCGAAGTACCCTAAAGGGAATAATGGACAATTGACAATGGACAATTGACAATTTGCTTTGTCATTGTCCTCTTAATTGTCAATTGTCAATTCTCAATTGTCAATTGAAAAGATGGAAACAAGTGAACTCTTAAAGAAAGTTCGGCGGATTGAGATCAAGACGCGCGGTTTGTCACGCAATATCTTCGCGGGGCAATACCATTCGGCGTTCAAAGGGCGCGGTATGGCGTTCAGCGAAGTGCGCGAGTATCAATACGGCGACGATATCCGCGATATCGACTGGAACGTGACCGCCCGTTACGTCCGCCCCTACGTGAAGGTGTTCGAAGAGGAACGGGAGCTGACGGTGATGTTGCTGATCGACGTGTCGGGCAGCCGGGATTTCGGTTCCGTGAATGTGATGAAGAAGGAAATCATCACGGAGATCGCCGCTACCCTCGCTTTCTCGGCTATCCAGAACAACGACAAGATCGGTGTGGTGTTCTTCTCCGACAAGATCGAGAAGTTCATCCCTCCCCAGAAAGGGAAGAAGCACATCTTGTATGTCATCCGCGAACTGATCGACTTCCAGCCGGACAAGAAGCAGACCAATATCGCACAGGCGTTGAAATACCTGACCAACGCGATCAAGAAGCGTTGTACGGCCTTCCTGATCTCCGACTTTATCGACAAGGACGGTTTCAAGGAGGCTTTGACCATTGCCAACCGCAAACATGACGTGGTCGCCATACAGGTGTACGACCGCCGCGAGACGGAACTGCCGGCCGTAGGGCTGATGAAGATCAAGGACGCCGAGACCGGACAGGAACGCTGGATCGACAGCTCGTCCGCCCGTGTGCGGGCCGCCTACAAGGAATGGTGGGACCGCCGGCAGGAGGCCATGAACGATTCGTTCAAGAAATGCCGCGTCGATTCGATATCCGTCCGTACGGAAGATGATTATGTGAAAGCATTGATTGCTCTTTTTGACAAACGTAATTAAAGCAAACAAATGAAATCAATAAAGAAAAGCATTCTGTTACTTGCCCTTGCCGGCGGGATCTCCCTGTCCGGCGGGAAAGCGTATGCGCAGCAGACACTCGTTGATGTCCGGGTCGATTCGGCCGCCATACTGATCGGAGAGCAGACTGTTTTGCATTTGACGGTAACGACAGACAAAGACAAGGAGGTCCGGATTGTCATCCCGCGCGACACGCTGATGGCAGGCGTGGAGGTGCTGGAGGTGCCGAAGGCGGATTCTGCCTTCATCGAAAACGACCGCCTGCTGATCAAGCAGGACTTGTTGGTGACCTCTTTCGATTCTTCTCTCTATCTGTTGCCTCCGTTCGTGGTGATCGACGGGGCGGATACCGTCCGCTCCAACCAGGTGGCCTTGAAGGTATCGACCGTCCCGGTCAATGCAGACAAGCCGGAGGAGTTTTACGACATCAAAAACGTCTGGAAGCCGCCTTTTGTCCTGGCGGATTATTATCCCTGGATATTCGGCGTGCTGTTGGCGCTGTTCCTGATCTGCGTGGTCGCCTACGTGGTCCGGCGGATGCGTAACCGCCAGTCTATTTTGCCGTTCAAGAAGCCGGAGCCGAAACTCCCGCCTCACGAACAGGCCATCAAGGAGCTCGACGAAATCAAGCAACAGAAACTCTGGCAACAGGGCCGCAGCAAGGAGTATTATACATTAATAACAGACACATTGCGTCGCTATATCGTGGAGCGCTTCGGCATCAATGCGATGGAGATGACTTCCGGCGAGATACTGGAGCTTATCCGCAAGCAGCAGGATGCAGTTTCCGTCTATGAAGGCCTGAAGCAGATCATGCAACTGGCCGACTTCGTGAAGTTCGCGAAGATGCACCCGCTGCCCGACGAGAACGACCTGAGCATGACGAACGCCTACCTGTTCGTCAACCGGACGAAAGTGGAGGTCGTGGCCGAACCGGAAACGGATTCCCCGTCTTCTCAAGATGGCGGGCATCTGTCAGGCGAACAGACGGGCACCTGTTCGATCGACAGACGCCCATCGTCTCATCCGAACGGCGCCCGCCGTCTCGACGAGACGCAAACCGATACAACAAACGATTCTAATTTAAGGAAAGAATAAGATGGTATTTGCAAATCCTACATATCTGTATTTGTTATTGTTGCTGATCCCGATGATCGGATGGTACGTCTACAAGCTGAGCAAGAACCAGGCAAGTTTGCAGGTATCGTCGGCGGAAGGCTTCGATCTTCCGGGAGCAAGCTCCTGGAAAGTCTGGCTCCGGCACCTCCCCTTCGTCTTGCGCATGGCGGCGGTGGCTGTCCTGATCATGATCTTGGCACGTCCGCAATCGACCAACAGTTGGCAGAACACCTCGACCGAAGGGATCGACATCGTGCTGGCGATGGATATTTCGACCAGTATGCTGGCACAGGACTTGAAGCCGAACCGCTTGGAGGCATCCAAGGATGTGGCGTCGGCTTTCATCAACGGCCGTCCGAACGACAATATCGGCCTGGTCGTATTCGCGGCAGAGAGTTTCACGCAATGCCCGTTGACGACCGACCATGCGGTCCTCCTGAACCTCTTCAAGGATGTCCAGCCGGGTATCATCCAGGACGGGACGGCGATCGGGCTGGGGCTGGCGAATGCCGTCAGCCGCATCAAGGACAGCCAGGCGAAGTCGAAGGTAATCATCCTCTTGACCGACGGTGTGAACAACCAGGGTGAGATCGCCCCGGTGACGGCTTCCGAGATTGCCAAGACGTTCGGCGTGCGGGTCTATACGATCGGGGTCGGGACGCAAGGCAAGGCGCCCTATCCGTTCCAGACCGCTTTCGGCGTCCAGTATATGGATGTCGACGTGGAGATCGACGAGCCGACGCTGAAACAGATTGCCGCCACGACCGGCGGGCAGTATTTCCGTGCGACGGACAATGCCAGCCTGAAGGAGATCTACTCGGAAATCGACAAGATGGAGAAGACGAAGATCAGCGTACAGGAATACAGCAAGAAACAGGAGGAGTACATGAATTGGTCGATCCTGTTGTTCGTGCTGTTGCTGGCCGAGATATTATTGAGAAATACATTGTTAAGAAATATACCGTAAATAGAAAAGGCTTATGTTTCGTTTTGCACATCCGGACTTTTTATATTTGCTCTTCCTGCTTCCCGTACTGGTCGCGTTCTATGTGTACGCGGTCGTCCTGAAGAAGAAGGCAATCAAACGATATGGTAACCCCGAATTGTTGGCAGAGCTGATGCCGGAGGTCTCTCCCAAGCGCCAGCACCTGAAGTTTTGGCTGTTGTTCGGAGCCATTGCGATGGTGATCATCGTCATGGCAGGGCCGCAGTTCGGTTCCAAACTGGAGACGGTGAAGCGCCAGGGCGTGGAGATCATGGTCTGCCTCGACGTTTCCAACTCGATGTTGGCGGAAGATGTTTCGCCCGACCGCCTGTCCAAGGCCAAACAGATGTTGTCCAAGTTGACGGACGGATTTTCCAATGACAAAGTCGGGCTGATCGTCTTTGCCGGGGATGCGTTCACGCAGCTCCCCATCACTTCCGATTATGTCTCGGCCAAGATGTTCCTTTCCTCCATCAACCCGTCGATGGTGTCGACCCAGGGCACGGCTATCGGTGCCGCCATCAACCTGGCGGTACGCTCTTTTACGCCGAGCGAGACGTCCGACAAGGCAATCATCCTGATTACCGATGGCGAGAACCATGAAGACGATGCCGTGAAAGCCGCATCCACGGCTGCCGAGAAAGGCATTCACGTGAACATTGTCGGCATGGGCGACCCGAAAGGTTCTCCGATTCCGGTGGATGGCAGCAACAACTACATGAAAGACAAGGAAGGGAATGTCGTGATCACGAAACTGAATGAAGAGATGTGCCAGGAGATTGCGGCCGCCGGCCAGGGGACATACGTCCGTGCCGACAACACAAACTCCGCGCTTCGTGCTCTTCAGAAAGAGATTGATAAGATGAATAAATCAGAATTGGATAGTAAGGTCTATTCGGAATATGACGAACGGTTCCAGACATTTGCCTGGATTGCGCTGATTTTGCTTTTGGTGGAATTCATGACGCTGGACCGCAAAAACCGTGTGTTCCGGAAAGTGAAGCTTTTCTCCCTCCTTTTCCTCTTCTGTACTGGTTCCCTGTTTGCTCAGAAGGCAGAACGCAAGCATGTGCGGGAGGGAAATAAGCTGTATGAAACGGAAAAGTTTACCGAGGCGGAAATCGCCTACCGGAAAAGCCTGGAAGTAAACCCACGTTCATCCGAGGGGACCTATAACTTGGGAAATGCCCTGTATAAGCAAAAGAAATTCCCTGAAGCCGCCGAGCAGTACCAGCTGGTGGCGGGGCAGGGCGAGAAGATGGTCGAAACCCCCGAAGGCAAAGCCCGTTTGGCGGAGATTTATCATAATGTCGGGAATATCGGCATGCAAAACAAGGAATATGCCAAAAGCGTCGAAGCCTACAAGCAGTCCTTGCGCCTGAACCCGAAAGATGATGAAACCCGTTACAACCTGGCGTTAGCGCAAAAGTTGTTGCAGGACCAGCAGAACCAGCAGAATGAAGATCAGAATCAGGATCAGAACGAAGACAAGAAGGAAGATCAGGATAAACAGGATCAACAGCAGCAGAATCAGGACCAGCAACAACAGCAGGACGACAAGAAGCAGGACAAGACCCAGGAGGAACAGCCCCAACAACAGGAGCAGATGAGCAAGGACAACGCCCAGCAGATGTTGGATGCTTTCCTGCAGGATGAGAAAGACACTCAAGAGAAGGTGAAGAAAGCGCAGGCCCAGCAGCAACAGCGCAAACGCACGGACAAGGAGTGGTAAATCTATAGGAAGAGTTAAAGAATTAAAGAATTAAAGAGTTAAAGAATTAGAGGAATGAGGAAATTAGTTTTCTTATTTATTCTCTTGGCGACTTTCGGAGTAGGGGTACGGGCGGCGGATGTGACGTTCAAGGCTACCGCTCCGGAAGCTGTCGTTATGGGAGAAACGTTCAGATTGTCGTACATCGTGAATGGGGAAGGCAAAGATTTGCGTGTGCCTGAACTGGTAGACTTCGAGGTCCTGTACGGGCCGGCTGTTTCGACAAGCTATAGCACGCAGATGATCAATGGTAATGTAACGTCGGAAACGACCAATACGTACACCTATACGTTGCAGCCGAAGAAAGAAGGGACTTTCAACATCGCGCCGGCGACGATTAAGGTGAAAGGGGCCAACTACACCTCCAACGCATTGGTCATAAAGGTATTGCCCGCCGATAAAGCCGAAGAGGCCTCGAAAGAGAATGGCCGGAGCGGGACGGCAGCCGTCGGCAAGGATGATCTCTTTATCCTGGCGACGTTGTCGAAAAAGAGCATCTATGAGCAAGAGGGATTCTTGGTTACATATAAATTGTATGCGAATCCGAGAAAAGCGAATGTGGTAGGCATCAACCAGGTCAAGCTGCCGGAGTTTGAAGGATTCCTTACCCAGGAAATCGAATTGCCCCAGAACCGCCAGTTGGTCCTGGAGAATTATAATGGGAAAAACTATGGTACTTTTGTGATCCAACAAGCCGTCTTATATCCGCAGCGTTCAGGCAAGATCACCATTCCGGCAGGAAGCCTGGATGTCGCCCTGCGTGTCCAGGTCCCAGCAACCCGACCGAGAAGCGTTTTTGATTTCTTTGAAGACAATGGCGGATATACGGATGTGAACAAGTCGGTCTCCATCTCGCCGGTTTCCGTCGAGGTCAAGCCGTTGCCCTCTGGCAAGCCGGCCTCGTTCTCCGGGGCGGTCGGCAGTTTCACCATGACGTCGAGCATCAATTCCAATCAGGTGAAGACCGATGATGCCGTTACGGTAAAGGTCACGATTTCCGGCAATGGGAACATCAAGCTGGTGAAGAATCCGGAAGTCGTCTTCCCGAACGATTTCGACGTGTATGATCCGAAGGTGGATGTAGACATCAAGACTACTACGGCAGGTTCATCCGGCACGAAGACGATCGAATACATGGCAATCCCGCGCTATGCAGGTGATTTCGAGATCCCGGCTATCGCATTCTCCTATTTCGATACGAAGGCCGGCTCTTACAAGACGATCACGTCCGAGCCGTACAAACTGCATGTCGAGCAGGGCAAAGGGGGAGGAGGCAATGCGCCCGTCGTGTCGAACTTCAGCAATAAGGAGAGCGTCAAGTATTTAGGCCAGGATATTCGCTATCTGAAGGTGAAGAACATCCACTTCGTCCCGAACAATGAATTGTTCTTCGGGTCGTTCATGTACTATATGGCTTACCTGATCCCGGCGATCCTGTTCATCGTCTTCTTCTTGATCTACCGCAAGCAGGTGAAAGAAAATTCCAACTTGGCACTGGTCCGCACGAAGAAGGCCAATAAGATGGCCGTAAGACGTCTGAAAAATGCCGGTAAGTTGATGAAGGAAAACAAGAAAGAGGCTTTCTACGACGAAGTGCTCCGCGCCTTGTGGGGCTACCTGAGCGACAAGCTGAGCATCCCGCAGGCCAACCTGACGAAGGACAATGTGGAAGCTGAGCTGGCGAAGTACGGAGTAGACGACGCTTTGATCCAAGAATTTATGGATATCCTGAACACATGCGAGTTTGCCCGTTATGCTCCGGCACAGGCTTCGGATGCGATGGATAAGTTATATGAACAGACGATAGATGCCATTGGCAAAATGGAAAATACAATTAAAAAGTAACGCGATGAAGATGAATATAAATATGAAAAAGATCCTGTTCTTCCTGCTGGTCCAGTTCGTTTCCTTAGGCGCATGGGCGCAGGAGGCGGCGATCAAGGAAGCGGAAGCAGCCTATACGAAAGAAGACTATGGCAAGGCGATCGAACTTTACGAAGGGCTTCTGAAGACGTACGGCGAGTCGGCCGGGATTTACTATAACTTAGGAAACGCCTATTATAAGGCGAACCAGGTGGCTCCGGCCATCCTGAACTACGAACGGGCCTTGTTGTTGGATCCGGGAGACGGGGATATCCGTTTCAATCTGCAACTGGCACGCCAGAAGGCGGTTGACAAGATCGAGCCGGTGGGCGATTTCTTCCTTCGCCGTTGGTTCGACAAGGTCCAGAACATCGGAGCTGCCGATTCGTGGGCGCAGGCCGGTGTCGTCTGTTTTATCCTTTTTATCGGTTGCCTGGTCCTGTTCTTTTTCTCCAAATGGATTTATTTGAAGAAGATCGGGTTTTATCTGGGGCTGGTATTCTTGGTGTTGGTCGTCTTTGCCAATATCTTTGCCGGCAATCAGAAGGACGAGCTGGTAAACCGGAAGAGCGCGATCGTGTTTGCTCCGACCGTTACGGTGAAAAGTTCTCCCGATGCAAGCGGGACCGATTTGTTTATTCTGCATGAAGGAACGAAAGTCTCCATCAAAAGCAAGTTGGGCGACTGGAGCGAGATCGAAATGGAAGATGGAAACGTCGGGTGGATGCAGAGTAAGGAGGTGGAAATCATTTGAGATTTATGATTTGAGATTTATGATTTATGCGTCGATGATAAATCATAAATCATAAATTCCCTTTTATGATAGAAAAAATACTAATCTATGAACGCGACGCGTTCTTTGCGCTTAACGGTAGCGATTCGGCTTTTCTGGATCGTTTCATGTGGCTCTATACAGGAAAGGCGGTCTGGCTGCCGTTGATCGTTTTGTTTTTGCTGGTCCTGACCTATAAAAAGAACTGGCGCGAATCGATGCTGGTCCTGTTGGCGATCGCATTGACCATCGTGTTGTGCGACCAGTTTGCCTCCGGCATCTGCAAACCTCTCTTTACCCGTTTTCGCCCGACTCATCATCCCGATTTCATGGATCAGGTGAAAACGGTTTTCGGATACCGGGGAGGGCTTTACGGATTTATCTCCAGCCATGCCGCGAATGCTTTCGGCTTTGCTACCCTTATGGCATGGATCATGCGGGACAAGTTGTTCGGTTGGACCCTTTTCCTATGGGCGGCCCTTACCGCTTATTCGCGGGTTTATCTCGGAGTCCATTTCATTTCGGATATCGTGCCGGGAGCCATTTCGGGGGTGTTCTTCGGTTATTTAGTCTACAAGCTCTATGTTTTCAGCCGTTCGAAACTTTCCTTGGCGAGGGAGAACGACCGGGAACCTTTGTATTCGAAGAAGCGTATTCGCCTTATAGTCTGTGCGATATATGCGACAATCTTGCTTATTGCCCTTTTTAATGAGCCGCTGGTGGATCTTCTCCGGAAGTAAGATATGTCGTAAAGCATAATTATTTGTATGGAATAATTTTGTTACTATGATTTATTATGCCTAAGTTAGTGGCATGAAATTAAAACAAAGTAATTAACCTTCAAAAATAAGGAGCCATGACAAAAACGATTACATTTAATGAACTTCGTAGACTGAAAGACAGTCTGCCTGATGGAAGCTCTCACCGTATTGCTGATGAGCTTGGAATCTCCGTTGAAACTGTCCGTAACTATTTCGGCGGGCATAATTTTAAGGATGGAAAGAGTTGTGGAGTACATATCGAGCCGGGGCCTGACGGAGGTCTGGTCGTGCTGGACGATACCACCATATTCGAACGTGCCCTACAGATACTTGCTGAGAGCGAAGAAGCATCGGAAGCACAGCAAGTGTAAAGAAATTCACTCTCACAAAGCAAGACAGTATGTCGGAAGGTACGTGCAGCACCTTTTGACACACTGTCTTCTTTTTTTCTCAACACTCAACATTTTGTGATTTCCGATTGTTTTAAAATTAAGATTGGAGAATTATGGAAGATAAATTAATAACATTAGCGATTCACACGTTTGAGAAAGCCCAGATTCTCAAAACGATGCTTGAAACAGAAGGAATTGAGGTCTACATACACAATGTAAACCAAATCCAGCCGGTCGTTTCGGCCGGTGTACGTGTGCGGATTAAGGAAAGCGATCTGCCTCATGCCTTGCGGATCATCGAAGACAGCCGATGGTTTAGTGAAGATGCCGGACAAGCGGATAAAGCCGGTCCGCAGGCGAAGAAGATCTTGATACCGATCGACTTTTCCGACTACTCGATCAAAGCGTGTGAACTGGGAATCAACTATGCCCACAAGGTCGGGGCCGAAGTGATGCTCATGCACGCCTATTTCAGTCCCTATTTCCCGTCCGCAATTCCGTTGAACGACACGCAAGCCTACCAGGTGAACGAAGAGGCGGTGCAGAACGTCCTGAAGCGAGTCCAAGCCGATATGGAAAACATCTGTACATCGCTCAACCGCAAGATGCAGGCGGGAGAACTGCCTCAAGTGAAATACGACTATGTCTTGCGCGAAGGCTTGCCGGAGGAAGAGATCATGGCTTATAGCAAGGAGTACCGCCCGTCGTTGATCGTGATGGGGACTCGTGGAAAGAGCCAGAAAGATATCGACTTGATTGGCAGCGTCACAGGTGAAGTGATCGAAGTGAATAAAGTCCCTGTCCTTGCCATTCCTGAGAATGTGCCTTTCGGGGATTTGGGCGAAGCTCGGAATATTGCCTTTGCCACATCCTTCAACCAGCGTGATCTGGTGGCGTTTGATAAGTTTATGGAGATCATCAGGCCCTATAAAGCCCATATCCACCTGTTCAATATCTCGACGAGCAAGGACGAGTGGAATGAAATACGCCTGACCGGAGTCAACGAATATTTCAAGAAGCAATATCCAGAAGCCCATATCACCCATACAGTGCTGGCCGACGGTGATTTGTTGTTGGCGATTGAGAAATTCGTGCGGGATGAACATATCGACGTAATAGCCCTCAGCACCTATCGCCGGAATATCCTGGCACGTATGTTCAATCCTTCTGTCGCCCGCAAGATGTTGTTCCACACTGACACGCCACTGTTGGCAATTGGCAATTGACAATCGTCAATTGTCAATTGCCAAGACTTTCACAATCACCTTCCGGATATTCCCCTGGCCGATGCCGGGGGCATGGCCGTCTTCGGGAAAGTAGATGGCGAACTGGCCCGGATAGATTTTCGTGTAGGCGGTAGGGCGGTCGATGTAGAAAGCGATGTCTTTTTCTTCATCATACGGCACGGATTCCTCCTGCAATTCGCTTCCCGGCTTCCAGCCTATCTTTTCGACACCCAACAGAGGCATTTGGATGTCGATGTATTTCTTATGCGTTTCGATAGCGGCATCTTTTTTCTCTTTGCCCGCAAGGCTGACTATGCTTATATACAAACGGTCTCCATCCAATTCATACTTGCCATCTTCCATTTTGGAGAAGTCGGTAGCTTTCAAGTAGTCGAACGCTTTCCGGAATAGCGGGTGCAGGCTTTCGATTTTTTTTGTGTTGTTTAATGACTCAAGTATCATACGTCTTCAATTTTTTTATTCGTTCATTTGTTTGATGATTAGACAAAGATATGGAAAATAGTCGTATATTTGTGTACGTTATGGAGAAAAAAGAATGTAAGATAAGCGCTGATGAACCCCATTGGTACGCATTATATACCGCTCCCCGGGCGGAAAAACAGGTGAGGGACCGGATTAATGCGTTAGGAATCGAGTGTTGGCTCCCGCTTCATCGTGCGCCGAGGGTTTGGTCTGATCGTGTCAAGATCGTGGAGTTGCCCTTGTTTAACTCCTATCTGTTTGTACGGTGCAGCGAATTGGATTTGAGGGGCTTGATCCGCGTGTATGGCGTGATCCGCATCGTCTATTATAACGGGAAACCGGCCGTTGTCCGCCAGAAAGAGATCGACGCCATCCAGGAGTTTCTCGACCGGGCAGCCGAACATGCTTTATGCCCCGGCGAAGAGGTCGAGATCCTTTGCGGGGCCATGAAACATGTGTCCGGTAAAGTGAAGAAAATCAAGAAGAACCACCTGGTTCTTTATCTCGAACCATTGGGCGCTACCGTCTGTGTCAAGCTGGACGATGTTGCGCGGGTGAACAGGATTAAATAATTGTCAATTGCCCATAGATGTATTCCATGTCAATATGTTTCCTGACCAAAGCCGCCAGCTTGTCGTATTGCTCTTCTTTGAAAGCGGCATAGTCGAAGGAGGTGGTTTTCGCTTCCCGGTCCAGCCCTTCGGCCAGGTGGTCCAGGACTTCCGGATTGTCCAAGATCCCGTGCATATAGCTGCCCCAGCAGGTGCTGTCCAGATAATAACCGTCTGTCCGCCCGTCGTCGAGAAGGGCTACCGGGCTTTCAGGCGCATCGCCCGATAGGGTGGTCCGCCCCATGTGTATCTCGTAGCCGTGGCAGCTATGGTCCCTTTTGCCTGCGGGCAGGAAGGCGAACGTGCTTTGGCGGGTTACCTTCTCCGGCTCGATGACCGTGCATTGGGGCAACAGGCCCAGTCCGGGGACGGCAGGCAGGTTCCCTTCGAGCGCGTCCGGGTCTTCAAGCCGTGCGCCCATCATCTGGTAGCCCCCGCAGATGCCAATGACCTTTTTGCCGTTCTTATGGGCGCGTATGATGGCTTCGGCGATCCCCGCGGCCCGCAGGCTTTGCAGGTCTGCAAGCGTGTTCTTGGAGCCGGGGAGCAAAAGGATGTCTGCCTTTTCGATCTCGGCGATGTTGTTCGTGTAATAGGCATTGAAGCGCGGGTCCATGTCCAGCACGTCGAAGTCGGTGAAGTTGGACATTCGTTTCAACAGGATGATCGCCACATTGATCTTGCCGTCCCGGTAGGTATTGCGTTTCATGTCGAGGGCAACCGAATCTTCTTCCTCGATCTTGATGTCGTGGAAATAGGGGATTACGCCCACTACCGGCACACCGGTCAACTCCTCGATGATCTTCCGCCCGTCGTTGAAAAGCGAGGCGTCTCCCCTGAATTTGTTGATGATGATCCCTTTCATCAAAGCCCTTTCTTCGGGTTTCAGCAGAGCGATTGTCCCGTAGACCGACCCGATGACGCCGCCCCGGTCTATGTCGGCCACTAAGAAGGTCGCCGCTCCCGCCTGTCCGGCCATCCGCATGTTGGTGATGTCGCGGTCGCGCAGGTTCAGCTCGGATATGCTGCCAGCCCCTTCCAAGACGATCGGGTTGTACCGACTTCCCAGGCGGCGGAAGGCTTCGACCGCCTCTCTGAACAGCTCCTCTTTCCGGTTCTGCGTGCCGAAATAATCGCGTGCCGAGAGGTTTCCGACCGGCCGTCCGTTCAAGACGACTTGCGAGCTTTTGTCGTTGGTCGGCTTCAGCAACACCGGGTTCATGTCCGTGTGGGGGGCGATCCCGCAGGCTTCGGCCTGTACCACTTGCGCCCGTCCCATCTCTCCGCCTTCGGGAGTGGAGTAGGAGTTGAGCGACATGTTTTGCGCCTTGAACGGTGCGGGCCGGTATCCGTCTTGTTTGAATATACGGCAGAAAGCCGCGTTGATAACGCTTTTGCCGGCGTCGGAGCAGGTCCCGACAAACATGATCGGTTTCAGTCGCCTGTTCATCCCGCCACCTCCATTCTCATGATGTAGTCGTTCATGTAATAGCCGTTTCCGATCGGGAAATCGCGGGTCGCGTGTTCGTGAAACCCCATGTGCTTGTAGAAGCCTACGGCGGGGTTGTGACGGTTTACGTTCAGCTCGACTGTGAAAGGCCCCGGATGGATCGTCTTCAGGTAGGCGATCCCCTGTTCGATGATGAACCGCCCGATTCCCGAACCGTGCAGGGACGGCAGCGAGTAGACCTTCTGAAATTCATAGAGGTCCTTTCCGACGGTTTCGATGGAGAGGTAACCGGAAGGGACCCCGTCGGCATAGACGATGAAGAAGCGGTGATGGAGTTCGTCCATCTGCCTTGACAGGCTTTCGAGGCTGTACATCATTTCGAACATGTAGTCCAGTTGCTCGCGTGAGAGGATGGAACCGTATGTCGGTTCCCATATATGGGAGGCCAAGTCGCGGATCAGGGGACAGTCGGCGGAGGTTGCTTGTTTGAGGGTGAACATATTTTTGAATTATGAATTATGAATTTTTCTTTTCACGACAAAGATACGGTGCGGATTGCCGTACTCCAAAAAATGGAGGGTGGTAAGGGGTAAAAAAAAGTTAATAGGCGAGGCTTTATATATCTTCTTGTCAAGTAGGTTTTTGATTGAGTAGCTGAATGGATTCGGTAAATTCTGTTATGATTTCAGAAAGAAAAGGATTGTCATTTCGTAAAATGAGTGTAGCAAAATTGATTGTGCCATCTATGTCCATAACTGTGGACGATATCATCGTAAAAAAAGTTTTATATTGGTAAGTGGAAAACCAGTATTCAAACAAACGACTACGCATTTGTTGTTTATTGTCGCCTGTATCGCAAATATAAAGCAACGTAGAGTTATTTTGGTTAAAGAACTCATCAATGATTGCAACAATTGTGTCGCGTACCCTTTTATCGCGAGGAGATTTATGATTATTTACATTTGCAATGATCAGTTGATATGAATCCTTTGTAAGCAAAAGATCTTCTTTCATAAAACCGACGGAGTAATGTACACCTGTTTCTGTGAAGAATTGATAAAAACCGGTATTACTTGTCTGTTCAACAGTATAGGGCGATCTTTTGTTGATGCATTCCAAAGACAGGGGCTTCATAAAGCAAAAAAATTATCGGCTTTTTTGCCTGTGCGTTTCTCATAAGTTTCTTTCATGCTTAATTCAAGTTTTGCCAGGCATTCCTGTTTTCGCTCTTTGGCAGCAAGAAATTTTGCAAGAATCTCTTCTCTGTTTTGTTTTGTTGTTGTCATAATGGTTGAATTTTTATGATACAAAAATAAGGGATAAAGGTTTATAAAACAAATTTTGTTTTATGAATCTTAGGACACTTACCGGTGAAACGTACTTGGGGTTGAGCTGAAATTGTGCTTTGGGGGTTGTGAAAGGGTCGGAGAAAGAAATGGGAGGGGACCGTGTGACGTGTGACAATATTACAATATGACAATAACTATTTTGAAGTGCGTGTGACGTTTATAGTAGTATATTATATATATATAATATACTACTATAAGTTACATTTTTTACATTTTCTCCATTTTTTATTATTGTCATATTGTAATATTGTCACACGTCACGCTATTTGCGCCCAGGGCAACCGCATCAAAATTTCATCAACTACTTAACTTGCTGATAATCAAATGTGACATTTTATAATATTGGATAAGATACAAAATAAACCAGTATTGATTATCAGATTGTTAAGAATTTGATGCGGTTGCCCTGATTTGCGCCTGATTATTTTTTTTGTTATCTTTAAAGACACTTGTAATGAGTTGAAAATCATTTGAATCAATATTTTTTAAGGCTAATTCCGTGTTTGGATGTATGAAAATTCAAAAAAAATATTATCTTTGTAGGCGTTTAATACATGAGGGACAATTAAAAAATAAAATAGAGAGACATGGAGACAAAAATTCAGGAACTGACTGATAAGATCTACAAGGAAGGAGTAGAAAAGGGGAATGAAGAAGCAAGGCGGATCATTGCCGATGCGAATGCGCAGAAACAGGCTGTCTTGACGGAAGCGGAAGCGGAGGCGAAGCGCATTGTGGCACAGGCCGAGAAGCAAGCCACTGAGTTGAAGAAGAATACGGAGGCCGAGTTGAAGCTGTTTGCCGCGCAATCCGTAGAAGCGTTGAAGAGCGAAGTGGTCAACCTGATTACCGGAAAAATCACCTCCTCCAATGTGAAAGCGGTCGTTTCAGATCCGGCATTTATGCGGCAGGTGGTGTTGGCTATGGCTACGGAATGGGCGAAAAGGGAGGCGCTCACCATCCAGACGGCCGATGCCGAAGCGCTCACACGCTATTTTGAATCCAACGCCAAGAGCCTGTTGGACGGGGGCGTGAAGATCGAGAAGGTGAGCGGGCATGACGCCTCTTTCACGATCGTGCCGGCCGACGGGTCGTATAAAGTCACTTTCGGCGAAGATGAGTTTGTCGCTTTCTTCAAGGAGTTCCTTCGTCCCGGGTTGGTAGAAATGTTGTTCTGATATGGGTAAGTATTATTGCTTGATCGCAGGACTCCCCACTATCGCGCTCGACGATAGCAAACTGACCTATTCCATCCGGGAGTTCAGGCAGGAATTGGACGGTGTGCTGACGGGTGCCGACAAGAAGCTGGTCGACCTGTTCTTCCTCAAATTCGACAACAAGAACCTGATCGGCCATCTCACGCGGCCGGACCGCCAGCCGGACCTCCGGGGAGTGATAACGGATGACGAGTTTGACGCGCTTTACAAGGCCTTGAAGGAGGAAGAAAAGCCGCCCCGGAACAACCGGATGCCGGCCTATTTCAAGGCGTTTTTCGAGGCTTATTTGGAAGCGCAGGGGAAAGATTCCGGACAGGAGATCCCGTGGGAAGACCGCCTGGCTGCCCTCTACTATGCGTATGCCATGAAAAATCCGAACAAGTTTGTCGGCGATTGGTTTGAGCTGAACCTGAATATCAACAATATGCTGACGGCCATTACCTGCCGGAAACATGGGCTCGACAAGACGGGGTATATCGTCGGGGATAACGAAGTGGCCCAGGCGCTCCGCACCTCCAACGCCCGCGATTTCGGGTTGGGAGACACGGTGGATTATTTGCCCGATTTGGTGCGGATCGCTGAAGAAACAGACTTGATGGCCCGCGAAAAGAAGGTGGATCTCTTGAAATGGAAATGGCTCGAAGAGCATACTTTTTTCAAACCTTTCGACATCGAGAGTGTTTTTGCCTATCTGCTGAAGCTCGAAATGGTCGAACGTTGGGTGACGCTCGACAAAGCGACCGGCGAAAAGACATTCCGCGAGATCGTCGGAGCCATGAAGAAAGGAAGCGAGAGCACGTTGGGAGAGTTTAAACGAAACAGTAAAAAATGAAAGGATTTATGATTTATAATTTATGATTTATGATTTGCATCGACACATAAATCATAAATCTGAAATCATAAATAGTAATATAAAGATTATGACAACAAAAGGAATTGTAAAAGGAATCGTTTCCAACTTGGTTACCGTAGAGGTGGATGGACCGGTTTCCCAAAATGAGATCTGTTACATTTCCGTAGGAGGCGTGAAGCTGATGGCGGAAGTTATCAAGGTAATAGGCAAGAATGCTTTTGTACAGGTGTTTGAGAGCACTCGCGGGATGCGGGTGGGCGACGAGGCCGAGTTTGAAGGACACATGTTGGAGGTTACGTTGGGGCCGGGTATGTTGTCGCGCAACTACGACGGCTTGCAGAACGACCTCGACAAGATGGATGGCGTTTTCCTGAAGCGCGGTGAGTACACATTCCCGCTGGACAACGACAAGTTGTGGGATTTCAAGCCGCTTGCCCAAGTGGGCGACAAGGTGGCTGCCGGTGATTGGCTGGGCGAAGTGGATGAAAACTTCCAGCCTCACAAGATCATGGTCCCATTCACGTTTAAAGGCAAATATACGATCAAGAGCCTGAAGGAAGCAGGCCGATATACGATCAACGAGGAGATCGCCGTTTTGACGGACGAGGCCGGCCAAGAGGTGGTCGTGACGATGATACAACGCTGGCCGGTGAAACGGGCCATCACGTGCTACAAGGAGAAGCCGCGCCCCTATAAACTGCTTGAAACGGGTGTCCGTACGATCGACACGGTGAACCCGATCGTGGAGGGCGGTACAGGCTTTATCCCGGGGCCGTTCGGAACGGGAAAGACCGTGCTCCAGCATGCCATTTCCAAACAGGCGGAGGCCGATATCGTGATCATTGCCGCTTGTGGCGAACGTGCCAACGAGGTGGTGGAAATCTTTACCGAGTTTCCGGAACTGGTCGACCCGCATACGGGCCGCAAGCTGATGGAGCGTACGATCATCATCGCCAACACGTCCAATATGCCGGTGGCGGCTCGTGAAGCGTCGGTCTATACGGCCATGACCATCGCCGAGTATTACCGGAGCATGGGGTTGAAGGTGCTTTTGATGGCCGACTCGACCTCCCGTTGGGCACAGGCCTTGCGCGAGATGTCCAACCGCCTGGAAGAGCTTCCCGGACCGGACGCTTTCCCGATGGACTTGTCGGCGATCGTGGCCAACTTCTATGCGCGTGCGGGCTTCGTCTATCTGAACAATGGCAAGACCGGCTCCGTGACCTTCATCGGTACAGTATCGCCTGCCGGAGGTAACTTGAAAGAGCCTGTGACGGAAAATACGAAGAAGGTGGCCCGTTGTTTCTACGCCTTGGAGCAGGAGCGTGCCGACCGCAAACGTTATCCGGCCGTAAACCCAATCGACAGTTACTCCAAATACTTGGAATATCCCGAATTCCAGGCCTATATCGCAGAGCATATCTCACCGACCTGGATTGAGAAGGTGAACGAGATCAAGACCCGTATGTTGCGCGGCAAGGAGATCTCCGAGCAGATCAACATCTTGGGCGACGACGGCGTGCCGGTGGAGTATCACGTGATTTTCTGGAAGTCGGAGCTGATCGACTTCGTGATCCTGCAACAGGATGCGTTCGACGCGATCGACGCCGTGACCCCTCTGGCTCGTCAGGAGTTCATGCTGGACAAGGTGGTGAAGATCTGCCATACCGACTTCAAGTTCGACTCGTTCATCGAAGTCATGGAATATTTCAAGAAGATGATCAACCTCTTCAAGCAGATGAACTATTCCGAATATGAGAGCGAACAGTTCAAGGCATTCGACGCCCAGCTTGACGAGCTGATCAATGGACAATTGACAATTTAAAAAACTCAGTTTTTTATGAAGGCATTTCAAAAAATATATACAAAGATTACCCAGATTACAAAGGCCACCTGTTCGTTGAAGGCGACGGGGGTAGGGTATGACGAGCTGGCTTCGGTCGACGGCAAGCTGGCTCAGGTGGTAAAGATCATCGGCGATGAAGTGACCTTGCAGGTCTTCTCCGGCACGGAAGGGATCCGTACGAATGCCGAAGTCGTATTCATGGGAAAAGCTCCTTCGTTGAAGGTGGGCGACCAGTTGGCCGGCCGTTTTTTCAATGCTTATGGCGACCCGATCGATGGCGGTCCCGTCCCTGAAGGCAAGGATGTCGAGATCGGCGGGCCGTCGGTGAACCCGGTGCGCCGCCAGCAGCCGTCCGAACTGATCGCTACGGGTATTGCCGGTATCGACCTGAACAACACGTTGGTAACGGGCCAGAAGATCCCCTTCTTCGCTGATCCCGACCAGCCGTTCAACCAGGTGATGGCGATGGTGGCCTTGCGTGCCCAGTCGGACAAGATTATCCTGGGTGGCATGGGGATGACGAACGACGACTACCTGTTCTTCAAGAATACGTTTAGCAATGCCGGTGCGCTGGACCGCATCGTCAGCTTTATCAATACGACGGAAGACCCGTCGGTAGAGCGCATCCTGATTCCGGATATGGCTTTGTGCGCGGCCGAATATTTTGCCGTACAGAAGAACGAGAAGGTGTTGGTGCTGCTCACCGATATGACCAACTATGCGGATGCTTTGGCGATCGTCTCCAACCGTATGGACCAGATCCCGTCGAAAGACTCCATGCCGGGCTCCCTCTACTCCGATTTGGCGAAGATCTACGAGAAGGCCGTCCAGTTCCCGGCCGGTGGTTCGATCACGATTATTGCCGTGACGACCCTTTCCGGAGGCGATATCACCCATGCCGTGCCCGACAACACGGGGTACATCACCGAAGGGCAGCTCTACCTGCGCAAGGATAGCGATGTGGGCAAGGTCATTGTCGACCCGTTCCGAAGCCTCTCTCGTCTGAAACAGCTGGTAACCGGAAAGAAGACGCGCGAAGACCATCCGCAGGTGATGAATGCCGCCGTCCGCCTCTATGCCGATGCCGCCAATGCGAAGACGAAGATGGAGAACGGTTTCGACCTGACGGACTACGACAACCGCACGCTGGCGTTCGCCAAAGACTATTCCGAAAAACTTTTAGCTATCGACGTCAACCTCGACACGACCGAAATGCTCGATGTCGCCTGGAACCTGTTCGGCACCTATTTCGAACCGGCCGAGGTGAACATCAAGCAGGCGTTGGTGGATAAGTACTGGAAGAAAAATTAAAAAGATTTATGATTTATGATTTATATGGCATCATACGTACACATAAATCATAAATCATAAATCATAACTCAGTAGAAAATGGCAATAAAGTTTCAATATAATAAGACCTCCCTTCAGCAATTGGAAAAGCAGCTGAAGATGCGTGAACGCTCCTTGCCGACGATCAAGAGTAAAGAGAGCGCCTTGCGTATCGAAGTGAAGCGGACCAAGGATGAAGTGATGAAGTTGGAACTTCAACTTGAACAGGAGATACAGAGCTACGAGAATATGGTGGCTTTGTGGAATGAGTTCAACCCCGAACTGATAGCGGTGCGGGATGTTTCCCTTTCCACGAAGAAGATCGCCGGCGTGGTGGTTCCTGTGTTGGACGAGATCGAGTTCGAGATCGGCCGTTACAGCCTGTTCAATGCCCCAGCCTGGTTTACCGACGGCATCGGACTTTTGAAGAAGTTGGCGCGTACCGGTATCGAGGCGGAATTTTCGGGGATGAAGTTGGAGTTGTTGGAGCATGCGCGGAAGAAGACCACTCAGAAGGTGAACCTTTTCGAGAAGGTGCAGATCCCGGGCTATAAAGATGCGATCCGCAAGGTGAAACGATTCATGGAAGACGAGGAAAGTCTCTCCAAGTCATCACAAAAGATCATGCGGTCTAATCAGGAAAAGCGTAAAGCGAAAGAAGAAGAGGAGGCTAGAGTATGATAGCTAAAATGAATAAGTTTTCGCTCCTGATCTATCATAAGGAGTATGAAGGTTTTCTGGAGAAACTTCGCGATCTGGGTGTCGTCCATGTCGAGATACACACCAATGGGGAGGTCGACGATTCTTTGCAGGCCCTTTTGCGGAAGCATTCGTATTATAAGAATTTGTTGAAAGAGGTCACGGCGTTGGATACAGCTCCTGCGAAGGCGGGCAGCCTGCCTCAATCGGACCTCTCGGCCGAGGCCGTGGACGAGCAGTTCGAGGCCTTGAAAGAGCACTTGCAAAAGCTGTCTGCACAACGTGCTTCTCTTGAAAAGGAGATCGCCCAGATGGAGATTTGGGGCGAGTTTGACTGGAAACGGGTGGAGGCTTTGGCCGAGAATGGCTATTTCATCCACTTCTTTGCCTGTCCCGAACGGAATTTCGACGAGGCGTGGGTGGACGCGTATAACGCGATGGTCATCCAGCGGAAAGGCGGCCAATGTTATTTCATCACGGTCGGCAAAGAGCCGGTGGTGTCGGTCGAGGCCGAAGCGGTTCGTTTGCCGCAGGCAAGTTTGTCCGGTTTGCAGGACACCTGTCTCGCGGTTAAGGGCGAGATAGAGCAAGAGGAAGCCCAGTTGGCCCGTTTTTGTGCTTCCAACAAGTCGGTTCTCGAATCGGCCTTGATCCGGTTGGAGGAGGAAATCGACCTGTTGAAGGTGAAATTCGGGGGCGAAAAGAAGGCGGCCGGTGCGTTGATCTTGTTGGAAGGATGGGCTCCGGAAGACAGTTCGGATGCCGTTTGCGCCCTCTTGGACCAGGAAGGGGTTTACTATGATATGCGCCCCGCCGGGTTGGAAGACGACGCTCCGATCAAGTTGAAGAATAACTTCGTGACACGGGGATTCGAGGCCTTGACGAAGATGTACGGGATGCCCGATTATGGCGAGTTTGACCCGACTCCTTTGCTGGCCCCGTTCTATGCCTTGTTTTTCGGCTTGTGTCTGGGGGATGCCGGATATGGGGTATTCCTGGTGTTGTTGGGGCTTTATCTGAAGAAAAAGGTCTCCCCGTCGATGGCGGGTATGATGAATCTTTTGATTACGTTGGGCGTGGCGGCTACGCTGGTGGGGGCCTTGGTGGGCACTTTCTTCGGTGTCGAGCTGGTGAAGTTGGATTTGCCGGAAAGCGTGAAACGCTGGATGATCGTGGGCAAATTCGGCGATACCTCCTACGATATGACGATGGCCTTTGCGCTTATGGTCGGGATGGTGCACCTTTGCTTTGCCATGACGGTCAAGGCCGTTTGCCAGACGGTGCGTTACGGCTTCATACATTCGCTTTCCGCTTGGGGATGGCTGTTGCTTGTGGGCGGTTCAGTCGCTTCGGCAACGCTTCACTATTTGGGCGTGATTCCGTTGGACGTATTCCAGCTCTCGCTGATGGTGATCGGAGGGGTTTCGGCGATCGGCATCTATCTGCTCAATAACATCCGGCGGAATGTGTTCATGAACATTGGGGTCGGCTTGTGGGATACCTACAACATGGCAACAGGGCTCTTGGGCGACTTGCTCTCTTATCTGCGCCTTTATGCGTTGGGCTTGGCCGGCGGTATGCTCGGAGGAGTGTTCAATAGCTTGGGTATGCAACTCCGCGATAGTATGGCGGATGTGCTTTGGGGAATTCCCGGTTGGATTTGCTTCGGGTTGATCTTTGTCTTCGGGCATACGTTAAATATGGCGCTCTCTTGTTTGAGTGCGTATGTGCACTCGATCCGTCTGACCTTCGTCGAATATTTCAAGAATTCCGGCTATGACGGCCGGGGAACGATGTATAAACCGTTTTCATCTGTAGAAAAAAACAATAAATAATTCAATAAACAATTTAATTTCTTAAAATTATGGACATAACTTTATTATTAGGTTATTTGGGATTAGGACTCATGCTTGCCCTGGCAGGTATCGGTAGTTGCTATGGTACGACGATTGCCGCCAATGCGGCTGAAGGAGCCTTGAAGAAGGATGCCTCCAAGTCGGCAGGTTACATGATGCTTTCTGCTATGCCTGCTTCGCAGGGTTTGTATGGTTTTGTGGCGTTCATGACGGCTGGCGATATTACGCCCGACAATGCTTTGCTGAAGTTCGGAATGGGATTGAGCACCGGGTTGGTCTTCTTGTTTTCGGCTATCCGCCAGGGACAACTTTGCGCAAACGGTATCATGGGGATGTCGCAAGGCCATGATGTGCTGACCAACACCATGATTTATGCCGCTCTTCCTGAGTTCTATGCAATCCTTGCATTGGTAGGAACATTTATGGTTTAAGACTATCATTAATTTAAATTATAACTTTATGAAAGGGGCTTGCTTGTGAAAGTAGGGCCTCTTTTTTTAATTCAATCGAAAATATGAAACAACAAATCTTTACATTCTTCGTGTGTGCCGGCCTATGTGTTGGCATAAATGCGAAAGGGCAGGAGGCGGAACGCTTGCCCGGATACGTCCAGGCAGAACGTTTCACACGGGAGAAACTGAACACGATGCTTTTCTCCACATCAGTCGATCCACATTGGTTCCAGAAGGGTAATAACTTCTGGTATGAGTATAAAACCAGCGAAGGCAAAGCCTGGTATGTCGTTGATCCGGTGGCCAAGACGAAGCGTCCGTTATTCGACTTGGACGATGTCGCCGCTCAGATAACCGAGATCGTCAAAGATCCGTTCACCGCCCAGCAACTCCCCATCCAGAAGCTCGAAGCCGGGGAGGACGGACGGACGTTCACTTTCCAGATCACCTCTTCGCAAGATGCCAAGAAGGACAGTACCGACAAGGGTAAAGGCCCGAAGAAAGAAATCTTCTTTTTCTCCTACGACTATCCTACGCGCAAGCTGACCTGGCTCAAGGATAAAAAGAAAGAGACGGAATATCCCTCCTGGGCCTCTTTCTCGCCCGATGGCAAAACAGTGGTCTATGCCAAAGACCTGAATCTCTATCGGATGTCGCGCGAGGACTACGAAAAGTTGAAGAAAGACGATAAGGACAGCACGGTCACGGACATACAGCTTACGACTTTCGGTGTGAAGGACTTCGGCTTTGGCCAGCCGTATAGCCTCTTGAATACCGACACGCTTTGCAATGGCAAGCGGAAAGGGGTCTGGGGGATCGTCTGGTCGCCCGACTCGCGCTATTTTGCCGTGACGGTTGAAGACGAACGTGCCGTGAAAGACCTTTGGGTGATCAACTCGATGGCATCGCCCCGTCCGACGCTGGAGACCTACAAATACCAGATGCCCGGCGAGAAGGAAGCACCCGTCGAACATCTGTTCCTGTTCGATATGAACGACAATAGCTATAAGGAAATCCGTACTTCTGCATTCAAAAACCAGACGTTGCGCCTGGCACGCAGGCCCTGGCAACAGAAAGACCGCGACCGGAAAGAGGTGGCGAGTGTCTGGCTGGGCGATAATAACCGTTTCTTCGTTACCCGTTCGAGCCGCGATCTGCATCGTATCGACATTTGTTCTTATACGATCGGCCAGGATTCGATCCGCCCGATTATCGAAGAGCGCATGAATACTTATCAGGAAGTCCGCCCGTTGGCAGCCATTGGCAATGGCAAGGAGCTGATCCAATGGAGCGAACGCGATGGTTGGGCGCATCTATACCTCTATGACGGCGAAGGAAATCTGAAGAACCGCATCACACGTGGCCCCTGGCATGTGGACCAGATCGTGAAGGTAGACGAGGCCAAACGGGTCGTTTACTTCCTGGCGAATGGAAAGGATAAGGAGGAAAATCCCTACTACGAACATCTGTATCGTGTAGGTCTCGATGGAAGCGGCTTGCAACAGGTCACTCCGGGCGATTATTTCCACACGGTCAGCATGGACGACAATGCGGCCTTCGTGGTCAACAACTATTCACGTGTGAACACCATCCCGCGTACGGATTTGATGGATTGCAACGGACGCAAGCTGATGACGCTCGAAGAGAGCGACTTCTCGCAATTGTTGGCTGCCGGCTATCAGTTCCCCGAACCTTTCAAGGTAAAGGCGGCAGATGGCGTGACCGATCTCTATGGGGTGATGTATAAGCCGTTCAACTTCGATTCGACCGCTATCTACCCGATCATCGATTATGTCTATCCAGGCCCGCAGGTTGAAGCGACCGTCTATCCGTTCAGCCGCATGAGTGTTCGTACGGATCGCCTGGCACAAGCCGGCTTCATCGTGATTACGGTCGGAAACCGAGGTGGACATCCGAGCCGTTCGAAATGGTATCATAACTATGGCTATGGCAATTTGCGCGATTACGGGCTGGCGGATCAGAAGGCGGCTATCGAGCAATTGGCCAACCGTTATTCCTACATCGACATCAACCGGGTCGGCATTCATGGCCATTCGGGTGGTGGATTCATGTCGACGGCGGCTATCCTGCAATATCCTGATTTCTTCAAAGCCGCTGTTTCGTGTGCCGGAAACCATGACAACCGTATTTATAACCGTTGGTGGAGCGAGACGCATCATGGCGTGAAGGAAGTGGTGAGCGAGAAAGGCGATACGACTTTCGTTTACAACATCAAGACAAACGAAGAGATCGCCGGCCGGTTGAAAGGACATCTGATGCTTGTGCATGGCGATATCGACAACAATGTCCATCCGGGCAATACGCTTCGGGTGGTAGACGCTCTGATCCGGGCTGGTAAACGCTTCGATATGCTGCTTTTGCCACAACAGCGGCATGGTTTCGGCGATATGGACGAATATTTCTACTGGCGTATGGTCGACTATTTCTCCCGCAATTTACTGGGCGAACAGGAAACATCGGTAGATATTCCGAAGCGATAAAGACAAAAATAGATACGTCTGCATTCGTTTGTGTCATACCCGAGTCTGCTATGGCACAAGCGAATGCTTGTTTTATGTAAGGTTGTAACAACTCACAGGGCTTGTAAAATCAAAACTCCTCTTGAATCATACTTACGGATGTATATAAAAAATTAAAGGCTGTCTCACGACAACCCCTAACCAACTTTGTTAACCTTAAATCTAATACTATTATGAAAAAACCACATTACAAATGTACGGGTATTTCCATAGTTATCAATGGATAAAATATTAAATTTTGTTCTTTCAGTTTTAATAAAAACTAATTCCTTCCCTTGTCTTTTATACGTGAAAAGGCTGACAAAAACCATCGCAAAGGTAGAGCGAACAGGACCGCTTTTTATAATTTGATCAAATCACTTTCATGAATATATTCCAGGTTCTGACGGCGAATCACCTCACGGGCAGCTTCCCGGTTGTTCGTGCGTAAAATCAGGATCGATTTCCCATTGGCCGAGAAACAATACATATATTCGATGCTGACACCGGCTTTCGTGAAGTGGGAGAATGTCTGGGCAAAACTACCTGCACAAGAGTTCGTGACGATTGCCAATACATCCGTCAGGTTTGCACTGACGTTGTTCTCTTTCAGGATTTTGAATGCCTTTTGCGGATCGCTGACGATGATGCGCAGAATACCGTATTCGGAGGTGTCCGCTACTGTTGCGGCAATAATCCGTATATTCTCTTCGGCCAGTAAAGCGAGGATTTCGCTCAGTTTCCCATATTTGTTTTCTAAGAAAATGGAGATTTGATTGACTGTCATGTTGATGTATGATTTTAGATTTATGAGTGATGAATTCAGCAAAGTTTGCGCAAGTCTTTTACGCGGACGGCTTTTCCCTCTTGCGTAGGCAATGAACCTTTGGCGACCAGTTTCAGGTGGGGAGTCAGAAGCAGCTCGTCTTTCAACTGACGGGTGACTTCCTTTGTCAGACGTTGTAACGTGCCGTAGTCGTCAGTAAACAAATCGCTCAGTTCCACTTCGATCAGCATTTCGTCATTGTTTCCTTCCGTTTCGATAGTGATCAGGTAATTGCTGCCTAATTCCTTAAATTGCATCAGTATCTTTTCGATCTGGATAGGGAAGAGGTTGACTCCCTTCAGGATGATCATGTCGTCGCTGCGGCCTTTGAAACGAGCCAGCCGTTTATGCGTCCGTCCGCAGGGGCATTCACCCGGAAGGACACAGGTCAGGTCGCGGGTACGATAGCGGAGTAAAGGCATAGCCTCGCGATTGATGGTTGTCAGGACCATTTCGCCGACTTCACCTTCTTTTACCGGCTGCAATGTGACAGGATCGACAATTTCCACGATGACATTGTCTTCCCAGATGTGCAAACCGTTCTGTTCCGTGCACTCGAATGCGACGCCGGGACCGTTCATTTCCGACATGCCGAAACAATTGTATGCCTTTACGCCCAACAACTGTTCGATCCGGCGGCGCTGTTCTTCCGAATGAGGTTCGGCCCCGATGCAGACGGTGTGTAGCCGGGTGTCGCGGCGGGGATCGATCCCCATTTCATACATCACTTCCGCTAAGCGGGTGGCATAGCTGGGTATGATGTGAAGGCAAGTCGTTCCGAAATCCGTGATGAACTTGATCTGCCGTTTGGTATTTCCTGCCGCAGCCGGTACGGTCAGGCATCCTAATTTCTCGGCTCCGTATTGGAATCCTAATCCGCCGGTAAACATTCCGTAGCCGGAAGTGTTCTGAAATATATCCGTGTCGCGAATGCCTACCATATACATACACCGTGCCACCTGGTTCGCCCACTGGTCCAGGTCTTTGGCCGAATGCAACACAACCGTCGGGTTGCCGGTCGTACCGCTCGACGAGTGGATGCGCACGCATTTCTGGATAGGGATAGCCGCCATGCCATACGGATAATTGTTGCGGAGATCTTCTTTCGTCGTGAAAGGGATCTTTTGCAGGTCTTCCAATGATTGTATACTATCGGCCGTAATACCGTTTTCCTTGAATACTTTGTTGTAAAAAGGTGAATTTCCGGCTGCTTCAATTGTCTTTTTCAATCGTTCCAACTGTAGCTTTTCCAAGTCTTCACGATTCATGGTCTCAATATCTTTCTGCCAATATTCCATCGTATTTCGTATTATAATGTGTTTGATTCATGATATTTGAATGCAAATATATTGTTTATTTTGGATAAAACCTATATTTTAGGATAATACTATGGATTAGAGAGTCGGTTTCATCCTTTGAAATAACGGTTATAGGAAGGAGCAAAAGATATCTTATCAGGAGGATGAATAGGTTATTGAATTAATATTTGATGCTGTTGCCCTGGAAAGCAACAGCCAACACTTGAAAAAGTGCAAGAATCATAGTTCATTTTGTAGTTGGGAACATTTACCAGATTTCACAGACAAATGATTTATGATTCTATTCCTTTTGGTTTAATAAAGAAGAGGATTAATCCAAAAGAAAGGCTGTTGCTAATATGTTATATGAATATTATGAAATTTAATTACTCTTTGATCAGAAGGGATTGACAATACCCATTGATGAAAGTCTTCCAATGTAATTTTTCTTGTGTAAGGAATATCTTTTTTAGTTAAAACAAAGATGACAGAAATACTTTCAATTGGTTCTTGTGTTTCTTTTCTGATTTTGTAATCTTGTGTAATAGGAAAATAGTTAGCTTCGTTGCTACGTAACAGTTGGGATGGTTCCGCAGGATTGGGATATACAATATTCCCTATTCCGGCTTCATCAAACCAAAAGATATGCGTGTAACATGCTTTAGTCGGACGAATATTGAATAAGAAATTCTCTCCATTCTGATAAGGAGTTTCTTTGATCCCTTCTATGCATGCATCGAATTCTAAATCTCGTTTGTTTTTTCGAAGTTGGATAATTGCTTCTATGTTTACAGTATAAAATAGATGTTTTTCATCTGTAAGAATCTGTTCGTCCGTTATTTTGTAGTTCGTAATTTCTCCGGAGAGTTCCGAATAACTTGAACTGACAAAATAACTTAAACGATCTGATATGGAATTGGTATTTATGACTGTAAACAATTCTGATATGCCCGCAGCCCGAAGTGCGTTGTTTTTTGCAACTTCTATTGCTTTACTTCTTGCCGCTTCTGGTGTGATATTTGCTATTTCCCAATCCCCTTTCGCCTGAACTTTTTTAGTTTGGGCAAAGAGAACCTGTGTGAATAGTGCGAACAGAATGAATGTGACAAATAGTACTTTGCGCATATCAGAATGATTAATTATCTACAAAGCTAACGATTTTTTATTCTTGTTGCAAATTTGTATTATTTGTTGATATGATTTGTTTGATTCCAGTCAAACTATCCAGTTTGTCATGTAGATGTTCAGCCTCTTGTTCCAAATTGCGATGAATACTTTTGATTACCATATCCGTTGCAGCTTTGGAACTATACGAAAGACAAATCATTACTTCTACATTTTTGTTGCTTAGATCTCTATAGATTTCAATCTCTTTTGCAACACGTCCCAGATCTGCAATGATTAATTCCTTACTTGCTTGTACGGCCTTGTTTATTGCAACGGCTTCTTCACTTGTTAATTCTTTATTAGAAACACTACTTTCTATAAGCGAACTTATATTGGAACTCATTAATCCAGCCAATTCAACTTTTGCTTGATGATTAGCTTGCATCTTTGCTGAGCTGACATTGCCTCCAATCACTCTTGAATTGGCAACAAGGTATGCCGGTAGTCCGGATTCATCTGTTGCAACAGATTTCATCCAGGCGTTTTCAATTTGCTTTTCCAAAGGAATCCCCCCAATAAATGTCTTGAATCCCTCTTTTTTGTACGTTTTTGCCTCTTTTCTTGCTTGTTTGATAGCTGTTTGCTTCAATTCTTTCCGAAGTTCGGATTTAGGCTGTGTTGAGTTACTTGGTTGTTTGCTACTACCACATCCCATAAAAAGAGTACACAGACTGAATAAAATAAATACATACTTTGTTTTCATATTGATTCTATTTTTAAATTATTGTTTGTTCTATTATCTGTTTTAATATGAATTTGTGACATCTGAACATGAAAAAATTTAGTCTAATATGTAGATTTGAGCTTTTTGTTTCTTATAACGAGGTATGGATTGCCCTACTTTTGCATGCAAATATGTCGGATCACAAATAATATATTTTTCACCTTCCATATAGATAAAATCACCAGGAACAGGAGTGTTGAATTTGACTGCTGTTGTTACATGATCCGGGTAATCCAATAGGACAACCTGTAACCCTAAGAAACGTCTGACAAGTTGTGAGAACAAAACAGATCTGTCCTCACAATCAGAAAAAGGGTAGTAAAAGAGTTCTTCTGCGAAAAAGAACTTTTCGAACCCAAACTGTTGCAGGTCGTTTTTGTATTCAAATGAAGTCTGCACGAACTGTAAGAGGTAATTTACCGCCTCTTGTTCTGCCTTACCTGATAATTGGGGTAGCAACTCTTTTTCAAGACTTTTCCGTGTTATGTTGGAGAGTGGGGTATTGGCATAAACTGAAATTTCAGTTTGTGGATACGTCTGAAATAGATTAATCAGATTTTTGTTGATGTTGATATTGTATTTCTTGTCTCCGATATTACATTGCTTGGTATGCAATGACAAGGATAACCGGAAAGGTCTTTGGGCATGCAGATTTATCTGTTTGGTGGCATTGGGATAGTCAATTGTATAGGAATATATGCCTCCATCTACATCGGTATCTTCCAAAATGTAATACTTTTCACCTTCAAAATTGATAAACGGTTTCCCATAGACTGTTGTTTGAAAAGGAATAAGATGAATAAGCCTATTGTTGCATCTGCCGATCTTCATCCGAAATCCCATCTGGTTCATGATGAAAGTAGAAAAGACCGTTTGTTCGTTTTTCTTTCCCGGATAAAATGTTTCAACGATTCGACCTAATAACTGGAATGTTCCCCAATCATTCAAATTCATGTCGTTTTTGTAGAAAAGTAATGTGTTGATCAATTCCGTATAGGGCGAATCGGACAATTGTTCCCATACAGATGCAATTGTTTTTTCGTCAAGGTCCGCTAAAGAATATTTGTATTCGATAAAGTGAAGAAACTGTAGTTCAGAGCCATAAAAAGAAACCATTGTTTTGTGTCCTTTTTCTTTGTTGGGAATGGTCACATTCCACAAACAGGCCTCTTCCAATGAGGCTTTCTGACGAATGATGCTGTCTATTTCCAACTCTAAAGAAGAATCATATTCTTCTGGTGTAGTCTGTATATCCATTTGTGGAATCGGTTTTTGGGGAACAGGAATCGGGTGATGAGTTTGAAACTTGATCCAGTTTTCTTCTATCGATTTGATAAAGGCACTCTTGATAGAGTCATTATAAACCACATATTGTTGACGTACCTCATTCTTGAATGTATCAAACTGTTCTTGAAATGTATTTTGTCCGTAGGCAGCCACGGACAGGATTGATACGATACTGATGGCTAAGAACTGTTTCATTGGATTTACTTTTGATTATTCTTTTATTAATTTCCAACTTTTCCAAACTTCAGAAATGGTTCTTGAAGTTTGCACTTGAGGTGTCTGCATTTTCCGGTTTACATCGAATGCATGTGACTTTACGTTGTTGATCAGATAAGTCGCCAAATCAGCATAAGAAGTTGTTCCCTTGCTTTCCTGTAACTTTTTTAACAGGAAATAGGTAAACATTCTATGTTGCTTTTCTTCATAAGGATAAGCAATTTCCGAATCGGTAGTTGCACTGAAAACGACCAAGTTCCCGTTTAACATCTCTTTGCGAGGTGTAACTTCTATACCGGCTCCGTCAACCAAAGCCGTTAATGCTCCTTCGTCACTTTTTCCACTAAAACACGCATCCAAGAAGACTGTGGCGGAGAGTGCTTGCATATCGGCTAAATCCCGATATAGGTTCTCGGCTTTTAAAGCGGCTTGTAGCGTTGTCGAACTACAATCTACCGGTAAAAGATGCATACCGTTTGTCTTGATATCGGACATTCCATGCCCGGAAAAATAGAATACGATATGTACATTCCCGTTTTTGGCTTTAACCGCATTTTTAAGGAATTGAATGGATGTCAGCATATCGCCATACGTTGCGTCTGTTTTACTGAATATGTTCCGGGATGGAATCCCCAATGTATTGGTACAATATTGGTAGAAGACCTTGGCGTCATTACTTGAAAATCGGGTTTGGGACTCGTAATGATAATGCTCGTTACCAATGATAACTGCATAAGTTTCATCATTCGTAATTCCGGTTTTCGGGATCTGCATATCAACGTCAGACAGATTACTTATGGGTTGTTGAGCAACCTGCCGATTTTGGTTTTCAATATTCAATTCTCTTAACTTTGTCAATTCCGGATCATACGAAATGTGCAAAGGTGCATACGTGTTTTGTGCGCGACTATCATAAACGGTTTGTTGTCCATTAGGGAGTGTAAATGTCAATTTGTCCAAACCGATATAATTGTCAGAAAAATAAAAATCCGGTTGGCTGACTTTTACTGAATCAAAATAGGAGATGAACTCTTTGGCTGTTTTTCCTCGTGGGACTTTTACGGTCAATTGTCCGAATTGCTCGGAACGAATCAAAAAACATTCATTATCCGGATCGTAATCTCCTTCAATATGGAACTGATCCCAATTGATTGTTTCTGCATATTTTTTCTTATAAATGGATAATGCTTCGTTTTCCCATTTCGTTATTTGACTGAGGCGATTTTCATCACTTGTCCGTTCTTTATATTGTTGTGTCGATTCTTCGTACCGATCCCACTTAAGCCAAGTTTGTAGGCGAGGTTCAACATAGGAACGGACATAGGTTTCTACGGGAACACGGAACTGAAGAGGTGCACTGACTTGAGCGCATAAAGTATGTGCAACAGTAAACAGAATAAATAATAATTTGTATTTGTTTTGCATGATTGTATGATTTATTTGTCTAAAACTAAACGGAAACCAAAATCCATATGTCCCCCGTCTAATCTTGATTTATAACGTTCTTTTATATCACCAGTACAATTTCCACGAATATACATTGATTTTTCACCTCGTATAACTCTTTCTGTTCCATGGCTTGGGCCTATAGGATTTTTTTGTGATTCAGACGGATAAGTTCCATACCAATCTGAACATATTTCCCCTACATTTCCAGTCATATCATATATACCTAATTCATTCGATTTCTTCATTCCAACAAATACCGAAGTATGACCACTATAATACCATATATCATTCCAGCCCACTTCTTCAAAATCATTACTACCACTAAACATGTAACTTTGACTATTACTACCACCACTAGCCGCATATTCCCATTCAGCTTCTGTTGGTAATCGATATTTCAACCCTGTTAAATCATTTAGACGAATAATAAACACTTGTATTTCATCCCAACTAACACTTTCAACAGGTAGATCATCACCTTTATAAACAGAAGGATTAGTGCCCATAATGTACTTCCATAATCTTTGAGTGACTTCATGCTTTCCTATATAAAAATCATCTAATATGACTTCATGAATAGGTTGAGTATCATAATACAAATTACTACCCATAAAGAAACTTCCTCCTTTAACAAATGCCATTTCATATAATGGTAGTATTGATTGCAGATAAAGATCTTCTTTTCTTTGAGTTTTCATATAAAGGCTTGTATAACCACCAGATTCTATCGTAATAATAGCGATTCTATCCATTTTTTTATTGTCTGAATAAATGAATTTGAAATAGTCTCCATTCTTTCCTGATGTATTGGATAAATTACACCATGTAGCGTCTGATTTTGCAGTCCAGTTAATAGGAGTCTGAATCTTCCCATCGCTATAATCAGAATAGATTCCACAAGTTATGGGATTCCCTTTATAATTTTGTAATACATAAAAGTGTTGAGTTTCATTATTGAAATCAATATTAATGGTTGCAATTCTACATTGGTTTGTCATATTCTCTTTACAAGAAAAATAAACGACCCCATTCCCATTTCCGGATTTAGTTTGTATGTCACACCATTCACTATCAGAATTAACATTCCATTTTTCATTAGTACTAACTGCAAAATACATGAAATTTTCTCCATTATAACCACAATAGTGTGCCAATGAAGATAATACATTAGTGGATATATTATCTTCTTGTCCTTTTTGTATAATATTCATATTTATATCATTAATAAAAACAGTTGCCATTCTATCACTAAAATTCAAATTTGGCATTATATTAATTAAAATAACTTCATTACTTTTTCCAGATATAGAAGAAAAAGTACACCAATCCTGATCACAATTAATACCCCATTCTACATTTTCGGCTTCAATCTTGAATTGATAAATACCACCTTCTGCAACAACTTCAATAGACGTTGTTGAAACTCTTAAATATTGTGCCTCTGTCTGAAATGACTTTATTTCTCCATAACTAATCGTTCCATTTTTATATTTGACATAAGCCTTATAGTAATAAGTTGTTCCCGAATCCAATTCCTCAACTTCAAAACTTAAATTATTACCAGACGGACTTGTATTTGATACAGTCAGAAGATTATCTTTACATAATTCGTCTGTTGAATATAGAATACCAACTTCACTCAGATTAGTTCCTTCAAAACTCAAAGATAGAGTTGCTGTTTTTGTAGTTATCTCAGTCGCATCACCGGTTTTTACGGAAGGCGAAAGTGTTATAAAATTTTTTATTTCACTAAATATTCGATTTCCCTTTTTGTCTTCTGCAAAAATTTTATAGAAATATTCTGTCCCCTGTTCAAGCCCATTCAAAGAGACAGAAACTTCACCGTTTGCCTTTTCTGCATATTGTATTTGGGCATTTGATAACTCTTTCTCCATGCCATACATAACACCAGCTTTGTTGGCATTTCCTATTATGGAAAACAGAATAGTAGAAGAGGTGTAGTCGATAGAACTACTTTTGACATTATCGATAGTGATAGGTGTGGAAGGGATTGGATCACTTTCACAACCTAATAATAAAATGATTAATAATATTTTTATATATATTTTCATGATAAACACATATTATTTATATACAATTTTGTAATCTCCATTTGTCATGCTTTCTATTGTTTGACCTGATTTTAAATAGATCGTTTCTATTGGATTGTTTGAAAAATAGAGTTCTTTTATTGAAAGATTATTGCTAACATCAATACTTGTTAGATTATTTTGTGAACAATTTATATCTGTTATCTTTTTGTTTTTGCTAACATCTAATTCAGTTAATAAATTATTCATACATCCAAGTCCTTCTAAATTAACGTTGTTATGCAAATTGATTTCTCCTATTTTATTGTTATAAAAGCTTAGTCTTTTTAAATTAGTATTATTGTTTACATGTAAATATGTTAATTTGTTATTACTTACATCAAGCCATTCTAAATTGAGATTATTGGATACATCAATGGATGATAGTTCATTATTCTCTATCCACAAAGCTTTTATATTTTTGTTTTGACTTACATCAATTGTACTAATGTTGTTTTTGTTAAGATATAATGATTCTATGTTTTTTATTTCTTTTGTATCTATACTTGGTAAATTATTCTGTTCACAATTTAAAATTGTTAGTAAAGAGTTGTTGTTTAGAATAATACTGTTTAACCCATTATTTCTACAATGAACATGAGTTAGCATTCTATTATTTGACAAATCCAAGTTGGATATATGATTGTTGAAACACCATAAAATGCTCAATTTTGAATTATTTTTAAGATCAAGTTGTGATAATTCCATATTTTCACAATAAAGATCTGTTAAATCTTTATTATTTCTGACATTTAGAGAAGTTAGTTTGTTATCACCACATGATAAAAATTTTAAATTGACATTATTATCAATGTTTAACTCTGTAAGAGCATTTTCATGACATCTTAATTGTTCCATTTTGTTTAATGGAAATAAATCTAATCGCTGGATCTTATTTCCAAAACAACATAAGTCATTTATTTCTGTATTCTTTTGCAAATAAATATTTTGTATATTATTTAAAGCACAGTCCAAATAAGTTACATTGATAAAATATTCTATTCCTTCTAAAGATGATATGTTTTTCTCTCTACAATTTATAAAAGTAACTTTAGAAGCCTCTTCTTCCGAAATCTCCCCATCCTTGTTTGTATCAAAATTTTCAACTAAATAAGCCTTGAAATTAACATCCGGTATATTTATAATCGCAACTTCTTTCCCCTCTTGTTCTATCGTAACCGTTTTTGACAGATCCCCTGCCGTAACAGTCATTGTCGCCGTTCTTGATTGTGACGATGTATTCGCTGAAATTGAACAAGTAACCGTTTTATCTCCGCTTCCAGATGTAACCGAAGGTGTACACCAAGTTTGATTGGATGAAATCGTCCAATTCGTATTGCTTGCGATGCTGAAACTGGAGGTCTGCTCATTTGCTGTTACCGATATAGATTCTGGAGAAACAGACAGATTAGGAAGTACTTCGGTTTTTCCTTCCTGAGTAACTACGATTTGAATGGAAGACGAACTTGTTTCTACCGTGATAATTGCAGTTCGTCTTTGTGTCGATGTATTTTCTGTGATTGAAAATGAAATCGTTTTATTGTTGGATCCAGATGTAGTAGCCACATTACACCAGGATTGATCGGATGAAATATTCCAGTTGGTATTACTGCTGATGGTAAATTCTCCATGTCCTGTTTCAAAACCGAAAAGGAAAGAATTTTTGGAAACAGCTAATGTTTGGTTGGTGCCTGTTTGTGTCACTGTTATATGTTGAAACAATGTTCCGGCTTTTATTGAAATCATAGCTGTTCTTTCTTGCGTCGATGTGTTTTCTGAGACCACAAAAGAGACGGTTTGATTATTAGAACCGGCTGCAATAGATGGTGTACACCAAGATTGATCGGATGTGATAGTCCAATCGATATTGCTTGTAATTGAAAAATTGTAGGTGTTTCTATCTGCATTGACAGAAAAAGTATTTGTTGAAACAGACAAGGTTGCAGACTTGCTCTGTTGGACGATCGTAATTTCTTGCGTCAAGGAGCCTGATTTGACTTTTACAATTGCTTTTCTTTCCTGGTTGGTTGTATTTTCGGAAACAGTAAACGATAAAGTATTTTCTCCATTTCCGGACGAAGACGATAAGACACACCAAGATTGGTCGGAAGATGCCTCCCATGATAAATTCGTATAAATGATGAAATTATAGGATTTATTTTCCGGACTGATCGAGAAATAGTTGGAAGAAACAGATAAATTTTCATTGCAACCTTTTTGATTGATTGTTATTTTCTGTTCTTTGTTTCCGGCAGTAACGGTTACGATTGCCTGTCTTGCGGATGTCGTTGTGTTTGCTTTCAACAGGATATTGATGGTATTATTGGTTGTTCCTGTGTTGGGGGAAACTTCACACCAGCTTTGGTTGGAGGATGCATACCAACCCGTGTTGCTGTTAATCTTTACACTGTATGTATTTTCCTGATCACCAGCTTCGATATTATTGATAGAAGTTGATAGTTGAAGTTGCTCGGTCGTAAATGACTTCGTTATTCCATAAATACTATTTGATTTTCCGGATGCGTAAGCCTTATAAAAATATTTGGTCCCATCAGACAGGTTCGATAACTGGAAGTTGAAATGAGTTCCAGTGATTGTTTGAGTGGAACTTTTGTTTACTGTATTGGAATTGAATAAAGAATCAGTACTGCAAAAAACACCTATTTCATCAATAAGATCATTTTTGTCCATACTGACTTGGATGGAAGCACTATTAGTCGTAATATTAGTTGCGTCACCGGTTGAGACTGCTATTTGTACCGGTTGAAGTTCTTTTTCACAGCCCAATAAAAGTAAGACACTGAATATGTATAGAATTTGTTTCATCTTGTTGAACGTTTAAAATATGATACCTACTGAAATATTTCCTTCTCCGTTTTTATGTCCCTGTCCAATCAGGCAGTTAAATCCGCCACCTAAGGTGAACATTTTTATTTTGAATAATACACCTATTTCCGGATCGATTCCAGAATACGTTCCACTTGCGATTTCAATCTGTTCGTTATTGACCGTTTCCCATTGCAACCATTTGTTTCCATACCCAATTCCTGCATACATACAAATGTTAGGATGAAGTTGGCCGACTGTTCCGGCGTATGCGGAAAAGCGCCCTTTTTTTGAATTGCCGTTGAAAAAGGCATCGTCCACATCTCCTTTTGTCGCATTTTTATCTTTGCTTCCAAACGAAGATTTAATCTTGACATAGCCACCCCATTTTTTCATATATCCGGCCATGAGTGAATAAGATAATGTATTACCAAAAGAACATCCGGGCAGGATCATAAAATGGCCTGCGGATAATTGTTTTTCCTTCTGTTGAACTGTTGGCTTAGGCGTGTTTTCTTTAGAAAGAGGTTCTTTCCCCTTTTGAGGAACAGCTGCAATCGAAGATGGATGGAGTATGATTTTGAAAATGAAATTTCCCATCAACACGTTATCTTTCAAACAATTCCAATATATGTTTTTTTCTCCGCTTGCTTGGTCGGATATATCTCCCTGTATGGTCTTGCAATCATTCCAGGTAAGCCCGTCATTTTCGGAATATTGCAATTGTAAAGAACAGAGAACATCGGTTTCTAATATACAACTGACTTGAATGGTGTCATTATTAGCCGTAGCTGTGAGATTCGTTACCTGTTGTGCGTTTGCCACAGATAAAAAAAGCAAGTTAGATAGCAAAATAAAGATAAAGCGCTTCATGATTTTTTTAATTGTTAGAAAAAATGATTTGTCCGGAATAAGATTGTTCGTCAACTTTCAGATCCCAAGTTATATATGGATAAAGAGCAAATGTTTCGGAAGATAAAGCATATTCCGATCCATTTCCTTTGACATCTAATAAGATCGTGTCTTTGTATCGTATTTTTAATTGATAAGTGCATGGAGAATCCCATCTGAACAGGACCGATCGGCTAGAGGGTACACAAATCGAATCGTGGTCGGGATATAATAATTTTACAAAGACTTGATCACCGGATGCACGATTCCGATATTCGATGGAAGTCGGATACAGTACTTCATCTGCTGTTTGCTGTTTTGTATGCAAAAAAACAGAAATACAGATTGCGAATAAAATGCAGGCTGCAACTGACAACCAACGCGACATTTGTATTTTCTTCTTTTGAAAAGTCGAAACCTGTATATCGGGTAAATCGTTTTCTCCTACAATTGTAGCTATGGCCCGGATTTTAGTCAGATAATCCCGGCATGATTCACATTGGCTCAGATGCTCTTGAAAACGTGTTTCTTCCTCTTGTCCCATTTGGTTCAAAAGGTATCGTTCTACTTGTATCTTATCACATATATTTTTGTTATCCATGACGATGTTTTTTCTCTATTATCTGATTCTGAAATCAAATGTGACATTTTTCCTGTTCTTTTTTTATGTTTATAAGACGTTCTTGTAATGTTTTCCTGACTCGTTCGTATTCCTTTCTTGTTTTTGCTACTGTCTTGACAAAATTGGAAGACTCGGGAAGAAGGTTATATTTGGCTTCTACTATTTGGTTATAACTTTGCCCTTTTATAACTTTTCGTAATAGAATATCCACTTTGTCTTCTATACCTTGTGTCAGTTTTTTATAAAGAGGATGTTCGGAATTCAATAGTATGATTGATATAGCGTAAGCGACTTCGTAGGAATTATGAATGTCGATGTCCAAAAATGAACAATCTGAATGGTCTGTTTCCTCGTCCTCTTCTAACTCTAAATAAGGATAAAGATCTATAGATTCCTCTTTGGATGTATATTTGAGCCGTTGATTTTGTAGACGGTAATTGCATATTTGGACAACATAATTTCTAAAGTCTGCTCCGTTTTTGAAGGAAAGAGTGTTGTCTGTCTGCAATTTATTCTGCAAAATCTCGTATGTGTCGCTCCAGGCTGCGTCTTTGATCAAATCGGTTTGTTCTTTGGGTAGCGGAACGAACAGAAGGTGCTGGGCTGCTATTTCGATAATCTCTTTTACATAGGAACAAGTGACATTCCAAAAAGAAGATATGTTTTTTTTCAAATACTGTAAGTATTGTTGAATGGATAGAGGATACTGATTGTCAATGTTCTCTTGAAAAAATGCATTGACCGATGTTGGTGTATTGAATATTCGGGAACATGAACAAAATCGTGCGTAATATTCTTCAAATACATCTAATGGGAAAAAATAGCCAATGGATACTTTGTTGTACTTCAGCTCTTTGTCCAATAATGCAGTTGTCTTATCCTTTTTACGTTTTACATACATATCGGACATCCGAAACAATTGTTTTTTCAACTTGATATTTGAAGTTTTCTGTCTGGCAATGAAATCGGAATATCCAATAATATGGGTATAAAAGTAATCCAAGAATTCAACTTTTGTGAAACAGGGTTCCTCATATTGAAACAGCATAGTGTCAATAGCCTTTTCGAAATTATCTATGACTCCAAGATGTGTCAATTGATGCCTTTCATCTTCTTTCTGTAATATTTCTCTTTTCAGAAATTGTTTGTCGTTCATCATAACTCATTAATGTTATCAAAGAAAAAACGTGGCACTGTTGCTACTATGTCTGTGAGGCTCTGGTAAGCCCTGACTACAATAAATAAGCAACAGCCCACGTCAATAGCATAAGAACCATTTACCTTATCCTGTAGTCATAAAATTTACCAGATTTCACAGACAGGGATAATAAGGAAATGTCTCTTATAAATATCTTTGTTATTTTGTCATTGGATATGATTTGTCCATATCCTTTGCAAAATTAGGGATTTTCTTTCAATTGATAAATAAGAATGGGGTTAATTTCAGGGCAACCGCATCAAAATAACGTTAGCTTAGATACCAAACGTAGTTTTCAACCTCCTCCTCTCCCTTATTGTACATTTTCCTAAAAAAGCCATTGGTCCAAATCGAAACTACTACCCCATAAAAATTGATTTTCTACCCCATTTAATTCAAATTTCCCTTGCGGATAATATTTTTTAAGAAACATGATTTTTGACAACGGGCTATTATTCAGACAAATACAAAATCATGTGTTTTTAAGGGGGGATATTGTAAACTGTTGAAACTTCTCACCCTTGTATTTACCCCATTTATCCCGATTAATACAAAATCGACAAGTATTGATTATCAACTCATTGACATTTTGATGCGGTTGTCCAGAGAATCGTCAGCATCATATTGAATAAACGCTGTGTTCCATCAGACTCTTCAGTATAAAAATTGAAGGGTATATCCGGATTATTCTTTATGGCAGGCATTCCTTAAACCAAATGATGTGTCGCCATGTATTTCCAGAGGGGGGCGGCGTGGAGTGCTTGTTTGATTTGGTCGTTCAGGAGTAATTCTTTTACTTCATCGAGTGTCAGAAGATGGACGCTCAGGTCTTCTGTCGCTTCAAGGTGCTGGGAGGTGACCGGTTCTACATCTGTGGCGAGATAGCAATAGGTCAGATTGGTGTGGGTACTCGGATTGACACCGATCACCATCAGTTCGCTCCAGTTTCCGTTGCCGTAGCCGGTCTCTTCAAGCAATTCCCGTTGGGCGGAAGCAAGTGGGGAAGCGTCTTCCTTTTCGCAAACACCGGCACAAAGTTCGTAAGCCGTGATGCCTAAGCCGTGACGGTATTGGCTGACCAATACGAATTTCTGTTCTTTGGTGATTGCGATCACGTTGATCCATTCCGGATATTCGAAAACATAATATTCGGGAATCCTGTTCCCGTTCGGCAATTCCACTTCTTCCTTGCGTACGGTAAACCACGGCTGGCGGGACAAGTATTCGCTTTTCAATACGTTCCAGTTTCTGTTTTTCGGAGTTTCCATTTTAATAATTCTTTATCTGTTAGTAGATAAAACGGCCGATTTTGCAATAAATTGCGTTTGTCCCGTATCTTTCCTCCTAATAAATCCGCTACGTTTGATTTTTATCCGACTCATACAGGAATCGACAGTTTTTTGTGTAAATTTGCGCCTTCGAAAGAGAGGATTTAAATGAATAAAGAGGATAATTTCGGCAGGCTTTTGCTTTTGCTGTTGATTACGTTGAGTATTTGCTTGGGGCTTTATTACTTGCCGGACCGATTGTTCGGAATAAAAATAAAAAAGGTTGACTTGCTTTCCGATATCAGGGTGAAGCCCGAATCCCTGTCTATGGATTCCTTGCGTATGCAGTTGGAAGAACCGGATACGGTCCGGATCGATTCAGTTGCCGTGCTCGATTCGATCCGGAAAACGACCGGTATCGATTCTGTCGCCCTCGCGTTGCGCGATTCGCTCTACCAGGTTATGTATGCAGACAAGGGTGCTGATTCGCTGGGGACGCACATCGAGGATTACTCCGTCGGCCACATCGCTCTGAAACGGTTCTTTGCCGCCTTAAGAAACTGCAAGGAGGAGGGACGTCCGGCGCGTGTCGCCTTTTTGGGCGATTCGTTTATCGAAGGCGATATCATGGTAGCTGATTTCCGTTCGGGAATGCAACAACTGTTCGGAGGGCGCGGAGTCGGTTTTGTCCCGGTTACGTCAGTTGCCGCCCAATTCCGGCCGACGGTCGAGCAAAAGGCGGAAGGCTGGACCACTTGGTCCATGCTGACGGACCACCGGCATCGGTATACGCTTTCCGGAATGACATTCGAACCGAAAGGCGAGAAGCCGTCTATCTCGGTCAAGACGGCAAACCGCTATCCGGAGCTGGAAACGGTTTCTTCCCTCAAATTCCTGTATGAAGAGAATACCTGCACACAAATGACGTTGGTCTGTAACAGTACGCAAGACACGGTCCGCGAAATTCTGGAACCGACATCCGTTATCACGCAATATGAGCAGACAGGATCCTTTACGGAAGCTGCTTTCTGCTTCACCGACACGGCCGGTTTCCGGGCGCTTGGAGTTGCGCTTGAAGATAATTCAGGTGTGATCGTGGACAATTATTCGCTGCGTGGCAATTCGGGTATGAACCTTGCAAGGTTAGACAGTGCCCGTTGCCGGGAGTTGAACGAGATACGCCCTTATGATCTGGTCGTTTTGCAGTATGGGCTGAATGTTGTCAACGACAGTGTTTTGCAGTACGGATGGTATGCCAAGCGGATGGAAGAGGTCGTGCGCCACGTGCGTGTCTGTTTCCCGAATGCCGACATCCTGATGCTGGGGGTTTCAGACAGGAGCCGGCAAGTGGACGGAACATTTGAAACGATGCCCGCCGTATTGGCGTTGCTGCACGCACAACGGCAGACCGCACGCCGTTCGGGGATTGCTTTCTGGAATGTCTTCGGGGCGATGGGAGGAGAGAACAGCATGGTCCGTTTCGTGGAGAACAACTGGGCCAGCAAAGACTATACGCATTTGAGTTTCAGGGGAGGAAAAGAGATCGCTTCTGCCTTGGTGAACGCAATATTGTTAGAAAAGGAGTTTTATGATGAAGCAGACCAAGTGGTTCATTAGCCTATATCTGGTTTTGGCGAGCATCAGTGCCGCCGGAGCCAAAGGGAAAGGCGGAACGCGGGAACTTGCCGGTTTCGACACGATTCCGCTTCCATCCCGCGCTTATTCGATCGGGCAGGAGGCCGATTCGATCCTGTCTTCCTTGTCGTTGCAGCCTTTCTTTGCCGGACTGGATTCGCTCAGGGCAGGGAAAGACACCGTGTTGACAATTGTTCATTTAGGCGATTCACACATACAGGCCGGCTATTATTCCGGCAAAGTGATGCGTCTTCTGCAGACGCAGTTCGGAAACGCCGGACGTGGATGGATTGCCCCTTTCAAGTTGAGCAAGACGAATGAGCCGGACGACTATTTCATCTCTTCTTCCGTTCGCGAATGGATGGCAGGACGTTGCATCCAGGTCAATAAGAAATGTCCTGTCGGAATCGGCGGGATCGGTATCCAGTCCGTTTCACCTTCCATCAACCTAGATGTCCGGATAGCTCCCAACAACGGGGCCGGCTATTCGTTCAACCGGGCGATCCTCTACCGGGGAGAAAAGGCCATGCCGATGTTGCCCACCGGTCCGCGTAAAGATTCCGTACAAACCTCCTTGGCCACGGTTCCGGCTGTTGCCGGGGTTTTGGCCGACACGTTCCGGATTTCTTATCAGGCCGATACGTTGCAGCTCCACAGTACCCGTCGGAAACAGGGCACGGACGAGTTGCTTCCTGCCTCTTCTTTCAAGAATGTATATTACGGCTTCAGCCTGACAAACGGCAATCCGGGTATCCTCTACCATTCGGTCGGCGTGAACGGGTCCATGTATATCCATTATACGGATGAAGCCTACATCCGCCAACTGGCGTTGCTGAAACCCTCCTTGCTGATTGTTTCACTGGGAACGAACGAAACTTTCGGTCGCCGTTTCCGTCCGGAAGAATTCGGTGGGCAGGTACGTGCGTTCGTTTCCCTGGTCAAGCAATATATGCCTGAGACGGTAATCCTGCTCACCACTCCGCCGGAATGTTACAAACGGACGTATGTCAATAAAAAGCGGACGTACATCTGCAACGCAAATACCCAGTTGGCGGCAAAGACGATCGCAGAGGCGGCTCTTAAAGAGGGCGTGGCCTGTTGGGATCTGTTTGCCGCTACAGGCGGGAAAGGCTCTTGTGTCAAGTGGCAGAAAGAACAGTTGATGGGCCGCGACCGTGTCCATTTCACAAAGGAGGGTTACCGCGAGCAGGGAACGCTTTTGGTAAGAGCGCTTTTGCGCTCTTACCAATGGACAATTGACAATGGACAATTGACAATAGGGGAGGATGCTGGAGAAACGGAAAAAGAAGAACTGCAAGAAAAAAGGAAAGAAGAAAAGGAACAAGAAAAGAAACAAGACGAAACAGTATGACAAACTTTATTATATCCCCATCCGCCAGCCTCATATCCCAATTGTCAATTGTCAATTGTCAATTGTCCATTGACAAGCTGTCCGATTTGTTGGCCTACCAGCAAAATGCGCCGCTGCTTTTCAGTAGCGGGTTGTTTTTCTTCCTTTTTATCGGTTTCCTGATTATCTATATGTCGTTAAGGAAACACCTGTTGACGCGTATCATCTACGTGACGTTGTTTTCCCTCTATTTTTACTATAAGAGTAGCGGGCTGTTTTTCTTGCTTCTGCTGTTTGTGGCGACATCCGACTTCTGCATTGCACGGTGTATGGCCAAGACTGTATCCCGGCGGGGACGCAAGGCTTGGGTTGTCTTGAGCTTATGTGTCGATTTAGGGTTGTTGGGGTATTTCAAGTACTTCAATTTCCTGCGGGAAATCGGGGTTTCCATCGCCCATGAGTTGGGCTACCTGTTGGGAAACACATCGTTGCAGGGCGTAAGCTGCCAACCGCTGGATATCTTTTTGCCGGTCGGTATCTCTTTCTTCACGTTCCAGACCATCAGTTATGTGATCGATGTGTACCGGGGCAGGATAGAACCCCTCCGGCGTTGGATCGACTATGTTTTCTATGTCTCTTTCTTCCCGCAGTTAGTGGCCGGCCCGATTGTCCGGGCACGCGATTTCATCCCGCAGATCTATAAGATGCCGGCAGTCACGCGGGCGGAGTTTGGGGAAGGGCTTTTCCTCGTCTTGTGCGGGCTTTTCAAGAAAACGGTCATATCCGACTATATCAGTTTGAATTTCGTCGACCGTATCTTCGATGCCCCTTTGCTGTACACCGGGGTGGAAAACCTGTTGGGCGTGTATGGCTATGCCTTGCAGATCTACTGCGACTTTTCCGGCTATTCGGATATGGCGATCGGGATCGCGTTACTGTTGGGGTTCCGCTTCAATGTGAATTTTGATTCGCCTTACCAGTCGGCGACCATCACTGAGTTCTGGCGGCGCTGGCATATCTCGCTCTCTTCGTGGTTGAAAGACTATCTGTATATTTCGCTCGGAGGTAATCGGAAAGGAAAAATGCGGACATACGTCAACCTATTGATAACGATGCTGTTGGGCGGCCTCTGGCATGGAGCGTCCGTCAGTTTCATCCTTTGGGGAGCTCTGCATGGGGTTGCACTTGCCGTCCATAAGTTCGTGATGGGTCGTTTCGGCAGTTTCAAACCGGTAGGGCCGGAGATGAAACCTTGGAGAAGGGTAGTGGGTGTCTTGGTCACGTTCCATTTGGTATGCTTCGGCTGGATCCTGTTCCGCGCCGATTCGATGCAGACGGTCGGTGAAGTATTGACGCAGATATTCACGCACTTCCATCCGGAGGTTTTCACACAGTTTGTGATGGGCTATAAGGGCGTCTGCATCTTGATGGCGATAGGGTATATCCTGCATTTCATGCCCCAGTCGGTAGAAAACAGGATGCAGACGTTTGTCACCCGCTCCCCTTTGCTTGTGCAGGCGGTGATGCTGGCGATTGCGATTTTCGTGGTCGTGCAGTTCAAGAGCGCAGGCGTGCAGCCGTTCATTTATTTCCAGTTCTGAGAACGTTAGGAGGTTCACTCCTGTACTTTCGCTCCCCGCATACGGAAAATGACGGGAAGGGAGTAACTGGTTCGTACGGCTGTTTTCCCCATGGTTCCCGGATGCCATTTCGGAAAAGAGCGGATGACACGGATTGCCTCCTTGTTTAAAGAAGGGTAGAGGCTATCTTTCCCTTGAATGTGGATATCGGACAAGCGACCGTCTTTTTCAACCACGAACCGGCAAATTACTTTCCCTTGTTTCTCGATCTCCCAAGCATCTTTGGGATATCGGATGTTGTCGGATATGAATTGCATGATTGCCTTTACATCTTTAGTGTAATTTTCCTCCGATCCTCCGTATAGATAATACGGCATGTTATCCACGCGATGATAGACCTTGTCATCCCCTGCCGTATGACCTTTTTGGGCAGACAAATTCAAAAGGGCTGCGAATAAGAAGATAAACAAGCTGAATGAGATTCGCCCATACGACTTTCTTTCTTTTGTTTCCATGTGATATCTATTTATTATTGTTTTTTCTTTTTGCAAAGGATCAACAGTTCGTTGGTCCCGTAGTTGAAACATTCAAACTGTTTGGCAAGTGCCGGCGACAACGAGGGGTATAGTCCGTTTTTCACCTCTTCGGACAAGTCCATCCACTCACAGGTCCATATATAATAATCCCGTGTGATGAAACGTGGCCAGATTGCAGATCCGCCCAAGAGGTCGTCTTTCAACATTTTTCCATGATTGCCCTTTACGGTGAATCCGGTTTTCGTTGTCTTGTCATAGACAAGATAACGTTTGTCATCATCATCCAAGTCATGTATCCCTCTTCGTTTGGCCATAAAAAACACATACCGGTCTTCTTCGGCCACCAACGCAATTCCCCAGTAATCGCCACCATACCGGTCGTTGTCTTCTGCGGAATACCAATACTGATATTCCAAAGGCAGCTTGTATTTTCCCAGGTCGAACGCGATATAGGGCGTTTTTTTCGCCCCGTCCAGTAGAAATACGGTGTCGTTCGATATCCTGTTTTTCAGATAAAGATTACCATTAAATCTGTAAAATTCCCTTTCCCAACGGGAATGCGAGAAATATGTGCCGTCGTTATTCTTTACTTTTATCCCGTAATTGGGGTTTGGGTAGAACGATAAAGTATCATTGTTGCGGTTGAAAGCATGTGCCAGATATTTGTCTTGGTGGATACCCAAGGATGTTGTCCAAAACACCGTGTCGGAAACTGCGATGTTATAAAAGAATTCATCTTTGATCTTTATGTTACGCAGATAATTGCCGTTCAGGTCATAAAATAAAATCTGGTGCCAGTCGGCAATAAGGATCTCTTTATGAACCGGATCATAGTCGAACCCATGGAGTGAGATGTATTCTCCCGGCCCTTGTCCTTTTCTGCCGATCTGCATGATCCATTCGCCATCTAACGTAAACTTGCTGATTCCCGAAATCGAACGGACAAGCCAGCAATCATCTGCCTGGATAACATCCCAGATACGGCTGATAACCAAATCGTCTGGCGTCTTCAGTTCCAGATATTCAACTGTATCTGCAATTTCGGATATATTCATTTCTTGTTCTTTGCTGAAAGCAGATTCGATATCGACCGCAATCAGCTGGGCAGCTTTGTGAGTTTCTCCAGAACAGGAGAATAGAATCACGCACAAACAAATGGATAATAGATCGTTCATAAAGGTTACGTGTATAATATTCTTTTAGAATATGATTTTTCCCAAAGATACGCTTTTTTGAAAAGAGCGGTGTATGAAATATAAAAATAAATGCCAGTTTTTTTTAAGTAGTTTGGAATTGTATTTAGGAACTGTTTGAAAACTACTTATTAAGTAGAGTCTCATCTGCTTATTAAGCAGGCAAGTATCTACTTAATAAGTAGAGTACCTATCTACTTACTAAGTAAATTTAGCTTTACTCCGTAAGCTATATCCGGCACGTGTACTGGCAGGGGTACATACATATATCCGAACGTTTGAAAGTTTAGTTAACGGCTTCCCGTATATTTGCGGGGATAATTGAATACGATTGCCAATAAGGTGCCGGCTCCTAACAGGTATGGGTAGTACAGGTATTGCATGATTTCGATAGGGGAGACGTGCCCCAAGCCGGCTGCCATCAGCAATTGTGCACCGTAAGGGATGATTCCTTGTACGAAACAGGAGAAGATGTCTAATAGGCTGGCACTGCGGCGCGGGTCTATTTTGAAACGGTCGGCAATGTCTTTGGCGATCGGGCCTGCCATGATCAGGGCGATGGTGTTGTTGGCGGTACACACGTTGGCAAAACTGACCAATGCGGCAATGCTTCCTTCGGCTCCTTTGGTGGAACGGATGCGGGAGGTGAGTTTCAAGATGATCCAGTCGATTCCCCCGTTATACCGGATCATTTCCAGCATTCCGCCGGCCAGTAACGTCACGATGATCAGTTCGCCCATATTCGTAATGCCCAGTCCCATCGAAGCGTTCCATCCCCAGATGTCGAATCCGCCCGTCAGCAATCCGACAATACCGGAAAGGAGTATTCCGACTACCAGGACCATCATGACGTTCATGCCACAAATAGCCGTTGCCAAGACAACCAAATAGGGCAGTACCTTGGCCCATTCGACCGGGCCTGTCCCGTATCCGCTTCCGACCCCGTTGCCGATCAGTACATAAATAATACCGGTCAATAGGGCAATCGGAAAGGCTATCCGGATGTTGACCTTGAATTTGTCATTCATGTTGCACCCTTGCGTGCGGGTGGCAACAATCGTGGTATCTGATATGAAAGACAGGTTGTCTCCAAACATGGCACCGCTCACGACAACCCCTAACATCAAAGCGTCGGGCATTCCGGTTTTGTCGGCAATCCCCACGGCGACAGGAGCTAAGGCGACGATCGTCCCGACCGATGTCCCGACGGAAATCGAGATGAAACAGGCGGCGAGGAAGATTCCGGCTGCCAACAGATTGCCCGGCAGGATGGACATGGCCAGATTCACCGTCGCATCGACAGCCCCCATCGCTTTGGCGGTTTGGGCGAATGCACCGGCAAGGATGAAAATCAAGACCATCAGCATGATGTTGCTGTTGGCCGCTCCCCGGCAGAATTGTTCGATCCGGTTGCAGAGCTTGCCTCCTTTGGACAGGGCGATGGCTACGACCGAGGCGATTACAAAGGCTACGGTAATCGGCATCTTGTAGAAGTCGCCTGCGATAACGGACACGGCAAGGTAGGACAACAAAAAAACAACTAAGGGTGTCAGCGCCCAGGGGTTGGGAGTATGGTGCAAATGTGAATTGTTTGAATCTGCCATTTTTATTAAACTACATATTAGAAGGTAAATCTCAACGCAATGCGGACGCCTCCCTTCTTGATATCGGGATGATCCAGATACGTCAGACGTCTGTAATAGTCGATGCGTAAGATCTTGAATATGTTTTCCAGACCGACGCTGCATTCCATGTAAGGCGTATTGCCCAACGGCTGTGTCCCTTCGGGCAACAGGAAAAGCCCCGGCGTCAGGGTTGGATTGTTCTTGTCCGTCAGTCCGCCATAAATCATATTGAACGATAGGACTTCGCGCAGGCGCAACCACTTGATGCCCGGAATGCGGTTCAGGAGCCAGCCTTTCATATAATAGGTCGCATTGAACGATACATATTGGTCGGTCACGAACTCCAGCGCGTTCATCATGTGGAACGCTTCCGGCTGGATCGTGATGGATTGGTTCGTGTTCGGCAAGATCAACAGCGGGAAAGGCACTTTGTCCCACACCTTGCCGGCCTTTACCTGGGCGTCGATATGGCCGAACGAAGAGAGCCAGATGCGCTTCTCGGCACTGATCTCCGTATGGTTGTAGTTGTAATCGCCGCCTAACACGCCTTTGAAGCCCATTTGGTGAGAGAGTTTGAATACGGGAGCGTCTTTGGACAGGTTGAATATGGATTCCTTGCCCGAACGCCCGTTGTAGGCACGTTCGCCCGGGGCGAAACGCAATTGTGTGCCGATTTCGGATGTCGTGAAGTCCTTGACGGAGTACATCTTGCCCGATTCATCCCGTCTGACGTACTGAAGCGTTCCTGCCGCCTCGTTGTTCTGGTTCATCATCCAGGATTTCCAGCTCAGGCCGTTCAGCCATTCTTTTTCATATTGCAACACGCTTTTGCGGATATACTGCATCTTCGTTACCGGTTCTCCTACTTTCCAGGCGACGAAGATGTTATCCTTGCTTGTGAAAAGGAAATCCTGTCCCGGCGTGTACACGTCGTATTCCTGGATGAACGACAGGTTGTTGACCGGGTTCTCGCCTTCGTGATATTCCTTTTTCGTGAAACTGTGCGTCAGTTTCAGGTTGTATTTGACTTTGCGGTCGTTTACGCCGTATGCTAAATAGCCGCTTGCAAACCAATACGGGCTGAGATTGGCGGTCGTCATTCCTCCCACGCGCATACGGAAGCCCTCCAGATGGTTTGCGCTGAAAGTCGTGTTCATCGGGCCGAAGTCGAATTTGGTCTTTTTCTTGTCATTGGCGGTCGGGATATAACCCGTTATCAGGATTTCGGCGGTTTTGATGATCGCATTGAAAGCCGGGACTTTACGCAATTGCGCTAACAGGTCTTTCAGCGCATCTTCCTTTTCTTTTAACGGGACCGGACGGTTGTGCGTCCAGAACGTGTCCGGCTGTGCCAATGCCTCCGGCAGGATGTGCGTGGCACCTAAAAGGCCGAAGACGGAGTCCGCTTGCTGCACATTGAACGTGTAGTTGCTGTAATTCCTGGATTGGTGGGCATAGAGTTGCTGGGTCCCTTTCACGACATAGAAGTTGACGAACGTATTCTCCTCGCCGATCACCCAGGTGCTGTCCGGCATCTGAGTGAATTCCTGTTCGATACGAAGCTTGTCCACCCAGTTGAGATTGATGTTCGCAGGGGTGTTCAACAGGACTTTCTTGACGGCATAGTTGCCGTCGAGCGTGACGTAAAGCCGTCCCGTAAATCCGTAGCTTTCGCTGTTGGCGGGGACGAAAGCCAGGTCCACGCATTTGTCTCCTCCCACATCGAGCGTATCCATGATGTAATAGTGATAGTAGGTGGTCGCCAATGTCGATGACAACGGGCTGACAAAACGGTTCAGCAAGATCGGGATATTATTGTCGAAGATATTGACGCTCTTGAAGATCTCTTCCAGGTTGGAGGTGATGCCGCCGCCGTCGTCCAATGACTTGTCGATGCCTTGCATCCGTTTGGCGCGGACGATGGTCTTGGTCGTCTTGGGATTTTTCCGGTAGTAGAAATCCGACAGGTTCTCGCGCACGGAAACGGTCAGGATCGGTTTGCCGTTGAACTCAGATGTGTCCAAATAGTTCTTGATAAACTTGAACTTCTTCAGGAACTTGTTCTTGTCGAGGTTTGGATTGAAATTGTCGAGCGACAGGCTTAGCTTTTCGTATACCTCCGTCTGGTATTCCGGCTTGGCTTCGATCCGGTTGTCGTTCTTGTGCGCGATGACTTGCTTGATAAGCGTTACGGCCGGATTGTCCTTGCGGGAATATTTTTCTTTTTTCGGTTTGACCACGACTTCCGATATCTCGAAAGCTGTCGGTTTCAACAGCAATTCCAGATTGTCGTTCTTTTTCCCCGGCGCAAGGTCGATGAATTTCGTATCGTAGCCCAGCGAACTGGCCGCCAGCCGGGTGTAGCCCTGGTTGTTCTGGAGGGAAAAAGCGCCATTGTCATCTGTCATGGCTCCGATGGTCGATCCGTCGAAATAGACGGACACAAACGGGAGCGGTTCGCCGGTAATCGAGTCTTTGACGATACCGGATGCCGAGGTAATACTCTGGGCGTATGATAGAAAAGTTCCCGCTACGGACTGTAGCAGAACCATTAGTATGATATAACGGATAAATCTTGCCATGTACTTAACGTTGTTCCTTCTCGGATATATGAAGAACAAAGGTAAGGTTTTTATTGTTTACGTTCTTGCCGGCGATATTAATAATCTTTAATCGTAAGACCGTTTGTCGCTTGAGTAGGGGAGTCATCCGGCAAATTCTCCGAAATGTCTTTGCAGACGAAACGGAAACATCTGAACGGGTTCAATATGTGAAAATTAGTCCGTTTTGCGGGCTGAGTTTTGCAAATTTGCTTTTTAATCGTAAATTTGCAAGGAATAGACAATCATGATTGAAAGAATATTACAGATTAAGCTGTTAGAACTGGTGAAAAAGTACCCGATAGTCACTTTGATCGGACCTCGTCAGTCGGGTAAATCGACTTTGCTGCGCCATGCTTTTCCCGATTATAAATATGTTTCGCTCGAAGACCCGGATATGCGTTTGTTCGCAACGGAAGATCCGAGAGGTTTTCTCGCGACTTATCCCGACGAGACGATTGTCGACGAAGCCCAACGGGTCCCGGCCTTGTTCTCCTATATTCAGACGCATACGGATAAAGAGGGACATGAGGGGATGTATCTGCTGGCCGGTTCGCACAATTTCCTATTGATGGAGAACATCAACCAGTCGCTGGCCGGACGGACAGCCATTTTGAAATTGCTGCCATTTTCTCATGTAGAAATGCAACAAGGCGGAATACTGCCTCAATCTGCCAATGAAGAAATTTTCAAGGGCGGCTATCCGCGTCTGTACGATAAGGATATAGATCCGTCGGACTACTATCCGTTCTATATTCAAACCTACGTGGAGCGGGATGTCCGTCTGATGAAAAATATCGGCGATTTGAGCAAGTTTATCCGTTTCATCAAGCTTTGCGCAGGGCGTATCGGCCAATTGCTCAACTTGTCGTCACTGGCGAACGAGTGCGGCGTGGCTGTTTCGACGGTTTCCGCATGGATCTCCGTATTGGAGGCAAGTTATATTTGCTACTTGTTGAAACCCGATCCTAATAATTATGCAAAACGGTTGGTCAAAACCCCGAAACTCTATTTCTACGATACGGGGTTGGCGTGTTCGTTGTTGGATATACGTTCGGCCGAACAGGTTTCGATGCATTTCTTGCGAGGAGGCTTGTTTGAGAACCTCGTAATCAACGAATTTGTGAAAACCGCCTATAACAGAGGTGAAGAACCCAACCTCACATTTTGGCGCGACAGCACCGGTAATGAAGTCGATCTGTTGCGCTATATCGACGGCAAGCCATACGCTTACGAAATCAAGTCGGGAGCCACCTACTCGCCGGATTTCTTCAAGGGAATTACGAAATGGGCCAAATTATCCGGAACCGGGCCGGAACAGTGTTTCGCGATCTATAACGGAGAGAAGAACATAAAGACCTCGGCCGGAGAACTTATGAAGTGGTAAACCAATAAAAGAGTATAGAATGAAAGAGTCTATTCGGAAAAAGAGAATCATGGCCGTGACCCTGGCCGGATCGTTCGCCAACTTTCTGCTGTTGGTTTTCAAATTCATAGCCGGTATGTGGGGGCATAGCAGTGCCATGATCGCGGATGCCGTCCACTCGCTATCCGACTTTGTGACGGATGTTATCGTCTTGTTATTCATCAACATATCATCCAAGCCGAAAGACAAGGGGCATGACTACGGGCACGGGAAATATGAGACGTTGGCTACCACGATCATCGGAATTGTCCTGATGTGCGTAGGTGCCGGACTGTTCTGGGACGGGGCAAACAAGATTTTCGGATTTTATTTCAAAGGCGAACAGTTGGAAAGCCCAGGTAAAGTCGCGTTTATCGCCGCCGTAGTCTCGATTGTCATAAAGGAAGCGCTGTACCGCCTGACGCTATACGTCGGAAAGAAAGAGAACAGCCAGGCGGTTATCGCGAATGCCTGGCATCATCGTTCGGATGCTTTTTCTTCCATCGGGACGGCGGCAGGAATCGGCGGGGCGATCCTTTTAGGCGACGACTGGCGTGTACTGGACCCGATAGCGGCCCTGGTCGTCAGCGTGCTGATTGTGAAAGTCTCATTCCAGTTGGTCATACCTGCCATCAACGATCTGCTGGAAAAATCCTTGCCGAGCGAGATCGAAGACGAGATCCTTTCTGTCATAAATGAAACGCCGGAGGTCCGGAACCCGCATAATTTGTGTACGCGCAGGATCGGCAATGACTTTGCGATAGAAGTGCATATCCGGGTGGACGGACAAACAACCGTGAGCCGTGCGCACGAACTGACGAAGGAAATCGAAAACAAATTGCGCCTAAAATTCGGTCCCGCGACCCATATCGTCTTGCATGTCGAACCAATCAAAGAGGGAAAAGAATGAGTAAGCTGACAGTATACAGAGGAGAAGTCTTTGACTTTATGGACTCTCCGTTGGAGAGGGAAGAGGCTTACCGTTATTTTCCAGACGGGGCATTGGTCGTGCAGGAAGGGGAAATCGTCGACTGCGGTCCTTTTCAGGAAATGGACGGCCGTTATGCGGATTGCGAACGGGTTGATTATTCCGGCAAACTTCTGATGCCCGGATTTATAGACTCCCATATTCATTATCCGCAAGCCGAGATAATCGGGATGTACGGAAAACAGTTGCTGGACTGGCTGAATGATTATACTTTTCCTGCGGAACAGGCGTTTGCTTCCCCGGAGCACGCGGACAAGGTGGCGCACTTCTTTATCCGGGAGTTGCTCCGGAACGGGACAACGGCTTGCATGGCCTATGCAACCGTGCATCCGGCTTCGGTGGCCGCGCTTTTTTCCGTTGCGTCGGAATATAATATGTGTATGTTGGCCGGAAAAGTGCTGATGGACCGGAATGCCCCGGCCGGATTGACTGATACGGTAGAATCGGGAGAATCCGAAAGCCGCTCCTTGATCGAGAGGTGGCATGGGAAAGGACGGAACCGCTATGTCATCACGCCCCGTTTTGCCTTGTCCTGTTCGTCGGAACAATTGGCCGCCGCCGGACGTTTGCACAAGCAATATCCCGACACCTACATACAAACCCATCTTTCCGAAAACAAAAACGAGATTGCCAACACGCTCTCCCTCTTTCCCGACTGCCGCGATTACCTGGAGGTCTACGAACGTGCCGGGTTGGTGACAGACCGTTCCGTCTTCGGGCATTGCATCCACCTGTCCGAATCAGAAAGCCGCCGGTTGGCAACCGCCGGTTCCATCGTCGCCCATTGCCCCACGTCCAATCTTTTCTTGGGAAGCGGCTTGTTCGATATGCAACGCGCCAACCGCACAGGCCTGCAAACCTTGCTGGCGACAGACGTCGGGGCCGGTACCTCTTTCTCTATGTTGCGTACGATGGGCGAAGCCTACAAAGTGCAGCAACTGAACGGATATCCGATGTCCGTATTCGAATCCTTGTATAAATGCACCTTAGGAGCCGCTAAAGCTCTCCACCTCGACGATGAAATCGGCAGTTTCAAGCCAGGCTGTAAAGCCGACTTCATCGTTTTAGATTATGCCGCCACACCCCTCCAGCAAACCCGCATGGAATATTTACGAAGGAACGGAAAGTGGACGTTGGAAGGTAAATTGTTTGGTTTACAGACGCTGGGGGATGACCGGAATGTTAGGGCAGTCTATGTAAGAGGGAAAAAGATGAATTTTTCCTCTTTCTGATACTGGCGAAAACGTTGTGGTTCCAGAACAAAATGAAAGTCTCCCGGTTGTCCTAAGCTGGCAGGTAGCTACTCCTTGTGTCTGCGAAAGATACCCTCTGCGAAGCCCTTTCGTGTAGGAAAATATCTGAATTTTCTCTTTTTTTGAATGGGGAAAGGGAGGGGATATTGTATAATATTGTTTCATTAACAATGAAACATATTCTTTAAGCATGGCCTCAGATTCCGATTTTTCATAGGAAAAAAAGGGATTCTTGTCGTGAGGTGCGCAATTTTTTACCACAAAGACGGTTTTCATAGCCACGAAGTCCGAGTTCATATACGATGAAGAGGGACTTCACGGCTATGAGGACGGTCCTCATGGCGATGAAGTCCCTCCTCATATCGAAAAAGGGGGAATTTTCTTTTGCAATATTCGGAGCGGAGGACATTTTTGTTTGCTAC
>JAGBDR010000113.1 GCA_017937385.1 Parabacteroides sp.
CATAATTCATAAATCTCCCGCCTCCTCCTCTTCCACCTCCCCCTCTTATAATAGACGAACGTCACGATCAGGCCGATCGTGATGCTGATTCCGATGGCCCACCAGATTCCGCACCGTCCTAATCGGGCGCTGAGGTAATAGGCGAGGGGGATGCGGATCAGCCAAAGGCATACTAAGCTGGTGATCATCGGGAACAGGGTGTCGCCGGCTCCTTTGAGTGCCCCGTTGTATACGTTCAACGCTCCGTGCACGATGAAGAAACCGCCGATAATCAACAAATATTCTTTCCCGATCGACACGACATCGGCATCGTTCGTGAAGACTTTCATCATCTCGTCGCCAAACAGATAGACGGCCGTAAAGGTCAGGAGCCCCAAGACTACATTGGTGTACATCGTAAACCGGACTCCCTTTTTCACCCGGTCCAGCTTTCCCGCCCCGATATTCTGCCCGCAGAAAGCCGCCAACGCTCCCGACAGGGTGAGGACGGACTGGGTGATGATCGTATCTATTTTTCCGGCAGCCCCGTAAGCCGTCAGCGTGTTGGTTCCGAAGCTGTTCACGATTCCTAACAGGGCAATCAGCCCCAGGGCGATCGCGCATTGCTGTACGCTGGTCGGCAGCCCGATTTTCAGGCTCTCTTTAAACAGTTGCCAGTCGAACAGCATATCCTGTTTTTTGATGGACAGCAGCGGATGGGTATTGTCGACATATCCCAACGCGAGGCACATGCCGATCCCTTGCGAAATGACGGTGGCGCGTGCCGCCCCTTCGATGCCCCAATCGAACACAAGGATGAAAAGCAGGTCGAACGCGATGTTCAGGACGGTCGTAGCCAGGATGAACAACATCGGCCGGACCGACTCGCCTACGCCTCGCAGGATGGAAATGATGCTGTTGAATGTCACGAACAGGAATGTGCCTCCTATATAAATACGGAAATAGGCCACCGCTTGCGGGATGACCTCTTCCGGGGTATGCGTCAGGCGGAAAACCGGCTCGGCGAAAATGATTCCGGCGATAGACAGCACCACGCCTCCGATCAGCATGAAGATGAAGAATGAGGAGAAAGCAAGCTGCACTTTCGGGTACTGCCGGGCGCCGAAGAGTTGGGAGATGACCACCGTCGTCCCGCTCCCGACACCGATCACGAACGAGATGATGAAATAATAGATAAAGAAAGAAGCCGACACCGCCGCCAAAGCCTCTTTCCCCAAAAACTGCCCGACAATGATACTGTCGGTTATGTTGTAGAACTGTTGTAACAGATTCCCGACCAGCAATGGCAAGGCAAAGCGGACAATCACTTCCCACACCGTCCCCACCGTCAAATCCGTATCCTTCTTTCGTCTATCCATAATTGTGAATAATCCGTATTCTTAATTGTCAATTGTCAATTGTCCATTGTCAATTCTTCAAAGATCTTTCAATAAGATGTTCTCGTTCGCCCTAATCATGTCCTCTCGCGTCTTCAGCAAAGTTTTCCATTCCTTGTTGAACAACTTGGAAGTGTCGATTTTGAAGTTCTCCGAGCCATGTTCGTCCATGCGGGTCAGCAGGTAACTGACCGTAATTTTGTTTACGTCGATTGCCGGCTGGTAGTGGACCACACGTTCGTCATTCCCGTAATTGACTTCGATGATGATGTGCAGTTCGGTCAGCAAGTAGAGTATCTGCGTGGTGATACGGATCGGTATGCGGTACGCGTCCGACAGCTCGTCTGCCGTATAAGGCTTTTCCCCCTTTACGAACCGTTTCACGATCAGGGAAGCAATCAGCAGCGTGAGGAAATCTTTATACCGCCGGCTGATGTTTTTGCTGTCCCGTTCGAAACTGAACTTCTTTACGTTCTGGGATGCGTATGAGATCTCCGCCCCGAACAGGCAGATCAGCCAGGAGAGTTGCAGCCACAAGAGCAACAGCGGCAATGCGGCAAAGCTACCGTAGATGGCGTTGTATTTGCTGACCCAGATCTGCCCGCTGATGTAGAGGAACTGGAAGAACTGGAAGACGATGCCCGACAGGGTTCCGGCCACGAGGCCGTTGATGAACCGTACTTTCGTGTTCGGCAGCGAAACGTAAAGACCGGTGAATGCCAGGATCGTGATGATATAGGGCGTTATGTTCAGGACCAGTTCCACCAAAGGGGAGAAGAAGAAATAGGGGGCGAGGAACGAACTTTGCAAGGTCGACAGGAAAATCGACAGACCACTGGAGGCTGTCATCAGGAGCGGCAAAATCAGGAACAGGGCCAGGTAGTCGGATATCTTCCGGTACCACGGGCGCGATTTCTGTATCTGCCAGATGTCGTTGAACGTGTCTTCGATCGATGCGATCAGGTTGACCGCCGTATAGAAGAGCGTGAGCAGGCCGACCCCGATGATGACGCCGCCCTGTGCCTGTTCCAGGTAGCTTTCCACGAATTCGAAAGCCTTGGCCAATTCCGTTTCGTGTCCGGGGAAATAGTCGAGCAAGGCCTGGCGTACGGTGTTCTGGAAGCCGAACCCTTTGGCGATTCCTAACAGTACCGCTAAGAGAGGCACGATGGACAGCAGGGTGCTGTAGGTGAGGGCGGAGGCTTTTGTCTGCAGCTTCTCGTCCTGAAAACCTCTGACAGCCAGAATGATGGTCTTGATGACGTTGATGTAAAGTCCTTTGAGTCCGCTTACTTCATGCTCGGTAATTCTCCAAATATCGTACGTGATGAAACGGATCGTTCTGGTCAGCAGGATATGGACCCGTTCTCCAAACGTTTTTTTATCGGTCGTTTTCATATCTGATTGCAATAAAATTGAATGTGCCAATATACCAAATAGAAAACCCATTGAATGGACATATTGTTGAATTGGTATACTGGCACATTATAAAAAAAGCAGTCTGCCTATAAGCCGGGTTCTGTACTCCCGTTTGCACGGAAGCGTCTGCCATTTATCTCGTCTTGCTGTCACCAGCAAGCTTTAGCGGTCTACCCCCCGGCATCGGACGGGCAATCCTACATGCGCCGGTATACATGACCTTACAACCCATAAGACGTACGGCATCTTATATTACTATAAGACCCGGTGGGCTCTTACCCCACCTTTTCACCCTTACCGGACAGGTCCGGCGGTCGTTTTCTGTTACGCTGCTCCACCCTCGCGGACGGCTTCCCGTTAAGAAGTATGGTGCCCTTTGTTGCCCGGACGTTCCTCCCATCCCGGTGGGATGAGCGACAGACCGGCAGGCTGCGACTGGGACAAAGATACTACTTTTTGTCAGCTTTTTCAGCAAAAGACCCTTACTTTTGATATGTTAAAAAACATTACCCTTGCTACTAATTGTTTTTATATGCGGTAGTAAGCCTGTTTTGACGGGTAGGTAGTGACATTTTGATAAAACGGCTTTTTGGCTGAACTTTTATGCCACCCGGTTGTTATAGGATTGAACTGTGCCGATTTGGCAGGCCTATGACTGTTAAAATGGTACTTTGCATTGCACAGTACTGTTAAGTGCGGTTAAGCCTTTGTGGGGTGTCGTTAAAAGTGATAAAAAAACAGCTTCAAATGGAATAATCGCACGTTTTTTGAGTTTTCTTTGTCGAAAGAAAAATGTTAAATTTAAATGTTTGATAAAATAGTAAGCGTATGAAAAAGATGTGGAAAAATGTACTTGGTATTGCTCTCGTAGCCGCAATCGGTGCGGGAGCTGCTGTTGGGACGAGTGCTTATCTGATGAATAAGTATCAGACGGTTTATAGTGCTTCCGGTTCCGCAAATACCTTCAACCAGCCGATCCGGTTAGCCGGTTACAATACGGTTGCTGCAGAGAATACGGATTTTACTATGGCGGCAGAAAGTACGGTTCATGGTGTTGTGCATATCAAGGCCACGACAAATGCCAAACAATATGCTGACGACCAGTCCCAGTATGTCGATCCGTTTGAATATTTCTTCGGGTTCGGAGGACGGGGCGGTTTCCAGCGTCCGCAACCGCAACCGCGTGTCGGAGCCGGTTCGGGGGTGATCATCTCGACGGACGGGTATATCATAACGAACAATCATGTGATTGACGGAGCCGACGAACTGGAGGTGACATTGAACGATAACCGGAAGTTTGCCGCCAAACTGATCGGGACCGACCCGGCGACGGATATCGCTCTGCTGAAAATCGATGCGAAAAATCTCCCGACGATTCCGTTTGGCGATTCTGAAAAGCTGAAAGTCGGGGAGTGGGTGCTGGCTGTCGGCAACCCGTTCAACTTGACCTCTACGGTGACGGCGGGTATCGTGAGCGCCAAAGGGCGTGGCATTTCAATGGGAGGAGGCGATAAGAGCAAGATCGAATCGTTCATCCAGACCGATGCTGCCGTGAACCCCGGCAACAGTGGCGGTGCCTTGGTGAATACGAAAGGGGAACTGGTCGGCATCAATACCGCTATCTATTCGGAAACCGGAAACTTTGCCGGTTACTCGTTTGCAGTGCCTATCAGTATCGCTGGGAAAGTGGCAAATGACTTGAAACAGTATGGGGCCGTGCAGCGGGCTGTCCTCGGTGTCCAGATTATGAGCGTGGGGGATATTGCCGATATGTTGGGTTATCCCAATTTGCCCAGTGCGCAGAAAGAGGAGATGAGTGCTTTGAAATCCAAGATAAAGGTGTCGGAAGGTGCGTGTGTGGTTGATTTCCCGGACCGCAGTACCGCGAAGACGGCCGGCATTGAGAAGGGAGATGTGATTGTGGCTGTAAACGGCGTGAAGGTGAAATCCGCGAATGCTTTGCAGGAACAGATCAGCAAATATCGTCCGGGTGACAAAGTGCAGGTAACGGTTGACCGGAACGGCAGTACCAAGACGTTCAATGTGGAACTCCGCAATGCAGAAGGCAGCACTTCCATCGTGAAAGGGGCCGCAGACAGCGCGGATGTCTTAGGAGCCGCCTTCAGCGCACTGACAAACGAACAGAAACGTAATTTTGGGGTAAGCTATGGCGTTGAGGTGACCGGTTTGTTGAACGGCAAACTGAAAGAGGCCGGCATTCGGAAAGGATTCATCATTATGGTTGTGAACGACCAGAAGATCTCGACTCCCGAACAGATTGAAAAGATTGTGGACAAAATCTTGAAAGGGAAGCCGGATGACCGTTACGCCGCTGACGACCGCTACATTGTCGTAAAAGGCTTCTATCCGAACGGACGGACGAAAGTTTACGCGATCGATTTGGGCGAATAATAATAAAAGAACGTTATATTCGTCTTTTTTGGCGGAAAGATTGTTAAAGGTTTATAATTGGCTGGATGTCGGGTGCATCCAGCCAATTCTGTCAATAAAAATAATATTATCTTTGCACCCTGATATTCTCAATATAAAATTATTGGATGAGACAGTTAAAGATCACAAAGTCCATTACCAATCGAGAAAGCGCTTCTCTGGACAAGTATCTTCAGGAAATAGGCCGTGAAGATCTGATCACAGTGGAAGAGGAAGTAGAATTGGCACAGGCTATCAAAAGAGGCGACCGGAAAGCATTGGAGAAATTGACCAGAGCGAATCTGCGTTTTGTTGTTTCCGTGGCTAAGCAATATCAGAACCAGGGGTTAAGTTTGCCTGACTTGATCAATGAAGGCAATCTGGGGTTGATAAAAGCGGCCGAGAAATTTGACGAGACCAGAGGTTTCAAGTTTATTTCCTATGCCGTATGGTGGATTCGTCAGTCTATTTTGCAAGCGTTGGCAGAGCAGTCGAGAATCGTGCGTCTTCCGTTGAACCAGGTTGGCTCGCTGAATAAGATCAGCAAAGCCTTCTCTAAATTCGAACAGGAAAACGAGCGTCGGCCTTCTCCGGAAGAACTTGCAGACGAATTGGATATTCCGGTAGATAAGATTTCGGATACATTAAAGGTATCGGGAAGACATATCTCCGTGGATGCTCCGTTTGTGGAGGGCGAGGATAACAGTCTTTTGGATGTGCTTGTGAACGATGACGCTCCTGTTGCGGACCGGTCGTTAATGAACGAGTCATTGTCAAAAGAGATTGATCGGGCACTTGCTACATTGACCGAAAGAGAATGTGAAATAATCAAGATGTTTTTCGGTATTGGCTGTCAGGAGATGACATTGGAAGAGATTGGCGACAAATTTGGCCTCACAAGAGAGCGCGTCCGCCAGATCAAGGAAAAAGCAATTAGAAGATTAAGACAAGGAACACGTAGCAAGTTACTCAAATCGTATTTAGGTTAAACTTCTTAGGGAAGAAGATTAAAAAGGATTAAAAGCCTCTTGCCCGTCAGGGCAGGGGGCTTTCCTTGTTTTGGGCTACACGCACCATCTTTTGACTGTTTGAAATGTTTTTGAATTCTTATGCCGTGATAAGGGGGAGAGAATGAATCCGGCTGTTCTTCGGTATTAATGACCGGAAAGGGCTGGCTTTCGCGTGCGTACCCTATAAAATCCCTTTCCCCTCCCGAAAAAATCCAAAAAAACTCCCGAAAAAATTTGTTCAATCCGTCCGGAGCATGTACTTTTGCACTCGCATTCGAGCGAGAGTGGCCCAGTAGACATGCTGAGA
>JAGBDR010000063.1 GCA_017937385.1 Parabacteroides sp.
ATTTAACCGTCAAGGCCATAATTATGGTTTTGGCGATTCAAAGGTCTCGTTTATTTTCTTACCACACAAATTTTTTCCTCACTTTTTCTGATATTCTGTTACAGAACATATTTTGAACGATATTTTGGTGCGGTTGCCCTGGGAAAAAGCGAATGTCGTAGGGAACTTAAAATTTTCTATGTACATTTGCATGTTGTAAATAGAAAGATGTGATGGCTAAAAAAACGACTACAAAGCAAAATACGAATAACGGAGACAGTAAATGGGAAGGAGTCCGGAACTTTTTTACCAGCGAGCGGACCCGTTTCATTACCGGACTGATTATTTCCATTGTCACCATATATGTCGGTCTGGCATTGATTTCGTTCTTCTTTACAGGAGGAGCGGACCAGAGCAAGATTGAGAATATCCCATTGTCAGACTTGGTGATCAACCGGGGATCGGTAGAAAACTGGACCGGTGTGCGCGGGGCGTTCCTTGCCGATCTGCTGATGAACCGGTGGTTCGGAGTCTCTTCGTTCCTGATCCTGTTTTTCCTCGGTTCAGTCGGAGCGAAGCTGATGAACTTGAGCCGAGTGTCTTTGCTGAAACGGTTTCTGTTCTGTGCGGCCATGCTGATATGGGGGTCGCTATTCTTCGCTTTTGTCTTTATCCGCGGATATGAGGATTCCTTCATTTATTTGGGGGGCCAACACGGATATTATCTGTCGGAGGTGATGATGAATAATATCGGTATACCGGGCACGATCCTGCTACTGATCGGACTGTTCCTGATCATTGCCATCTTCACCAGCAAGCGGACCATTCCGTTCTTGCAGAGTGTCTTTTCTTTCGGGTGGCTGAAGAAATACCTGAAACGAGAAAAAGAGGAAGAGCCGGAACCCACTGGCGAGGAAGAAGTGAATGTGGAAGAAGATGAAAAAGAAACGGCTCACAAGACGGACGGTGTCGGAACCCATGAGCCGGTGTTCGATACGGAAACCGAGATAAAGAAAATCGAGGAAGAGGAAGATGGGCGGATAGAAGATGAGATCCGGCAGGAAAAGGGAATACCGACGGAAAAGGGAATATCGCCAAAAGATAAATTCCAGATTGTCGTGGCGCAGATCGATGATCGGGTCGGCGAGGAGGAGAACGAAGGTCGTCCGACTTTCGAGGTGGAAATACCGGAAGAGGAGGAAAAGTATGACCCGTCTCTATTGGAAAAATTCGATCCGCGTTTGGATTTGTCCCGTTATGAGTTTCCGACACTCGACTTGCTGAAGTTCTACGATTCGGGCAATGTCGAGGTGAACCGTGAAGAACTGGAAGAAAACCAGCAGATGATCAAACAGACGTTGGAGGACTTCGGTATCAATATCGCCTCGATCAAGGCAACGGTCGGCCCGACGGTCACGCTCTATGAGATTGTTCCGGAAGCCGGTGTACGCATTTCCAAGATCAAGAATCTGGAAGACGACATCGCGTTGAGCCTCTCGGCCTTGCAGATCCGTATCATCGCCCCGATGCCGGGCAAGGGGACAATCGGGATCGAGGTTCCAAACAACAAACCGCAGACCGTTTCGATGCAGTCGGTGGTCGCTTCGCGTAAATTCCAGGAGTGTACGTACGACTTGCCCGTGGCAATCGGGAGGACGATTGTCAACGAGGTATTTATGTTCGATATGTGTAAAACGCCCCACCTGTTGGTGGCCGGTGCGACCGGACAAGGTAAGTCGGTCGGCTTGAACGCGATTATCACCTCCTTGTTGTACAAGAAACATCCGTCGGAGTTGAAGTTTGTGATGGTCGATCCCAAGCAAGTGGAATTCAGCATTTACTCGAAGATCGAACGGCATTATTTAGCGAAGCTTCCAAACGCCGAAAAAGCAATCGTGACGGAGCCTGCCGATGCGGTGGCAACCCTGAACTCTTTGGTGATCGAGATGGAAAACCGGTACAAGTTGCTGGTGGAAGCCTCGACACGTAATATAAAGGAATATAACGAAAAGTTTATTTCCCGCCGTCTGAATCAGGAGAAAGGACATCGGTTCCTGCCCTATATCGTCGCAATCGTCGACGAGTTTGCTGACCTGATCGCGACTTCGGGCAAAGAGATCGAGTTGCCGATTTCGCGTATCGCGGCCAAGGCGCGTGCGGTCGGTATCCACATGATCCTGGCAACCCAACGTCCGGACACGAAAGTGATCACCGGTACGATCAAGAGTAACTTCCCAAGCCGTATCGCCTTTAAGGTGATGTCGCAGATCGACTCCCGTACGATTTTGGATACGCCGGGCGCCAACCGCCTGATCGGTAAAGGGGATATGTTGGTCCTGATTACCGGAAGCAGCGAACCGACACGTGTCCAGTGTGCATTCGTCGACACGCCGGAAGTGGAAGACATCGTAGACTATATCGGTGCACAAGTGGCCTATCCGACCGCTTACCTATTGCCGGAATACATCGGCGAAGGCGGCGAGTCTTCCTCTTCGGGGACAGTGGATTTGTCAGACCGTGACCCGTTGTTCGACGAGGCGGCACGTCTGATCGTGATCCAGCAGCAAGGGTCGACCTCGCTTATCCAGCGAAAGTTCGCAATCGGCTATAACCGTGCAGGCCGTTTGATGGACCAGTTGGAAGCGGCAGGCATCGTCGGTCCTTTCGAAGGCAGCAAAGCCCGCCAGGTCTTGATCCAAGATGAATATAGCTTAGAACAATTATTGAATGCACTCAAGTAGGGACGGTTCGCGGACCGTCCGCCCGATTAAAAATGAATCCATTCATCATCAAATGAAAAAAATAGAAAAAATAAAAACGTGCCGCATTTGGATTGCGGCCCTCCTGTTCCTCTTGGCTATATCCGATATGCCTATAGGAGCGCAAAACGCTGCCTCCATCTTGGACAAGGCCGCTTCCGCTTACGAGGATTCAAACGGCTTGACAGCCTATTTTACGATGCAGACACGCTCGGAAGTCCAGAAGGTGTCGGAAAGTTTTGACGGGACGGTCGATATCAAAGGCGATAAATTCGTGCTGAAAACTCCTGAAATAATCACCTGGTTCGACGGTACGACCCAGTGGTCGTTTGTCGAGCACAACGAGGAGGTCAACGTCTCCACTCCTACCGGCGAGGAATTGCAGGCTACGAATCCCGCCCTGTTGCTCCGTTCCTATAAAAAGGGATTTACCGCCCAATATAAAGGCGAAAGCACCGCATCAAACGGCAAAGCCGCCTACGACATCGAGTTGGTTCCCAAGAAGAAAAGCGATATCGTACGGGTAGAGCTCCAGATAGAGAAGTTTTCCGGGCTCCCGGCCTCGATCGCCGTCTTTTCAAAGAACGGCATCAGCAACACGATCCGGATCAGTAAAATGAAAACAGGAGTCAACCAACCGGACAGCTATTTTGTTTTTAACAAAAAAGAATATCCGGATGTAGAAATAATCGATCTGAGATGATTGAATATCTCTTGAGTTTTACCCAGTGGAAAAGATAATAGAACCTTATGGTGTATAGGACAACCGTAAATAGTTATGAACGAAAAGTTTGCAGGTGCATTTTGGGGAACAATCGTAGTATGGGCGATTATGATTGTCGTATTCGGAGGGCTATATGGTTGTCCTCGATACAACGTCTGGCAACAGGAAATGTCAGGAAAAGCAGAGTTCGCCAAGGCAGAGCAGAACCGACGTATCAAGATTGAAGAAGCAAAAGCCAATCTGGAAGCTGAGAAACTAAATGCACAAGCAGAAGTTGAACGGGCCAAAGGTGCTGCAGAAGCCATTAAAATTGAAAACGGCAGCATTACACCGGCCTACATTCAATATTTATGGGTTCGTCAGCAAAGCAACTTGAATGATAAGACGGTTATCTATATACCTACTGAAACCAATCTTCCCATACTGGAAGCCTCTCGAGACAAACAATAACGGTATTATGCCTATATCCGTATCAATCATAAATCAAAAATCATAAATCAAAATGAACACAACCCAGCATGAAAAAGTCCGTTGCCTGATCATCGGTTCAGGCCCGGCCGGTTATACAGCGGCTATCTACGCTTCACGTGCCAACCTGTCTCCCGTCCTCTATGAAGGAATCCAGCCGGGCGGACAACTTACGACTACGACCGAAGTCGAAAACTTCCCCGGTTATCCCGAAGGTGTCACCGGCACGCAACTGATGGAAGATTTGAAACAGCAGGCTACCCGTTTCGGTGCGGATATCCGTGTCGGCATTGTAACGGAAACAGACTTGTCTGCCGCCCCTTATAAAGTGACGATCGACGGCGAGAAAGTAATCGAGACAGAAGCACTGATCATCTCGACCGGAGCAACAGCCAAATACTTAGGATTAGCGGACGAACAGAAATATGCCGGCATGGGAGTTTCGGCTTGTGCGACCTGCGACGGTTTCTTTTATCGCAAGAAAGTGGTGGCTGTCGTCGGAGGTGGCGATACGGCCTGCGAAGAGGCGCTTTACCTGGCCAGCTTAGCCAAACAGGTGTACCTGATTGTCCGCAAATCATACCTGCGTGCATCGAAAGTCATGCAGGAACGGGTCCTGAACGCCCCGAATATCACCGTTTTGTTCGAGCATAACACAATCGGCCTTTTCGGTGAAAACGGTGTGGAAGGCGCACATTTGGTAAAACGGATGGGCGAACCGGACGAAGAGAAGGTAGACATCGCAATCGACGGTTTTTTCCTGGCTATCGGCCATACTCCGAATTCCAAACTATTCAAACCATGGGTAGAAACAGATGAGGTAGGCTATATCAAGACGATCCCGGGTACACCGAAAACAAGAGTGCCGGGTGTATTTGCGGCCGGCGATGTGGCTGACCCGCATTATCGCCAGGCCATTACGGCTGCCGGTAGCGGTTGTGCGGCAGCCATCGAGGCGGAACGGTATTTGTCGGAGATTGGAAAATAACCCGTTTCTTCTGGCTTGATCTTCGGGTTCCCTTAGGATCAAGCCAAAAGAAACATTTATAAATATAATATCATGAAACACTTAAAATTCTCTCTTCTTTTCCTGATGTGTATGCTGGCGGCAGTTCCCGTATCAGCTAAAAAAAAGACAAAAGTGATTGCCCATCGCGGTTATTGGAAAACGGAAGGTTCCGCCCAAAACTCGATTCGTTCGTTAGAACGGGCGAATGAAATCAAAGTCTATGGCTCCGAATTCGATGTGCACCTGACCGCTGACAATGTTCCGGTCGTGTTCCACGACAACAAGATTCAAGGGAAAAACATCCAGACGACTCCCTACGCGGAGCTGAAAGACCTGAAACTCCCGAATGGCGAGACACTCCCTACCTTAGAACAGTATTTGGACAAAGCGAAGACCCTGAAAAAGACCAAGCTGATCTTCGAACTGAAATCCCATGCGACTCCCCAACGGGACCGGGAAGCGGCAAAGATCGTCACCGAGATGGTGAACGGCAAGAAACTGACGAAACGCACCGAATATATCGCTTTCAGCCTAGAAGCTGCCAAGGAGCTGCACCGCCTCTCCCCGAAGACGCCGGTCTACTACCTGAACGGCGACTTGTCTCCGAAACAGTTGAAAGAGCTCGGTTTTACCGGTCTCGATTATTATTACAAGGTCATGCAGAAACATCCGGAGTGGTTTGCCGAAGCAAAGGATTTGAAGCTGAAAATCAATGTCTGGACGGTCGATGACCCGAAGGTGATGAAGGAAATGATCGAGAACCAAGTAGACTTTCTGACCACCGACTATCCCGAAGAAGCACAAAAAGCCGTATATTTGCACCGCTGAATATATGTCTGAAATGAGAAAGCATTGCTTGTCGTTATTGTTCCTGTTTTTGATATGGGTTTCGAATGCGGTCGAACCTCCCAAGCACGAGATCCGAGGTGTATGGCTGACAACCGTTTATGGCCTGGACTGGCCCCATAAACCGGCAACGACAGAGGCAGGACGGAAAGCACAGCAAGAGGATGTCTGCGACATACTGAACCGCTTGCAGGATGCGAACTTCAATACCGTTTTCTTGCAGGTCCGTCTGCGTGGCGATGTCATCTGGCGTTCGGCTATAGAACCGGCAAGCAAAACTTTCTCCGGAAAATACGGCATGATGCCGGGATATGACCCGTTGGCGTTCGTGATCGACGAGTGCCACAAACGCGGAATGGAATGCCACGCCTGGTTCGTCACGTTTCCGCTTGGAACGGACAAGCATGTAAAAGAACAGGGCAAACTCTCCGTTGTCAAACGCCAGCCGAAACTCTGCAAATACCACAACGGCGAATGGTATCTGGACCCCGGTGTCCCCGGAACTTCCGACTATATTCTATCTTTGGTAAAAGAGTTAGTCAACGGATACGATATCGACGGCATCCACTTCGACTATATCCGCTATCCGGAACAGGCAAAATCATTTCCCGACAAAGCCCAGTATACCCGATACGGCAAGAAACGCCCGTTGGCGGAATGGCGTCGGGAGAACATCAACAAGATGGTTTACCGCATCTACGACTGGGTGAAATCGGTAAAGCCTTGGGTGCAGGTCAGCAGTTCGCCACTCGGCAAATATAATCGCATCGAACGGGTCCCGAACGCAGGATGGACGGCCTATGAAAGTGTTTTCCAGGACCCGAAGCGGTGGATGCAGAACGGGAAACAGGATATGATCGTCCCGATGATGTATTACCTGCATGACAACTTCTTCCCGTTTGTGGACAATTGGGTCGACAACTGCAACGGGCGTCTTGTGGTCCCCGGATTGGGAGCCTACCGGATGTTGAAAGAAGAAGGCGACTGGAACGTCAACGACATAACAGACCAGATCGACTACAGCCGTTACTTCGGAGGAGCCGGCTGCACATTCTTCCGTTGTGCGAACATCCTCGACAATACGAAAGGACTGTACGACGAGTTGAAGAATACCTATTATAAATATCCGGCACAGCTTCCGCCTTTGCCCTGGTTGGACGATACGGTTCCCGCCGCTCCCAACGAGATACGGGTGGAAAAAGAGGGGAACGAATTGAAGCTCTCCTGGGAGAAACCGGAGACAGAAAAGGAGGCGCTGACCTATACCGTCTATTATTCGCTGGCAGATTCGATCGACCCGGCATCCGTCCGGAATATCCTGATGACGGGAATCCGGGATACCTCCATCTACCTGCCTGTCGATACAGCTTCGGAACGGGGATACACATTTGCCGTTTCATCTTCCACCCGCTACCATATCGAAAGCGCACTATCGAAAGAGACCTATTACTACCTCTCCCGATATCCGAAATGATCTTTTCTCCATACTTATCCGGATATATTGGCCGGAATACAGTATCTTTGTGCGTTCTCAAAAAATATTTTATCCGGAATGCAGCATTTCGGATCATCTGAACATCATATAGAATATATGGCCCCCAAACGGGCATGAAGGCACACATTAAATGACGGAAAAACAACTGATAGAGGGTTGTAGGAATGGGGAAAGGTTGGCTCAGAAAGAGCTGTATGAAACATATTCCCGCAAGATGATGGGAGTTTGCCTGCGTTATGTCAGCGACAGGGAGACTGCCCGTGACTTGTTACAGGATGGTTTCGTAAAAGTCTTCACCAGCCTGGACTCTTATTCTGGAACCGGGTCATTTGAAGGGTGGATGCGAAAGATCTTTGTCAATTGTGCGTTGGAGTATTTGCGCAAATCGGATGTCTTGCGTGAAGCTACCGATCTGGATAACACGATGGAGCTGATCCATCCGGACAGTTCTGCCATATCCGATATGTCGGCAATCGAGTTGATGCAGCTGGTGCAGGAACTTCCAGCCGGTTTCCGGGCCGTGTTCAACCTGTTCGCAATAGAAGGCTATTCGCATAAGGAGATCAGCGAGATGTTGCATATCACGGAAAGTACGTCCCGGTCCCAGTTCACACGTGCCAAACAATTATTACAACGCAGGATTCACGAATTGTATTGAGTAGAAAGAAATGAAAGATAAGGAAAGAGATTTATTTGACGATTGGTGCCGTTCGAAGTTGCAAGACTTCGAAGCTGAGACGATGCCGGGCGACTGGGAGGTGATAGCCGACCGGCTGTCGGTTAAAAAGCCTGTCCCTTTCCGGCGGACTTTACGCTATTGGGCGGCAGCAGCCGTTATTTCCTTATTCGTCGTGATGGGAGGTTTCTATCTCTTCAACCACGATCCGGAACGCCAGCCCATAGCCGAAACCATCCAGCAAGAGACCGAAATCAGAGAAAGCCGACCGTTAGAACAGCCCGAACCGACGAAACCGGCCGTTGCGGCTTCCGCACCGGTCAGCCGGATGGCCAAACAGACCGTTTCACAAGTTGCAGCCACTTTGCCAGTTGTAGCCGCTTCAACCTCCCAACCGGACAGAACAGCCATCCAAGCGGTTCCGGCGTCCGAGAAAGAAGAGGCCGAAGCCATTGCGGAGACTCCTTCCGAGGTGTCTGAAACAACTGCACCTGCCGAAACGCGCGCCTCTTTGCTTGCGGACGCGGAGCCTGTGAAAAACGAAGGCAAGAAAGCGAGGACTAAAAGATGGAGTTTCGGAATGGGAGGCGGAAGCGTGAGTGCCGGAACCTCCAATTCGTTAAACGCCTATGCGTTGAAGAGCACCTTGATGATGGACCAGGAATTGTTGCAATTGAATTCCCCGTATTTCAACAATCAGTCTCCGAAAACCAATATACGCCATAAGACACCGGTTTCGATCGGTCTGGGTGTCAGTTATGCTTTGAATGACCGTTTTTCCCTCCAATCAGGCTTAAACTATACATTCCTTTCCTCCGAATGGGAAACCGGAGCCATATACCATGGCGAGACGAAACAGAAGCTGCATTTTATCGGACTTCCTCTTTCTTTATCTTATAAGATAGCGGAATGGAAGCGCATTCAATTCTATGCAGCGGCCGGAGGCATGACTGAAGTCAATGTCACCGGTAGGCTGAATACCAAAATATTGGTGGAAAACGATGAAATCCGTCACGAGAAGAAGCATATCCGCATGAAAGAATGGATGTGGTCCGTGAATGCCCGTGCCGGTGCCAGCTACCCGTTGTTCCGTTTCCTGAGCGTTTACACAGAAGTGGGAGCCGGTTATTATTTCGACAACGGAAGCACGATCGAAACGATCCGATCCGAGAAACCGTTTAACGTGAACCTGCAGGCCGGTTTCCGTTTCGGCTTTTGAATAGAACATAAGTAGAACAAATAAATAATAAACCATATAAAATTAAAGAACAACAAAAATGAAGAAACTTAAAGTTTTAGGGTTGGCAGCAATCGCTGCAGGTATGTTTTCGTTGACCTCTTGTCTGGATGGCGACGGGAATAAAATATCCAACACGGGATATGCCATTATCGACTACTCCTCTACCTTCCGGAAGTTGGTGTATACCCCGCATGGGCCTTTGTATATCCAGAATATCTCGGACGATCTGAGTTATGAGGCAGGCAATTGCGTCATCGTGCAATATCAGGTAGATATGGATTCGGAAGCCAACAAAAATGCAAGCGCAAACGGGCATTATGTCGCAACCGGCGTAGCGACTTCGCCTTTGGGAATGGGAAACATCTCTTTCTCGCCTGTCGACTCAACGGTTTTAAACAATGAACTGTTGATGAAAGGCGCGGAATGCGGACTGATGATGTCTCCGAACTACCAACGGATTCTTTCGTTTCCCCAATTTGAAAATTTATTGACGGACCAGAAAAACGAATACCGGTTGTTCTTTGATCCGAACCAGCAGCCGGAGACAGTAAACAGCATGGAACGTGTGTACACACTCTATTTGCGTAGCCAGAAACTGGAAGATGGAAAAGCGCCGTCTGTAACAGGTGGAAGCGATATATACACCTTTGACGCAGGTATGTTATATACCATGCTGAAAAGCCGGGAATCGGGTAAAGAGGCCGCCTATTGCCAAGTGAAATATCCGACCGGTTACAATGCCGATTCGACAAAGATTAATAGTTGGGGTACTTCCTCTGTATTCCAGATCTATTTCCTGGAAGAAGGAAAGTAAATGTTTTCCCCCTGTACGGACTATTTACAATGCCCATCTTAAGGTTGTTAGGATGGGCATTGTTGACTGGTTAGGATGGGCATTGTAAGCTGGTTAGAATGGGCATTGTTAATTTGCCCAGACAGGCATTGCCTATCAAAGATACACTCCATGACAGCACTCGTATTACTATGTTCCGCCATCTGCCTCTGCCTTTACCTATATGCCCGCCGATGGAAATCCGGACAGATGTCCATCGACGCAAAAAACAGAGCTTGATTCCCACTGATTTGCTACAGCTTTCCCCAAGAACCGATACCCGTCCGTATTTTACCGGACGGGTATCGGATGGGAAACGGATGCCCATCCGTTCGGAAAGCGATCGGCACCCTTTATCCGCACGATATGAACCGAAAAAAGGAAAAGAGGCTTTTCCGGTTGGTTGCTAACAAAATATTTCATAGCTTTGTACAATCATTTATTAGAGATTAAACTTTGATCGGAATATGAAGAATTTAATCATTATGGTCAGTCTGTTCCTTAGTTTACCCATTATGGCGCAGACGAAAGTTGTAAAGAAAAACGCTGTCAAGGCAAATAACTTCGGCATAACGTATTCGCTTCCCAAAACATCTCTGGTCGTAGACGCAGAGGTCACGAAAGTAACTTGCAAAGTCGGCCCCTATTATAAATACGCAGAAAAATATTTAGGAGTAAAAGATGCCATCACGGAAGACAAGGTCTATTATGAATTAGGAAAGATCGGCTTGACAAACAAAGGCGTGCCCGACGCAGACAACACCTTTATCGTCGAATTCAAAGCCGGCACAGTCGCTCCATACGCCTATTTGACGGAAGAAGGGCTGCTCTGTTCCATCAACGCCGAATATACGCCCGACGAATCGGCACAAGAAACGGCACAAAAAAAGAAGAAACAGGCTCCGGCCAAAGTGACCGATGCCTCCGTCTTTTCAGAAGAACTGCTCATGGCGGGATCGACAGCCAAACAAGCCGAAGTGGCGGCCAAACAAATCTACCGCATCCGCGAAAGCCGCATGAACATCCTCACGGGCGAAGCCGACAACCTGCCGCCCGACGGCGAAGCGATGAAACTGGTCATCCAGCAATTGGAAGAACAGGAAAAAGCGCTGACCAACCTGTTCACGGGTGTCCGGACCAAGGAGACCAGCGACTACGAAGTAACGATCGTCCCCTTCGACAACCTCGACAAGGAGGTCCTGTTCCGCTTCTCGCCCCAGTTAGGTATCGTAGATGCCGACGATCTGGGCGGAGCACCTGTATACATGAACCTGAAGGCCATCGACCGCGCTCCCGCATTGGACCCGAAAGAGGCCGAAAAGAAAGAGAAATCGCTGAAAGGTATTATATATAATGTACCGGGTAAAGCCGGCATCGAAATCAGCATCAACAAAAAAACGCTCTACAAAGGCGAAGCGCAGATCACCCAATTCGGTACGCAAGAATGCCTCGCCCCTGTCATGTTCGAAGACAAAAAAGCTCCGGTCAAAGTGTATTTCTATCCGGAAACAGGTGCAATAAAACAAATTATTCAATAATCATCTAACACTTTTAATTCTATGTTTGAAGGACAACCTAAAGGTTTATACGCGTTAGCCTTAGCGAATACGGGCGAGCGTTTTGGCTATTACACGATGCTCGCAGTGTTCGTACTGTTTTTACAAGCGAATTTCGGATTTTCAGCCGGGACTGCCGGCCTTATCTATTCCGTCTTTCTGGGTTTTGTTTATTTCCTGCCCCTGTTCGGCGGTATGTTGGCCGATAAGTTCGGATTCGGGAAAATGGTCACAATCGGTATCTCAATCATGTTCTTAGGCTACCTGTTGCTTGCCATCCCCTTAGGAGCAGGCACTGCCGCAATCACCGCCATGGTCTGCGCATTGGCATTGATCTGTACCGGGACCGGACTATTCAAAGGGAACTTGCAAGTAATGGTCGGGAACCTGTATGACGATCCCCGATACACCAACAAGCGCGACTCCGGATTCCAGATTTTCTATATGGCAATCAACGTGGGCGCCATGTTCGCACCGACGGCTGCCATCGAAATGATGAAATGGGCGCAGAACTCATTAGGCATGAGCGAAGCCGACTCCTACCATTTGGCTTTTGCCGTTGCCTGCGTGTCGCTGATCATCTCCATTGCCATCTATTATGTACTCCGCAGTACATTCAAACATGCAGACCGCAACAAGGTATCGGCTGCCTCCAACAGCGCGGTGGAAGAATTAAGCCCGGCACAGACCAAAGAACGCATCATCTGCCTTTGCTTAGTGTTTGCCGTTGTCATTTTCTTCTGGATGGCATTCCACCAGAACGGCTCCACGCTGACCTATTTTGCCCGCGACTATACGGCTACCACCTCGACGGGTATTGCCAGCATGGCGTTCGACGTGGTGAACTTGGTCTTCGGTATCGTAATCATCTACGGACTGTTCGGCCTGTTCCAGAGCAAGACCGGAAAAGGGAAAGGCATCTCGGTCGCAGTGATCGCCGCTGCCATCATCGGATTGGTCTACAAATACAACGGATTGCCTGACGTCACGAATGTCAGCGCCCCGATCTTCCAGCATTTCAATGCTTGTTTCGTCGTGGCATTAACCCCGGTTTCCATCGCCCTCTTCGGTATGTTGAGCCAGAAAGGGAAAGAGCCTTCCGCTCCTTTGAAAATCGGTTTGGGTATGCTGGTGGCTGCCGTTGCCTATATTTTGCTGACGGTCGGCTCCATTGGTTTCCCTGTACCCGAGTTTGACGCAGCCGGCCAGCCGATGCACATGGCTGACGCCTCTCCCAATCTACTGATTTCAACCTATCTGATCCTGACATTTGCCGAACTGTTGCTCTCGCCGATCGGAATCTCGTTCGTTTCCAAAGTGGCTCCTCCCAAATATGCAGGTATGATGATGGGCGGTTGGTTTGTCTCGACGGCCATCGGTAACTTTTTAGTCAGCATTCCGGCTTTGATGTGGGGCGCATCCTTGGTTGTCGTCTGGGGAACACTCGTCGGCATCTGTCTGTTGGCAGCCTTGTTCATCTTCGTGATCCTGAAACGCTTGGAAAAAGTAGCGAAATAACAAGAGCCCGATATCAGACGCATGAGAAAGCTGTATACAAATCAACCCGTCGCTCTCCGCTTCAGAAGGTGGAGCCGGAAAGGGTATGCGGCTTTCATCAGTGTACAACGTGCCGTTACGATCGGGCAATTGTCAGCCCGTGTATCCGAACGGTTCCAGGTCAAGAACGGCTCCATCCATACGTCTGTCCTCACTGTCGACAAGGCGAATGAGGGAGAAACGGAAAAGGAAGAGGACACCTGCCGCCTCGGCAGTCCGGAAAACATCCTATCCCTTCTGTTCCTGCAAGCCGTATGCCCGATACAGACCGTAAGCCGGCCTGCGGCATCGTATGTATCTATTATAAAAGACAATTTTTTCCGAAATCGCGGAAAGTTCCAGTCACGGATTGGAGCTTTCCGCGATTTTCGTTTATACAAATACGAAATGATATGATTGAGACACTCAAACAACACGTTCTCTCCGGTGGCATGATCGACGAAGAACAAGCCGGAAAGTTAGCGGCTGTTCCGGACAAGGAGGCCCTCTACGAAGCGGCCCATCAGATCACCCGCCATTTCATGGGAAACAAGTTCGATACCTGTTCCATCATCAATGCCAAAAGCGGTAATTGCAGCGAAGACTGTAAATGGTGCGCACAGTCCGGGCATTATCAGACAAACGTGACCCTTTATCCCCTGTTGCCGGCAGAAGAATGCATCCGCCACGCCACGCACAACCGCCGGCAAGGGATCGGCCGGTTTGCGCTCGTCACCAGCGGGAAGCGGGTTTCAGACAAGGATATGGCAAAAATCACGGAAACCGTGCGCCGCATCAAGCAAGCCTGCGACATCAAATGCTGCGCCTCGATGGGGCTTCTGAGCCGTGAGCAACTGCAAGCGCTTTACGACAGCGGAACGGAAAACTACCATTGCAACATCGAAACCGCTCCCTCCTATTTCCGTACCCTCTGCACGACCCATACGACAGAGCAAAAGCTCGAAACGATCCGGACGGCACGGGAAATCGGCTTCCGCATCTGTTCAGGCGGAATCATCGGGATGGGCGAGACCCTGGAGCAACGCATCGAAATGGCCCTGTTGCTCCAGAAAGAAGGGATTCTCTCGATCCCGTTGAATCTCCTGCAACCGATCCCCGGCACTCCGCTGGAAAAGGCACAGCCGCTGACGGACGAAGAGCTGCTGACCACGATCGCCCTGTTCCGCTTCATCAACCCGAAAGCTTATCTGCGTTTCTCCGGCGGACGGGCACAACTGAGTGAAGCGGTGCAACGCAAGGCGCTCTACATCGGAATCAACGCGGCGATCATCGGCGACCTGCTGACAACAATCGGCAGCCGGGTGGCAGAAGACAAAGTCCTGTTCACGTCCGAAGGATATTCATTAACCGAAAATACAGATTGGGAAAGATGACAACAGAAGAATTACTCCATTTTGACCGGGCACACGTCTGGCATCCATATACATCGACAATCGATCCGCTACCGGTCTACCCGGTCGAACGTGCGGACGGAGTCACAATCACCTTGAAAGACGGCCGCCGGCTGATCGACGGGATGTCCTCATGGTGGGCCGCCGTGCACGGCTATAACCATCCGGTACTGAACGCTGCGGCCAAAGCGCAGTTGGACAAGATGAGCCACATCATGTTCGGAGGTTTCACCCACGAACCGGCCACCGAACTGGCGGCCAAGCTGCTGCCGTTGCTACCGCCTTCGATGGAAAAGATCTTCTTTGCCGACAGCGGTTCCGTCGCGGTGGAAGTCGCCATGAAGATGGCCATCCAATACTGGCAATCGCAAGGGAAACAGGCGAAACACGCTTTCGCAACCATCCGCAGCGGCTATCACGGAGATACCTGGCACGCCATGTCTGTCTGCGACCCGGTTACCGGTATGCACGGACTCTTCGCCGGAAGCCTGCCTGTACAATACTTCATTCCCCAGCCATCCGTCAAATTCGGGGAGGAATGGGACGAAAAGGCGATCGAACCTTTAAAGGACCTGTTGGAGAAGCATGCCGGCGAAATCGCCGCCCTGATCCTCGAACCGATCGTCCAGGGTGCGGGCGGCATGTACTTCTATTCGCCGGCGTTCCTGATAGCGGCCCGCAAGTTATGCGACCGGTATCACGTCTTGCTAATCTTCGATGAAATCGCAACCGGATTCGGACGGACCGGACGCCTTTTCGCTTGGGAATGGGCGGGAGTGGAACCGGACATCATGTGCATCGGCAAGGCATTGACGGGAGGTTACATGACCCTGTCGGCAACCGTCACCAGTACACCCGTGGCCGACCTGATTTGCAGTGGCGAGGCGGGTTGTTTCATGCACGGACCTACTTTCATGGGAAACCCGTTGGCCTGTGCGGTCGCATCGGCTTCCGTTTCTCTCTTGCTGGAAAGTGGCTGGCAGGAGAAAGTAAAGGCCATCGAAACGCAACTCCGGGAAGAGTTGGCTCCTGCCGCCTCTTTCCCCGACGTACAAGAGGTACGTGTGTTGGGAGCCATCGGCGTGATCGAAATGAAAGAGCCGGTGAACATGGGGGTCTTGCAGAAACGCTTCGTCGAAACGGGTATCTGGGTGCGTCCGTTCGGCAAGTTGGTCTACCTGATGCCGCCCTTTATCATCACCCAAGCGGAATTGTCGAAACTGACAAAAGGATTGCTGACTATACTAAAATCGAATTAGGATGAAAGATTACAACAAGATACTGGCACAGCTAAAGGCTTCCGGCAACCTGCGCAGCCTTCCCGATGTCGTCCACCGGGGCAAATGGATCGAAAAAGAGGGGCGGACCATGCTCAACCTATCCTCCAACGACTATCTCGGACTCTCGTCCCGGCAGGATCTGCGGGACGAGTTTATCGGACAGTTGCAGGAAAACAGCCTGCCGTTCTCCTCCGCTTCATCCCGATTGCTGACAGGCAATTTCCCGGTCTACACCGAACTGGAAGAGCGGATGGCTGACCGCTTCGGACGCGAAGCCGCCTTACTGTTCAACAGCGGCTATCATGCCAACACCGGCATATTGCCCGCCTTGACAGACAAACATTCCTTGATTTTGGCGGATAAATTAGTACACGCGAGCATCATCGACGGCATCCTGTTGAGCGGTACTCCCTACCAACGCTACCGTCACAACGACTACAACCATCTGGAACAGCTATTGGCCAAATACGCGCATGAATATGAACAGGTCATAATCGCTACGGAAAGCATTTTCAGCATGGACGGAGATGTCGCCGACCTTCGCCGTTTGGTGTCTTTAAAGAAAAGCTATCCGAATATCTGGTTGTACGTGGACGAAGCACACGCCATCGGCGTAAGGGGAGAAAACGGATTGGGGATCGCCGAAGAACAGGACTGCATCCGCGACATCGACCTGCTGGTCGGTACGTTCGGAAAGGCTTTAGGCTCAATGGGAGCCTACCTGTTGTGCAGCCGGACAATCCGGGAATACCTGGTCAACACCATGCGACCTCTGATCTTCAGCACGGCACTCCCGCCTGTCCAAATCGCCTGGACCCAGTTCCTGTTCGAGAGACTTCCCGACTTCACTGACGAACGGCACCGCCTGTCCGTTACCAGCCACCTGCTCGCAGAAGCGCTGAAAGGGAAAGGGGGAGAGATATCGGCCAGCCACATCATCCCCTTCATCATCGGTGAAAACGAAGACTGCATCCAAACAAGCCTCAGCCTGCAACGGAAAGGCTACTATTGCCTCCCCGTCCGTCCCCCCACGGTACCGAAAGGCACAGCACGGATCCGTTTTTCACTGACAGCGGAAATGACGGAAGAAGAGATCAGATTTATGATTTATGATTTATAATTTATGATTTCTATCAAAGCACATAATTCATAATTCATAATTCATATAAATCATAAATCAAAAATCATAAATCTCCCATGCTCCTACACAAACAAACAAAAACAGGCAACAGCAAGCTCCTTCTCTTCTTTTCCGGCTGGGCGGTCTCACCGGAGGTATTTCGGCATCTGAAAACGGAACCGGATACAGACCTTTGGATTTGCCAAGATTACCGGGGAATGGAATTTGAAGTGGAAGCCCTTTCCGACTACCGGGAAATCCGTTTGGTAGCCTGGTCGTTGGGCGTATGGGTAGCATCGGTCGTGTTCGGTGAAAACCCTGTTTCTTTCACCGAAGCCATAGCCGTCAACGGAACTCCTTGTCCCGTCGATGACCGGTGGGGCATCCCGGAAGCGATTTTCCGGGGGACGCTGGACAACATCACCGAAGAAGGCATACACCGCTTCAACCGGAGGATGTGCGGCAAACGGGACCTCTTGCAAGCCTACGAACAAATATCACCCCGTCCGCTCGCCGACATCCGGGAAGAATTGGAGTACCTGTACACCGAAATCAAACGGACCTCACCGGCTTCCCCCTTGTTTAACGGATGGACACAAGCCTTGATCTCCTCCGGCGACCGGATTTTCCCTACGGAAAACTTGCATGCTTTCTGGCAAGGCCGTTGTCCGGTAATCGAGATTGAGGCGCCTCATTACCCTTTTTATTTGTGGAAACAATGGAATGACTTATGGAAGCAATAGAAACGAAACGTATACATACCCGCTTTACACGCGCTTTGTCCAGCTACGACCATCATGCCGATGCCCAACACCGCATCAGCCGGAAGCTCGCTTCCCTCCTCATTCAACTGCCGGACACCCATTACAGGCGGATGCTGGAAATCGGCTGTGGAACGGGAGGATTCACGAGAGTCCTGAAACAACAGTGCCGCATCGACGAATGGATACTGAATGATCTTTGCGAAAGCTGCCAGGGAAAAATAGACCGGCTCTTTCCGAATTTCCCGCCCCGTTTCATCGCCGGAGATGCTGAAACGTTATCCTTTCCCGGCAAGTTCGATTTAATTGCCTCCGCCTCTGTTTTCCAATGGATAAAAGAACCGGAAGCGTTTCTCCATAAACTGTCGGGGTTATTGATTCCGAACGGAGTGCTCCTGTTCAGCACGTTTGCGCCCGGAAACCTGCGCGAGATCAAGGAACTGACCGGGAAAGGGCTTGACTATCCGACATCCGGCAGGCTTGCCAAGTGGCTATCTACAGCGGATCTCAACTTGTTGCACCTGGAAGAGGAGACCATCACCCTCACCTTCCAAACCCCGCTGGACGTACTTCGGCACCTGAAAGCGACCGGCGTCACAGCGACCGGAAACGGACACTGGACAAAAGGCCTGCAGGCATCATTCTGCCGGCACTATTCAGAACAATTCGTAACTCCCGACGGGCAAGTGACACTCACATACCGCCCACTTTATATCGTAACAATAAAAAAGTAAAACAATATGAAAGGAACAGTCTTATTTATTACAGGAATCGATACCAATATCGGTAAAACCTTCGCAACCGGGATGCTCGCACGGGCATTAGCCGGAAAAGGGAAAAAAGTCATCACGCAGAAAATGATCCAAACGGGTTGCACGGATGTCTCGGAAGACATCGAAATGCACCGGAAAATACAGGAAATACCTTTTACTGAAGAGGATAAATCCGGATTGACCTGCCCTTATATCTTCACCTACCCCTGCTCTCCCCACATGGCTGCAGAGAAAGACGGACGGTCGATCGACCTTTCCGTCGTCACGGAGGCAACCCGCCGCCTACTGGAAAAATATGAATATGTCTTGCTGGAAGGTGCGGGCGGTTTGATGGTCCCGAACGATTTCCATTCGCTCACCATCGACTACGTCAAAGAACAAGGCTACCCGGTCATCTTAGTGACATCCGGCAAGTTAGGCAGCATCAACCATACTCTATTAAGCCTCTTCGCCTGCAAGCAATACGGGATTCCTGTCCGGGCAGTCGCCAACAACCTCTACCCGCACACAGATGAACTGATAACCGCCAACACGTTGGAATACCTCACCCAATACTTGGAAAAGGAATTTCCCGAAACCGCCCTTATCATGCTTCCGGAAGTGACAGCCTCCAATGGGGACATCGACATCAGCTGCCTGCTCTGAATCGCCTCTTCTTGATCTTGATGAAGTACCGGAACGGCATCCCGATAGAGCACCTTACGGGAGGACAAATGGGGAGGCAAGGACCTCGTAATCGGATAGGCTTATTGTATATTATTGTTTCTTTAACGGTAAAATACATCCTTTGAGGAATAGCCGCAAATCCCGCTTTTTAATCGAAAAAAAGGAGATCCTGCCGTGAGGTGCGCAGTTTTTTACCCCAAAGACGGTCTTCATCACTCCTGAAGTCCGGGTTCATCCCCCCTGAAGTCGGACTTCAGAAGCGATGAAGACGGTCGTCACGGCGATGAAGTCCCTCCTCACGGCGAAAAAGGGTGAAAATACAGTCAAGATATTCGGAGCGGTGGAAACGTTTGTTCGCTACAAGCGATTCTCCGAGAGTTTAGCTTTTCCACCCTGTCAGCTATTCTTGCTTTTCTGTAACAAACAGTCGCCCTTTTTCGATTTCTTCCTGAGTTATTTCTACCAATCGTCACCAAATTCCGATTAAAAGAATAAAAATGTCACACACAATCCGTTCAGGATTTTCTTCGAAATAGAAAAAAGCGCGGTTGAGGGATATTGTATATTTCTATTACAAAGTGATTGCCCTACCAGTAAACGGTTGAGATACTACAAAAAAAGACGCAAACCCAAGGGAGGCCGTAAAGCCTCCCTTGGGTTTGCGTCTCGTTTCGCGGTTGTTGTTATGCGCGTTTTTCTGTCCTGACTTCGCCACTATAGAAACTACAATTCTATAATTGCCTAATGGATAGATTATTGCAATTTTGTGTCATCCTAAAATGGGTGACACGCTGCAAAAATGTATATCAGGAGGAAGAAATATCCATCAGGCAATGTAGGAATCATAGTCGTTGAGAAAATCAATGGCAAAATGAAAGAACTTACCACAATCTGTATTGCCGAATCGTATAAAAAGGTTGATGCTTTGATCAAACGAGGGCAGGAATGAATCGACAGAGAGCAACAACGCAGACATCCGCGACTTGATTTGTTTGGCCAAGAAAGGATAAAGTGCGAGCAAGAACGGATGAACGCCGAACGGCTTTTGAACAGCATAACCAACATTGCCATTGACGGAGCCGACTTGATTCTTGACAAGGTATTTGACCGTATCGGATTCAACCGTATTGAAGATGATATTTTTCAAAAGCTTGTAAAGGCGCGCCTATCCTGCGAGCAAGTCGGCCACGGTGGAATATCTAAAGAACCATTTTGACGATGACGTGAGTCTGTCGAAGATTTACCGCTATCTGGACAAACTAAGCGACAGTCTGCACCGTATAGTCGATGCAGTATATTTACATCACTGATTATCAGTGACTATTCATTTTAATCGGTACAACCTTTGTTTTGACAAATACACAGAACGTAGGGACCAATGCAAGCCGTTGTATTTCATCGTTTTGCATATACGTGTTGTATCGCCTCTTTTCAGCCCTTTTGTGGAATGTCCGCTATCAGATACAAGGTATTGAGTGATAGGACATTTCCGCAGGTATGTTACAGAACGCTTGTTGTATGCAAAGGTAGTGGTTTTCTTGGAATTTCTGCGGTTTGCAGCAAATTTTTGCACGAAAAAATGTGATTGGCTTGAAAAAATGTATCTATATGTGAGTTATTCGTTTGAAAAAGTGTGCTAACTTGAATGTTATTCACTGGAAAAAGTGTAACTTTGCCATTGAAAGAATATGATTGCGCTATGCTCAAAAGGAAAATAGAAACATATTTAGCTAAATGGAAAGAGTCCAAGGACAGAAAGCCCCTTGTGATAAAAGGTATCCGCCAATGTGGAAAGACATACATTGTCCAGAAGTTCGCAAGAGAGAATTATGAGAGTGTAGTCTATATGAACTTCATACTTGAACCGGATAAGAAGTCCGCTTTTACGGGTAATATAGATGTCGATACCATTATTCTCAACCTATCTGCTTTGATACAAGGTAGTCGTTTCATTGAGGGGAAAACTTGTATTATCCTTGATGAGATTCAGGAGTGCAAGGAAGCAAGGACTGCCTTGAAGTCATTCCATATAGACGGACGTTTCGATGTTATTGCTACGGGTTCTCTTTTGGGAGTGAAAGGCTACGGCAAAAGCAGAAAGAAAAACGAAGAGGAAGGACAAGATTCGGTTCCAGTCGGATATGAAACCGTGATAGATATGTATCCGTTGGACTTTGAGGAATTTCTATGGGCAAATGGAATCGGTGAGGCGGTCATTGATTCTGTCAAATTATGCTTTGAGAGCGAAAAGGTTGTTCCCGATGGAATTCACAAGGCAATGATGGAGTTGCTGTATAGATATGTCGTTGTCGGAGGTCTGCCGGAGGTGGTGAACTGTTTCCTTGAAACCAAGAATATCGAACTTATCTATAAGGCGCAACGCAATCTTATTGCCGAATACGAAGAGGATATGGTTAAATATGCGGATGATGCGGACAAGCCTAACATTCGTGAATGTTTTGAATCTATTCCGAAACAATTAGCCAAAGAGAACAAGAAATTTCAATATTCCATCGTCAAGAAGGGTGGAAGGGCTTCGCAATACATCGGTAGCATCCAATGGTTGGAGGATGCCGGGATAGTCTGTAGATGCTATAACACGCAGATTACAGAACTGCCGTTAGAAGGCAATTCCGTCAAAGAGTGTTTCAAGGTATATACCACTGACATAGGTGTTTTAATGGCAATGCTCGATTATGGAACACAGGCAGATATTTTGAAGGGTAATCTTCTTGGATACAAGGGGGCTATTTTTGAGAATCTGATGGCTGATTTCTTATGCAAGTCCGGGCAAAAACTATACTACTTCCATAAGGATAGCGGGCTTGAACTGGACTTCTTGGTGAGATTCAAAGGAGAATGCGTTATTCTTGAAGTCAAGGCAAAGTCGGGAAAGGCAAAAAGTATGACTACGGTTCTGAAGAACAAGGATGTGTATCATGTCAAGAATGCAATCAAGTTAGGACAATATAATGTAGGACGTGAGGGGGATATACTCACCATTCCGCTTTATATGGGATTCCTTGTTGAAGATAAGCTTACGTATGTTATCATTCCTGATGTTGATTTGAGTTTATTGACAGTTTGATGGCATTAATTATAGAATTTTGAAATATGGATATTCTGACACATTTCAGAAGCATAGAAGAACTGACCAAAACACTCTCGCGTGAGCAAGGTTTGCTGAGTGAGATGTTTGAGAAACGTAAACTAATAAAGTTTCCGTTGGGATTTGCTATAGATCTTGTCGGAGGGAATGAAACCAGATTGAGAAAGTTGGTTGACTATGGCGTATTGGTGGAGACAGGCAATACGCTTGAAATTGAAAGTGACTATCTGAACTTCTTCGAGGAGGTGCTGAATGTAAACGAGGAGATTAGCGTATTGAGTGTGCAGGAATGTATCAACACTTTAAAAGAACATATTGGATATTTTCTGCAAGAGACTAATGTCAATCGCAAAGCCGGATATCAAGACAATGTACGGCAACTTTTAAAGAAGACTGGATTCAGAACGTTGAAGAATGTGGTGGATTTGAAACGTAACATGGATAATGCTTATAAGCTGGAACCCAACTATATTATCAAGAAGAAGAAACTACAGAATCTGGATGAGAAGAGCCATAGCATCCGTGTCATGATACGTGAATGTGAAAAGTTGATGGACAACGAGCATGCTTTCTTCATTATGGCCAATGATCCGCACATGGCCAAGACCTGTAGCGATGTGAAACATGATTTTGTGGAAGCTTATCACGCACTCATGGAGATTGACCGACAGATTATTTTCTACATCAACCAGATAGACCAGCAGAATCAACTTTATAAAAAGATACGAAAGTTGAAATATCTGCAAGATCAGTTACTTATTAAGACGGATACAAACCTTATGCAGGTATTGGAAGAGAGAAGTCCTCTTTGGACGGAATCCCGCCAATACAACAAGACACGTTTGTCTTTGGAGATGCTACGGGAAAATGAGCAGGTCGTAAAGTTATTGAGACGAATGGCTGAACGCAACGGAATACAGAAAACAACAAGAGCAGAAGCCGAACCTTTGACAGAGGAAGATTTACAAGAGCATATCCAACAACTGGAGGAGGTGGATTCCACGGAAGTATGGAATGCGTTCTTAGCCTCAAGCTATGATCTGTTTAAGTTCATTTTGAGGTATGACTATAAAGTAAAATGTACGATGGAAGACCTAGTAACTCTCTTTTGCCAATTGGTTATCCTACATTCTGACGAATGCAGGATGACAGGAGAATATGCAATTTATCAAGACATCGAATATCCCATAATTTATGCGAAATAATACTCAAAGAATATACGAACGGTTGAGCCGAGGAGAGTTTCTTTCGGTGGACAGCACAGATACCTCCATCCGCCATTTGTATGAAGATATCGAGGAGAATGTGGAGGATTATACTGATTACTTCAAGGAAATTGGTCTGCAATTGGAATGCGGCAATGGTTTCTTCTATTTTTCGCGAAAAGGAGAAAGTAAGCAAACCATAGAACAGAAATTGGAAAGCTTTTCAAAATGGCTTGACTATCTGGACTTTTTGAAATGCTATAACCAATCATTTACAGCCGGATATCAGTTCCGTAAAAGTCATTTGATAGAACAGATTAGTCTGGATATAGAACTAAAAGAAAAGGCTAATCATCTATTCAAGAAGTACGGTGCAGGGTCTAATATTGAGATTGTAAACAAACTGCTTCAAGAGATGCAGAATATGGGTTTTGCCGAGTGTATTAGCGAACAAGACGAGACTTATAAGATTACTTCGGCATTTCGCTATGTTGAAGAATTAGTGGAAATCATTCAAATTGTTAATGAAGATGAAGTACCTGAATAAGATTATTTTTATTAATAGTGCCAATATCCCTTATGCTGAGATTTCCGTGGATGGCAATGTACATTTTACAGGAACACAAGGTGTGGGCAAAAGTACTGTGTTGAGGGCATTGCTGTTTTTCTATAATGCCGACAAACACCGTTTAGGTATTCAACAGGGACAGAAGTCGTTTGATGAATTCTATTTTCGCCAGTCAAATTCGTATATACTTTATGAGGTGATGCGTGATAATGGCGCATATACCATATTGGTCAGCAGATACCAAGGACGTGCTTCATGGCGATTTATAGATGCACCCTATCAACGTGAATGGTTCATTACCGAAGACAAGCAGGTGTTGAGTGATTGGGTGAAGATTCGTGAACGTATAGACAAGAATGTAGGGGTTTCTGCAAGAATAGAATCCGGTGTGATGTTCAAAGATATTATCTTCGGCAATACACATGACCATAAATACGCACGTTATTCTTTAGTTCAGAGTTCGCATTATCAGAATATCCCGCGAAGCATTCAAAACGTATTTCTGAATACCAAACTGGATGCAGACTTTGTAAAGAACACGATCATACAATCCATGACAGATGAAGATTTGCCCATTGATTTACAAACCTACAGACGACTTGTTTCAAACTTTGAACGAGAGTATGATGAAATTGATTGCTGGTTCCGTCAAACACGTGACGGCAATTATCCGGTGCGCCAACAGGCATTGAAAATTGCCGAACAAGGTCGCAAAATTGTCGCGCTCGACCAACAATTGTCGGATGTATGGCATATGATGAATCATGCGGTAGCATATAGTGAGCAACGGATACCACTATTGGAAGTGGAAGCGGAAGAAGTTAAAACGGCCATAGAAAAGGAACATAGTCGTAAGAAAGAACTTACAACTGACTATGATAAAGAAAAAGACTCGCTCAATCAAGAACTTGGCGCCAAGAAAAGCAAACTGAAAGAAATAGCACAGGCAAGGAAGGATTTCGATGCTCTTGGCATTGAAGACAAACTCTCTCTTTCCGACCGGGAGTCTGCGATCAAGCAAGAAGCGATTAATAAACAAACTCTATTGGATGATTTATTGAAAACGCATGCTTCAATAGAGGAAAAGTACAACATTGCAAAGGCTAAACTGGAGAATGCGCGTCAAGCATTCGAAAATGTTCAAAAAGAGGCATATTATCAAAAACAAGCCATACTCCAGATAGAGCGTAAGAGACTAGAAGAAGACCGTTCCAAGAATAGAAATCAGATTATGGAAGCGTTCGACAATTGGCGACATGAGTCTGATGAGCGTTTACAAGTCTTGTTGGCCGAACAAAACAGGGCTGATAGTGCGTTGAAGGAACTCCGTCATTGGCATCCTATGGCCGATGAAATAAAGCAAACGGATGAACAACTTCAACAGCTGAATTTGAAAGAGAAAGAGAATACCGCACAACAGATAGCGGTAAAAAGCCAGATAACACAGATTATCGCCGAGTATGAGATGAAAGAGGCTGAAATAAAACATGCCTCACAACGTGAGCAGGAACGGCTTGAAGCCGACCGGACACAAATCAGGGAACAAATTGCAAAGATTAATAATTTGCTTACCCATTTAGACGGCTCTTTTTATAAATGGCTTTGCGAGAATACGGAAGGCTGGGAAAACACGATAGGCAAAGTGATTGACGAAGAACGGGTCCTATACGCACAAGGGCTTGAACCTCAGTTTTGTGTTGCATCTGACAACTTGTTCGGGATAAGGTTGAACCTAGACAATATAGCCTCCGTGCATCGTACGCCTGACGAGTATAGATTGGAGAAAAAGAACTTGGAAGAGCAAGTGAAGCAAATAAACCGCCAGCTCATGCAATCGCCTATTACCCTTGAGGAAGAGATATCGAAACTCGGAAAAAAATATGCGACACAACTCAATCCGCTTCGGCAGAATGCAACTTTGTTAAAGGTGGAAGAAGAACAAATACCTGTCAAACGACAAAATCTGCAAAACCATCGGCATAAGCTGGAGATGGAAGAACTGGAACAGATTGCTCAAGAAAAAGAGATCCGTGAACGTTCCTTCAACGAAGTTCTGCTAAACGTGCAATCGGAGAAGGATGTCCGTGAGAAAAATGAAACAAGGAATAAAAAAGAACTTAAAAACCTTGACTCCTCATTCGGTAAAACCTCAAAAGCACTTGATGAGGAACTGCGCATTTTTAACGAATCACAAAATGCGGAAGCGACCGTGCGTTATAAGGAGTTTGCCGTACAGAAGAAGCAACTCGATGAACAACAGAAAGCAGAACTTGCAGGCAAAGGTGTTGATATGGATTTGCTTGAACAATATCGTAAAGCTTTGAAGGATTTGCAGACATTGTTGGCGAGGATTGAAGAGGAACGTTCTATTGTTATCAGGTATCGCGACGCTGAACAAAACCTTTTTGCCAAGGAGCCGGAAATCAGAAAAACGATTAAGACTATCGAGCAACGACTCTCTATGATACGCCAGCGTTATGAGGATAAACGAACACGCATCGAGAAAAAATGCAGAGAAATGGAAGAGCGTCAGCATATAGTCCTCAAGGAGCTGGCACACAGAAAAGAGGGGTTGAACCTTTATCATCAAATGGTCGAGAACGAACATTTGGTACCCGACACTTATCTCTCTGATGACAAGACAATGGAGACACATTTGGATTGTCTGCAACTCCTGAGCCAACTTAGAGGTACTGTCAATCAAAAACGCGAGTCAATCGACAAACTTAAAGATATAGTGGTTAGTTTCAATCGTAACTTCAAGCCTCAAAATACTTTCCATTTCAACACGATGCCTGTGACGGACAATGATTATCTGCAAATTGCCGTTGATTTGCAGGAGTTCATGGACAATAACAAAATCGATGAGTTCCGCCGACGTACCAGCGAGCATTATAAAGACATTTTGGGACGTATCTCAACTGAAATTGGTTCGCTGATGAAACGTAGATCGGATGTGGACGGAGTGATACTTGACATCAATCGTGATTTTGTAGAAAAGAACTTTGCTGGAGTCATCAAGAGCATTGAGCTAAGAGCGAATGAATCCTCAGACAAGCTCATGCAACTGCTTATATCCATTCAAGATTATACCGTAGAAAATGCGCTCTCTATCGGTGAACTTAATCTTTTCTCAAGCAATAATCGGGATGAAGTGAACCTCAAGGTCGTGGATTATCTGAAGAGTTTATCTCATCAGTTGCAGAACGAACCGAATCGTCCATCTGTATCATTGAGTGACGCATTCCGCTTACAATTTCGAGTAAAGGAAAACGATAACGACACGAACTGGGTCGAGCGTATTAATAATGTAGGGTCAGATGGTACGGACATTCTTGTGAAGGCAATGGTCAATATCATGCTCATCAACGTCTTTAAGAAAAAGGCAGCCCGAAAGAGTGGTGATTTCATTGTACATTGCATGATGGATGAGATAGGACGCTTGCATCCTAACAATATCAAAGGTATTCTCCAATTTGCCAATTCACGCAATATCTATCTCATCAATAGTTCCCCCACATCCTATAACCCTTACGACTATCGTTATACCTATCTTCTGAGTAAGTATGGAGTGAAGACGAGAGTGGAAAAATTATTGAAACGAATAAAATAGTCGGATACAATATGGCAATAAGTGCGTCTATACAAGCATTGATAGCAGGTGAACAAGTCACAGGTTCAAAACTAAGCAGTAAGTTACGGGATGAACTATTGACCGAGGGTATGCTATTAGTTACCTCCCACGGCTCAAGAAAATCATATCGTGCCCGTGATACTGAAGCTTTAAAAAGATTTCTGATCGATAAGGATGAAAAGTATCGCATTCTCGAAGTAAATATCTCAGATTCACGCGCTTCTATGGCGACAGAAACAGGTAACTCCAAACTTGTTATGGTTCGTTCCTGCCCAGGATTCCCTGTAAACAGCTATGAGCCTATTGGGTGTAGGCTTAACGGAGAACCTTTTATGGTAAACCCACAAAAAGGGAGTTTTGTTTTTGTCGCAGAATGGGAGACGTTCACAATACCTAAAGACGTAGTAGTGATAGGTATCGAGAATATGGAAAATTTCAGAATGATTCGCAATCAAAGAGTATTTTTCGAAAAATATCTTCAAGCGCATAAGCTTCCGAAAAAAGCACTCTTTGTGTCCCGCTACCCACAATCAACAGATCTTAGAAGATGGCTATGTACTATTCCCAACCATTATCTTCATTTCGGTGATTTTGATTTAGCAGGTATTGGCATATTTCTCTTTGAATTTCAACAATATTTAGGAGCGGAACGTTCTTCATTTCTAATTCCTTCCGATATTGACTCTCGTTTGAAGTCCGGTTCCGGAAAAAGATACGATGAACAGTATTGTCGTTTTAAGGACATTAAGTCAGATGAGTGTGATTTGCAGCAGTTGATAGATCGTATCCATCATGAACGAAAAGGTTATGACCAAGAAGGATATATTATGTTTGAACATTGATATTGCTCCCTCATCTTTTATTCGTTTTAAAAAGTGTAATAAGTCAGATTTATTCGCTTGAAAAAATGTAATTGCTTCCGTTGTCCACTATGGAAAATATTTGTATGCCCTAATAGGAACACTTATATTCAGGTAACAACTATTATATCCTATCGGGTATAATTCTGTCTATTGCATCATTATTATACCCGAAATGGTATAAATCAACCTTAAATCCGTACCCCTAAAGCCTGATTTGCTATAATATATTGAAATAAAGGCAGTTGATATATTTTAATAAAAGAAAGTGATTCACTCATATAGGTGATTTCATTTTTGACCCGCACTTTTTAGGAAGAAGAAGGCAA
>JAGBDR010000064.1 GCA_017937385.1 Parabacteroides sp.
CATTGAACTATCCGGTTTCTGATGTAAAAGTGTGGGGGCAAAACATTTCACACGGTCTTTTTGACTAACAGAAAGTCGGCCTTATTCCACACTTTGATGTTGGTACTTTATGCAAAAATATAACAATTAAATATTATACAATAGAAAGTGGATGGCTACAAAACCAGAAGACCATCCGGGTGAAGCAAACAATCTACCGGCTGAACAGAAGAAGGTCCGGACTACTCTTTGAGCTCAATCTCCATTTTGGTTCGCGGGAGAGAACATGCACGGAAATCCTCATCTGCACCCTAATTATTTATGATTGGGAGATTTGCGGATATTCTTCATCCGCTAAAATATATTTAGATGTGTAATGATAGAAAATTCAGACTAAATGTTATACATTTGGCATGCCATTTGTTACTACTAAAAATATGACACTACAAGAAATAAACAAAGCATACAACCGCATAGTCGGTTCATTGGACTGTAAAGAATTAAAAAATGCCTTCGATTCTTTACAGGCTCTTATAGCGGGAAGCCGTGAATATTCTTTTCAAGACAAGCTGAACGAACTACAAGACACCTACAAGTATATGTTGCGCTACCGGATCGATGGTATCCAAGACCCGATGCAGGAACAGATATACAACAATTTACAGGCATCGGCCTATGAACTGGCCGACTCGGTCAAACAGAAAGCATTGGCGAAAGAGTCGCCTCTGTCCTACTACAGCCGCCGAAGAAGCCTGAACACACAACCGGCTCTCACTTACAAACAATTGCACAACCAGTTGTCGCTGGAACATGAAACCGGGAAACAGAAAGAGAGCGACGCGTTCAACATCCTTATCTTTAATAAAATATGGGTGTCCTCTTTTCTGACGAAAGAGGAAGTTGAAGATATCCGCAGTATGCTACTGGACAATGAACTGCCGTTCACGACCGGTTGCCAGATCGTTTCCGCCTTGATGTTAGGATTGCAAGAAGCATTCGACAAAGAAAAAATCTTTCTATTGTTCGACGCCGCCAACCATCCGGACGAAGAGATCAAAGCCAGGGCCTTGATTTCAATCCTGATCACATTATACACCTATCGGAAACGGACCGCCTTATACCCACAAATAACCAACCGGCTGGCGGCATTGGCGGAAATTCCGGGATTCACTCAAACGATCCGGACAATCATCCTGCGCTTCATCTTAGCCCGCGAGACAGAAAAGATCACGCGCAAAATCCAAGATGAGATCATTCCGGAAATGATAAAGATAAGCCCGAAACTCAGCAGCAAGTTCAACCTGAAAGATCTCACACCCGAAGACATCACAAGCGCAGAGATGAACCCTGAATGGGAAAACTTCTTCTCGAACAACCATTTCGGCAAAAAGATGGAAGAATTCGGAGAACTTCAGCAGGAAGGAGCAGACATCATGCACTCGACTTTCATCCATTTGAAGAATTTCCAATTCTTCCGTGAGTTAAGCAACTGGCTGCTTCCTTTCACAATCGACCATTCGTCGTTCGACGCCCAATTCACTTCGGATAACCAGGCTGAAAAACAGATACTCGACTCTATGACATTTGCGGCCTTTATGTGCAATTCAGACAAATATTCGCTTTGTTTCAGTATGATGCAATTGCCCAAAGAAGCACGGAAGATGATGATGAACCAGTTCGACAGCCAGACTACGGAAATGATTTTACAGAATAAAGAAGAATGGCTCAATAAACACGGCAAGCAGGATACAATCATCAGGCAATACATACAAGACTTATACCGTTTCTTCAAACTCTATCCGGGCCATCTGGATTTCACGGATATTTTCACAATGCCGCTGGACTTCCACAACCTGCCCATCCTGCATCCTTATATATCGGACAAAGAAAGCCTGACAAGCATAGCCGAGTATTACCTCCACAAAAACTATTTCAGCGACGCGCTGACCATATTCAACTTGTTGGCGGAAACAGACCAGGAGAGCGACATCCTTTTCCAGAAAATCGGTTATTGCAAACAGATGGAAGGAGATTTGAAAGGCGCCTTGGAAGCCTATCTGCACGCAGACTTGTTGAATTCCGAAAGCAAATGGGTGATCCGGAGAATCGCCGGTTGCTACCGTTCGCTCAAACAACCGGAAGAAGCATTGAGATATTACCACCGCTACGAAGCGTTAAATCCGGACAACCTATCGGTCCAGATCAGCATCGGCCATTGCCATCTCGAACTGAAAGACTACAACGAAGCGCTGAAATGTTTCTTCAAAGTCGATTACCTGGACAATAAAAGCCATAAGGCATGGCGTCCTATCGCCTGGTGCTCTTTCCTGACCGGAAAATACGACCAGGCACGAAACTACTACAAGAAGATACTGGATAGCCAGCCCAGCACGCAAGACCTGTTGAACGCCGGACATACCGAATGGGCGTTGCAGAACATCAAAGGCGCACTCAACTTTTACCGGCAAGCCGTACAAAAGGAAGACGGGAATTTCCCCAAGTTCCAGGAACAGTTCAACCAAGACATCGCGGACTTGCTGATCGCCGGTATCGATCAAACGGAAGTCGCTCTGATGCTGGACCAGCTACGATACAGGATGGACGGGGAGATTTGACAATCTCCCTTACCCTCTGCTTCCGAAGCTACTTGTATCCGGATTGAGTTCCTTTACGGCATCTTTCACATCCTTATCGACTACCGGCTGGCAAGTGACTGCAACCCGTTGTACCGGATATTTTTCTTTTTTCCGATCCAACGCTTTCGATTCTGCACTCTCAGAAATCTTGTTCAATACGTTATCCATATCATTTACTATTAATGTTTCTACAAATAGTAAACAATAAAAATGGCTCGGAAGTTCCGAGCCATTCAATCAACCCAAACAAAAAACCTAAACATCAACCATCTTTTTCCCTTTGTTCTTACAATAACGTTAAGGTTCCTTTCCACTAAACAATCTTTCAAACCTAAAATTTCTACCTATCAAATTATATATACATCTCAAATCCTTTATTCTCCGTATGCCGGCCAAGCCCCTTCCTTTGTACAGACATAAGCGGCAATGCGGACGGCAAATTCATGCGCTTCCCTCAAGGAAGCCCCTTTCAACAGCGAAATGACCAATGCGCCGGAGAATGCATCGCCGGCTCCGACCGTATCCGCCACCTGCACTTCCGGAGTCTGCAAAGTCGATTCTTCATCGGCGGTATAGATCGTGCTATAAGCAGCTCCGGCCGTCAGAACCACCAGACGGAGGTTGTAGCGTTCGATAAACCAATGCGCCACCTCCCGATCCGTCCCTTCCAAATGAAACAGATCCCGCAAGATCACCAACTCCCCGTCATTCACTTTCAACATATTCGCCAGATAAAGCGACTCTTCGATCAGCTCTTTCGTATAATAACGCTGGCGTAAATTGATGTCGAAACAACGATAAGCCTCGTCAGGTGCGAAAGACAGAATCGCCTGTATCGTTTCCCTCGATTGTGCGGAACGTTGTCCTAACGTACCGAAACAAATGGCATCGGCCCGCTCGGCCAAGTCGATCGCATTCGCTGTCGGCGAAAGATGATCCCAGGCGACACGTTCGTTAATCGTATAGTCGGGGACACCATCCTGCAAGGAAACTTGTACCGTACCGGTCGGATAAGGAACTTTCTCAATCAGATACTGAATCGAATTATTATCCAGTTCTTTGAGAATCTCACGTCCCAGCTCATCATCACCCACGGCGCTGATCGCATATCCCTCCGCTCCTAACCGTGAAGCATGGTAAACGAAGTTGATCGGAGCACCGCCCGCTTTTCTTCCCGTCGGCAGCATATCCCACAGAAGTTCTCCTATGCCTACCACGACCGGTTTCTTGTTATTGCCTTGCATTTGTTTCATTATCGTTTATAAATAAAAAATCATTTCGTTTACCACGATGCAAAGATACAGACCGGTAGCGGATGCGACGATAACAAATGCTACAAGATTGATAACATATGTTACATTCCGTCCCTATTTCCAAGTTACATACACAGATGTTACCTATATGTAACATCCGTTATCAAAGGGAGGAACCGGTAGCTTTCTCCAGATACTCCGTCGGAGTAATATTATAGGCAGCTTTGAAACATTTCGAGAAATAAGCCGGCGAACCGAAGCCCGTCGCATAAGCCACCTCATTCACATTCCCAGCTCTCCGGCGGAGCAAGTCGGCAGCTTTCTTCAAACGGAAATTACGCAGGAAATCGGTCGGCGTCACTCCGGCAAGCTCCTTTACTTTCCGATACAGGTGCACGCGCGACAAGCCCAGCTTCTCACTTCCTTTCTCGATGCTGAAATCCGGGTCGGCATACGATTCTTCTATCAGTTTCAAGAAACGGTTCATAAAAAGATCGTCCATGCTTTCCGCCTTTTCCTCCTTTACGGAAAGGGCAGGCGAAGCAGCATCGCGGGCATACGCCTCACGCAACCGGACGCGGTCTTCCAACAACCGGATGATACGCAACCTCACGACATCTATATTGAAAGGCTTCTGGATATAGGCATCCGCACCGCCCGCAATCCCATACATCTGTTGCTTCTCGTCGGACAAGGCGGTCAGCAACATGACCGGAAGATGGCTCAGGACAATATCCGATTTGATCTTGCGACAAAGGTCGAAGCCGTTCATCTCCGGCATCATCACATCGCTGACAACCATCGAAGCTCCTTCATTCATCAGCACTTCCAACGCTTTCACACCGTTGTCGGCAACCAGCACATGGAAGTTCCGGCCCAACTCCGCCTGCAAATAGCCCCGTATATCCGGATCGTCTTCTACGACCAGAACCGTATAATCGTACGTGCGGTTCAAAACCTCCTGCAACTCATCCGTGTCCAGATTCGTGAAACCACTGGAGAACTCGGTTATGGAAAGATCGAACGTGCAGGATTCGTCAAAATGGGATTTTCCTTTCAACAAGTCGACCGTAAAAACGGTATGCTGATACGGCACACTTTCCACCCGGATCGTCCCCTTATGCATATAAACGAACTCGCGCGTCAGATGCAGACCGATTCCCGTCCCCGTCACATAATTCTGGTCGCCGGTAAAGAAGCGGTCAAAAACAGAAGCCAAGTTCTCCGGCGGAATTCCCTTGCCATTATCTTCGACGGAAAGCTCGACCTGATCGCCTTTGTCTTTCAGGCGGACCGTGACCGCACCTCCGTCCAACGTAAACTTGAAAGCGTTGGACAAAAGATTCGCCAGAATCTTCTCCATCTTATCGCAGTCCACCCATACACGGACAGAAGGACAGTCATGCTCGAACGTGAACCGAATCTGCTTGCCGGCAGCCATCGCGTCGAAACAAGATTTCACCTCCGCCACAAAAGCAACCAAATCCACTTCGCTGACCCGCATATTCATCTTATTGCTCTCCACCTTGCGGAAATCGAGCAACTGGTCCACCACCCTCTTCAACCTCTCTGCATTTTTCCGGATAATCCGGATATCATCCGCCAGCGAAGAACCTTCGGGCGCCTCTTTCGACAACTTGCCGAGCGGACCGAGAACAAGCGTCAGCGGTGTTTTGATCTCATGCGTGATATTGGTATAGAATTGCAGTTTCTGGGCCGTTGACTTCTCAATATAACGGTTTGCCTCGGCCAATTCTTCCTTTTGCTGCTGTACCTGCAAATACGTGCGCTTCAACTCGCGGTTCTTCCGCTTCACCGTCCGGTTCACATGGATCACATACAAGGCGGACAATAGTAACAAGCCCATCAACAAAAGGATGATGCCGACGGAACTTTGGAGGAACGTGTATCGGGAAAGTATCTTCTCTAAAGTATCCCGTTGCAATTCGATCTGATGCTGATAGTCGACCACCTGTTCAGACTGAATGAACAACGTCCCGGCATTGTTCTTGTCGATCAAAGCGGAAGAGAGCAAATATTGCCGCGACACCTCTTCTCCGTTCAATATCTGCATGGCTACGCGGATAGCCAGGCTTCCACCCGTCGGGTACAAAATCGAAGCGGCCAATTCTCCGTGCATAACGGCTTCCAGCCCCGAACCACGTCCCGAAACGGCATCGATCCCGACAAAGCGGATCCGGTCCGCCAGCCCAGGATACCTTTTTTCGATCGCCCGGCGGGCAGCCATTGCCATCGCATCATTATGGGCAAACACGACATCCAGATACTCCAGCGAATCCATCTTCGCCATCTCTTTCTCCACCGTTTCCGGCTTCCATTTTCCGATAATTTCTTTCACCTGGATGCGGGAGTTCAGGACACCCATAAACCCGCGATGGCGTTCCTGTGCCGGGGAAGAGCCCGGTAATCCCCATATCTCCAACACGACAGGATATTTATCCCTCACCTGGCGGTTCACGAAAAAGCCGGCCTGACGGCCAATCTCGCAGTTGTCGCCGCCAATATACGTCGTATACTCATCCGAACTGATCTTCCGGTCTACCAAGATGGTCGGGATGCCAGCACGATACGCCTCGATCGCGACAGGCGTGACAGGCTCCGACTCATTGGGAGAGATGATCAGCAGGTCGACTTTCCGCTTGATCAGGCTCCGTATCTGTTCCACTTGCAGCAAACTACTATCCGCCGCATCCTCGATCAACAAGGAGACACCCGGATATTCAGAGGCCTGTACCTTCATATCCAGCAACATCGACTTGCGCCAGGACCCCTCAAGCGTACATTGAGAGATGCCGATCACAAACTTTTTCTTCTCCGGATCTGTTTTACAGGAAAAACAGAATGCAAGAAGCAAGGCTAATAAAGCGTAATAAGTTAGAGCGGGTTTCATTCTGTTTCAATTTCGGGTTTCTGCAAATATACGGAAAAATAGCATAAAAATAAATTCCATACCCATGAAAAAAGAAGTTCCATAGGCATGGAACTGTTGTTCCATAAGCATGAAACGATATTCCCATAGGCATGGAACTATATTTCCATAGGCACAGGACTTTCCCTGTCTGCCTACCGGAATTTCTATTTCTGGAATACTTTAGTCGAGCGGATCACCACGTCTTTCACAGGACGGTCGTTCTTATCCGTCTTGACAAGCGACATCTTCTCGACCACATCGAAGCCTTCCACCACTTCCCCGAAGATCGTCACCGAACCATCCAGATGCGGCACGCCGCCGACCGACTTGTAAATCTCCCGACGGTCAGCCGGAATCGTGTAATAACCCAGCACCTCAAGCGTATCTTCCACCATGATGAGCGCCCGGTTCTCCAACTCCGTCTTCATCGAGTCGGCAGCCAAGGCGGGCTCCTGTTTCTTCAAACGGTCCCGGAATTTATAGAACAACCAGTTCCGGCGTATTTCGTTGATGCGGGCCTCTTTCTGCGCCAACTCCTCATCCGTCAGTTTCTTTCCTTGCACGAAGCAGAATTGCGTGCCGGCGGACGCCCGTTCGATGTTCACATCATCGCTTTCCTTCGCGTCGATCAATGCGCCGCGCTTATTGAAATGATGGGGCAAGATCTCGGCAGGAACGGTATACCCGCCGTCGCCATCCCCATAAAGCACATGAGGTTCATGCGCTTTGCTGGCCGGATCGCCACCCTGCACGACAAAATCCTGAATGATGCGGTGAAACAACATCCCTTCATATTCGCCGGACTGACAGAGCCGGATGAAATTATCCCGGTGCAAAGGCGTATCGTCATAAAGCAAGACGGTCACCTTTCCCATCGAAGTGCTCACCGTTACATAAACCGGCTTATTCGGGTCCAGCGGCTTCTCCGCACAGGAAACCCAAACCAACAAAGACAAACCAAACAACCACAATCGCATTCTCTTCCCTCCAATCCTGTTTTTAATTCTTTAACTCCTTAATTCTTTCATTCTCCAATTTTTCCCAACTCTCACTCCTCCCTCCAGATCTCCATCCTGCAATGCTTGCAATCGAACCGCAACCGGAGACGCGTATCCTTATAAAGCAAATAATACGGTTCCTTATAAGGAGATGGATTCTTCTGATAAGTAGGACACCAGCCCATGCTATAACGCAAGCAATGCTTGGTAAACATCAACGGAACATCTTTCCGGGGAGACAGTTCGAACGCCGGGTCGATCCGCTCCACTCCATGGTCCCGGTAGAAAGAACGGGCTTTTCCGTTGGCGACATTCCCCAAGTAAGTCAACTGGCGTTCGGGGAAAGGCACCGATTTGGCCGGCTGCACCCGTTTCGCTATCTCACGGGGATAACGGGCCCGACGGGTTTCCAGCAATTTCTCCACGCCTCTACGACGCATCTCGGCCAGTAGTGAAGAGGGAACGAACCAGTTTTCAGACAACCTGACCACCACCTCCGAAACCTCGAAAGGCGTATTTCCCAACTTGGACAACTGCGTCCGGATATTGTCCTGTTGTTCCCGGCGGGCCGGCTCTTTCGCGAACGGTTCGGTCAACAAAATCCGTGCGCCCGTCTCATCCTCCATACCCAGTGTGAAGCCGAAAGGGTTGTCCTGAAACTCGATCTTTACGGACAACTTGCGTTCGGCAGACGGCTTGGCCAGCAACCGGTCAAACGCCTGGTCGAAATTGCGGTAAAGCGGCGTCTTGGACGCAAGCGACGGCCGGTCCAAAGGAAACACCCGGTTCGCCTCCACCCGGTTCACGCGGAATCCCTCCAACTCGCCTTTCTTGTTGAAGAAGACAAGCCCGTCTCCGTTGTTCAACTGTTTCAGTCCTGCCACGGTAAAGGAATTGCCTTTGATCTCCTTGACCGTCCCGACCGGTTCGCCCAACGACTTAGGCGTGTCGAAAGCGGTAATATCCGCCGTCCGCCCCTCCAACAGGAACGAGGTAAAGCCGCGATTAAAACTCTTTTCGGCTACCGGTTCGAACGTGTAAGTGCTTCGCCCCGCAGAGGCACGGTGATATTCCGGCCGGCGCAACAAGATGGCATCCAACTTTTTCCGGTAATAGGCCGTGATATTCTTCACATAGCCGACATCTTTCAACCGCCCTTCGATCTTGAGGGAAGAGACGCCAGCGTCCAACAGGGCTTCCAGTTGGTCGGAACGGTTCATGTCCTTGAGCGAAAGCAAGTGCTTAGGACCGACGATCTCCGCCCCTGTCGCATCGACCATCGTATAGGGCAAACGGCAATATTGGGCACATTCTCCGCGATTGGCACTACGCCCGCTCAGGGCGGCACTCAGGTAACATTGTCCGCTATAACTGACACAAAGGGCGCCATGCACAAACACCTCCAACGGAACGGTGGTCGCTTCCGCAATCCGGCGGATCTCGCCCAACGAGAGTTCACGCGCCAGGACCACCTGCGTAAAACCGGCGGCTTCGAGGAAACGGACCTTTTCCGGCGTGCGGTTGTCCGTCTGCGTGCTGGCGTGAAGCGGAATAGGCGGCAAGTCGAGCCGGGTAATTCCCATGTCCTGAACAATCAGGGCATCCGCTCCGGCACGCCACAGGTCCCAGATCATCCGTTCGGCCTCCTCCAGTTCCTCATCTTTCAGGATTGTGTTGAGCGTAACGTAGATGCGGACACCATAGAGATGCGCATACTCGCAAAGTTCGCGTATATCCTCCAACGAATTGCCGGCAGCGGCACGCGCACCGAACTTAGGCGCACCGATATAGACGGCATCGGCGCCATGCTTGACCGCCTCAATCCCGCAATTGAGGTCCTTAGCCGGAGAGAGTAATTCGACGGGACGGGATTTTATTTGCATGATCTCATTTCTTGATTACAAATCACCTAACTTACTGATATCCTCGATCCGGAACGGGGTTTCCTGATAGACATAGTAGTTCAGCCAGTTGGTGAACAACAAATTGGCATGGCCGCGCCAACGGACTACCGGTCCGAGGGCGGGATCGTTGTCGCGATAATAATTGCGGGGAATGGCAATCGGCAAACCTTTGTTCACGTCGCGCACATACTCGTCGTTCAGCGTGTAGGGCGAATATTCGGAATGACCGGTGATAAAGAACTCGCGTCCTCCACGCGCCATCGCCATATAGACACCGGACTCTTCGCTTTCGGACAAAAGCGTCAGCTCGGGCACTTTCATCACATCCTCGCGGCGTATCTCCGTATGCCGGCTATGCGGTACATAGAACTCGTCGTCGAAGCCCCGGAAGATCGGCACGTATGGTTCGCACAACGTATGGCGGAACACGCCGAACATCTTGGCAGGCAAATCGTATTTGGGTACACCATAGAAATGGTACAACCCGGCCTGCGCCGCCCAACATATATATAAGGTAGAAGTCACATGCGTGCGCGCCCAATCGAATATTCCGGTCACCTCCTCCCAATAGGTCACTTCCTCGAAAGGCATCTGCTCTACCGGAGCACCCGTGATGATCATGCCGTCGTAGAAGTCATCTTTCATTTCGTCGAAGTCTTTATAAAATTCCCGCATGTGCTCGATCGGCGTGTTCTTGGGCGTATGGCCCTTTATCTTCATAAAGTCAAGCTCCACTTGCAGAGGTGTATTACTCAGAAGACGAACAAGATCTGTCTCCGTCGTGATCTTCAACGGCATCAGGTTCAGCACAACCACGCGCAGGGGACGGATGTCCTGTTCAGACGCACGCAACGAGTCCATCACAAAGATGTGCTCTTTCTTCAGCAGCTCGATGGCTGGCAAATTTTTCTGTAGGTTTAAAGGCATCTTCTTTCCTAGATATTGTTGATATTGATTGCAAAGATAAGGAGAATTTCTCTTTCAACCCATTGTCAAAATGATAGTATGATTGCATCTATTTCAAAATAATAGGGCATTTATCCGAAATTACACTTACGGGTAATATTTTTTAACATTCAAAAAGACAATAAATGTCCCTTTTTACTATCAAATTGACTTTCTTTGAAAATAAATCGTTATTTCTCCCGTTAGTAGATTTATAATTAGATGAAATATGAAGATTCGTGCAATAACTATACTACTATTTATATTATTTTCGGTACCTGTTTTCGGGCAAGGACATGCCAAAATCAGCGGTTATATCCGCGATGCGGACGGCAATCCGCTGGACTTAGTCAATATCCGGGTCAAGAATACGTTGAACGGGACGATGAGCAACGAAAAAGGCTACTACTCGCTTTCGGTCGCTACCGGCGATTCGGTAACGCTGCTCTATTCATGCTTAGGGTACAACAAAGCCGAACGGATCATCCCGCAAGTGACGAAAGATATGCGGCTCAACGTACAAATGAACTACACATCCCTTGAACTGGGCGAAGTCGTGGCCACCGCCATCCGCAAACAGACCACCACTCTCGAAACCCTGAATGCCGACCGCGTCAAATTGCTCCCCGACCCTGCCGGAGGAAGCATCGAAAGTTTAGTCGTCACCTTTGCAGGCGTTACGTCCAACAACGAGTTGAGCTCGCAATACTCCGTGCGCGGTGGCAGCTACGACGAAAACATCGTCTATGTGAACGGGCTGGAAGTGTTCCGCCCGCTACTCATCCGTTCCGGCCAACAGGAAGGGCTGAGCTTCATCAACCCCGATATGACGGAAGCCGTCAACTTTTCCGCCGGCGGGTTCGAGGCACGTTACGGCGACAAGATGAGTTCCGTGTTGGACATCACCTATAAAAAACCAAAAAGATTCGAAGGCTCAGCCTCCGCCAGCCTGTTGGGAGCCAATGCCTACGTGGGAAGTTCGTCCGGCAAGTTCACGCAGGTAACCGGCTTCCGCTACAAAACCGGCCGTTCGCTTCTGAAAACAACCGATACGGATGCCGAGTATGATCCGAACTTCATCGACTTGCAGACTTACATGACCTACCAGTTTGCCCCGAAATGGGAGATCAACTTCCTCGGAAACTTAGCCATAAACAATTACAAATTCATTCCCCACACCCGCGAGACCTCTTTCGGAACGGCGACAAACGCCCAGAAGTTCAAGGTTTATATGCGCGGACAGGAACGGGACAAGTTTGAAACCCTGTTCGGAGCGCTTACACTCAAACATAACCCGAACGACCATACGGAACTCGGCCTACAGGCCTCCGCTTTCACCAGCAAGGAAGAGGAAGGATATGATATCGCCGGCGACTACTGGCTGGGCGACGCGGCCGAAGGAGGAGGCGGAGAAATAGAAGGATTGTCCATCGCTCGCTACAACGAGCACGCCCGCAACCGTCTGCACTCCAACATCATGAATGTCGGGCACTATGGTATTGCCCGCATGAAAAGCAACACATTGAAATGGGGTGCCACCGTCCAGATGGAGAAGATCAACGACAAGATCAACGAATGGGAAAAACGCGATTCTGCCGGCTATTCCCTTCCGCAAGGAGGCGATAATGTCAATGTGATCGCCAACCTGTTCTCGGACAACAAACTGGAAAGCACACGTGTTTCCGGCTATTTGCAGGATATATTCAAGTTCCGCACCAAACAAGGCCTGTTCACGCTGGTCGGCGGTGTACGCGGAAGTTACTGGAGCTACAACAAGGAGTTCATATTCAGCCCGCGCGTATCGATCGGTTTTATCCCGAACTTCGACCAGAACCTGACTTTCCGCCTAGCTTCCGGCCTATATTACCAATCCCCGTTCTATAAGGAATTGCGTACAACCGTACAGGATGAATATGGCAATAGCATCATACAGTTGAACAAAGACCTGAAATCGCAACGTTCCATCCATGTCATTGCCGGAGGCGATTATACTTTCCGGGCATCAGACCGGAACTTCAAGCTCAGTGCCGACCTGTACTACAAGAAGTTAGACAACCTGAACCCCTACACGGTAGACAATGTCAAAATCCGCTACTATGGCGAGAATTGCGCACAAGGCCATGCAATGGGCTTTGATGTCAAATTCTTCGGCGAATTTGTTCCGGGCACGGACTCCTGGATCAGTTTCTCCTTGATGAAAGCGGAACAAAGCATCCGGGGAAGCCAATATGTACCGATGCCCAACAGCCAAGGATACAACGTTTCACTCTTCTTCCAGGACTATTTTCCAGGCTACAAACGGGTCAAACTGAATCTGAAAGGCGTCCTTTCCGGAGGGCTTCCCGTCACCGCCCCGCGCACGGGCTACGAAGACGGCTACTTCCGCACACCGGCCTACAAGCGTGTAGACCTCGGTTTCTCGTACCAGCTGGCCGGAGGAACAGACGCGATCATGGACCGCGGATTCTTCCGTAACCTCAAGAATATCTGGCTCGGACTCGACATCTTCAACCTGTTCGACATCAAGAACACAAGCTCTTACTATTGGATCACTAACATCGACAACCACCAGTATGCGATCCCGAACTACCTGACCGGACGGCAATTGAACGTCCGGCTTATCGTCGACTTTTGAAATTTATGATTTATAATTTATGCTCGACACACGAATTATAAATCATAAATCTTATTTCATAATTCATAAAAAAGTGTACCTTTGCCCACATAGAACAAAAACAATATTAACTTACTAAATTATTATTGACATGGAACTTACACATATCGAACATTTAGGTATTGCAGTAAAGAGCATTGAAGCTTGCCTGCCATACTACGAAGAAGTTTTGGGACTGAAATGCTACAACATCGAAGAAGTGGCAGACCAAAAGGTAAAAACAGCATTCTTTAAAGTGGGCCAGACTAAGATCGAGTTGCTGGAACCGACAAGTGAAGACAGCACAATCGCTAAATTCATCGAAAAGAAAGGAGAAGGCATCCACCATATCGCATTTGCTGTTCCCGACGTACAGGCAGCATTGGACGAAGCAGAATCAAAAGGCGTCAGACTGATCGACAAAGCGCCTCGCGGAGGTGCCGAAGGTCTGAACATCGCATTCCTTCACCCGAAATCGACTTGTAGCGTTCTGACGGAACTTTGCATGCCGGGAAAATAAGAGACAATGGACAATTGAGAATCGACAATTGACAATTATCGGATGTTTCTTAATTGTCAATTGTCCATTGCCAATTGTCAATTAAATAAGTTCATTTCTAACAATAAATCAAATATACAATGAGTAACCAACTTGAAAAAGTAAAAGAGCTTATCGCCCTTCGCGAAACAGCTCGTTTAGGTGGTGGAGAGAAAAGAATTGAATCTCAGCACAAGAAAGGCAAATACACTGCACGCGAACGTATTGCCATGTTGCTGGATGAAGGAAGTTTCGAAGAGTTCGATATGTTTGTCAAACACCGTTGTTCCAACTTCGGTATTGAAAAGACTAAATTCCTGGGTGATGGTATCGTGACCGGATATGGTACGATCGACGGACGTTTGGTATATGTCTACGCACAGGATTTCACCGTATTCGGCGGTGCCTTGTCTGAAGCATTGGCCATGAAGATCTGCAAGGTGATGGATCAGGCCATGAAGATGGGGGCTCCCGTTATCGGTTTGAACGACTCAGGGGGTGCACGTATCCAGGAAGGTGTGAACGCATTGGCCGGTTATGCTGAAATCTTCCAGCGTAATATCCTGGCATCCGGTGTGATTCCTCAGATTTCCGGTATCTTCGGTCCGTGTGCCGGTGGTGCGGTTTACTCGCCTGCATTGACAGACTTCAACATCATGACCCGCGGAACAAGCTATATGTTCCTGACCGGTCCGAAAGTTGTCAAAACCGTGACAGGCGAAGACGTGACACAAGAACAGTTAGGTGGCGCAAGCGTACATTCCACAAAGTCCGGCGTGGCCCACTTCGCGGTCGACACCGAAGAAGACGGTCTACAACTGATCCGCAAATTGATCAGCTTCCTGCCCCAGAACAACCTGGAAGAGACTCCGCTGATCGAATGCAAGGACCCGATCGACCGTCTGGACGACAACTTGAACGAGATCATCCCCGACAACCCCAACCAGGCATACGATATGTATGAAGTCATCGGAACCATCATTGATAACGGTGAATTCCTGGAAGTACATGCCGACTATGCCAAGAACATCATCGTTGGTTTCGCCCGTTTCAACGGCCAGACCGTTGGTATCGTAGCCAACCAGCCGAAAGTAATGGCAGGCTGTCTGGACAGCAACGCTTCCCGCAAGGCAGGCCGTTTCGTCCGCTTCTGCGATGCGTTCAACATTCCGTTGGTTACATTGGTCGATGTACCGGGATTCTTGCCGGGCACAGGCCAGGAATACAACGGCGTCATCCTGCACGGAGCCAAATTGCTTTACGCTTACGGCGAAGCGACTGTTCCGAAAGTAACCGTCACATTGCGTAAGTCTTACGGAGGTGCCTATTGCGTGATGAGCTCCAAACATCTGCGCGGCGATATGAACTACGCATGGCCGACCGCCGAAATCGCCGTCATGGGCCCGAGCGGAGCCGTAGAAGTCATCTTCGCCAAAGAAGTGGCTGCTTCAGAAGATCCGAAGGCTTGTGCTGCTGAAAAGGAAGCCGAATACAAGAAAGCATTTGCGAACCCGTACAATGCCGCCCAATACGGTTACATCGACGACGTGATCGAACCGCGTAACACCCGTTTCCGCATTATTCGTGCTTTACAACAGTTGCAGACCAAGAAGTTAAGCAACCCTGCTAAGAAACACGACAATCTGCCTCTATAATTCTTAAAACAGGAAATGAATATGACTAATAAGAAAATAGGGGTATTGCTGTTGCTCATGGCACTGTTTTCATTCGGTGCCCAGGCACAGTTGACTACCTCCGTCAAAATAAACGAAGTGCTGGTTGTCAACGAAGATAACTTCGTCGACGACTACGGCAAACGCCATCCGTGGATCGAGCTTTTCAACAACTCGGCAGGGACCGTCGATTTGAGAGGCTGTTACCTGACCGACATCGACTGGAAAGGCAAGAAACCGGATGTCAAAAAGATGTATATGATCCCGAAAGGGGACGTGCTGACCAAGATTCCTCCTCGCCAGCACACACTTTTCTGGGCAGATAACGAACCGACAAGAGGGACTTTCCATGTAAACTTCACCTTATCGCCTGACAAAGACAACTATATCGCGCTTTACGATGCTGACGGGACGACACTGATCGATGAGATCGTGATTCCGGCCGGACAGAGAGCCGATGTAAGTTACGGTCTGGATGTCGATGGATCAGGGAAATGGGGTACATTGAGCAAAGTGACTCCGAGCACGAACAACGTGACCTTGGATTCCAACGAAAAGATCGAGAACTTCCAGAGAAACGATTCATGGGGTATCGGTATGACCGTTACCGCAATGGCCGTCGTATTCTTAGGTCTGCTCATTCTGTTCTTAGTATTCAAGCAAATCGGAAACATCGCCATCAATGCCAGCAAACGTAATGCGCAAAAAGCCGCAGGAGAAGGTACGACTCTTGCTGCCAATGCCGGACAAGAATCCGGTGAAATTTTTGCGGCAATCGCTACTGCCCTGTATGAAATGAGCGATGACAATCACGATATTGAGAATACCGTATTAACCATCCGTAAAGTCCAACGCAGCTATTCACCTTGGAGTTCTAAGATCTATACGTTGCGTCAGTCTCCTAACAAAAAATAATTATCTCTTAAAATCCAATTGAATGAAAAGTTTTAAATATACCATAAACGGTAATGTATACAAAGTACACATCAACTCAGTCGTGGATGACATTGCTGAAGTTGAAGTAAACGGGACTCCATACAGTGTAAAGATGGAAAAACCGGCTAAGAAACAAATGGTAACACTCAAACGTCCCGCCCAAGCTCCGACAACAGCTTCCGGTGCTCCCGTAGTAAGCCGTCCGGCGACTCCCAGCGTGGCCGGTGCTGTCAAGTCTCCGCTGCCAGGTGTAATTCTGAGTGTAGATTGCAAAGTCGGCGATACAGTGAAGAGAGGCCAGAAGATTCTCGTCCTCGAAGCCATGAAGATGGAAAACAACATCAACGCCGACCGCGACGGTAAGATTGTAGAAATAAAAGTAAACAAAGGCGACTCTGTACTGGAAGGGGCAGACCTCGTCGTAATCGGCTAAGCTTATGTTGACATCCATATTATTACAAGCGGCAGGGGCATCCGAAAGTTTTCTGCAATTCCTGATGGAAAACATTCAGATATTCCTCTCCTATACAGGATTCGCAAACGCGACCCCCGGACATATCATCATGCTACTGGTCGGGTTGTTGTTCATTTTCCTGGCTATCCGGTTCGAATTCGAGCCTATGCTTCTGATCCCGATCGGATTCGGTATTTTGATCGGTAACATCCCCTTCAAAGATGCAGGTTTGCAATTAGGTATCTATGAAGAAGGGTCCGTCTTGAATATCCTCTACCAGGGAGTCAAACAGGGTTGGTATCCACCTCTGATTTTCCTCGGAATCGGAGCCATGACCGACTTCTCGGCCTTGATCTCCAATCCGAAACTGATGCTGGTCGGAGCAGCCGCCCAGTTCGGTATTTTCGGTGCTTACATCATCGCCCTGCAAATGGGATTCGATCCGAGCCAAGCCGGAGCAATCGGTATCATCGGTGGTGCCGACGGTCCTACGGCAATTTTCCTGTCCTCTAAGTTAGCTCCGAACCTGATGGGAGCGATTGCGGTATCAGCCTATTCCTATATGGCTTTGGTACCGATTATCCAACCGCCGTTCATGCGTCTGTTGACAACCCATAAGGAACGTGTGATCCGTATGAAACCGCCGAGAGCCGTTTCCCAGACGGAAAAGATCATTTTCCCGATCGTAGGTCTGTTGTTGACAGCATTTTTGGTTCCGTCCGGTCTCCCCTTGTTAGGTATGTTGTTCTTCGGAAACTTGATCAAAGAGAGCGGCGTCACTCGCCGTCTGGCCGAAACAGCTCGCGGTCCGCTGATTGACGTTATCACGATCCTGTTAGGTATCACGGTAGGAGCTTCCACACAAGCCACCCAGTTCCTGACACTGAACTCCATCAAGATTTTCGGTCTGGGAGCCTTGTCATTCGTGATCGCAACTTGTGCCGGTGTATTGTTCGTCAAGTTCTTCAACCTGTTCTTGAAGGAAGGCAACAAGATCAACCCGCTTATCGGTAACTCCGGCGTATCTGCCGTACCCGACGCAGCCCGTATTTCGCAAAACGTTGGTTTGGAATACGACCCGAGCAACTACTTGCTGATGCACGCCATGGGCCCGAACGTAGCAGGTGTGATCGGTTCAGCCGTAGCCGCCGGTATCTTGCTGGGATTCTTGGGATAATTGATTCTTCATTATCTATATGAGAAAAAAGGCTCCGTGTCGTTTCGATACGGAGCCTTTTTATATCTGGATTAAGCTTTTTACTTCTGCTCTTTATTTAACTGAGTAAATATTTTAGAAAAGGTTTCTTGTGTCATATCCAAATAAGAAGCTATATTATAACGAGGCACATGTTTCATCCAATAATGTATTTCACGAGTCTCCATGTAATGTCTGATTCTCCCTTCGGCTTGGTTACTACGCATCCTAAATGTTTTTTCCTCACTTTCAATCGCATACATTTCAAGCACTTTACAAATAATAGCCACAAACTCCGTACTTTTTTCCCAAAGTTTGTCAAAATGTTCCCGCTTGAAACAAACAGCGGTCGTATCTTCCGTAGCTTTTATATTAATCAAAGAAGGTTGTTTTCCTAAAAAACTATGCCATGACGTACAAAAATCACCTCCATCGGCAAACCGCATAATACATTCTTTCCCATCTTTATTATAAAAACAGGAGCAAAATCCATCTGCAATGAAAAACAAGACATTACATTCCCTATTTTCAGTCAGTAATAATTCTCCTTTCGCAAACCGAACCGGCATGCTTGTATCGTAAATCAGTTCACGAAGACTTTCGGAAACCGGATGATAATTATTCATCACGGTAAACAATTTCTCATAAACGATATCATATAGTACCTTCCTATTATCTTCCATTTGTTTCTTATTTTAAATTCAATAAAAATCGTATCTCTTCTATTTGAGATAAAAAAACTTTTTGTGACAAAAATGCCTCGCTATTATTGCTTGCGAAACTAAAAAAGTCTTTACTAATTTCTATTGATGTAAAATAAGAAACGCTAATACAAGATAAAAGAATCGTCTCCATAGAAGCAAGGAGTCTGCTCTTGATAGATCTTCTTCGAATTTTCAGAAACGTTTGAATAAATATATTGATACAATTCATCGGCCGTCACATGTCCATCTGCATTCAGATCAGCTTTTCCACGTAACCCTATTGCCAAAAAATAAGTAAATAATCCCGTATGAGCCTCATCCAAAACCAAAGCTGCCTGATTAACAGACGAAGACGTGAATACCCTAAAATTAGGATTCATAAGCCACGGTTGATAAAGCAGAGGCTTTACTTTAACCCCTTTCGTATGCATCAAATTCAAAGGAGTTCCCGATTGAGAAAATTTTCCCAATCCACTGAAACAAGCATCGATAAACACAGTCGTACTTCTTGCTTTCAATTTATCCAATTGCTCAAATAGTGTATTCAAGCTATACCCCTGTTTCTCTATCAACCGCATCTTAACGTCAGCCGGAAGCATATAAACATCCCCTCCATCAGAAGCCGATACCCCATGGCCAGAATAATAGACATACAAATCCGTCTTTCCTTTTTCAACTATCCGAGCTAATTCTCCCTCTTCCGCATGAAACAAATTCTCAAAAAAGAAACCGGATACCTCTTTATTTTTATGGACAATCACTCTATCCATGCCCAATAATGCTTTAAAATAGCGGGAAATCAATTCTGCATCTCGTGCTGCATAAGGCGCAGCCGGAATAAAATCATATTGTTCCACCCCTATGATAACAGCAACGGAATAAGGGCGTACCGGAACATCATCCGGCAAAGAGTCCAGATCGGCAATCTGTAAAGACGACATATAATGCGCTTTCAACGAATTATATGATTCCATCAACTTAACGGGTGATTCAACCATACTGAACTGCACAGGAACAGAACGTCCGGATATTCTTTTCTGTCCTGTTGCCTGTGACAAAAATCCCATGCACAACCATACAATAAATGTCAAAACGATCTTCTTCATTTTACTTTTTCTGTTTGGAATATGAAACAATGACAGGTTTCAAGGAAGCACAAGCAGGGATGACTTTTCCGGGAACAGCCCCTCGATAGGACGGATCACAAATCAAAAATTCTTTATTCCGAAACTTAAAAGTCGCTCCCCGATATTCCTCGTAACGCTCTACAGCGACAGCCACATGTGCAGGATAATATAAAACCAACACTTCGCTTGCCATATACCGGTATATCAACCAAGCCAAAAATACAGATAAATCTTCACAATCTGCATAAGGATAAAAGATTGTTTCTTCCGGGAAATAATAAACTTCTGTTCCATGTACCTCCATATCCGGTTTATGAGAAATTATTTGCTGTACAAAATCCAACAACCACGCGATTTGTCCCAATTCGGATTTTCCAGCTAAATGAACCTTTACAATCTCGTCCACCCTCTTTCCAAAAGCCTCCGATGGCACCGCGCCAAAATAAACAGACAAATCACACAACGGGAAAGTCGCATAAAAATCAAGCAAATTCCGATTCAAAGACAAAGAAAAAGAATATTTGCCGGTAAACTCACGGCCAACCAGTTTTTCCGGAAACGTTAATGCCGATACGATCTTTAACGAAACCGATTTTTCCGCTTTCGGATAATCAGACACGGTCGTATAAAGCTTCTTCAACTGCCTGGAAGAAAAATCCATCACATAATACTTTTTCCCGTCCACCCGGATAAACGGAAGTTTATAAACTTCCTCCTCAAATGAAAGTAACAATACCAGGACATCTTTCTCCACCCTGCCGATCTTCGCTTTATAACCGGCATTGCTCAGCACGTAAAACAAAAACAAAGTTTGCTCGCAAGACAAAGATGGATTCCATTGCCGGCTTGCATATTTAAGCAACAGATAATTACCCCAGTCATTCAAGTTGAACTGTCGGGAATATTCCATATAGGACCTAAAAAAAGCAGTAAAATCTTCCGATCCTAACTTTCGCCATCCCGCAGCAACCTCCTTTTCGGACAAATCGGACAAAGACCACTTCTCTCCTCCCATAGACGGGAAATGCAAAGAACTGCCGAAAAAAGAATCATCCGGTTGCAGCCATCCGCCCGCTTTCGTTTCGCCAGAAGATATTACATCAGCATAAACAGGTGGCTCTGTTCCCTCATAAACCGTAAACACCTGCCAGGCCTGCTCCAAATAATCGGCGAAATTCCGGTTAATGCTATCTTCAAAATTATAATAATCAGCCTCGATGGAAGAAAGAAAATCTTCAAATTCATCCTCCGCACTTACTTGAGCACCTACCTGTTCCGCATATTTTACATTCCAAAAACAGACAAACAACAACCAGCCATATAGGAAACGTATTCTTCTCATGCACCGGACTATTCAGTAAGAAAAGAAAAATATTGTTCGCTCCGAGACTCTTCCGGTATACGGCGCAACCATCCCAATACATTACCGACTGTGGCCTTTCCACTGAAAGGTATATCCTCATTGGTAGCCACCACCAACAAAATATTCTGTTCGTAGCGCACCTGCCTGTCCCCTTTCTCCACACCATATTCTACCCATTGACTCCGGGGGAAAAAATATTCCACACCTTTCTTATACAAAGTACGCTCTTCATAAATACCCGGATACAATTGTTCTACCCCATCCGCGTCAAACACAAACAGATGAAAATAACAATCCTGCCCGGAAGTCAACGAGAAACGTAAAGACTCACCATCCCGATACGCACGACGCAAACCATCCAAAACAAAAAAACAAGTTTTAGAACGAGAAGGACTTTGAACTACATTCGTCGGAATCACCGCATAGGCAATTTCGCTCGCCCACTTCCTGTCGCAACCCATCGTAAGCTGTACTTCAACCTTTCCGTCCGTTCCTTCCTTGTAAATTTCCAACAACGGATAAAGATCGGCAAGCCGTGTCGTGACCAAATTCTTGCTGCTCGCAACCGTTTGCATCACGGTATTCCCGTCCGACATTTCCATCCGGTTTGTCACTAACTGACCGATACGGGTTTCCATTAATCCGGCAAGTTGCACCTTCGCCAAACTCTCAGCTTGCAGACGTGCCGCTTCAAAACTCTCACCGGACGATTGGGCGGAAACAACGAAATAACGCACTTCCCCTTTGGCATCTTTCTCCCTTTGGTAACGCCATGATTCGGCAAGTTGCTCTTTCATTGGCAACTTGCCGGCTATCGTACGATAGCCCTCCGCTTTCAAACGGCAGACGGCCTCCTGCAAATACTCTTCATCCGTTTCCCCGCCAGGTACTTTGTCTGTCAAACGCACCTTACAAGCACACAAACACAAAAGCAAAGCCAATACAAACCGTTTATTCCACCACATCATCCTCTTCTTTTTCATTCAACTTCACTACTGTGCTATCCGCATCGTTCCCAATCGAATCCCCCAAATGCAGAACCGGAGGTTCATTCATTTCCAATTGTAGCTCATCATCCGGATGAGAGATCCGGAAACAATAACTGCCAACCGCCAAAGTGACCGCTATGCATGCTACGGCAACCACACGAGTAAAGACAGAAAAAGTCAAACGACGTTTTTTAGCGTTTGACTTTTCCGCATCGAATGCGGAAACCACCTCTTCCTCTCCCTCTTGTGCCAAAAGACGCATACGTTCCAGATTCATCCGGCAAGCCTCACAATGAAACAGATGGAATTGGAATGCCTCCACCTCCTCCGGTGTCAATCTGTCCAAGAAATAATCCCGCAACTGCCTATCTTTATGCTCACTACATCTATCCATCTTACTTTCCTTTCAATAGTTCTACAAAACGTTGCCTTAACAAACGTCGGGTACGGACCACATCCTGCCTCAATTTACCGGCCAAACGGCTCCTTTCCTCAACGGATACCTCCCGGTCTTTCATTGCGGCGATTTTTTCATAAGACAACCCCTCCACATAATGCAAGAATATCAACTCGGCCTTTTCTTCTATTCCTCGGGTCAATTCCGAATACCAAGGTTCCAATTTATCCCAAAAGACAACAGCAAGACCACGCTTTACCTCAACTTCATCATCACAATCAATATCATGCAGATTTCCATCCTGCAAACCGATATCATCTTCTGTTTCCTCTTCATACAAAAAAACGTCTGAAGACATCTCGCCGGTAACAGTCAACACGATATCCGGAAGATTATATTTTCGAACAGCTTCTCTACATTTATTCAAGCACATACGGGCTATATAATTACGAAAATGCAAAGAGGTTTCAAAGACCGGAATGTTTTTCTCCACAACCTTGTCGTGCAACAGCAAAGAAGTATCCGTCCACACATCCTGCAAAACATCTTTTCGATACAGGATTGAAACAGATTGCCCGGATGTAACAGTTTCAGCTATCTTTTTTACAGTCAGGTATAAATCATCCCAAAATTCAGAATCATCCTTTTCCAAACGTATCATCAGATTTTCCAGATCAACAGGGAAAAAGTTCCGGCAATCATCCCGGCAAATCTCTTCCAATATTACCGGAGTGTCGATTGTCAACAATAAAGGCCTCTCTTTCAGAAACAACTCCTCGTCCAACATTGCAGACAACTTAAACGCAAGCGTTTTCCCTGGAACAGCCAACTCCTTATCGATCGTCGGTCCTTTGTATTGTTCACGCAACGTCGCAATTATCCGCCTCTTCAAACCGAACAAAAAACATCTGAATGAAGCAGAATCTCCGGCCTCCCGAATAAAACCGGCATAATCCAGTTGCCGATAAAACTGCAACAGCACCTCTCTGCGCCAAACACGAAAACGGGCAAAATTTTCTAAAACAGAAAGATCGGCAGCCCCAAACACCGGCAACAACAAACATACACCTTCCTCCACAGAAGACAACAAGCCCAAATCAACCAATCGATAGGCTTCGCATTCCTTCCGGACCAACTCTGCAATCACACTCTTTATTGTCATTGCCTCTCATTAAAAAAACAATCCGACAGCCCCATTCACCTCAAAAAACGAGAAACCGACCGTATTCGCCCCTAAAGACACAGCCAGTTTCTTATATCTGAAAATTCCTCCTAACTCAGCCTCTATTCCGTCCGCACTATGAGAAGTATTAATAGCCCACAACTCTCCGGTCTTGTGCCCGTCCGAATAATCAAAGCTTTCCGCATGCCACATCAGACGGCGATAGCCATATCCCGCACCTGCATACAGATACAAGCAGTTCATCGGCCGATACAATACTCCGCCAGTAATACCAAGACGACTGCGCCTGGAATCTTTATCCACAATATAAAACTCATCTTCCCTGTTATAATTGAAACGCCCTGAATTTTCGCACGTATAAGGCGCATCCTTCGTCGAGAAATTCGTCTTTCCTCTCACATAGCCACCCCAACGGGCCACCCGCCCATACATCAGGCCGAAACAAGAGGTTCCGGACACGCTATACATTAACATGTTTTCCGCCTTCAGCTTCTCCTTCACCACATCCCCGCGCAATTCAAAGACTATCTGCCCATCCAACTGTCCTATTTCATCCACTGCTTGCCAAATGACCGATTTCGTCCCGTTTCCTACCACTTTTCCTATATCACCTTGCACCTGTACCAAAGGACCGGCGAAACTCTCTCCCCCATTGGTACTGACAAACAAATTCAGCATGGCAAACGAATCAAAAGGCATACGACTGAGCGTATAATGCACCCGTATCGCCCGACCAAAAGGTTCAAAACGGACGTCCGATATGCGTTGGGCACGCAATGACCATCCTGCAACTAAAAACAATATCCAGATAAACGCGACTCTTCTCATCCTCTTTACTTGTCTTTTTCTGGTGAATACATCCATAAACCATAATCAGCGCTCCCTATATACCCGCCCCGATCCGTACCTGCCGAAAACGATAAATAGTCAGGCAACCACAGCGTGATGCCCGCGCGGGACTCCCAGACATCCCGCTCCGGAACATATTCCCACAGGTCACGCGTATAATTCAACCACTCACCATATATGTTCTCATATCCGAAACCGGCATATAAACGGCCGTCAATAACGAATCCGCGCATATCCGACCGGCCGGTTCCGGGGAAATCCGCACGCCTGAACCAAGTATCCGTATCCGGGACATATTCCCATAAATTATTGGACAACAGCGGATCGCTTCCATAAGCGAATCGTCCCCCCATGACAAACACACGATCCTTGGCCACAAGCACCAATGTATTGCTTACTTTTTCACCGGGAAAATCAGCTTTCTTGCTCCAACTTCCCGAAACCGGATCCAAGACCTCGACCGTCATCGGAAAATCAGCCCACATTCCACCCGTTGAAATCAAATAGCCCTTATCCTTATAAACAAAAGAAGCCATCAAAGAAGAATAACATCCCGGAGAATCCGGCAGCAACCTCCAGGAACGATCCGACAGATCATATTCCCACAAATCAGACATCAGGTTACAAACACCATTTTCTCCCACGACATGTCCCAATCCCATATACACTTTATCCTTCAGCACATACACGACCGGATTACTCCGTTTGCCAGCCGGAAAATCAGCAATCCGATCCCACAGGCAAGAATCCGAAGCGAACTTCCAAATTGCCGTTCCTCCTACATTTATTTGTTTATTTATTTCACATTCCTGGAAATAAAGATCATCCCCCATGACAAAAGCCAATTCATAAAAAGCCTTCCGATCCGGGAAATCAGCGATTTTCTTCCACGCGATATCCGCATCTGCCACAGAAGTCCTGAATTTGAATACCTCCGAATAGCCCTTTTCTTTCCGGCTTTCCGCATACACCCGGCAATAATACAGAGTCGCCGGAAGCAAATTAGTCATTTTGACCTCAATGATTCCCTCTTGATACAAAGGCAACAAATCTATTTTGCACCGCATGGTGTCCGGCCGGTCCGAATCCGTTCCATAACACAAATAAAAACGGCGGGGCATCCGATCGCTTGCCGGCGAAATAACGATACTCAATGTCGCCTCCCGCAAAAAGACCGGACTGGCCGATTTTATCGAAACGACCGGCAAAGGAACGTCTCCCCACGATTCATAATCCGGAATTTCAGGATCCATCGCAGAACAGGCACAAAGCCACAGACAACCCCCAAAAAGAATCTTATTCCACATATTTCCAAACTCCATCATAGATACTTCCGATATACACGTGCCCTCTCAATGCAAACGAGAGGGTAGGCCGAATATTAAACCAATCAGTCAAGACACTCCTACGGCTCCATCGATCCGTATCCGGATCATAGCACCACCAATCGATCGCCTGCATCTGGTATGTTTCCGTCACCGGCTGAATGCCAAACCCGGCATAGCCTTTCCCATCTAAGGCGACAGCAACCATCTGTTCACGTCCACCTCCCCTGAAATCCAAACGCCTGTGCCACGTATCCGTATCGGCTTCATATTCCCACATACACGAGGCATATTCCACCTTGTTGTCCTCCACACTCCCGCCGTCCTCCATCCGGTTCGTTATCCCGGTAAAGACAAAGGGCCTGCCGTCAACCACAAAAGAGGAAGCATGTTGCAACTTATCGCCAGGAAAATCCTTTTTCCGGTTCCAGACATCCGACCGCGTGTCATATTCCCACACCTGCATCGGAGTCGAATTCCAGAAATCCGCCGAAGTCACCACATAAACCTTCTCTCCGACCCCAAACGCGGCCATCATCCCCGTCGTACCGGCCGGAATATCCGCCCTACGTTCCCATTGATTCGTTCCGGGGTCATAACACCACCAATCCCGCTGAAAATAATATCAATGATAACCTTCTTCCGTCACTTCTTCTATATCTCCCAATCCGGCATACCCTTTTTCCCCTGCGACAACGGCAACCGGCCTAAGCCGGCAACCGAAAGGCAGGACAGACCGTTTCACCCATTCATCCGTTTCCGGCAAATACTCGATCAATCTATTTCCTCCATCCGCAGGATAAAGTGATGAAAGAGCGAAATAGCGATCGGCAAAGTTAAACCCGCACACGTATTGCTCCTCTATCCAAGGAATGCTTGCCACCCTCTCCCACGAAGAATCATCGCTTGGAACTTTGGTCGAAAAGACCACGCTATTCGTATAGCTGCCGCTATCCGGACTGGCCAGATAAAGACGGCAATAATAATTAGTAGCAGGTTCGAGATCAGGAAGGGAAAACAACCCCTCTTCCTGTCCGGATTCATACTGCGGATAAAGATCCTGCACATAATCAGTCATATCCGGCAACGGATTGGTTTCGCTGTAACAGGCACGAAGCTGTGTCAGTTTCCTGTTTCCATGACTGACAATATTCATTTTCAGCACCGCGCCATATTGGGAAAGCTCCCACACATGGATAACAGCCTTCGGACTTTCCCCCTTTTCGTATGAATTATATCCGTCCGGTATATCCGGATCCGTTGCGGTACATCCTAAATTTATAATCAAAAACAAAAATACACAATAATGCAGTACTTTCATATTCCGCTTTTTACGGTTCATCTATCAAGCGACAAAAGTAATGCAAATAAACAAGGTTTACAAAAAATACGTTCATTTTCAGACCATTTTCAGACCACTTCTTAATCCATATCATTTTTTTTGAAAAACACTTCTCCTATTTTTGGCACGATTTTAAACAATTAATATACAAATCACCATGAATGCACTAAAGTTAATAAGCCTGATTATCCTGTTGTTCCTGTCTTTCGAAACAATATCAGCAGAAAGAAACAATATCGTAGACAAACAGACCGTAACCTCTTCAACACAAACCTCCGTCCAAGAGAAACCAGACTCAGAAAAGGAATTAGGAGAAATTATCAGACCATACACAAAGAAAATACAAAACATATTAATAAAAATCCGGATTCCGGGAGTGAAAGATCCATCTTATTATCTGTATATAAGTTTAGCATTATTACTTACTTTCACGATCAGCATGTATTTGGAAAAAGAACACTTCCATTCTTCTATGATCACAACCTACTGCATTGCATTAGCCACATATTTTTGCGAGCTACTATATTTAGCACATGATTCGGATCCGCTTTGGTTTATCTATCAAGAAAACTTCTTTAAGACATTATTATGGCTGATCGTTACATGCGTCATCTTATATCGGCAAATTTGTACAACGATAGAGTTGGTCAACACAGCCACACTCCGTTCCGGATGCACCATTAACGGAAATATTGGTTTTATCGGAACCGGAATCGGAATTGCCGCCTTACTTGTTTGTGGCATATTCTTTACAGGATTTGTCAAAACACTCTTCTACATTTATACAGGATTTTTCCTTCTATTTATAATCGGACTTATCCTCAATTCTAACTTAAAAAATCCGACCCATTTGCTTTTTACCATACTACTATTCAGCATGGGATGTCTAACCACAGCGATCTACACATTCAAAGTTGCCATCGTGATCATTGCGGTAGTTTTCATTCTATTCATCGTTTATATACTATTTAATGTCCTTTTTGGTGGTGGCATAGGAAATGGTTCTTCCAAACGGTTCAAGATAAGAGATGAAAACGGTAATGAAAAAGAAGTCAAAGAAGTAACCGGCCTATTAGGTGAAAAGAGCTATCAAGGAGACGACGGAAGTGAATACGAATCCACCTACAATATTTTTGATTCCGGAGAGTTGGAACGAAAAAAATGAGCATGATTATATGTAAATAGATAAAAATTCTACTATCATACTATCATACTCCAACACAATCAACTGATCATCAGTGCATAGCAGCCATGATAGTTCATAAGTCAACTATCATGGCCACTATCATACCATCATGTAAAAATCATACAGACCATTATATATCAATCATTTATTTCTTCCACATAATAACAAGTACCCCTCATCGTCCGTTTATTGGGCACGTTATTCCGCTTCAGAAGTTTGCCAAAATTGATAATCATCATTTTTGTAATGCTGAAACCGGGGTGTTTCTTGGCAATCAGGTCTAAGATTTCAGAGGCAAGAAGCGGCTTCGCCTCTTCCAAATTCCCTTCCACAATTTTGAAATAACGCAGGAACAACTGCTCTTCTGCCGGTCGCTGCTGAAAATCTTTGTTATTTTCGGTGATCAGCGCCTCTTCCTCAGGAGTAAACCAAAAACGCTCACCGCGCCTCAACAATTCTTTCGCTTCCGCATACAACTGGGCATAATCGACCGGCTGGACATAATCGATCCGTCCCTTTACTTCCACGCAAATGAAACGCCGGCTCCCGGTCGGATCCGTCAGCAAGTCATAATTATTGCTGGTCGCGACAAATGTGGCATAACGGCGCAAGTTGCGGTTCGTACTCTGGTAAGGCAAACGGGTATTCACAACCGCCTTTTGCAGAATATGCTTCAGAAAACTCTGGTGCGAACTTTTCACCGAATCGAACTCGTCTATATTGATCAAGGCATACCGGTGCAAAGCCAATTCCACCTCGCGGCGATTCCCGAAATCGATACTGTCCGTATAATAAGGACGCAACACAGGAGGCAACAGGTTTAAACAAAACGTGGACTTTCCACACCCCTGGTCGCCGACCAGCAGAGGCGTCGTGCTATTCCCATGCTCCAAGTCCAACTCCATCCAATGCGCCACCATACTCAGAAACCAACGGTAGAAAAAATCGGACCACACAGGATTATCGCAAGGAACGCGCCCGGCCAACGCCCGGATATGTTCCTTCCCGTCCCAAACCGGAAGATTCCTGAGGAAATGATCGATAGGATGATACACTGGAACACGATCGGAATTGACATACCGGTCAATATCCTTATCCCAGACATTCAATCCTTCCTGTTGAGCTTCCAGGCAAATGGTATTCCTGACTTTCGGTGTATAAGGCTTGTAGACAAACTGTATCATCGAACGGTCCAAAAACTCCACTCCCCCGCTCATCTCATTTGTCCGGAAGAAATAACGCCGGTTCATGAACTCGTCCAGTCGCAGCACCAACGACATGGACGAGGGGATGGAAGAAAGCGGATCCGCCCGGCTTGAAACCTTCTCCAACGTATAAGCCGTACGAAAAGCCATGCGGATCCCTATCTTATACTTTTTCAAAGCCTCATAGCGCAACGTCCAGCCCAACGCCTCCTCTTCCGGTATTCCAAGCCGGCAACAAGTCTGGGCCAAGTCGATGAACAACAGTTGGATATCATCTTCCGGGCTCTCCGAGAACCGACGCGTCATTTCCATCAAGACAACGCTGAACAGCGTGGCGATCTGCCCGTTACGATCGGTTCCCGGAGCCATCATCTCCAACGGATCCCGGACCGGTGAAGGCACGATCCTCAAGTCACCCCCGTCCGGCATCTGCAAAGGCTGTTCGATCCGGATAGCCACCGCACTCGGATTATAATAGGCATCCGGATCCGTGCTCATCCGGCAACCGCGCGACAAGAGCGGCTCCTTGAGCGAAACAATACTGCTCAACTGCGGCTGGTAATGCCGTACTGCCAACTGATAAGCCATAGCATGGAACATACGGGCCTGTTCCTCCTTTTTTGGCAATGAGCCGTCGGGCAAGACAAAAGGGACCACAATCTTGACCGAACGCCCGCTCAACCCGACAAACGCCAGCAAGGTCTGCGGTAAAGCAGCGGCCTCACGGCGAATGGCCTCCGCCTCGCTTTTATTCTCTAACCCGTTCACCTCCAATAAGACATACCCATTATAACGCCTCAACTGTATGCCTTCGCCACTCTTTCTGAACGTCGCGCCGAAAGCCAGTACCGGAAGTTTTCCTGACAAATCCCGGGTTCGTGCCAAAAAGGCCATATTCAATTTCTGGCGAACAAGAAGCAACTCTTCCGTGCTCTTGTTCTCCTTCAACAAGCCGACAATATAGTCCATATCGCGCGAACACATCCGCAGCACACCCCTCTGATACCTATAATAAGTGATTTGCATTACCAAGGACTTCTTTCAAATTTGACAAATTCCATACTCTTTCTCACACAAGGAGCCATCCTGAAACAGACACGGCGAGCTTTCACCTGATGGGGCGTACACTTTTTCGGATCCTCAACCCCTTCACTCCCTGCCGAAAGATAAAAATCGCCCAACCCGTCCAACTCCACGGAATGCCCATCTCTCAACAATTCAAGGATCATTTCTCCGATTTCGCAAACCGAAGCAAACACATCGCCCCGGCTCAACGAACAACGGTCGGCAATCAAATCCGCTAGTTTTTTCGTCGAAATCCGACCGCGTGTGACCGGCACACCATAATAGCGTACCTTTTCCTCCGGACCTGTCTTGTCCAATTTTTGACGGACAACATAGTAATGTGCCATAAATAACAGTATTTTTAATAGTAAACAATCATATATTCTCACGTAGACTCCCATTTTAACACTCTTGACACCCCCATCTGAAGGACATCCACACCCGGGTCCCATCTATTCCGAGACCCGGGTGACGGGTGTTTTTCCTTATTGCAAAGATACAAATAATATGCGGTAAAACAAAGATTATCAAATATTTTTATTACATACATCATTCATTTATCCCGTTATTTTAAAAAGTACTCATACAACAAAACAATGATAGCATGATAGTAAAGAATGATAGTAAAAATGAACAACTATCATATAAATAAATTGCTGAACATAAATATATTATGAAAAATAATGATAGTATGATAGCAAAATCAAAAAATGAATTGTAGAAGTATATATACAGAAGTCTTATTCTATCTTAAATTTTTTACAATATTTTACCAATATATTTGTCACAAATAAATGCAATTCCACAATTAGGAATATAACGAGTCAATTAATGCTTATTTTATATATGTCTGTTTTGTTTGGAAACATATTAGGATGCCTTCTCGGCGGGTTCCTGTTGAGTTTGTTGCTCACCGGCATCTGCTACCTTATCCCCAAAGGGATGTATGCACATCCGCAACACTCGGTTGGCAGTATCGCAGTCTTGCTTGTCAGTTTCTTTTTCTTCCTGTTCCAATCCACTCTGCTGGTAGGCGGATTCAAAGCGAAACGATATGTCGGGCAAGCGAAAGCTGCCGTCGAATCGTTTTCAAACGGGAACCCCGCCACCATACTTCCGGAAAAAAGCAATGGCCAAATCAACTGGTACATCGCCCGCCGGTTCGGATGGCTGGTGGGCGGACTACTCGTAACCGGGGTGGCAATGTACAGGCTTTGCGAGGAAGACAAACGGCGTGCCACCACGAGATACAGAAGACATTACCCCAATCGTCATTCATCAAGAAGATATCACAAATAACATCAAAACATATAAACTGTATGGCAAATCATTTAATCATAGGATTAGGAGGCACAGGAGGACAAATCTTGTGCGGGTTACGAAAACGCATCTTTGCGGAAACCGGTAAAAAAGTTATCAGTGGAGACACGAATATCGAATACCTATACGTAGATTCATCCACCGATGACTTGGACAACCGCTCCAACTGGACTTATATGGGAGAACCCCTTCATCTCTCACCAGCACAAAAAGTATGTATCCATGGGATGAGAGCCGATGTAATGCAAAATCCCCATGCTTACCCGGGTATCGAAGCATTCCTGACAGAGCACGACCGCCAACTGCTTCAAAACGATCAAGTACAGTCTATCATCGATACCGGTATCGGTGGCCAACGTCGTCGGTTCGGCCGTATGCTGATTGCCAACAATATCGGTACACACGATCTGCAGAGAAGCTTTACTTCACGTTTAAAAGAACAAACCCTTCAATTAATCAATAGAGGAGATGGCAGGCTTGACTTTCATGTCTGCGCCGGTTTGGCCGGTGGAACCGGCTCCGGTTCCGTCATCGATGTCATTGCCCAAATCCGAAAAGAAACCGCCCACATGGGTGATCATTTCCGCCTGTTCCTTTATTTATATGTACCCGAAATATTGGTTCCTGACAAACATAACTCCGGTTACTACCATGCCAACGGATACGCAGCACTTGCGGAACTCAATGCCTTGTCGTTAAACCAATATCACCCGACAGACGTCACTGGGGAAAAAGATTATCAGACCCAAAAAGTCGCCCGTCTTCTGAATGACTGTGACGCATTTACCAAAGCATATCTATTCAGTAACTTCAACGAAGAGAACAAAGTGCTTCCTAAGTCGGGAAAACTGACGGATGCCGTCGCCGATTTCATCTATCAACGCACAGTTGTCCCTGGGGAAGTGGGGGAAAATGGTACGATGGCACGTTTGGTGAATGCCGAAAACAATGGAAACGCCCCGGAGAAAGACGAAGCGGGTGTGAATGTCCATTCACGTGAGTGCGTCACATTCGGTACAAAACGGATAGAATATCCCGAAGAGGAAATTATCGAATATGTTTCGCTCGAATATACGGCCCAAGTCGCCAAACAATTGGCTTTCAACAATTGGGTGGACAGTCGTGGATTCGACACATGCAGCATTGACGAGGTGGGGTTGGGTTATCGCGCCTCATTCACGACTACAGATCAGCAAGTACTCGAAACACTAAAAATTTCCGACCGTTACGTGACCCTCCAGACAGCCATCAAAGATATCCCAGGGGTGACAAACAACTGGCAGGAATATTACAGCTATTGGGAGAACATCACCCACTTCTTCGGCACAGACGCGATGGATGGCAAACAGAAAACCTGGTTTGACACGTTCAACGACAATTGCGAGATTGAATATAACACAAACTTCCGAAACGGGGGTGTCGTCCATTTCTTCGAACAGCAACAATCCGAAAACAATGGATATGCCGCCCACATCAGAAAGCACATAGAAAGCCTGTTGTTCGGTGAATGGCTTGGCGGAAACAAATCGCTGCTCGAAGTGATTAAGTATGTACAGCTGCTGATTTCTGTGAACGAAGAACGTATAACCCAATTCGACAACCGGATTGCCGAGACCAACAACTATATCCAAACGACTACGCTTATCGATATCGAAGCAATCAACAACGAATGGAACCACCAAGGTATTTTTGACAGGGCCAGAAGGATATTTAACAAATATCAATCGGCAAAATGCGAACTCTACACCGCAAAAACCGAAATGGAAAGCTACAAGTATGCCAAAACACTGCTCTTGAAAGTGAACGAACAACTCGGAATGATGCTGCAAGGCATGATAGATTTCAACACCTCACTCGATGCCGTGTTAAAAGGAGCCCTCTTATCTGCACAAAACAAATGCAAAGTCAAACCGGACACCGCAACTGGAGAAGCAGAAGTGCTTGACAAGAAATATGACCCGGAAAGAATCCGCCAAATTACCAAAAACTTCGTAATCGACCGAGAAAGACAAAGAAATTGCGCAAGGGATGTCCGTGAGGCATTAGTGAGACCATTAGGGGAAGACAGGCGTACGTTTGCCTCCCTGAACGACAGTTTGGGCAGCTACGACGAAATGACAAGAAGTATCCTCAATGTTTGTGAAAACCATGCCAAAGCAGACCTCACAGATTTAGGGAACAGGGACCATACCCTGAAAGTGCTGAATGTGAATATCCTTGATAAAATCAGGCAAGAATACCCGACCGACGAAGCCCTGGAAAACTACGTCAGAGGACTGATCCAACAAGCCACCTGCTTCATGCAATTCGCCCCCGCAGAAATGGGCAGAGTCATTGCCGGACAACCGGCCCTCGGTATGAATCGGATGGTCCAATTGTGCCTGCCGGCCAATAGCGAAAATCCAAAATTCCGTGAAAAATTCATTCAAGTCTTTGCCAATCAGTACCCCGGATTCAACCCTGAAACAGATGTGGCACTACACAACAAGAGCCATCAGATGGTAATCGTATCGGCCTCCTTCTCCATGCCACTCCGCTACATCAACAACTTGAGATTCATGGAACAGAAATACAGAGAACTAACCCACGGTCCACAGGCGGAATTAAACAAAGTACTGCTTCATACCGAATCGTTTACCAATCCGCTCCCGGAGCTTTTCGAAGCAAACAATACAGACAAACGGGCACGGCTTCTTCCTTATTCAGCCATCCTCCACAGCTTGGGAATCCTGGAAGATAAAACCGATCCTGAAACAGGTGCCACATTCAAGGCTTTCAGCATCGGAAGCGGATTCAGCCGTAGATGGGTACGCGTAGGAAAACAGATGGAAGAAACAACGAGACTATTGGTACAAGATGCCGTGCTCGCCAGATCTATCACAGACTTCATTGACAATCTGTTAGCTACCGAATACAGGTTGAACAGCAAGAAAGCAGAACTGAGAACCGCACTTGAAAACACAGTATGCAATACGATTCTGCCGCTTTGCGGTAACAATGACCTCGACCCACTGTTCGTGGAATACCGTACGGCCGCAGAGAAGCTCTTTGCAGATAAATTAACAGACAGATAATAATCAGATAAAAAAGAAATAATATGCCTAAGAAAACAGGAGTTTGTATCAATATCGGGGGAAATTGCCCGAAAGCAAAAAGCAGAGAAATACAGACAGCCGATGTCTCAAATTTCAAGTGTGCACATTGCGGTGGTGAACTGAGAGAAAAAAACGGTGGAGGTGGCGGCATAAATAAAAAGTTAATTGCAGCGATTGCTTCTGGCGTATTACTCATTGGAGGTATCGGTGGAGGACTTTACAAATATTCCCACAAAACCATCACCGATACAGAAGTTGAAATGGGAACGAAAGTAGAAGCAGAAGAAACCGTTGCGCCTACCGAGAAAGGAACTTCCGAAAAGACGAACCTTCCTCCTGCCCCATCCAACGGTACCGACCTCGGTTACGCCGTTTGGACCGGGAAGGTGGATGCCAACGGTTTGCCCGATGATTCCAACGGACGTATGTACTTCAAAGAACGCCACCGCATCAGCCCGAACGACGACTTGGAACGGTATGCTGAAGCCGGGGAATCGATTGTCGGTGAATATGTCAACGGCAAACTGATACAAGGGAAATGGTATAAAAAAGATAATAATATAGAAAGTATCATTTTAGGTAACTAAAAAGTATGAAACCCTTACCTATATATTATATTCTATTACTTGTAGCAATGGCTAACCATGCCATTGCTACAAATCCCGTATCAAGCATCAACGCGACTTTTCTCACTCGCCATGACTCGATATTGACCGGACAGCCGAATCAACATACGATCTTCCGTTTCTTCTGCCGGTACACGGAAGAATTACAAAAGTTATCTTCTAAAACACAAAAACAAAAAATACAATCAGACGACATCATCATCCACGCAGGTGATTTAACCAGTCTCTCGTTCATCAACGACAGTACAGCCCTGCAAATAGAGACCAGAAACAAAAGACATTACATCCGGTTGAATAACCAGGGAATCCTTTTTTTCGAAATGTCAACCCCGCAATCGTATGAATTGCTGGCCGGAAAAGACAAAAAAGAACTGGAGAACGGCTTCATCAAAGAAATTACCGATTTCAACGAACCGCCCGTTTCTCAATCGGACCTGTCCGACTTGAACATCACCGACTCGCTTTCAGTGTATACTGAAAACGGACAGATATTCCACATTCCAGAAATAGCATTCAAGCGTTATTACCGGAAAAACGGACATGGTTACCAACTGCTGGTCGACCCTGCATTTCCGGAAGAAAGTGTCTATAACCTTTTCCTTTCCGAGCAGACGCCCGGCCAATACACCCTGCAATTGAAACTCCGCAAATACGGTTTCAAAAAGGAAAATTTTGAAGTATCCCTGAAGAAATGGATTCAATTTTGCGAATATACCGGTTGCGAATGTTATGCAGGAATAGAGAAGATAGAGAATGGGAAAATACACGCGGCCATTTTCGCCGTAAACACGACCCTGCAATATAACCACGTCATGTATGTCGCGATGCCACAAGAACTGTTGGCCCGGCAGGAAGGAAACATCACGGGGGAAGTGCACGTCTATATACCCACCGACAACATCAAAGAGTTAATCGGTGAATACAAGGAAAAGAATAAAGTATATAAAATAAATATCAAGAAATGATGAAAAAGATTTTTTGTATTCTGACAGCATGCCTGTTTTGTTCTACATTGATGGCACAGAACATCATGGAAAAAACAAAAAAAGAGATGAACCGCATCAAGTTATCCCGGGCATATATCAGTTCCGAAGCAACGATGCCGACCCTGCAAGAAGCAATCGACATCGCCAACGAATCCCTGCTTCAATCTATTGACCAATGGGTGAAAGAGGAAAAGAAATACCAAGGTGTAAAACAAGTGGCGATACAAGACATCAATTCCTGCCTTGAAAAAATGGATATGAACCGGGGTAACAACGTACGTGTGCTGGTCTATATCAAGAAAAAGGACATCATTCCGATTTACGGAAACGGGCAGATATTGTTGACCGATGACGAGCAAGAGGAAACAGCAATCGCACAGGCGGTCACCCCGAAACCCGTCAGAGAAACAGTGCAACCGGAACAGACAAACCCGGAAACGCCCCGACCCAAACAGGAACAATCGAAACCGAAGCAAGAACAGTCCCTGCCAGTTCAATCAACATCAATAGAATCAGCCCCGGTACATAAGCCGAAGCAAGCGCCCGTCAGACAAGAACAAGCGCCTCAGATGTCCAATTTGCAACGTATCCTGGCAGCCCGGACCATGAATGACATCAAAGTCATTTTTCATGAATTGAAAGAAAATTACGCCATCACATACGGGAAATACAATTCGACAGAATTGGATATTTCCACCTGCTATCTGCTCTTTTACGACCGACAAGGACAAATTACCGGCATATTGGGTCAAGGAGGACAAAAGCGCATGAATCTTCGAACCAACCAACTGGAATCGATGAACCAGTATAACGGAAATGCCGCCTATTGGTTCATACTAACTAAAGAATAAAAAACAAAGAAACATGAGACATTCTATTTTACAAACAGCAACGATTCTTTTCCACCTTATCCTTTTACCCTGTTTTATCAGGGCTGAAGGTTCAGTACGTTTGACATTGAAGGATACTTCTTCTGCCCCCAAACAGGCGATCGAACAAAACGCAAGTGCCTTGTTAAGCCAGATCAACCAAGCGTTCGACGCGAAACAGAGCGGACTGGACCTGAAGGAAATCGACATAACCGACAAGGCCAAAGAGTCATTGGCCTCTCTTTGGGCAAACGTCCATTTCAAATGTGACGACAGCGACGTGATACAGGACTGCCTGACTACAAGCAGCGGATTCCAAGTACGCCAGATCCCATTACTCATCGAGCCGCAAGGAGCTACCACCGCTGATGATTCCTATCAAGAGGCGGTCATCAACTTCGAACCGTCAGGACAGATTTCCAGCTTCTATTTTACCATCGGTACAAATCTTTACTCCAAGGTAATGAGTAGCAAAAAAGAGGTGACAGATATCCGTCGACGTATGCAAATACTTGACTATGTAGAGCATTTTCGTACAGCCTACAATCAAAAGGACATCAACTTCTTAGAGCAGGTATTCAGTGACGATGCGTTGATCATCGTCGGTAAAGTCGTCAAAACACAACCGGCAGATATCAACAACTTTGTCGGACAAACAAAAGTAGAATTCATCAAACGGACCAAACAGGAGTACTTAAACAATCTCAAAAAAACTTTTGTAGCAAATAAATTCATCAATGTCAAATTTGATGAAATTAAAGTAGTGAGACATCCCAATCCGGCTAAAAAGGATTTTTACGGTGTCACACTGCACCAACTCTATTCATCCAGTACATACAGTGACGACGGTTATCTATTTCTGCTGTGGGACTTCAAAGAGGAAGATAGCCCCAAAATCCATGTTCGTACTTGGCAACCTAAATATACAGACAACTCCAAGAGCCAAATAGCCACTCCGGAAGATAAAATCTTCACGATAAGCGATTTTGAAATTGATATTGATATTTAACAAAAAAAGAAACAAATATGAAACGGACAATTTTACAAGTAACAACATTCTTTGTCGCTCTTCTTTTTCAACCTTGTTTTATCCAAGCAGAAGATTCGGTTCGTTTGACATTGAAGAATGCTTCTTCGGCTCCGAAACAGACGATCGAACAAAACGCAAGTGCCTTGTTAAGCCAGATCAACCAAGCGTTCGACGCGAAACAAAGCGGACTGGACCTGAAGGGAATCGATATAACCGACAAGGCCAAAGAGTCATTGGCCTCTCTTTGGGCAAACGTCCATTTCAAATGTGACGACAGCGACGTGATACAGGACTGCCTGACTACAAGCAGCGGATTCCAAGTACGCCAGATCCCATTACTCATCGAACCGCAAGGAGCAACGACTGCCGACGACACCTACCAGGAAGCCGTCATCAGCTTCGAGCCTTCGGGACAGATATCCAGTTTTTACTTTACCATCGGCACGAATCTTTACTCCAAGGTGATGAAAAACGGAAATGAAGTTACGGATGTACGCCGACGTATGCAGATCCTTGACTACGTGGAACATTTCCGTACTGCCTACAATCAAAAAGACATCAATTTTCTGGAACAGGTGTTCAGTGATGATGCGTTGATCATTGTTGGCAAAGTCGTCAAAACACAGCCCACCGACATCAACAATTTTGTCGGACAAACAAAAGTGGAGTTCGTTAAACGAACCAAACAGGAGTACTTAAACAATCTCAAAAAAACTTTTGCAGTAAACAAATTCATCAATGTCAAATTTGATGAAATCAAAGTAGTGAGACATCCCCATCCGACAAAAAAAGACTTCTATGGTGTTACACTTCACCAACTCTACTCATCCAGTACATATAGCGACGACGGCTACTTGTTCTTACTTTGGGACTTCCGTAACGAAGATGCCCCACAAATACACGTCCGCACTTGGCAACCCAAATATACGGACAATACCAAGATACAAATAGCTACCCCGAAAGAAGAGATTTTCCAATTAGGCGATTTTGAAATTGATATTTAATAAAAAGATACATCAACCATGTTATTAAAAAGATATCTACTTTTCGTGCTATTATGGGTCTATGTTTTTAATGTACCTCTTGTTGCCCAAGAGAAAATCGTCAAAATCACAGACCTGAAAGAGTTGAACACGAATCTTTCAAATGCAAACGAGGCTATTGTCTTGGTGAAATCCGCCATCGAAGATATCGAGGTTAAAACCAATATGGACAATCCGATTGACAAGCCAAGCACAACATCCAACGGTGTTTTCACCTATAAACTGGTCATCCGAATCGGAGAAGACGAATTGGACGGAGCAAAGGTAGTCAGCCGACAAATCCAAGTCAGCAGCCAATATGGGAACGCCAATCTGAAATGCAAAATAGCTCCCGGCAAACAATACGAATGTTTCTTCAATGTTCCCCCCGAGTTCGCCTACGCCGACGAGAGTGTAAGCGGAGGGCTATATGCATCTTCCCAAGCGCAGATAGCCTTTATCAGCACCATTCCCACATTGACAATCAACTATAACAAAAGGGAAGTCGTCAAAGAGGGAGTCATACAAGCCTCACTCCCCACTTATCTGACCGTCAGCAAAGAAGACAATACCTATTTTTTTCGTTTTGCATTGGACAGAACAGAAACGCAAACCGAATCTTTCAAAAAACCGGTATTCCAAATTATTCACACCGATGAAACGGGAGAAACCAATCAGTTGGAAATCCGCTTAAATGAGGCACAGGAGGTAAAGGCTAAGACCAGCCTTAAATACCGTATTTTCTATAAAAACATTGTTGGAGGAAAAGATTCATTTGCCGAACTGATAGAAAAAGCTCGCTCCGAAGAAGAAGAAAAAGACTTTCTGTCTGCCGCCGAATACTATAGAAATGCTCGTAAACACACAGATTGTCCCAAAGACCAAGAGACCGAATTGGAAGCATTGATGCAGGAAATGTACAAATGGAGAAAAATAGACTTCATGGTCAACAAATTCTTGAGCGATGCCGAAAGGGTCGAAAGTACCAAAGGGTTTACTGACGATAGTGTCTTCATCTACAATCGAGGAGTCATACGTTGCCTGAACGATTTGCTGGAGAAATATCCGGACTACCAACCCTATTTGGAAAAGAAGGAAGAATTGGAGAAAAAACTGGAAAAACATCCGATGAACTTCAAGACAGAGGTACAAACTAAAATCGTTCACCACCAAGTAATCACCGGAAAGGGATACAAAGGCGGAATCGACATCTTCGCCGCCTATTCGAAGAAAAAGAACACCAAAGACCAAGATCGCATCGGACGCACCCGAAGCGACGGAACTTTCCGAATCGTATTGGAAAACGAACTGAACTACCTTTATTTTTATGGAGATAAGGAAGCTACACCGATCACTCCATATACGAAAGTACTCAATAGGTAAATTATTAATTTTTAAATACAAATAAACATGAAAGCAAAATCCATTGACATCAGTTGGACCTTAATCGCAATATTATTCATCTGCTTACCAGATATGGCTTTCGGCTTAAACCAGAAAAAGGGGAAAGAGAAAAAGCCTAAAAAGGAATTCGTATGGGACTGGGACGGCAAAAAAACCGGAGTCCAAGAGGTAGATGACTATCTGTTAGGATGTGACAGTTTGTGGACCGGCATAGAAAACTTTAGAAAAGATGTTGACAGCTACGAATACTACGATCATACTTTCAGTGTAAACGATAAGAAATACACGACTGTATTCATGATCGATACGATCAACAAGAACTTTTTAAGTCCCGGACTTGTCAACTGGCAATTTACACAATCAACGGGAGCCGTCACCTTGCTGGCATTAACCGCAACTAATTTGGCCCTACAGACAACAAATGCAACAATGGCTCTACCGAAATTAGGGTTGAACGCCTTTTCATACGGCAAATATATCAAAGCAGGTCCGATCATCATCGGGAAAGCCAAAAAAGAATTCGACACCATCCGTTCCAACTATACATTGACCCGTCGCCGTTTCTTGACAGCCCGTAAAGAATCCATTCCGATGGAAGAATATCCAACGGAACTAAAAGAGAAATTAAAAGAATTGTTCGCCATCCAAGACGACAAGACGTTCGAAAAATACTTCAAAAAACATATCCTCGTCATTGAGTATGTAGAAAAAGCAGAACAAGAGGTAGTAGACGAAGTGGTCAAGGTCGAAAAAACGGAAGAAGAAAAAGACCAATCGGCAGACAACATTCACATAATCAATGCCTCCGATTACGGTTTGGCAGATACTCCGGAGGGAGAAACGGAACCTACCGTGACGGAAGAAGATACGGAAAACTATTTATCATACAATTAACATAAACATTTATCAAATGAAGCATTGGATCATCATAAGCTTACTATTTTGGGTAAGCCTACCTGCTTTTACGCAGGAAATTCGCGTCAAATCTTACAAACAACTGAACAACGACCTCACCGCCCGTACCATGGAACGGTTGGACGGAAACGATGAACCTTGTTCAATCATTAAAATCACATCTACCGGGAAAGGTTTTACTTTTGGTGGAGATGTCATAGGTGAACCGATTATCCGAACAGGAGAAACTATGATTTACGTACCGGAAGGAACCCGACGGATCACTATACGCCACCCGAAATACGGAGTCTTACGTTATGAAATTCCTCGCGTCCAAAAACAGGCCGTCTACGAATTAGTATTGAAACTGATCGAAGACAAAAACAACAAAATAAGAACTCTGGTATTACCTACATTAGGATATAACCCGGAGCAACTCTCATACGGTCTCATGGTCGGGTTGGTCAAAAGGACTGGTGGCTATGTAAAAGCAAAATACAACTTCAACAATCTATCGACCAGCGGATGGGAATGCAACGATACAGGAACACTCCTTGACGGGGCTGAAAGCCTCCCTTGGTATTCCGGACATACGGAAACCAGCCGTTTGGCTATTACGGGTGGATTATTACAACGATTATGGAAGAGCGGTTATATCTACGCCGGTGCCGGATGGGGATTCCGAACTTTGGGATGGGAAACGACTGATGGTATGTGGATAAAAAACATAGACCATTCTTATAGAGGAGTAGAAGCCGAATTGGGCTTGATTCTACGTTTTGGTGGATTTGCGGTTTCAGCAGGTGCACAAACAAACCAATTCAAATATGTGGAAGCCAATATGGGCATCGGTATTATGTTCTAATTTCAACAAAAGAAAAATGAAACAATACAAATATATCTTATTAACATGCTTGATGACCGGTTTCTTCGCATGCGAAGAAGATACCGCACCGGAGATGATGGCGCCGGCTCTGTCATTAGAGGCCCCATCAGATCGTGGACGTTCTTTCATCACACTCAACGGGTACATCTCCGAACTTAGCCAGGTGAAAGAAGCAGGGTTCGTACTTTGGGAAACCGGAACAGAAGGAACCGAACTTGAATTTCCCCAACAAGAATTTTCGGATAACCGAATCCAAAGCCTTGTCAAGAACTTGAAGCCAGGTACGACCTATTCCTATTACCTATATGCGCAAAACGGAATCAACCGGACAACAACGGAAGAACAAGATTTCACCACTCCCAAAACTTCCGCAGCATTGGTCGGGGAAACCCAAAAAGACGGAACAACATTTACGGCAACTATTGAAGACGACGGCGGAAGTAGTATCACTACCAAGGGTTTTTGTTGGAGTACAACAGGAAAAGCATCCATCTTCGACAATACTGTTTTGATTGAAGGCTCCAATTCCGATATAACAGCAACAATTCCAGAGTTGGCATCAGCCATCTCCTATTCGGTCCGTGCTTTCGCACAAAACAAAGAAGGATATCTGGCGTATGGAGCGGAAATTCGTTATGTCAATGAAGAATTTCCGTTGAACATACCGAACGGCCCGTTCAAAGACTACTTGTTACAAAATTTCGATCTAAATCATGATGGAGCCATCTCTAATTTGGAAGCAGAGAATGTAACACATATTGAAATTCGTACAACAAATATTCAATCATTGAAAGGAATTGAATATTTTACCAATTTACAATCTTTGATTTGTACCGGCAATATAGAAGAGGGTGCCTGGAAAGAAGAAGGATTACTGACTGACTTAGATATCAGTAATAATAGGCAATTGACTCATCTGGAATGTGGAAATAATCAATTGACAAAGTTGAATCTTAGTTATAATACAGCATTGACATATTTAAATGTATCCCAAAATCGACTTTCCCAATTAGATATAAGTAACAATTTAGATCTATTTTGGTTTAATTGTTCGCACAATCCGATCAAGTCCATAGACATCAGCAAACATACAGGGCTAAGATATTTATATATCCACGGGACAGAGATGGAAACAATTGATGTCAGTCAAAATCGGGAATTGGAATTACTTTGTTTGCAATCTTGCAAATTCAAACAAGTGGATGTCCATCAGAACCTTAAATTGCAAGAGTTAATGTGCGATGGAAACGAACTAACCAATTTAGATTTATCCCAAAATGCAATGTTAAATACTCTGCAATGCGCATATAACAATTTAACCTCGTTGGATATCAGTAACCAATCCGGGTTAGTCTATTTGGATTGCTTGAATAATCCATTACAGACAATCTGGGTCTGGAATGGGTTCAACAAAGCAAACGACGCGAATTTTAAGAAACCGGCAAATGCCACTTATAGAGTAAAATAATATGGACAAAATTAAACGCATATTCTATTTCTTAATGGCTATTACATTGATCGCTTGCGAGAAAGATACAGCTCCAGAAACAACCGTATTGGAAATCCGAACGGAAGATCCAACCAACTATGGCCGCAAATCCGTTACGCTAAACGGAAGTATTTCCGATCCGGATGCCGTACAAGAAGCAGGATTCCTCTTTTGGAAAACAGAAGACAAAGATCATGCCATTGATCTGCCCTGCGAAGAGATCGGTGATCAGATATTCGCAGTCGCCGACGGGTTAATCACAGGAGAATCGTATGTATATTGTTGTTATGTCGGCAACGGCATCAACCGCATGATGGGACAAACCAAAAGTTTCCGAACTCCAACAATTGGCGTACCATTAATCTCCAAACCTGAATGGATAGATGAACGGACCGTCAGAGCCCAAATTTGGGATGATGGCATAGATGAAAGCGGATCACATATCGTAGCCAAAGGTTTCTGCTGGAACACCACTGGACGACCAACCGTATTCGATCAGAAAATAGTCATAAACAATGAGGACTCTTTCGAAGCTCAATTACCCGGAATTCAAAGTAATACGGATGTGTATATCCGTGCTTTTGCACAAAACGACAGTTCTTATTTGGCTTATGGACCGGAAAACAAAATTTATATCGAAAGAAAAGGTATCAATTCGTTAGATGAATTAAGAATGTTCAAAGATGAACTAAATAATGAAGAAGATATTTCTTCTTGGCTGGACAACGGAACTGTTTATTTGAATTGTGACATTGATATGTCTGAATTGCCTGGATTTTATGATTTTTCAATTGATTATTGTGATTTCGTTTTTGAAGGGAATAATCACACAATTAAAATCAATGCATTCTATCCGAATGGCTACGAAGAAGACTTTATCACTTTAGGCCTTTTCAAGCAAATTTCAGAAAAAGGGATCGTGCGAAATTTGAATATCGATTACACAGGACAGAATTATGGTGTTCTATATATTGATAAATCCGCAAACATCGGCAATATCGCCGGACATAACTGGGGAACAATAGAAAACTGTACTTCCCATAAAACAAGTTTTTATGTCGGTCCGGAAGGCAAATATACCAGTGTCGGAGGTATTTGTGCTTATAATAGTGGTACAATCGAGAATTGTACTAACTATGGCGATATCACCGGTTCATGGCTTGTCGGAGGTATTTGCGCTGTTAACTGGGGAATTATAAAAAATTGTAGAAACTTTGGCAACATATCAAACATTTATCACGAAGATGGAGATGGAGATTGTACTTGCGGTATAGCATTTTCCTCCAATGGAATCATTCATGCTTGTGAAAATCATGGAGATATAACAGGTGAAAGCGCATGGAACTCTGGAATTGGTTCAACTATAAATTCTTCCTACATTACTGAATGTATAAACTTCGGCAATGTTAAAGGTTATTGTAACGTCGCTGGCATTTCAGCAGAAATAAGCGACTCTACTATTGTTGAAAAATGTACCAACAATGGCGATATCACCCTATTAGTCTCCGATTATAATCATAATAAGAGTGTTGGAGGTATTGCAAGTTATGTAGGATATATAACAAATGAAACAGCAACATCAGGAATCATCCTTAACTGCAAAAATACAGCGCACATTACCGATGAAACATCAATAGGAGATATTGGTAACATTGCGGGAGTGATCAATGTCAAAGGCAAAGTGGAAGGATGCATATATGGTGGAACCGTCAATGGTGCTACTGGAACAAGAGAAAATGCCATCGGACGAATCGAAACCGGCGGTTCGTTCAAGAGTTTGAAATCTAAATCAGCAAGCAGTTCCACTCGAATACCTTTCCAGTTCAAAGAATAAATTTTCCGAATAATCTTAATAAACAAATAAATAAAAATGAAAAAGTTATTATTTTTTATCGTATGGATCGCTAGTATTTTATCAGTACATGCGCAAGATGCTTTCATGAAGGGAGATAACCTAATTAGTGCAAAAATCGGTATTGGTAATGGTTTGGCGTTTTCTGGTACATATGAAAAATGTATTCTGGACGGTTTGTTCCGAAATGAAAACGGAGCAATCGGTCTCGGCGGTTATTTGGGTTATGCACATGACAAAGTAGAAATGTCGGAACAAGGCATTACGGTCGGTTGCAAATACAACGATATCATTATCGGGGTACAAGGGAACCTGCACATGCAATTCGTTGACCGTTTGGATACCTATGCCGGTGCTATGCTCGGATATGAAATCGTCAATTCCAAACACTACGGACAAAGTGATGATCCCAATTTCGACTATAGCCACTATCTTGAGGCTGATGTCAGCGGTATAACGTTTTCGCTTCATGTGGGTGCACGTTATTATCTGACCGACAACATCTCAGCTAACGTGGAATTAGGTTACGGGGTGGCTTTTGCTAACATCGGATTATCTTATCGATTCTAAATGTAACATATCAGTTTTTATAAACCTTTTTAATTCAAAAAATAATGAACAAAAAAAACATTCTTGACTACACATTCAGCATTCTTTTATGTTGCTTCTTGTTTCCCACAGCCATCCAAGCACAATCTTTCTTAAAAAAGACATTGAAAGTATTGGACGCTGTAAACGAGATCAATAAAACGAATAATACATCCAAAGAAGAAAACAACAAACAGAACAATGTACAACTCAATACGAATACCCCAAACGGATTCCGCATCACCGCTCCTTTTCAGGATCTGATGTTCAAAATCAGAAGTTGTACAGCAACAGGTTCCACTATAACCCTTGAACTCACCGTTAAGAATCGGGGAAAGAACCAACATTTTATGTTTGGCGGTGATGATCAAAGAGTACGTACGATCGTTGTTGATGATCAAGACAATTCGTATGATTATGAGAAAATAAAAATCGCTTTTGGAGATGAATATGCCGAAATATGTAAAGGACAACTATTCCCTACCAATGTGCCTATTAAAATGCATATTTATATCAATGATGTCGATCCTTCTGCACAAATGATCACCATGTTTACCCTTCGGGTCGAAGGATTCGATACCCCGATTACATTTTACAACATTCCTATAGAACATCCGGTCGCCATTATTTCAACCGAAGACAAAGGGAATACTTCAACAAAATCGCCAACCAACGTTTCATTCATGAAAGACGAACAAAAAGACACACAAACAATCTCGCAACTTAAAATGATAATTGGAAAATGGCAATTAGTATCCCAAAAAAAAGACGGTAAAGAGATTCCATTCAAATCATGTACCTTAGAATTTCACAAAACACCAGAAGATGACCCGTATAACAAAAACATGACCGAGACGATCGCTGGAAAAACACAAAAAAGCGGATACGGAATTATACCGGGTAAAGACGAACTCTCCATGTGTCTTCCAAGTCTGACTAACGATGAAGAAGACAACGGATATATAATCAAAACTGTCGATACCCAAAAACTTATTTTAACTTTTAATTACAATGGTGTTCCCGGTACCAGTGGTGAGCTTACATTTATAAAAATCAATTAGTTTAACGTCAATACATTTACAAAATGAAAAAAAATTTCAATTTTTATTACTACTTGAGTGGTATTTGTTTACTGAGTTTACTTTTTTCATTCACATCTTGCAAATCAAAGATGGATGAAAAAGAAGTTTACAAATATTTTAAAGAATCACCAGCCGTCACCTTGTATGCGACATGTTGCTTTACAAAAGAACAACCTGATTTGAAAGATGATTTCTTAGGAAAATGTAGAGAATATTATTACAAAGCTTATAATTACACAGGGCAACCGCATCAAAATTTCATCAACTACTTAACTTGCTGATAATCAAATGTGACATTTTATAATATTGGATAAGATACAAAATAAACCAGTATTGATTATCAGATTGTTAAGAATTTGATGCGGTTGCCCTGATAATTACAAGATCGTTGACATATATGATTTCCAAGTTACCGACCAAAGTGTTGAAGGCTACCTCATCCTTGAACCAACAAATGAAACAAAAGCTTGTGAAAAGTTCGATACAGAACATAAAAATACTCCACATAAAGCACAAGTGGAAACAAAAATGAAATGTTCTTTTGAATTCAATAAAATAGAAGGGAAATGGAAGTTGATAAAATTCCAATCTGAACAATACCTCAGAAGATATTGGGATAAAAACGAAGGATGTGAAAACTCTAAGTGGAAAGATTTGATCGATTTGGATATGTTACGTCATCGAGACCGGAAAGTTTATGAATATTAAATAAAAAATCTCCCCTTTTTAGGATGAACTCCCAAAAGTTAGCAAGATCAAGGAGACGGTATCAAAATTCAACAATGAATTGCCCCCAAAAGTTAGACACAAAACTTTTGGGGTACAATTCAGTTGACACAGTCCCTTTTTTGTGAGAAAAATATACGTAACATCACTATATTCTCGAATTTCAAATACGTCTATGTAAAAATAGCAATTTTCGAGTCGTTAAAGAAAAAGAGTTGTTGTAACTTTGCACACGGAAACAGCAGACAGATATTAAGGTGACAGCCGTTATGACGGTAAGTTTTGAGTATGAAAGTCATGAAAGAGAAAAATATCATTCGGATAAAACGTTATGAATCGCCGTGTGGCGTATTGATGCTCGGCTCGTTCGGCGACAAACTCTGTCTGTGCGACTGGCAGGTGGAGAAACACCGTGACCATGTGGACAGGCGGCTGAAAAGAATGCTGAACGCTGAGTTCAAGGAGGAGACTTCGGAAGTAATCGAAAAAGCCGGGAAACAGCTCGATGAGTTTTTTGCCGGGAAGCGCAAGGAGTTCGATGTGCCGTTGCTATTCGTCGGGACGGACTTTCAGAAAACGGTATGGAACGAATTACTGAAAATTCCTTTCGGTAAGACGATTTCTTACGGAGAAATGGCACGAAGAATCGGAAGGCCCAAGGCTGTCCGTGCAGTAGCCAATGCAAACGGCGCAAATTCGATGTCTATTTTCGCCCCCTGCCATCGTGTCATCGGAAGCGACCATTCGTTGACGGGCTACGGTGGCGGATTGGAGGCTAAACGGATACTATTGAAACTGGAAAGTGTTTTATGATACATTGAAGATAGCTTTAAGTTTTTCCTACCATTATCTGGAAACAGTAAAACTGGACCTGAACAATGACAAATAAACGGACCCTATCAAGCGGAAACAACACTGCCTATGCAGTCTTGCTGTCCATCGGTTTCGCACATCTGCTCAACGACATGATGCAGTCTGTGATTCCGGCAGTTTATCCTTTGTTAAAAGAAAAATTCGGTTTCACATTCGTACAGATCGGCGTCATCACTTTGGTGTCCCAACTTACGTCTTCGTTGTTGCAACCGTTCGCCGGGTGGTTTGCCGACAAACATCCGCAACCCTATTCGCTCGCCATTGGAATGGGATTTACACTGGTCGGTCTGTTAAGCCTTTCCGTAGCAATCTCTTTCGGCTGGATTCTGGTTGCGGTAGGACTGATCGGATGCGGTTCTTCGGTCTTTCATCCCGAATCATCGCGTGTGGCACAGTTGGCTTCAGGAGGTCGCAAAGGGCTCGCACAGTCGATTTTCCAAGTAGGCGGAAATGCCGGTAGTGCTATGGGACCGCTGCTTGCCGCACTTATCGTCATCCCATACGGCCAAGGTGCGATAGGCTGGTTTGCCTGGGTGGCATTGCTGGCTATTTTCTTGCTTGTCCGTATCGGCAACTGGCATAAGCAACAATTGCATGCTGCAATCCGCGACCGTGCGACTTCGGCAAAGGCTCCTGCTCCCCGATTCACAAAGCGGAAGGTGCATACGGCACTCTTTATTTTAGGGGTGTTGGTGTTCTCGAAATATTTCTATATCGCTTCGATGACCAACTATTTCACATTCTTCCTGATGGATAAATTCTCCATGTCGGTACAAGGAGCGCAATACTGTCTTTTCGCATTTCTTGCAGCCTCAGCGGTCGGGACATTCTTCGGCGGACCGTTGGGTGACCGCATCGGACGCAAATACGTTATCTGGGGGTCTATCCTCGGCGCCGCACCTTTCACGTTGTTGCTCCCTTACGTCGGGCAAAACGCGACCATTTTATTAGCCGTCATCATCGGTCTTGTCATTTCGTCGGCATTCTCGGCTATATTGGTCTATGCCACCGATCTGATGCCCGACAAAGTGGGCATGATTGCAGGCGTGTTCTTCGGACTGATGTTCGGCCTGGGTGGTTTGGGATCGGCGTTTTTCGGATGGCTGGCCGACAAGACGAGTGTGCAGTTCGTCTTTCAAATCAGTACGCTGCTGCCGCTGTTGGGCATAGTTACGGGATTTTTGCCGAATATAGAGCCGAAAAAATAAGTAGTATTCACCGTCGGAACGGCTTTCGACATGTGGTAAAAATTAACTTTCACACTCGTCCTTGTTTCCTCGTTTGTGATCCTGTATCAGAAAGTTTGCTTTGCGTGCCAACTCGAATAATCCCGGATGAATGTGGCAGTAACCGTCCACATGCTTATCCAGATAATCCTGATGGTATTCCTCCGCGGCATAAAAATTGACAAGCGGTACCACCTCGACAACAATCGGTTCCGTATATTCCTTAGCCAGTTCCTTTACGGCAGCTTCAATCACCGGGACATCCTCCTTATCGGTATAATAAATGCCCGTACGATACTGCAAACCGCTATCCTCCCCTTGCCGGTTGACGCTGGTCGGATCTATCGTCTGAAAATACAGGTTCAACAACAGGTCCAGCCCGACCGTTTGCGGATCATAAACCACTTTCACCGTTTCCGCAGCTCCGGTATCGCCGGTACATACCTCTTCATACGTGGGATGGGGCACCTGACTGTTGGCATACCCCACTTCTGTATGCTCCACTCCTCTGATCTGCTTCAGGAAATGCTCCGTACCCCAAAAACAACCGCCGGCCAAATAGATTTCAGCCTTGTCTTTCATCTTCATACTTCTTCTACTATTCATTAAACGGACTTTGCTACCGGTTCAAACCGACCGCAATAACAGTGCAATAATAGCAATAAAATCGGAAATATTTTCCGGAAACAGAAAAAGAACTCCAATAGAGACTGGTATTCCAATTTTATTTTTCATCTTTGTACAAATTAATCAGATAAGGGATTTTGCCCAGACAAACGAATCTAATTGAATCATACATGAAAAACAGATTTTACATCTATCTTATCCTGTGTTTCCTATGCAACATGGCAGGATATTCGCAGAGCACAGTTTTCGAATCACTATCTTTCGAAAGTAACAAATTAGGCAGGAAAGTCTCCTACTCCATCTACCTGCCTTCCGACTACAACACCTCGAAAAGGAACTATCCGGTCCTCTACCTCTTGCACGGCTATACGGACAACGAAACCAACTGGATACAGATGGGACAAATGAAAACGATCGCCGACCGTGCCATCGCAAACGAGGAAGCCGTACCGATGATCATCGTCATGCCGGATGCATGGGACACCTGGTATATCAACCAATATGACGGAAAAGCCCCCTACGAAGATATGTTCTTCGAAGAACTTATCCCCTACATGGAAAAAACCTACCGGATCCGCAGCCATAAAGAAAGCCGGGCGATTGCCGGCTTGTCGATGGGAGGCTACGGTTCGTTCCTGTACAGCCTGCACCATCCGGATATGTTCTGCGCATGCGCCCCGTTGAGCGCCGCCGTCTTCGACGACACAGTCATGGAGGCAAGAAAAAACAAATCGCACAAGGATTTATTCAACCGCCTGTTCGGGCCGGGAGATGAACACTGGCAAAAGAACAACGTCATGAAACTCCTTTCCGACTGGGATCAAAACGACCTGCCCCAAATCCGTTATTATATGGATTGCGGCGACGATGACGGCCTACTGGACGGCAATATGCAGGTACACCAGATCATGAGGCGGAAAGGAATCAGGCACGAGTTCCGGGTACGCGACGGTGGCCATAACTGGACCTATTGGCGGACAGCCTTACCTGAAGTCCTGAAATTTGTCAGCCAGACGTTCTGCAGAAGTTGACAAAACCGCTTCTCACCTTGCTGTTCCTTGATTTCACGGGAATCATACAACGACAATAAAAGAGGGGCGTGCCCAACCGGACACGCCCCTCTTCTATTTTCATCATCCATCTACAGGAATCCGCTTATTTCCCCTGTTCCAACTGCAACGTCTTCGTCGGTTCGTCGCAAACTTCGCTCGGACCGAAATACTGGATAGGACCCGGATAAACATAACTGGTCGTCATAGCCCACTCGTCGCGATTGGCAGCAAATTTCTTGAAAGGAGCGCCGTCGAGCTTAACCAATGCCTTCTGGATAACCGGCTTCATTTCGCCATGGCGTTTCTCCATGTTCATCATCATGGTTACGGGGATACCGCCTGCCACCCACTGGTCGGCCGGAGCCGTCGTGTTGCGCACGGAAGACATATAACCGGTCTTGCCGGAAGCGATCAGGCAGGAAGCCGTGTAACCCAACGAATAACAGTAGTCCGCGTCGTAGTTGGACGGAGCAGCGCAACGGCCTTCATAACCGAAGAAGTGGTGCTGGGCAGCGAACTTGCCGGTATATTTGCCTTCTGCCTTCCATTCGGCCAACTTCTTGCCGACCATTTCAGACAGCAATTTTTCTGTTTCGATCAGCGAAACCTGTACGTTGCCGTGCGGGTCGCGGTCCAAAGACAGCTGGCGAGCCACGCCTTCCGGCAGGGATGCATACAGGTCGGAGTTATCTTTTGTCAACTTACTGATGATGTAAGCACGCTGTTCGCTCTTCTTGATCATCTTGAATTCGGCATCGTGCTTAGCCAGGAAGTCATTCAGTTCGGCAATCAGACGCTTCATAGCCGGAACAAATTCGATCAATCCTTCAGGGATCAGTACCGTACCGAAGTTATGCCCTTCGGCAGCACGCTTGGCAACGATACCGGCGATGTAAGTCACGATATCGTCCAAAGACATATTCTTTTCTTCTACCTCTTCGGAGATAATACAGATGTTCGGCTGCGTCTGCAAAGCACATTCCAAAGCGATATGCGAAGCGGAACGTCCCATCAGCTTGATAAAGTGCCAGTATTTCTGTGCGGAGTTGCAGTCACGCTGGATGTTGCCGATCACTTCGGAGTAGACCTTGCAAGCGGTGTCGAAACCGAAAGAAGTTTCGATCTGTTCGTTCTTCAGGTCGCCGTCGATCGTCTTCGGGCAACCGATTACCTGTACGCCGGCACCGATCGCCTTGTAGTATTCAGCCAAGACGCAGGCATTCGTGTTGGAGTCGTCGCCACCGATGATCACCAGCGCCTTGATGTCCAACTCTTTCAAGATTTCCAAGCCCTTGTCGAACTGTTCCTTCGTTTCCAGTTTGGTACGTCCCGAACCGATCATGTCGAAACCACCCGTGTTGCGGTATTCATCGATGATGTCGGCCGTCAGTTCCATATATTTATGATCGATCAGACCGCCGGGGCCCAGGATAAAGCCATACAGACGGGAAGCGGCGTTGCCTGCCTTGATACCGTCAAACAGACCTGCGATCACGTTGTGGCCGCCGGGAGCCTGTCCGCCGGAAAGAATCACACCGACATTCATGGCCGGCAGTTCCTTCTTTTCGTTACTCTTTTCAAACGTAACGACCGGCATTCCGTAGGTGTTCGGGAACAATTTCTTGATATCGTCCTGGTCGGCAACCGACTGTGTGTACTCGCCGTCAACGGCTTTCACAGCGCCTTTCAATGCAGCAGGTACCTTAGGCTGGTAGGCTGCTCTTGCAATTTGTAATGCACTCTTTGTCATTTCTTAATCTGATTTATTTTTATAACCTGTTTGATTCCTGATAAAAGAACGATGCAAAGATAAAAATTTTCTGCCATTTATAAAAAAAGATTTCAAACTATGCCCTACTTTCCCTTCGTATCACTTTCGTATCACTTTCGTTTCATCTTCGCTTTTTGTTCGATCGGAAAGCGAGCAGAAAACGAAGGGAAAGCGAAGATGAAATTTAATAAATTTAACCTAAACAACTATCTCCGTTCTCCTACTTTTGCCGATAAAGCATCGTTTTTCCCGGCAAAGAGAGGGAGGCCGGGCGGGCATCCGCCGATACGGCCCGCTTGTAGTTCGGCTTGTCGCTCATCACGAAATGGAGCGTGATGCCGGCCTGTACATCGGCGTAAGAGAGGTAGGACTTGTCATATTTCTTGCCGTTGACATACAGTTCCTTGACATAGACGTTCTCCTTTGACCAGTTTTCGGTCGTCATCCGGATCTCCTTCCCGTTGCTCATGGTGATGGTGAGCGCCTCGACGCAAGGAGAGCCGATGTTATAGATGTTGCTGGAGGGGGCCACGGGATAGAAGCCTGCGCAGTTGAACATATACCAAGCCGACATCTGTCCGCAGTCGTCGTTGCCGCTCAGCGATCCCGGTTCGTTGCCATAGAAACGGTCCACGATCTCCCGGACCCACTTCTGGCATTTCCAAGGTTTGCCCAGGTAGTTGTAGAGATAGGCGATGTGGTGGCAAGGTTCGTTACCATGCCAATAGCCGCCGATACGTCCCTGTATGTCGTGCGCTCCCGGAATATCATCCGGCAGTTCGACCGTGAAAAGGTCATCCAGGCGTTTCTCGAAAAGTTTCCGGCCGGCCAGGTCGATATATCCCTGCACGTCGTGGGGGACATACCAGGTGTATTGCATGGTGAAGCCCTCCGTAATATCGCCCCATCCGTTGATGGAACCCGGCCCCTGGTAGGCGATCGGGGCGAAAGGCGTACGCCAGTTCCCTTGGCTGTCGCGGCCGCGCATATATTTCGTCTCCGGGTCGATCAGCGTCTGGTAAGAGAGGGAGCGGTTCAGGAAATATTGATAGTCGTCGGTCTTCCCCAACGCTTTGGCTGCCTGTGCGATGCAATAGTCGTCGTAGGCGTATTCCAAAGTCTTGGAGACGGATTCGGCCTCTTTGTCGAACGGGACATAACCGTTCTGCATATAGTCGGGCAGGCAGTCGTAATGCGGGTTCAGGGCGGTCGTCTTCATGGCCGCGTAGGCCCGTTCGTAGTCGAATCCCTTTACGCCCTTGACAATCATGTCCGCCAGGACGGAAACCGCGTGATAGCCGATCATGCACCAGGTCTCGTTACCGTAGAAGGACCAAATCGGGAGCATCTTCTCCACGCTCTTGTCAAAGTGCGCCAGCATGGAGTTGGCAATGTCGGCATTCACCTCCTGGTGCACTAAGTTGAACCAGGGATGCAGGGCGCGGTAGGTGTCCCACAAAGAGAGAGTCGTGTAGTTGGTAAAGCCCTTGGCCTGTTCGATGTTCTTGTCCAAGCCTCTGAAACGGCCATCCGCATCCTGGAAGACAAACGGATGGAGGGCGGCATGATAGGCGGAGGTGTAAAACGTCTCCTTGGACTTCCTGTCGGCGGTGATCCGGTATTTCTGCAATTCCTGTTCCCAGAGGTCCACCCCTTTCTCCCGCAGGCCGTCGAAGGTCTGCCCGTCCAACTCCTGCAGGTTCATTTTCGCACCGTCCGTACTGACGGAAGAGATGGCCGTCTTGACGATCACCTCCTCCCCTTCTTCGGTCGCGAACGTGAGGCAGGCCATCAGGTTCTTGCCCCAGGCCTCGCGGTCACTCCGGAAGCGGGAGGTGTTGTAGATCACCGGCTTCTTGTCCTGCATGAAGCGCAAGCCCGTCAGTTTCCGGGAAAAGACGGCGGTGAAATAGACATGGCGTTCGGGGCCCCACCCCTTCACTAATTTGTAGCCCGTCAGGGTCGAATCGTTCTCCATACGCAGGTTGGCCCATTCGCATGACTGCCAAAGCGTATGGTTCATGTCGATCATGATAAACGCTTTGTCCGACTTGGGATAGGTGAAGCGGAACATGCCGCTCCGCAGGCCGGCCGTCATTTCCGCCTTTACACCGTAGTCCTGCAAGCGGACGGCGTAGTAGTTCGGGGTAGCGCGTTCTTCGTCGTGCGTGTAACGGGAGCGGTAGCCGGCATCGGGATTCTCACGGGTTCCGGGTTCCAGTTTCATCTCGCCGGTTCCGGGGATAAAGAGGAAATCCCCCAAGTCGGGGATGCCGGTTCCGCTCAGATGGGTCAGGCTGAAGCCCAAGAGCGACGTATGGTTATATTTGTAGCCGGCTGCCGCGTCGTAGTACTTAGCATCCGTATCCGGACTGATCTGGATCCCGCCGAACGGGATCTGTGCTCCCGGATAGACATTGCCGTAACCATCCGTCCCGACCATCGGATTGACATAGTCCGTCAGTTTTTCATTTTGTGCCGTGCCGGACAGAGTGGCACACGACAGGGCAATCAACGTGCAGATTCGTAATTTCATATTCAATTCCTTTGTCATGATACATAAAAAGGACTATCTGAAACAAGGTCCAAATAGCCCTTTTGATTATAGTTATACCGGAAGTCTTATTATAATTAAGTGCTTATGTTAATATATAGGCTTCCGGTTCTCTATATGCAGTATAGCTTATTTTCCCAACTCACGGGTGAACGAATAGGGAGCGTCGCCGTCCTGCGTGCCCCGGTTCGTGTTCGGAGTGGCCGACATGTTATACTGGATGTTCATGCCGCGCATCAGGTCGCCGTGTGTCAGATAGTTCTTCGTATAGTTCTTGCCGTTCACCTTCATGGAGGAGATGTAACGGTTTGCCTGAGCGTTGTTGTCGGCCTTGATCACGACCTTCTTGCCGTTTTCCAGGTTCAGCGTCACGTTCTTGAAGAGCGGAGAGCCCAGGATATACTGGTCCGTACCCGGACAAACCGGATAGAAGCCGAGGGCGGAGAATACATACCAGGCCGAAGTCTGCCCGTTGTCTTCATCACCGCAATAGCCGTCGGGAGTGGCGAAGTAGAGCTTGTCCATCACTTCGCGTACCCAGTACTGTGCTTTCCAGGGTTCACCGGAATAGTTGTACAGGTAGATCATGTGCTGGATCGGCTGGTTGCCATGTGCATAGTTGCCCATGTTCATGATCTGCATTTCACGGATTTCATGGATCACACCACCGTAATAGCTGTCGTCAAACAAAGGCGGAACGTTGAAGACGGAGTCCATCATGGCGTTGAAACCGGCCTTTCCGCCCATCAGGTCAATCAGCCCTTGCGGGTCGTGGAAGACCGACCAGGTATAATGCCAGCTGTTGCCTTCCGTAAAGGCATCCCCCCATTTCAAGGGATTGAACGGAGACTGGAAGGAACCGTCCTCGTTGCGGCCGCGCATCAGCTTGGTTTCCGCGTCGAACAAGTTCTTGTAGTTCATCGCATGTTTCGCGAAAACGGCGATTTCAGATTCCGGTTTGCCCAACGCCTTGCCTAACTTGTAGATGGCCCAGTCGTCGTAGGCATATTCCAATGTGCGGGCGGCACTTTCGTTGATCTTCACGTTATAAGGCACATAGCCTAACTTGTTGTAATATTCATAGCCCAGGCGTCCGGTCGATTTTACCTTCGGATGCACGCTGTTGGCACCATGCACGACAGCTTCCCAAAGCGTTTCGATGTCATATCCGCGAAGGCCTTTCAGGTAAGCATCCGCCACGACGGAAGCCGAGTTGTTGCCGACCATGCAACCCCGATGGCCCGGACTTGCCCATTCCGGCAAGAAGCCGCTTTCTTTATAGGTATTGGCAAGCCCCTCTTGCATCTTCACGTTCATATCCGGATACATCAGGTTGAGGAACGGGAAGAGGCAACGGAAGGTGTCCCAGAAACCGGTGTCGGTAAACAGGTAGCCCGGCAGTACCTCGCCGTTGTAAGGGCTGTAGTGCATCACCTTGCCCTGGGCATCCAGTTCATAGAAGCTGCGCGGGAAGAGCAGCGAACGATAGAGGCAGGAATAGAACGTGCGCAGTTTGTCGACATCGTTATCCTCAACGACGATACGCCCCAACGTCTCGTTCCATACCTGACGGCCGGCTTCGGCGATTTCGTCAAACGAACGGCCGCCCAATTCCTTCAAGTTCAGCTCGGCCTGTTCCGGGCTGATGAAAGAGGAGGCCACACGGGCATGGACAAGCTCGCCCTTGCGGGTAGAGAAGCCGATAATGGCGCCGCTATGGTCTTCCTTCGCTTCGGTTTCGCCCTTGCGGATCTCATCGTCGCCGACAGCGGCCTGATAGGTAAAGGGCTTGTCGAAGACGACGACGAAATAGTTGCGGAAGTTCTGCGGGACGCCTCCGCTGTTGCGGGTCGTGTAGCCGATGATCTTGTTTTCTTCGGGGATGATCCTGACGTAAGAACCCCGGTCGAAGGCATCGACAATCACGTATGAATGGTCTGATTCGGGGAAGGTGAAGCGGAACATGGCGGCACGTTCCGTCGGGGTGATTTCCGTCACGACATCGTGGTCGGCCAGGTAGACCCGGTAGTAGTTCGGTTTGGCCACTTCAGCCTTGTGGGAAAACCAGCTGGCGCGTTTATCCTGGTTGAAGACGACTTTGCCGGTAATCGGCATGATGGCGAACTGCCCGTAGTCGTTGATCCAGGGGCTGGGCTGGTGGGTCTGTTTGAACCCGCGGATCTTGTCCGCGTCATACGTATAAGCCCAACCGTCTCCCATCTTGCCGGTCTGGGGCATCCAGAAATTCATGCCCCAGGGCATGGCAATCGCCGGATAGGTGTTACCGGTCGAGAGGGAAATTTTCGACTGGCTCCCGACCAGTGGATTCACGTAATCCACCAGGTCCTTCTTGTCGGCCGCATCCAACGTAAAGAGGCTGCCGAAAAGCGTAATCGCTAAAATGAATAATTTCTTCATGGGTAGAATATGTTTAATTAATTAGAAGACAAGGAATAGGGTTTGTCTGTCCCTGCAAAGATACGCTTTTTATTGGGAGAGGCCGCCATTTCGAACGTCAATGTACCGCCGTCCATGATATCTTGCTGGGTGATGTAGCCTTTCGTGTAGGGTTTGCCGTTCAGCTTGACCGACTTGACATAGCGGTTTTTGTCGCTCACCTTGTCGGCTTTTATTTCAAAGGTCTTGCCGTTCTCCAACTTCACCTTCAGATAAGGCAGGTAGGGAGCGCCCAGCACGTACTGGTCCGTACCCGGGCAGACCGGATAGAAGCCCATCGACGAAAGGATATACCAGGCAGACATCTGTCCGCAGTCGTCGTTGCCGCACAGGCCGTCGATGTTGTTGCGGTACATCTTGTTCATGATCTCGCGCTGCCAGTATTGCGTTTTCCAGGGCTGCGAGGTCCAGGCATACAGGAAGGGGATATGGTGGCTCGGTTCGTTGCCGTGCACATAGCCGCCCAACAGGCCCTCCTCCGTCACGTCCTCGGTCTGGGCGAAAAACTCGGCGGGCAGGTGCATCGTAAACAGGGAGTCGAGTTTGGCGACAAAAGAGTTGTCCCCTCCCATCAGGCGGATCATGTTGTCTACATCCTGCGGCACGTAGAACGAATAGTTCAGGGCATTTCCCTCGATAAAGCCTTCGCCATGCGTATTCAGCAAGCTGAAATTCTCTTTCCAGCGTCCGTCGGCATAGCGGGGACGGGCATATCCGATACGCGTATCGAAGACATTCGCATAATAGGCCGCCCGTTTTCTATAGGTATCGGCAACGGAGCGGTTGCCGGCCAACAGGGCCGTGTGGTAGATGGTCCAGTCGTCGTAGGCATATTCCAGTGTCAGGGAAGCGGCACTGCCGTTATGGTCGAGTGCGACATAGCCTTTTTCCATGTATTCGCCGGTCCCGTCCAGGTAAGGGATCGTGGAGCTGCTGACCATCGCTTTCAAGACCTCGTCCTTGTCCAGCGGAAGGCCTTTGGCGACGGCATCGGCCAAGACGGAGACGGAATGGTAGCCGATCATGCACCAGTTCTCATTGGCCATGTGGCTCCAGATGGGCAAGGCCTTATGTACGCTTTGTTCGCAATGTTTCAGCATGGAGCGGGCGATGTCGGTATTGACCCGGCGGTTGATAATGTTGAACAACGGATGCAAGGCCCGATAGGTGTCCCAAACGGAAAAGACCGTATAGTTCGTGAAATCGTCAGCCCGGTGGATATTGTGGTCCAACCCGCGATACTGTCCGTCCACGTCCGTGTAGACGCAGGGGTTGATCATGGTGTGATACAAAGAGGTGTACAGCATCGCCAACTGGTCGTCCGTGCCGGTCGCTTCGATAACGGACAGTTCCTTGTTCCAGGTTTCATCGGCCCGGGCCGCCAACTGGTCGAAACGATAGCCGGAGGCTTCGGCCCGCAGGTTCTTCAAGGCGCCGTCGGCACTGACTCCCGAAAGGGCGACTTTCACTTCCAGCTCCTCGGAGGCTGCCGGATCGAAGTCAAAATAAGCGACGATCTTGCGCCCGCCTATATCGGGGAAGTTTTCTTTCATATTGAACTTGCCGTATCCGCCCCGGTAATTGATCTTCGCCTTTTCCTCACATCCGTAGTGGATGACCGGTTTGGAGAAAGACATGGCAAAATAGGTGTAATTGGTACGTGCCCATCCGTTCGTGATCCGGTAGCCCGTGACCAGTGTATCGTTTTCGACCCGGATATTCGTCCAAAGAACTTTTCCGTCGTAGTTATAGATGCCGTGGATCATATCCAAGATAATCCGTTGGTTCTTGGCCTCTTTCGGGAAGGTATATTTATGCACGCCCACCCGTTTGGTGGCCGTCAGCTGCGCTTTCACGCCGTAGTCGGCCAGCATCACTTCATAGTAGCCGGGACGGGAGACCTCCGTATCATGGGAGAAACGCGAACGGTAGCCGCCGTCCGGATGAGTGGCCGTTCCGGGATTCAGTTTCAACTCGCCGGTGACCGGCATAATCAGGATATCGCCGAGATCGGAATGCCCGGTCCCGCTGAAATGCGTATGGCTGAACCCGACGATACTGCTGTCCTTGTGTTGATAGCCGGCGCAATATTCGTAGGCACGCGGCTGATACTTGCCATCCACGTTATGCGGGATCGTATCCGTATCCGGACTCAACTGAACCAGCCCGAAAGGCACACAAGCCCCCGGAAACGTATGCCCCATCCCGTTCGTCCCGATAATCGGATTCACCAACGCGGTCTTATCCTGGGCGAACAGGCAACCGACGGACAGCCATGCGGAAAAGAAAAGAATTGTTTTCTTCATGATATTTCGTTTCTATTTTATTTTGTCAAATAAGCCTGATACTCATTCCACAACCCTTCGATGCTGGCCTCTTCGCCGAACATACGCTTCATCGCTTTGTCGAAACTCCATTCGTCGAGGTCGCGGACGGTCTCATGGAATTTGCGGATGGCATCGGGGTCTTTGGTGGTCAGCCATTGGATGAAGAAACCGGTCGTGCGATAGCCGTCCATCCAGTTGCCACCCGGTTTACGGGTACTCATATCGAAATAGCCGGCCTGGGCGCGGACGGCATCTGCCAAGCCTTCGATACAGGCCCAGAAAGTCTTGTTGGTCGAATAGGAACCGATTCCTTTCGGTTCGAACTGATAGGCGTGCACCAATTCATGGTACAGAACGCCACGTGTTTCGAAGTCGAGCTTATAAAGAGATTCGTTGGCCGACTTCTCGATATGTTGTGTGCTGTAGACAATCGAGGTATGGGCCGGATTGCCGCTCTTGGCGGAGACTCCTTCATAGTCTTTCAGTGTATAATCGATTTTCTGTACATCGTTCATCGTATCCTTGTCCGCATAGAAAAGGATTTCGGCCACCTTGCGGGCATGAAAGCGGATATAGGCGTCCGGATCCTGCACCAATCCAGCATAAACGGAAGCCCCTTCCGTCTCCGGATCAAGCACTTCAAAGTCGACGGCAGGATATTTGAAGTTTTCCCAATTGGCCGCCAGGTTGGTGTCAAAGAACAGGACATCGCCCAATACCAGCGTGTCACCGGCAGCCGTACGGGCTTCCAGCATATATTGCTTGTAATTGGATGGCTTGGCTATCGGGCAAAGGATCTCCTGATAGCGGGAACAGAACGCCTGATCTTTCCGCTCATCCACCACTACCCAGTTCTTTCCGTCATAGGAACCTTTCAAAGTCCACGCAGACGGATCATGTGCCGGTGTCTCGCCGGACGAATAGATTTTATAACTTTGAACGGGAACCGTATATTGTTCATCAAACACCACTTTATTGACCCCTTCCGTCCCTACAAAACAAGTTGTCGGATTTCCATCGGACAATTCTGGAACATTCACCGGCAATTCTGTTTGACAAGAAGAGAATAGGATCCCTACCAATACTGATACATACATCTTCATACCTCAAATATATTTTATTCCGTTTTCAATCAAAAATCAAACAAACATTCTACCGGAGATACCCCCAAGTACCTCCGGTGAATGTTCGAAACTAAAAACACAAACTCCCTATCATTTATTCATTAATTCCATCCCGGATTCTGATGTCCCTGCAAAGCCGGGTTAGCCTGCATTTCGTCCAGCGGAATCGGCCACAAGAGGACATATTCGGGAATAGCTCCTACGCGGATCTGTCCGTCCGGCTTGTTCTGGATCTTGGCTGAAGACAGAGGTACCCAATTGAGCTTACCGGAATGCAAGCCGGCTTCTTCCGGATACAGACGAGTACGGCGGATATCATCCCAAACTTTGAATTCCAACGGGAACTCATGCAAGCGTTCTGTCAAGATAGACTGGATCAACGCATCTCCCGTAGCGGTTTCGTTTGCCAGGCCGGCACGTTTACGTACCTGGTTCAAATAGCCTAATGCCGCACTTTCCTGCCCTGTACGCGCCAAACCTTCAGCCGCGATCAGCAATATTTCGGCATAGCGGAACGTCGGCATATTGTAATCGCCATCATGACCTTCCATCAGAGCTTTTTCGTCAAACCAAGCCCAGTTGCCATAGTTGTTCAACGTATGGCTCACACCTGTTGCATCTGTATATTCCTTGAAGAAGAACTGTTTTTCATGTCCGCGGATATCAGCCGGATCATAACTGTTCAGAATCATATCGCAAGGCAGATAGATGTTTTCCAGCACATCGCCGCCCGGATGGAAAATACCCTCTCCGTTTGCATCTTTCCACTGGAAAGCATCCGAACCCATCGAATGAGCTGTATAAGAGTTACCTACATTATGGTTGGAGTAGTTGTACTCTTTGGCATAGATAATCTCATTTGAGGTATTCGTCGTCTTAATGATGTTGAATGCAGAATTGAGGTCATCACTACTTCCATTCGGCTGAATCAAAGCGTGCTGTCCGCCTTCAACCACCCGGATAGCCATCTGAGCCGCCTTTTCATAATCGGCATTTCCGCCATTCATCGGGGCACCTGCACGCTGCAAATAAACTTGTGCAAGCAACGTTTGGGCCATCGGCAGAGTCGCATAGCAACCATTATCATAGAACGCTTTGTTAGGCAATGCATTGTTGTTTACAATATCCAACAGGTCCTGTTCGATATAGCTATATACTTCAGCTGCCGGAACCCGTTCTTTGAACATACCGTCGGTAGAGGTATAAGGTTCAGAGATATAAGGTACATCTCCAAATTCCTTTACCAACCAGAAGTAAGCATAGGCACGGAAGAATTTTCCCTGAGCCACATAGTTCTTGATAGTCTCTGCACTCAACACATCTGTCATGTTCGGTACATTGGCAATCACGAAATTCGCACGGGAAATACCTTTGTAGAACTCATGCCAATAACTCCACGCCTGGCTGTCGAACGAAGCGACATTGAAGTTACAACCCTCGGAAGCATTCGTAAACTGACGGTCTTTCCGTTTATCGACATACAGACCCGAAATGATACCTCCCCAACAAGTGGCCTTGGGAGTCCAACCGCCACCGGTATTGTGCAAATAAGGGACACCACCGAAATACAGTGCGTTCACACCGGTTTCAGCATCGGCCTGAGTCTGCCAGAACTGATTTGAATCTTTCATGTCCAGCGGCTTTTCTTCCAAAAAGCTATCGCATGAGCTCATGGCCAATGAGCACAGACATACGAGTGAAATATATTTTTTCTTTAGTTTCATAATGATCTTACTAATTTATGGCTGATTAAAATGCTACATTAATACCGAACATAAATGTTCTCGGACGCGGATAGGTAAAGAATTGGCGGTTAGCACCCCAGTTGTTACCACCTAAACGAGAAGAGTTGTCCGGATCATATCCCAGATAGTCCGAAGAGGTGATCAGGAAGGCATTGTTCACGTTGGCATACAGACGCAACGAAGACAAACCGAGCGGCTTGATCACGTTCGGATTGAACGTATACCCAATCTGAATCATGTTACAACGCAAATAAGAACCGTTGACTACCCAATCATCGTCGGCAGCATTGTTGGCTCCTTGGCCGAAGTTATTCAGACGGATTGCCTGTTCCTTGCCGTTCGGATTCAATGTCGGATGCCAAGCTTCCTCATAGATGCGGTCAAGACCGTTCGTCAGGAAACGGGCAACGGTTGAGTGGTAGTATTCCTGCATGACATCGGCACCCCAAGAATATTGAAGGTCAAGTGTCAAATCGAAATTCTTATAGTTGAATGTATTGACAAAAGATCCCATCCAGTCAGGCAGACCGTTACCGATAATCACACGGTCTTTGGTAGTTACCTTTTCACCGATAACAGACGGAATGTTCATGGTTTCCGGATCCCAGTTTTCCGGTTTTCCATCATAAATACCTACACGTTTGTAACCATAGAATGCAGAAAGCGGTTCGCCTTCACGGATCAGCATATCATAACCCACGAAACCATCGGTTGTGATCTGGCGTTTACCGGAGATCGGATCGATAGAGGCACTTTCGTCCAATTTCTCGACACGGCTCTTGTTGTAACCCAAGTTGATCGTCGAAGTCCACTGGAAATCACGTGTCTGTACAGGATGAGCGGTTACCAAGATATCGACACCTCGGTTGGAAACGGCTCCGATATTGTCCATGATGGAAGAATAACCCGTCGATTCCGGAACCGGACGGTTCAACAACAGATCCGATGTATATTTATAATAACCGGACACATCGAAGCTCAAACGATCCTTGAACAAACCAAGTTCGGCACCGAAGTCAAACTGAGCGGTTTTTTCCCATTTCAGCTTGGAGTTCGGCATATTGTCCAAATAAGAAACCGTTTGCAACGCATTACCGATGATCGTTGTGGACTGGCTTACCGTAGCCAAAGAACGGTATGTACCGATCTCGGAGTTACCGGTCAAACCGTATGAAGTATGCAACTTCAATTTGCTGATCGTCGGATTGTCAATCAAGAAACTTTCACGAGACATCAACCAACCCAAACCGACAGATGGGAAGAACGCATACTTGTTACCGGAACCAAATTTGGAAGAACCATCGTAACGGCCTGTAACAGTAGCCATATACTTGCTGTCATACGAATAAGCCAGACGGAGGAAGTAGGAGTTCATCGTCCATTTGTCGTAATCGCTTCCTACACTCGGACGGTTCGTACCTTTGCCTAAGTTGTAATAGCCATAGAAATCGTCTGTGAACTTGCTGTCTGAAGCACTGAAATAGGTATATTCACGTCCTTGCCAAGACAAACCGAGCATGGCATTGATAGAATGCTTGTCCAGCAAAGTAGAATAGTTCATATAGGTTTCTTCCTGCCAGTACAGCGAGTTGGAGTTGCTTGCAGAAGCCGAACCTTCCGAACTCTGGTTGATCATAGGACGCGGAGTGAACGGCGTGTAGTTGGCGTTCCGGCTATTCTGATAGTCCACACCGAACTGGGTCTTCAGATCCAACCCTTTCATCAAATGGAAAGTAAGACCGGCGTTACCGAATATCTTCGTGCGATACTGCATGGCGTACAGTCTTTCCAGCAATTCAACCGGGTTACCGACACCTTCCGGGCTGAAGTTCTGATACCCGCTGTTCGGATTGTCCTTGTCGTTCAAGATTCCACTTGTTTTGATAATATTCGTCTGCGTGTACACACCGTCCAGTTTGACCGGAAGGAAAGGCAACTGCTCTACCATCGTACGCAAGGCACCCTGTCCGTATGGGTTATCGGAAGTACGGTTACCCCACGTGTGGTTAACCAGCAAATTCACGGAAGTAGACAACCATTTGGTAGGTTTGTCATCATACGCCAACTTCGCGTTGATACGTTTGAAATAAGAGTTGAGCAAAATACCCTGCTGGTCGGTATAGTTGATAAATGCACCTACGGAAGAACCGTCGCCTGCACGCTGAATGCTTAACTGATGGTTGTGCGAAACAGCCGTACGGGAAGCCTCGTCCTGCCAGTTCGTATTATATTTAGGAGTACCATCGGCATTGAACAGACGTTCGTCCGTGAAGATCTGCGACAAATCGGTCGTGAAGTTCTTGCCCTGCCATGCGTTGGCATTCTCCAACCCCTGTTTGAAAGCAGCCATCCATTCGTAAGAATCCATCACATCCATCTGTTTCGCCATCATACCCACCGAAACAGAACCGTCATAAGACACATGGACTCCTTTTCCGCCATCGCCACGCTTGGTCGTAACCAAAACAACACCATTGGCACCACGAGCACCATAGATAGCAGCAGAAGAAGCATCCTTCAAGACTTCGACAGATTCGATGTCATTCGGGTTCAGCAACTGGAAGTCTGACATAACCACGCCATCGACCACATACAAAGGAGAGGTCGATGCGTTGATGGTAGACACACCGCGGATCACAACACGCATCTCACCACCCGGCTGTCCGGTATTGGAGAAGATGTTCACACCGGCAACTTTACCTTTCAAACCATCAAGCGCGTTAAACGATTGAGCTTTGATGATCTCCGTTCCCTTTGCTTGGGAAATAGAGCCTGTCAAATCGGATTTACGCATCGTACCGTAACCGACTACCACAACCTCATCCAGAGTCTGGGTATCCTCTTTCAATACGACATTGATAGAAGACTGATTACCGACCTGAATCTCCTCAGTCAGATAACCGATAAAAGAAATCTGCAGGACTGCACCTGCCGGAACATTTGAAATGGAAAAATGGCCATTCATGTCAGTCATTGTACCGTTTGTTGTTCCTTTCACAACAATGTTGGCACCCGCTACCGGACCAAATTCATCTTTCACGGTACCTGTCAACGTCTTGCCTTGTTGTACTACCATTATATTGCTATCCGATTCCGGAGCAGCAAACACGGCATTGACAGAAAAAGCAGACATTAACAAGCATAAGGCTGAGGCCTTCACTATCCCACTTTGGGATAATAGCTTAGATTCATTCATCATTTTTTGCTTTTTTAGTTTAACATATGAACTTATTTAATTTAACACATGGACATATTAATGTTCTAACTTTTAAAACCGAAAGAATCACATCCAATCAGTTCGTTTAATTTTTGTAATTCGAGGGCAATATTAGACGTTCTTAACAGGAACAGGGTAACACAGGATAGCCAAAAGAGTATCTTATTCAACCGGTTATCGATTATGACACTCTTTTGTACAACCAGGACACTCGACGACGGCATTGGCCGAAGCCGATAAAAAGTTCATTGAACTGGAGATTGAACTCAAGAGAAGTCGGACCTTCTTCTGTTCTGCCGGTAGATTGTTTGCTTCACCCGGATGGTCTTCTGATTTTGTAGCCATCCATTTTCTGTTTCACAACTGTGATATGAACTATAATAAGAAAACTACATACGGTTAATAATAATTTGCATAAATATGCAATTATCTCACTCCTGTAAGCTCGTCGGGGCTGACTGCGCAGCCCCTTGCCGCATGGCGTTCCCTCCGCAGGAG
>JAGBDR010000065.1 GCA_017937385.1 Parabacteroides sp.
TCATTGTTATTTACTCATTCATGTTGCATAACATACTTCTGAATGGATATGTAGGTCTTTTTATAGGATAGTCACTATACCGGCTTTGTCCATCTTTGGTTAAGGAAGGCCTTTCGTGCCACGGAAATTTGCAGATGAGCCGGAAAATCTCAAAATGTCCTACGACAAAGGAAAGGTACAAGCACTGAAAGGGGTTACCTTCGATGTCGACGAAGGGGAGATATTCGGATTGATAGGCCCTGACGGAGCCGGAAAGAGCTCGCTGTTCCGCATTCTCACGACCCTGCTCCTTGCCGATTCCGGCACTGCCGTTGTCGACGGCATGGACGTGGTAAAGGATTACAAGAAGATACGGCAACACATCGGTTATATGCCGGGACGGTTTTCTCTGTATCAGGACCTGACCGTAGAGGAAAACTTGTCGTTCTTTGCCACCGTGTTCAACACCACCATAGAAGAAAACTACCACTTGGTAGAGGATATATACCGCCAGATAGAGTCGTTCAAGAAACGCAAGGCCGGTAAATTGTCGGGTGGCATGAAGCAGAAACTCGCGCTTTCGTGCGCCCTGATACACGCTCCCCATGTGCTTTTCCTTGACGAGCCGACAACCGGAGTCGATCCCGTAAGCCGTAAGGAATTCTGGGAGATGTTGCAGAAACTGAAAAAGAACTTCAAACTCAGCATCGTAGTATCGACCCCATACATGGACGAAGCCGTGCAATGCGACCGGATCGCTCTCATACAGGAAGGTCAGTTTCTGACGATCGACACTCCGGAAAACATCATTCGGGCATATACGCAGACGCTGTGGTCGCTCCGTTCCGATAAAATGCATAAGCTTCTCACGGACCTTCGTGGTATTACAGGAGTAAAGACGGCCTTCGCTTTCGGCGAGAGCCACCATGCAACCGTCGCCCCGTCGGTACTAACCATAGAGTCGCTCCGGGAGCAACTTGCCGTTCTGGGGCATCATAATATCGTTATTGAGGCTGTCGAGCCTACAATCGAGGACTGTTTTATGAACCTTCAGAAATAAAGCCATGACAGATGAAATTGTAATCAAAGCGGAAGGGCTTACAAAAAGGTTCGGTGATTTCACCGCTACCGACCATGTGACTTTCGAAGTACGCAAAGGTGAGATTTTCGGCTTCCTGGGTGCCAACGGAGCCGGAAAGACAACCGCCATGCGTATGCTGTGCGGGCTTTCACAGCCAAGCGACGGGAAAGCGACCGTTGCCGGTTATGATGTGGCAACCGAATATGAACAGGTGAAACGTCATATCGGATATATGTCGCAGAAATTTTCCTTATATGACGATCTGACGGTCGAGGAAAACCTGGTGCTTTTCGGCGGTATTTATGGAATGCCCCGAAAGAAAGTACAGGATAAGATAACGGAATTGTTACAGGAACTGGGGTTTGAGTCCGAGCGCAAAACAATGGTGAAAAGTCTGCCATTGGGCTGGAAACAGAAACTGGCCTTCTCTTTGGCTATCTTTCACGAACCGAGTATCGTTTTTCTGGACGAGCCTACAGGAGGTGTCGATCCTGTGACACGCCGACAGTTTTGGGAACTGATATACAGGGCTGCCGACAATGGCATCACCGTGTTTGTGACGACGCACTATATGGATGAAGCCGAATATTGCGACCGGGTCAGCATCATGGTTGACGGACGCATCGACGCGCTCGGATCACCTATGCAATTGAAACAGCAGTTTCACGGCAATTCCATGTACGATGTATTCTATGCGCTGGCACGAACAGCCAAGCGTGGGGATTAAAAACTAAATAATACAAATGATATGAAACAGTTTCTAAGTTTCGTCCGCAAGGAATTCATACATATCCTGCGCGACCCGCGTTCGCTGTTGATATTGCTGGTCATGCCACAGATTATGGTCTTGTTGCCGGGCTATGTCATTAAAAATGAGGTCAAGGATATACGTATCGCCGTGCTTGACCAAAGTCGCGACATTTACACCGAACAACTGACACAAAGGCTCTATGCCAATGACTATTTTATAGGAAAAGAGGAAGTCAAGACTGAAGAAGAGGCAGCAGAACTTTTCAAAAAGGGAGAAATTGACCTTGTTGTTGTTTTCGGGCCGGAATTTGCCAACCGCATCATGCACTCACAGGATGCCTCCATACAGATACTGTCCGACGGCAGTGAACCGAATCAGGCAAGTGTCCGTGTGGCATACGCCCAGCAGGTTGTAGCCGGCTTCCAAAAGGAACTCGCGCAGCAGATGGCACAAGCCGGAAAAGGCGGTCAGCCATTCAATATACGGGTAAACTCGAGAATGCTGTATAACCCGCAACAGCGTTCCGAAGTCAATTTCGTTCCGGGTGTTGTCGGCATGGTCATCTTGCTGATTTGCTGTATGATGACCTCTATCGCCATTGTACGGGAACGGGAAATGGGAACCATGGAAATTCTGCTTGCATCGCCGTTGCCTTCCATCGACATCGTTTTGGCAAAACTTGTCCCGTACATGATTATATCCCTGATAGACATGGCTACAATTCTCTGCCTGTCCTATTTTGTGATGCACGTTCCGATGGCCGGTTCTCTTCTGATATATGTCATTACCGCTGTCATTTATATATTTACATCGCTGATGCTCGGACTACTCATATCAACGGTTGTCGATACGCAGCTTGCGGCCATGCTTATCTCGTTGCTACTGATCGTTCCGACCATTTATCTTTCCGGAATGGTGTTCGCCATTGAATCCATGCCGGTTGCAGCACAGGTAGTATCCAATATTGTTCCGGCCAAATGGTTCATATCCGCTTCGCGTAAAATCATGGTCGAAGGTGTAGGTATGGAATATGTGACTACAGAAATGCGTGCCCTCGCTATAGAAGGACTGGTATTCATGCTGCTTGCATGGCGGTTTTTCAAAACAAGGCTTACCTGAAACTTAAAAAGATTGTATATGAAAGCATTACCCTATCTCCTTACAAAAGAATACAAACAGATGTTCCGCAACTGGCTGTTGCCTGTTGTGTTCATTCTTCTGCCAATCGCCATGATGAATGTCGTACCGCGCATAGCGACACAGGAAGTCAAGAATCTTACTATCGCTGTGATTGACTGCGACCACTCGACGCTTTCAAGCCGTCTGATACAGAAATTGCAGGCTTCGGAGTTTTTCAATCTGTATGCGACCTGTCCGAATTATCAGACCGCATACGATTTGCTTCAGGAGGGCCGTGTGGATTTCATCGTCACGATTGAAAATGAATTCGAACCGAATCTGTACCGTACCGGCGGTGCCGATATCATGGTGACCGTCAATGCCGTAAACGGCATGAAAGGCGGTTTGGGCAATTCCTATCTGACTCAGATTGTCATGCAGTATGCTCAAGAATTAAGTTACGAAAGCGGAGCAATCATGCGTCGGCCTGTAACTGTCGAACCCCGGTATCTGTTCAATGCGGCTCTTGACTATAAGCCTTATATGATTCCGGCCCTGATGGCCATGACCCTTATATTGCTTGTCGGTTTTCTACCTGCACTGAATGTTGTCGGTGAAAAAGAACGTGGTACGATAGAACAGATCAATGTCACTCCGGTTTCGCGTATCGAGTTCATTCTCTCCAAGATGATTCCCTACTGGACTGTCGGCTTGTTTATCGTCGGTTTCTCCATGTTGCTTGCCTGGAAGATTCATGGTGTGACGCCTGCTGGCTCCATCGGGTTGGTGTTCCTGTTCAACATCGTATATGTTTTCACGATATCTTCCCTCGGACTGACCATCTCCAATTATAGCGACAATATGCGGCAGGCTGCTATTGTGATGTTTTTCTTTATCGTGATTTTCATTCTCACAAGCGGTCTTATCTCGCCCATCGCCTCTATGCCCCATTGGGCACAGGAAGCGACTCGCCTGAATCCGCTACGCTATATCATAACGGCAATGCGTGAGATTTATCTCAAAGGGAGTACGTTCCACCAACTTCTTTCCCAATTCATTCCGCTCTGCATATACGGTGCTTTGGCAAGTACATGGGCGGTGACAAGTTTCCAGAAAAACAACTAAACTCATTGAATCATGAACGATAGGATTGACACTGGATGATGTTTTTACAGTAGAGCCAACAAGCAGGCCATTCCTATTCTAATAATAATTCGTATCTTTGGCACATGATATAGGAAAATTAGGACAATGAAACAATATAACTTTGACGAGATCATAGAGCGTCGTGGAACGAATTGTGTCAAATTCGATCTGCTGAAAAGAGATTTCGGGAACGAGAACCTCGTTCCCCTGTGGGTAGCCGATATGGATTTCCGGACTCCGGATTTTATCGTGGATGCCATCAAGAAACGTTGTGAACATGAGATTTTCGGATATACATTCGATTCGGACTCCTATTATAATAGTATCATCGAGTGGGTACATTATAAACATAACTGGAAGATCCAGCGCGAATGGCTCAGCTATATCCCCGGTATCGTAAAGGGAATCGGATTCGTTTTGCAATGCTTCACCCAACCGGGCGACAAAGTCATTATCCAGCCACCGGTTTACCATCCTTTCCGCATTGTCCCGGAAAATATGCACCGTGAGGTTGTTTACAACCCGCTTAAAATGACAGACGGCATTTATGAAATGGATTTCGAGCATCTTGAATCGGTTATCGATGAACATTGCAAGGTCCTGATCCTTTGCAACCCTCACAATCCGGGCGGCATCGTCTGGAAAAAGGAGACGTTGGCCAAGCTGGCTGAAATCTGCGCCAAACATCATATACTCGTCATCTCCGATGAAATCCATGCAGAGATGGCTTATCCGCAATATACGCACCATCCGTTTGCGACTGTATCGGAAACAGCAGCCAATTGCAGCATTACGTTCATGGCCCCGAGCAAGACGTTCAACATCGCCGGAATCGTAACCTCCTATTCGATCATTCCCAACGCGGAAATACGCGAAAAATTCTATTCTTTCATGGAAGCGGGAGAATTCAACGCCGGAACGGTCTTCGCCTATACAGCAACAGAAGCGGCTTATACATACGGAGCCGAATGGTTGCAGCAGATGCGGATGTATATCACCGAAAATGTCCGCTTCGTAGATGAATATTGCAAATCCAAACTTCCGAAAATCAAGGTCTACCTGCCGCAGGCATCGTTCCTTATCTGGTTGGATTGCAGGGACCTGCAACTAAGCCAGCCGGAATTGGTGAGCCTGTTCCAGGACAAAGCCGGCCTGTTGCTGAATGACGGAAGTATGTTCGGTCCCGGAGGGGAAGGGCACATGCGTCTGAACGTCGGTTGTCCGCGTTCTGTCCTGTCTTCCGCCCTGGACGCGCTGAAGAAAGCTATCGATAAGAAATAAAGCTGCCGTCCATTTTAATTATCGAGATTGAAAGACAAATCGGAAATTATACGTAATTTTGTCATCGTTTTATTTATCACAAATACAATTACAAATGAAAATTACAACAAATAAGTTCGTTGCAGTTACTTACGACCTGAATGTAGGCGAAGGCGAAGACCGCGAATTGATGGAAAGAGCGACAACCGAAATACCTCTGAAATTCATCTTTGGTACAGGTGCCATGCTCCCCGCTTTTGAAAACGCCCTGAAAGGTCTGGAAGTAGGCGACAAATTTAATTTCTCTATAGCTCCGGCTGACGCATACGGCGAATATGTGGAGGAACACGTACTGGATCTTCCGAAGAACATTTTTGAAGTAGACGGCAAGTTCGACTCGGAAATGATCAAAGAGGGTAACACGGTCCCGATGATGGATTCGAACGGCAACCGGATGAACGGTTCTGTTTTAGAAGTGAAAGAAGATGTTGTCGTTATGGACTTCAACCATCCGCTGGCAGGCGAGACCTTGCATTTCAGTGGTGAAGTTATCGACGTACACGAACCGACAGCCGAAGAAATCGCTGCCCTCACAGCACCGGCAGGCGGATGTGGTTGCGGATGCGACGACTGCGGAGGCGGATGTGGCGACCATAACCACGAAGGTGGATGCGGATGTGGCGGATGCCACTAAAGAATTGACAATTGAGAATTGACAATTGACAATTAAAAATAGTATCCAATAATTGTCAATTGTCAATTCTCAATTGTCAATTGATAAAGGGTCGGCAATTGACAATCAAGTGGTATTGCTTACGGAAATTGTCAATTGTCAATTGTCAATTGTCAATTTTAGTAAGGGTGAATACTTTCGGAAACATATACAGACTGACCTCCTTTGGTGAATCGCACGGTCCCGGAATCGGAGGCGTAATAGACGGATGCCCTGCCGGTATCGAATTGGATACAGCGTTTATCCAAAGCGAACTGAACCGTCGTAAACCGGGACAATCCAAAATCACGACTCCACGTAAGGAAGACGATGAAGTACAATTCCTTTCCGGCATTTACGAAGGAAAAACGACCGGCACTCCAATCGGTTTCATCGTCTGGAACAAAAACCAGCACTCGGCGGACTACGACAATATGAAGCGTGTCTATCGTCCATCCCATGCCGACTATACGTATCAGGTCAAATACGGAATCCGTGACCCGCGTGGCGGTGGACGTTCTTCCGCACGTGAAACGATTGCCCGTTGTGTAGCCGGAGCTATCGCCAAACTGGTTCTCCGCCAGAAAGGGATCCGGATCCAGGCATTCACCTCGCAAGTCGGAAACATCAAACTGAACGGTTCATATACAGATTACGACCTAAGCAAAACGGAAGACACGGCCGTACGTTGTCCGGACCCGGCGACCGCCGCTGAAATGGAGGCCTTAATCGCCGAGATGAAATCCCAAGGAGATACGATCGGCGGCGTAATCACCTGCGTGGCGCAAGGAGTTCCCGTCGGATTGGGCGAACCGGTATTCGGAAAGCTGCATGCGGCATTGGGACATGCCATGTTGACAATCAATGCCGTAAAAGGCTTTGAATATGGCGATGGCTTCGACGCCGCTTTATATCGCGGCTCGGAACGGAACGACCGCTTCTTCAATGACAACGGACACATCAATACCCATACGAACCATTCCGGAGGTATACAAGGAGGCATCTCGAACGGACAGGATATTTACTTCCGTGTCGCTTTCAAATCGGTTGCTACCATCCTGATGGAACAGGAGACCGTCAATATGGAAGGCGAAGACACGATCCTGAAAGCCCGCGGGCGCCATGATCCGTGTGTATTGCCCCGGGCTGTCCCCATCGTCGAATCCATGACGGCCATGACGTTGCTGGATTTTCTGCTCATGCAGAAAATCCGGAATTGACAATTGTCCATTACTCATGGTGGTAAGGCTCATGATTCAGAATCGTCATCGCCCGGTAGATCTGTTCGATAAAGATCAGGCGGATCATCTGATGGGAGAACGTCATTTTACTTAAGGATATTTTCTCGGCGGCGGCCTTATAAACGGCATCACTGAAACCATACGGGCCGCCGACAACGAAAACCAGACGCTTCGGAACCGTATGCGTCTTTTTTTCTATATAGGCGGAAAACTGCATCGAGGTAAATTCTTTTCCCTTTTCATCCAACAGGACCAAATAGTCGCCCGGCTGCAACGCTTTCAGTATCAGTTCGCCTTCCTTTTCTTTTTGTTGGGATTCGGAAAGATTCTTGGCGTTCTTGATATCCGGAATCACTTCCATTTCAAAAGGGATATAATGAACCAGACGGTTCTTATACTCATGGATCGCTTCCACAAAATAGCCGGCATCCGTCTTGCCGATCACAATCAGTGCAATTTTCATTCGTTTACATTTTAGAGATTGAGGACGCTAAATTACAGGAAAAAATACATACCTTTGCATTGTAATACTCACAAAAAGAGGAGAAAGCTTATGAAACGATTATTTCTGACGTTGACATTGGTTCTCTCGGTTCTGAGTGTAAGGGCCGCCGATATAACCCCTCTATCGAACGCTTTCAAAGGAGGCAACGCCTCGTCGCTCAGCAAATCAATGGACAAGGAAGTCGACATGGCCCTACCGGGTTCATCCAAAAAGTGTAACGCAAACGACGCAATTTCAATGTTGAACACCTTCTTCGGAAAGAATAAACCGACAGGTTTCACAGTCGTCCATCATGCTGATAAAAAGGAGAACGGCTTCTTCGTCGGCAAACTTCTTACTTCATCCGTCGAATATCGCGTGAACGTGACATACCGTGCAGAAGGAAATAAAGCGGTTATACAGTCTATCAGAATCGAATAATAAGATTTATAATTTATGATTTATCATCGACGCATAAATCATAAA
>JAGBDR010000066.1 GCA_017937385.1 Parabacteroides sp.
CGCCAAGAACCTCCAGTCGCTCGGCCGCTACGAGGCGGCGGAACGGGAGCTGCTCCGCGCCATCGAGATCCTGCCGGAGCGGTTGTACCCTTACTACCTGTTGGCGAAGCTCTACAGCGAACCGGCGTTCTACCAGGCGGATCGGTTCAGGGACGCGGCGGAAAAGGTCCTGACCAAAGAGCCGAAGGTCGAAAGCACCGCTATCCGGGAGATGAGAACGGAAATAAGAAAAATAATAGAAAAAAAGCAATTACGAGATGATCGTAATTAGAATATATTTGTATATTTGCAAAACGACTACTTTAGCAAAAACGATAGAAACTACCGAAATGGAAAGAGCTGATCGCGCATATCGATTTGATAGCCGGCGGCGACATCCCGTTTATTTTTGTCTTTCAGTCGAAAGACGATAAGGAGCTGCGGTATATCTTGAAACGGGGCAACTTCTTACAACTTGGAAGATCACAAATGTGAGAAATGATGCTATTTGGCACATTTCGGGCAAATGCCTTTGATCATGTAGTTTATGGCATGGGGATGAAAGCCGTCGGGTATGGTTACGATGGGTACGTTTGTGGTTTCAAAACAATACGTTTTCTTGCATTGCTCGCAATAAAAGTGAATATGCTGGTCGGAAATGGTATGGTGTGTACTGCTGTGGCATAACTCATATTTGAGAGAGCGGCTGCCATCTTCAATCACATGGACCACGTCTTTTTCGGAAAAGAGTTCAAGTGTCCTGAAAATACTGGCTTTATCCATAGAGAATCCTAACGAAGCTTCCAAGTCGGCAAGGCTGACCGGATGTGTTGCCTTCATCAACTCTTTCATGATAAGGATGCGGTTAGAGGTCGGATTCACTCCCTTTGTAGCCAAACTATTTTCTATGTCGGTATTGCTCATATTTATTTGTAGTAATTGAAAGTTGCAGTATATCTTTGCGGAACAAGCCCGCAAAGATATACGAAATGAGATTCGTCCTTAATCCATTGAGAAGCCAAGATCTTCAATCACTTCACGGACTGCAGCTTCATCGGGATTACCTTGTAGGGTCGTTTCTCCGGAAGCGAGGTTTACGGTTACTGATTCAACTCCGGGGAGTTTGGCCAGATTTTTCTCGACCATGGCTTTGCAATGGCCACAGGTCATTCCTTTTACGATAATCGTTGTTTGTTCGTTTTTCATTTTTTCTAATTTATGAGGTATATATCTTCTTATTAAAGCATTAATGAGCAATAGGATAAGCAACACGGAGCATATCCCTGAAAACCAGCCGACATGAAGATGACAATGTGCTTCGCTGGCAATCATCGGCATGGTGAACCATTTGCGTGGCATCATATAGTCTATGCACATTCCTATAACGATCGCTCCTGTAACGATCGTGCCGAGATAGATGGCGGCGGCCTTCTTGCCAAGCGATTTGCTCACGATAATGATTGAGGCAAAATTGGCGGCAGGTCCGGCCATGAGAAGAACAAAGGCGGCTCCGGGGCTGAGTCCTTTGAGCATAAGGGAAAGTGCGATCGGTATCGAGCCTGTGGAGCAGACGTACATCGGCACGGCTACAATTACGACTGCAATCATGGATAGCAGTGGATATTCGGCAAAGAATGTGAAAAATCCGTCTGGCACGAATACCGTTATCGCCGCAGCAATGACAAGACCGATTATCAACCATTTGCCTATGTTTTGAATCATATCTACAAATCCGTAACGCAAGGCATCGCGGATTTTTCCACTCAAACTATCTGACGCTGGGGCGTCTATGGTGTCTACCTCCATATTGGCATCTATGCCATCAGCCTTGTCTTCCCGGTTGACCAGCATTCCTCCAATAAAAGCCGTGACGAGTGCGGCAACCGGTCGGATAACAGCAAACGCCGGTCCTAACAGGGAGTAAGTCGCGGCAATGGAGTCAATCCCGGTTTGCGGAGTGGCAATGAGGAATGAGGTGGATGCTCCGCGTGAAGCTCCGTTACGATGTAATGATACCGCCGTAGGTAAGACGCCACATGAGCATAAAGGCAAGGGTACTCCTATCAATGCCGCTTTGATCACGGACAAAACGCCGGGTTGCGAAAGATGATTGCGGTAAAAACCGCTCGGCACAAAGGCGTAAAGCACTCCTGCCACCAAAAAGCCGAAAAGCAGATAGGGGGCCATTTCAGCCAACATGTTGATTAATGAATATACAAATTCCATGATGATAACAGTTTTTGATTTTTTTGTATGAGAACATAAGACACCTTGTCAATGTTCGCTTTTGCGTGCAAAGGTAAGCGATTAAAAATGCAAACGGTTTGCAAATGGGGGAAAATTCATTTGTGTGGCGCTGGACTTGGTCCGGCATCATATTAATAACTTTTTTTGTGTGTCCGATATGGCTGCATGTGGAAGATAACTCTTATTTTTGCCGGTCATAATGTTTGTTAGGCAGAAATAGATGAAATACTTTACTGACATTTTGCGTAGGTTATCTTCACAGGAACATTTATATTTCATATTCGGTTTTTTGTTTATCATACCGAACTGCGTTTTCCTGTTTACGGAACCTCTTCCCGTTTCAATCGGCATTGCATCCATTATCATGCCCTTGGCGTTCTGGATGGGTGTCTTGTTGTTGGCGCGTAAGCCTGGAGTGGTCGTCTGTTGCCTGTTGCCGAAAATCATATTGGACGGAGGGCAATTGGTCCTCCTGTATCTGTTCGGCGAGTCGGTGATAGCGGTGGATATGTTTCTGAACCTGACGAGTTCGAATGCGTCCGAGGCAAGCGAACTGTTAGGAAATATTTTTGTGGTTATCATTTGTGTCTTTTTCTTTTATACGTTCCCGACCTTGTGGCTGGCGGTGCGTTCGATCCGCTTGAAAGACCGGTTGGATACGCGATTCCGCAAACGGTGGGCATTTCGGAGCTTAGGACTTTTCGGAGTAGGAGGGTTGCTCTGTCTCTTGCCTGTCGGACAAGCACATAGCTTCTCGCTAAAAAACGATGTTTATCCGGTCAATGCGCTTTATAATCTCTATTTTGCGATTACCAAATCGAACAAGAATGCAAACTATTCCGTTTCATCCGCCGATTTCAAATTTAATTCAGTCCGCGTGAGGCGGGCAGACGGTAAACGGGAGATTTATGTGCTTGTGGTAGGAGAGACTTCGCGGGCCATGGAGTGGAGTCTGTATGGATATGAACGCAATACGACTCCCCGTATGAAAGAACTTGACGGACTGGTTCATTTTACAGATGTCGTGACGCAGTCCAACAACACGCATAAAAGCGTTCCGATTATCCTCTCTGCCGCCAGTGCGGAAGATTATGGTGTGCTTTATGACGAGAAAAGCATTGTTTCCGCATTCAAAGAAGCCGGTTTCCGTACGCTGGTCATTGCCAATCAGAAACTGACCACTTCGATGATCGGGGCTTTCTATCGGGAGGCGGATACCTTTATCGACATGAGTACGTTCAACACCGGATCTTACTTGACCTCTTTGCACGATGCCGCCCTTTTGCCCTATCTGGAAAAGGAGTTGGACAAATCGGACGATGATATGTTTGTGGTCCTCCACACCTACGGGTCGCATTTCAACTATCACGAGCGTTATCCGGCTGAGTTCCGGATCTACACGCCGGATAAGGCTGAAGGCATCCGCCAGTCTTATAAGAAGGAGTTGCGCAATGCTTATGACAATTCGATTCATTATACGGACTATCTGTTGGGAGAAATCGTCGATATGTTGAAAAGAAAGCATGTTTGTTCGTCGATGCTATATCTGAGCGATCATGGGGAGGATATTTTCGATGATTCGCGTGCCCGTTACCTGCATGCCTCGCCGATCCCGACTTATTATCAGCTTCATATCCCGTACATCATCTGGTTTTCGGATACTTATCGGGATGTTTTCCCTGAAAAGTACCGGATGGCGATGTCTCACGGTGCTTATCCAGTCAGTACGAACAGCGTGTTCCATACGGTGTTGGACATCGCCGGGGTCCGTACTTCGGTATCCGATTCTACACTGGCGCTGACAAACCCGGCTTTTGCCATCCGCGACCGTATGTTCCTTGGCGATCATGACGAACCGGTCCCTTTCTGGAAAGTCGGCCTGAAGAAAGAGGATCTCATTATGTTGGACAAATGGAAGATCGCTTATAAGCAAGACTGATGGATATACGGAACGGGCATATTACAAGTAAAGTCATATTAGGATACTTGTTACTGATCTTGATAGCGGTATGTTCGATCGTTTACATTTATAATATTATTGAACAGTTTGCCGGTGAAGATGTGCCGGACAACAAATCGCGCGAGAAAGTCTATCTTGTGACCAATACCTTGTCTTTGCTGTATGAAAGCGAGGCGATCGGGCAAGTGATCGGGCGTCCGAAAGGAGAGATCAATCATTTCAACCGTACTTTAAACAAGGCTTTGCGGAATATGGACTCTTTGCGTACACTGGTTTCAGATTCCCTGTTATACGCCAAGATCGACACGATCAATATGTTGATCGAGCAGAAGCGCCGGAACACACGCCGTTTGCTGGAAACATGGCGTGAGACGAACGCTGAAAACCTCTATGCGCAAAATATCGAGAAGGTAATCGCCCGACAGGACACGGTGGTCCGTCAGTTTGAAATACAGGAACGTGTGATTGTCCGTCAAGACTCGATGAAGACTTCGCAACCCCGTAAGCCCCGTGGCTTTTTCCGTCGCCTGGGCGATGTTTTCTCTCCGCCTAAGGCCGATTCTGTTATTGTCGTGAATACGACCCGGCAGGTCGTGACCGATACCCTGGTGAACACTTTCAATCCGGCGGATACGATTGTGACGGTTCTGAAAAACCTGCAAGACAGTGTGGCCGACCAGCGTAAACAGCTGGTCGAAGAATTGCTGGAACGTGCCGCCAATCTGCGCTATGACAACAGTATCATCACGAGCCGGATCAACCAGATGTTGCGCAACATAGAAGAGGAGGAGGTGAACACGTCAATGGAACGTGTCGTGAAGAAACAGGAAGTGCTACGCGAAACTTCTTATCTCATTGCCGGTATTGCGGCCCTGTCGCTGGTTCTTGTACTTGTTTTTATCATCCTGATTGCCCGTGATATATCCAAAGGCCAGTATTACCGGCTGCAATTGGAGAAAGCCAAGCAATATGCCGAGGATTTGTTGCATCGTCGAGAGAAATTGATGTTGACCATCAGCCATGATATCCGGGCGCCTCTCTCGTCTATAATCGGTTATATCGAACTTTTGCTACGTCGGCATCCTGATGAAAGGCAACGGTATTATTTGGAGAACATGACCGGATCGGCCGACCATATCCTTTCATTGGTGAACGGCTTGCTTGATTTTCATCGGCTGGAATCTGGACAGATGGAGATACAGAGCGTGCCTTTCAGCGTGCGTACGCTTTTTAATGAGATATACGGGAGTTTCCGTCCGATAGCCGAGGCTAAAGGATTGGCTTTTATTTTGAATCTGAAAGATGAAGGAATGGAACGAATCTACTCCGGTGATCCGATCCGTCTGCGCCAAGTCGTCAGCAATTTGTTGTCCAACGCTATCAAGTTCACCCACGAGGGGCAGGTTGTTTTGGTCGTCAAACTGTCGATTCTTACTTGTCAATTGTCAATTGTCGTTTCCGACTCAGGCATTGGAATCCCGAAAGAAGAACAGGAAAAGATTTTCGGAGAGTTCACCCGTTTGTCGGGGACTGAAAAGGATGAAGGTTTCGGTCTTGGGCTTTCCATCACCCGCAAACTGATCGAGTTGATGGGAGGGACGTTGTCGTTGAAGAGTATCCCAGGAAAAGGTAGTGATTTTACGATCATCCTGCCATTGCAGGAATCGGATGTACAAACATTGCCGTCTGTTCCTACCATGAAAGAGGATGGGGTGGAAGAGAATCTCTTTGAAGGGCGGGAGATTTATTGTTTGTTGGTTGATGACGAACCGTTGCAATTGGCACTGACGGAGGAGTTCTTGAAACGGAATCATGTAGAGGTTATCAGTTGTTCGAACCCGTTTGCCGTGGTCGATATTTTACGAACCCGTTCTTTCGACGCGATCATAACCGATATACAGATGCCAGGTATGGATGGCTATGGTCTGCTCGATGTCATTCGTTCGTCGGGTGTCCCAGGAACAGACATCGTGCCTGTCATTGCGCTTTCTGCCAGTATGGAAAATGAGCATATCCACTATTTGGAGTCTGGTTTCACCGGATTCCTGAATAAACCATTCACGGCTAAACAGTTGATTGCCTTGTTGAATAACCTTTTACAAGCCGATATACAGGCAGAAGTGTCGCCCGAACTCAATTTTGATTCGCTTACCGCTTTTGCCGGCGAAGACAAAGAAGCCTCTGCATCCATTATCCGGACGTTTGCTGAGGAAACGAACAAAAGTATTTCGTTGCTGCAGCAAGCCTTGGAAAAGATCGAACGGGGGACGGTTGCCCAAATCTCTCATAAGTTGATCCCCCTTTTCATCATGTTAGGTGCTTCAGATTTGGTTGCTCAGCTCCGGATTCTTGAAAAGAACGACGAGGCGCTGACGGATGAAGGGTGGAAGCGGCTTCTGTCCGACGTGATCCGCCAGGCGACCGTGGCCGTCAACTTAGCTGTGGAACGGCATTTGTAGAAAAAATCCCCACTTGTGTCCACAATTCCCCATTTGTGATGTCGTCATAAAATATTCCCGTAAAACATTTTGTGTGATTTTTCTGTTAAAATAGAGAAGTTTACAAGAAGAAACCGTGTGCCAGCCTAAGTTTGGCATGATATTCGCTTCTTTTATAATAAGAAACGGAAGTGGACGTTTCTACATTTAAACCGTTTTAAATGTTACTATGTTCGAATATCTATTTTAAGTCTGCAAACAAAAAGAGCGCCTGTGAGGGTGCTTTTTTTGTTTTATATGACATCTTTGCCTATTTTTGTCCCCATAAATCATAAATTAGAAATCATAAATCATTATCATGAATGACGCACTATTAACTAAATCATCCCGTATTGAGGTGGTGGATGCTCTACGCGGTTTTGCGGTTATGGCCATTATGTTATTGCACAACATCGAACATTTTAATTTTTATGACTTCCCGACCGCTTCTTCTGCTTTTATGCAGGCAATGGATAAAGGAATATGGGAAACCTTGTTTTTCCTTTTTTCCGGGAAAGCATACGCGATTTTTTCCTTGTTGTTCGGGTTTAGTTTTTTCATCCAATATAATAACCAGGCGAAGAAAGGCAAGGATTTCCGTTTGCGTTTCCTGTGGCGGCTTTTCCTGCTGTTCATTATCGGTTGTTTCAACGGGGCCTTTTTCCCGGGCGATATCCTGGTCCTTTATTCGATCATTGGCGTGGTGCTTGTGTTGGTTTGCAAATGGAGCGACCGGGCGGTCTTGATTGCCGCTATTGTCCTGATGCTCCAACCGCTTGAACTTGGCAAATTTTTCTATGCGATGATGAATCCCGATTATGTACCGGCTGCCGGCGTTTGGCGTATTCACAGCCAGCGTATGTATCCATTTCTTTCGCAGCCGGATTTTTGGGCGATGGTCAAGTCTAACCTTTGGGACGGCCAGCTGTTCAGCCTGTTGTGGGCATGGGGATATGGGCGTTTCTTCCAGACGGCATCTTTGTTTTTGTTGGGTATGCTGATCGGGCGCAGGCAATTGTTTGCCAACTTGTCTGAGCATCGTGTGTTCTGGATGCGGACACTGGTTTTCGGGGCGATCTGTTTTGTTCCGTTGTATTTCCTTACGGCTTCTCTTCCGGATATGATCTCCAATAAAGCGATGCTGACTCCGATGAACACGGTTGTTTCTTCTTTCCGTAATTTCTCTTTCATGTGTGTGTTGGTTGCCGGTTTCATTTTCTTGTGGCAACAGGTTTCGGTACATAAAGTACTGCACGGTTTGGTCCCGTATGGAAAGATGAGTTTGACGAACTATCTGACACAGTCTATGATCGGGTCATTTATTTATTTCGGATACGGTTTGTCGCTCTATAAAGTCTTGGGTACGACAGCCAGTTTCGGAGTGGGTGTCTTGTTGTTCCTCCTTCAATTGAGCTTTTGTCATGGGTGGTTGAAGCGGTATAAACAAGGACCGTTCGAATGGATTTGGAAAAAAGCGACTTGGAGCCTTTTTTAATTGGCAATTGGTAATTGCAGTTGTTATTTTTGCACATAAAAATGCCTATGACGTCTATTTTGATTTTAGAAGATGATATAACATTCTCATTGATGCTGAAAACCTGGCTTGGAAAGACAGGTTTCGAAGTCAGTGCGGTATCATCGGTTTCGGATGCGCAAAGCCGGATAGAGGCGGCTTCTTTCGATTTGATCCTGTCTGATTTGCGTTTGCCGGACGGGGATGGAATTGATTTGCTGAAATGGATAAAAGAAAATCATTTTGCTATTCCCCTGATTATGATGACCAGCTATGCGGAGGTACAAACCGCTGTGCAGGCAATCAAATTAGGGGCATCCGATTATATTGCCAAGCCATTGAATCCGGAAGATCTTTTAGGCAAAATCAGGGATGTGATACATACGGAGGCTGAGCCGTTTGATCCTGTATTCGGACCGGTATGCCTTGGGCGTCCCGAACCGTCGGGAGGGATGCGTGGCTCTTATGTGGAGGGACAGAGCCAAGCCGCCCGCCTGCTTTATGAGCATGTGCGCCTGGTTGCTCCGACTGATATGTCCGTATTGGTTACCGGTTCGAGTGGTACGGGAAAAGAGTATATCGCCCGTCGTATTCATGAACAGAGTAGCCGCAGGAAAGCCCCTTTTGTTGCTGTCGACTGTGGAGCTATCCCTAAAGATTTGGCGGCATCCGAATTTTTCGGGCATGTGAAAGGGGCGTTTACCGGAGCTATCGACCATAAAGAGGGGGCTTTTGTGGCTGCTCAGGGAGGAACGATTTTTCTGGATGAGATCGGTAATTTGTCCTACGAAGTACAGGTACAACTTCTTCGTGCTTTGCAGGAACGGAGAATAAAACCGGTCGGCAGCAACCGGGAGGTCGCGATCAACGTCCGTCTTATTTCCGCGACAAACGAGAATCTGCGCATTGCTATCGACAAGGGTGATTTTCGTGAAGATTTATATCATCGTATCAATGAGTTTACTGTTCGCATTCCCGACTTGAAAGAACGGCAAGAGGATCTGTTGTTGTTTGCCAACCATTTTCTGGACCAGGCCAATATGGAATTGCAGAAGGATATTGTCGGTTTTGATAAGGATGTAATCCGGGTTTTCCAGTCATATTCGTGGCCGGGCAACTTGCGACAGATGAGGAATGCGATCAAATATGCCACTCTGCTGGCAACCGGTCGCTATATTACCCGCAATGAACTTCCAGAAGAACTGACCGTCAGCCCAGTTTCTGCTCCTGCCAATATCCAGTTGAAAAATGAATTGCATGAATGCGAAATGATTAAACGTGCCCTACAGGAAGCCGGTAACAATAAAACCCGGGCAGCCCAATTGTTGGGAATCGACCGTAAGACGCTTTACAATAAGCTAAAAGCTTATGGAATCGCTTAACCGGTGTGTTTGTATGAGCCGGAAAGCGATTCTTGTAATTCTTTTTGTCTAAATTGATATGATTTCTTTTGTTTTTATGGAAAAATCTCTATATTTGTCGCAATTACACACGTATATCGGGTGTTTGGTTTTAAATTATCACAATATGTGCGTTAAATCTTATAGACGACTGTTCAATTGCCTGATTTCCTGACAGGCGGTTTTTCTTCTCCTTTTACCGCTTTCTGGTAAAAGCCTTTTCTGTTTGCTTTTGGTATCTGAAGTCATTGGGTTACACCGATGGTTTTATCTCTGTATCCATTTTGTCCGGATTTTATCAGATTAAAATAAAAATAGCCTTTTATATAATATGACTGCAATCACAGCTCAACGTGCACCGCGTAGTGCATCCAATTTTGCCCCTACAGTAGAGGCAAATGCCTATGGTATGAATGAACGGATCAAACGTCTTCGCCGGGAGACGTTCGATGCCGAGCCCTCCCTGTCTATTGAACGTGCTTTGATAGAAACCCGTTTCTACAAGGAAAACTACGGAAAATATCCGATTCCGATTCTTCGGGCGATGAATTTTTATGAGATTTGCAAGCGAAAGACGATCTATATCGGCAAAGATGAACTGATCGTGGGTGAACGCGGACCGAAACCGAAATGCGTGCCGACTTTCCCGGAATTGACCTGCCACAGTGTGGAGGACCTGCATGTCCTGAACACACGTGAATTGCAGCGTTATACGATCAGTCAGGAAGACATAGATACGTATGAACGCGAAGTCATTCCTTATTGGGAAGGACGTACACAGCGTGAACGTATTTTCAATCATGTCCCACAGGAATGGAAGAATGCCTATGAAGTGGGTATGTTTACTGAATTTATGGAGCAACGCGCTCCGGGACATACCGCTTTGGATGGGAAAGTATATAAGTATGGGTTGTTAGATCTGAAGGAACGCATCCGGAAAGAACTGGACGGGCTTGATTTCATGAACGATCCCGAAGCAACCGACAAGCAGGAGGAACTGACGGCAATGTCTATCTCGTGCGATGCCGCCATTCTGTTTGCCGAACGGCATGCAGATCTTGCCGATGAAATGTCGCTGACGGAGAAAGATCCGAAACGAGTAGCCGAGTTGCATCGTATTGCTGAAGTTTGCCGTTGGGTCCCGGCCCACGCTCCCCGTAATTATTGGGAGGCGATCCAGATGTATTGGTTTGTCCATTTAGGAACGATTACCGAACTGAATGGTTGGGACGCGATGAATCCCGGCCATTTCGACCAGCACTTGGCGCCTTTCTACGAGAAAGAAATGGCAGATGGGACTTTGACGCGCGACGAGGCAAAAGAACTGATGTCGTGCTTTTTCATCAAGGTGAACAATCATACGGCCCCTCCCAAAGTCGGTATCACGGCTAAGGAAAGCGGTACGTATAATGATTTTACGAATCTGAATATCGGCGGGGTGAAAGCCGATGGCAGCGACGGGGTGAGCGAAGTTTCCTATATTATGCTTGAAACGATTGAGGAACTGCATATCCTGCAACCCGGCAGTGCCATCCATATCAGTGCCCGTACGCCGGAGCGGTTCTTGCATGCCGGTTGCAAGGTGATCCGCCAAGGGCATGGTTACCCGTCTGTATTCAATCCGGATGTGTATATCCAGGAGCTGATGCGCCAGGGAAAATCCTTACAGGATGCACGTGAAGGCGGTTGCAGCGGCTGTATTGAGGTCGGGGCGTTCGGCAAGGAGGCGTATGTCTTGACCGGTTATCTGAATGTTCCGAAGATTCTGGAAGTGACGCTCAACAACGGGGTTGATCCGGTTTCCGGACGGAAGGTCGGGTTGGAGACCGGTGATCCGCGCGATTTCAGCAATTATGATGAACTCTATGCTGCATTCATGAAACAGGTCCGTTATTTCGTGGACATGAAAGTGCGGGTGAGCAATTATATCGACCGTATGTTTGCTAAATATGCGCCGGCTACATTCTTGTCTCTTTTTATCGACGATTGTATAGCGAAAGGACGGGATTACTACAATTGCGGGCCGCGCTATAACACCACCTATATCCAATGTACAGGACTCGGTACGATTACCGACAGCTTGGCTACGTTGAAAAAACATATATTTGAAGATAGACGCTGGTCGATGGACGAATTGCTGAAAGCGATGGCCGATAATTTCGAAGGAGCCGAGGCGATGCGTCAGATGATATTGAACCGCACGCCGTTTTTCGGCAATGACGACGAATATGCGGACAGCATAGCTGTGAAAGTGTTCGATGACTTATATGATTCGATCGAAGGAAAGCCGAATACGAAAGGCGAATGTTTCCATTTGAATATGCTGTCCACCACTTGCCATGTCTATTTCGGCAAGGTGATGGGGGCGACTCCAAACGGACGCTTGGCCGGGCGGGCCATTTCGGACGGGACGTCACCGTCTCACGGTGCCGACACGCACGGGCCGTCTGCCGTTATCAAGTCTCTCGGTAAGCTGGATCAAGTGAAGAGCGGAGGTACATTGTTGAACCAGCGTTTCCTGCCGAACCTGTTGAAGCGGGAGGAGGATATTTCCAAGTTGTCTTCGTTGATCCGTAGCTATTTTGCTTTGGGCGGACACCACATCCAGTTCAACATCATTGACACGGAGACGCTTTATGCTGCTCAGAAATGTCCGGAAGACTATCGCGACCTGTTGGTCCGCGTAGCCGGTTACAGCGATTATTTTAACGACATGAATGCCGATTTGCAGGCGGATGTGATTATGCGGACGGAACAGGAAACGCTTTAATGAATTGACAATTGATAATTGACAATTGACAATTAAGGAATCCCCTCTGCAAATTTCAATTGTCAATTTTCAATTGTCCATTGTCAATTGAAAAAATGCTAATATTCGATATAAAACGATACGCCATCAACGACGGGCCGGGCATCCGGATCACGATTTTTATGAAAGGATGTCCCCTGTCGTGTGTGTGGTGCCATAATCCGGAAGGAATTTCCTGCCGGAAGCAGAAACTCTATACAAAAAAGAAATGTATCGGTTGCCGGATGTGTGTGGAGGCTTGTCCGCAGCAAGCCTTGACGCTCACGCCGGAAGGGATCGTGACAGACGGGGCGCGTTGTACCCTATGCGGGACCTGCGCCGAGGTGTGCCCGGCTTTGGCGACAGAGATATCCGGTACGGAATATTCAGCCGAAGCCTTGATGAAGGAGATTGAGAAGGAGACCGTCTTCATGGACCGCTCGGAGGGGGGCGTGACGTTTTGTGGAGGAGAACCGTTGCTACACTCTGAACCGTTACTGGATTTGTTGCGCCGTTGTGGAAAACTGGGTATCCACCGGGCTGTCGATACGACACTTTTCGCCCGGCCGGAGATTGTGCGTGACGTGATGGACAATTGTGAACTTCTCCTTGTCGATTTGAAACAGATGGATTCTGCCAAGCATGCGAAATATTGCGGTGTTCCCAACGAATTGATCTTGTCCAATCTTCGGATGGTCGCAGAAGCCGGCCACGATTTTTATCTCCGTATTCCCTTGATTGAAGGCGTGAATGCCGATGAAGAAAACATCACGCGCAGTGCTGCTTTTCTGGCTTCGTTGCCGTGGAAACGTCGGATTGTCAACTTGCTTTTGTATCATGACATTGGTAAAAGCAAACACGAAAAATTAGGGACAATCTACAATCCGTTCCAATATGCTTTCGCTATCCCCTCGGACAAAACGGTCGAACGTTGCCGGAAGATTTTTGCCGAATATGGGATTGAAACGATGATTGGGGGATAGCTTGTCCCTGATTGGCGGTTTGGGCTTTATTGGATTTTTATTTGACTCGCATAAAAATCGATGGTTTTTTGTGTAATTTTGTCCGGTAATGTCAAATATCGATATCATGGACAAAACAACTCAAACACAAATTATCAAACTCATTCATCAGGAAGTGATTCCCGCTATCGGCTGTACGGAGCCGGTTGCGGTTGCATTGGCGGCAGCAAAAGCAGCCGAGGTTTTGGGCCGTAAGCCGGAGAGGACGGACGTATTCCTGAGTGCCAATATATTGAAAAACGCGATGGGCGTCGGAATACCCGGAACCGGAATGGTCGGGTTGCCGATTGCGATTGCTTTGGGTACGCTGATCGGGAAGTCGGCATACGGTCTTGAAGTCTTGCGCGACCTGACACCGGAAGCGCTTGCCGAAGGAAAACAGGTGATCGAAGACAAACAGATCCATATCGCTTTAAAGGAAAATGTTGACAAGCTCTATATCGAAGTGGTTTGTTATGCCGGGAATGAAACCTCGCGGGTGATTATCTGCCATGAACATACGAATATCGTGTATGTGGAAAAGAATGGTACGGTCTTGACAGACAAGAGGAAAGAAGATGTCGCTTGCAGTGCCTCGGATGATGAAGGCGAATTGAAACTCTCTTTCTCCACGGTGTATGAATTTGCGATGGAGATGCCGCTCGATGAGATCCGCTTCATTCTGGAAACAGCCGATTTGAACCGGAAAGCGGCCGAGGCTTCCTTGGAGGGAAATTTCGGACATACGGTCAGCAAGACCGTTTCCGGTGTATACGGACGCAAATATATGGGCGACTCGGCTTATACCCACATGTTGGCCATGACGGCTGCCGCCTGCGATGCTCGCATGGATGGCGCCATGATCCCGGTGATGAGCAATTCCGGCAGTGGGAACCAGGGAATTGCTGCGACGCTTCCCGTCCTCTCTTTTGCCGAAGATATCCGGTGCACGGAAGAACAGTTGATCCGTGCCCTGATGTTAAGCCATCTGATGGTTATCTATATCAAGCAAAGCTTAGGACGTTTGTCTGCCCTTTGTGGTTGTGTGGTGGCTGCTACGGGAGCGAGTTGCGGTATTACCTATTTGATGGGAGGCGACCGGGTACAGATTTCGTACGCGATCAAGAACATGATCGGCAATATCACCGGTATGATCTGCGACGGGGCAAAGCCCAGTTGCGCCATGAAAGTCTCCAGCGGGGTTTCGACCGCGATGTTGTCCGCGCTGATGGCTATGGAAAACAAGGTGGTGACTCCGGTCGAGGGCATTATCGACGAGGATGTCGATAAGTCGATCATCAACCTGACCTCTATCGGTTCCAAAGGCATGGAGGCCACCGATAAACTGGTGTTGGATATTATGACCGGAAAATCTTGCTGACCAATTGCAAGACCCCGGTTCGGGAGCCCGAAAGAACCTTTTGTTTTCAGGTAGCACGGGCTCCATCAATCGAACATCAGACTCATATAGGCTTCCCGTCCCTGGTAATCGAGCAGCAGGCGGGTGAGTGATTGGGTGTCCATTTCTCTCAGTTCGCCGATATTGAGGACGGAGTTTTCATGCGTGGAAACCCAATGATGGATGATGCGGTCGCGGTCCAGGACACGTGCCATGCCTAACGGGACTGTTCCCGGTCCGGTGAAAAGCGTGCGATAGACGGCTTTCCCCACCTGGCTTTGTGTGGTCGCTTCCTGTAAAAGCAAGTTCTTGATGCGGTCGTTTTCGTACATCAGTTCCCGGATATAAATATGATCGCCGGCAGGATAGAAAAAGACCATGCCGACCGGTTCATTCTGAATGTCCAAAGCGGTCAACAGTTGCCCGCCGGAGATCTGCAAATCGCGCAAGATGGTGGTGAAATCGTCTTGACTATGCAGCACATAACAGGTCCGTTCCCGTTGCTTCTTGTCGAAGAACCGATAGAGAGATTCCAGGGAAGGAACTTCGGGCGGGACAACCAGGAGATCTTGTTCGCCAGCTGTTTCTGAAGCCCGGATATAGGTCTCTTCCGAATAGTCGAAAGCCTCCGTATAGCCCAGGTCGCGATAATAATCGAACAGCCACGGATCGGCGGGGATGATGACTGTCAAGGCCACTTTCCGGCTTTTCATCACCTCGAACGCTTTCTGTATCAGTTGGCGCATAAGGCCTTGGCCACGTTCGGAGGGGTAGGTACAAGCTGCATAGATATAACTGACGGATATTTCCGTCCCGTAGTAATTCATGACATACGGAAGCATTTGAAGGGCGGAAACGATCTTTCCGTCTTTTTCTATGAACAGGGCGTTTTCTTTCTTGTAAATCCGGTCGAAGAACAGTTTGATAAACGCTTCGCTGTCGTTGAAAGAGGTACGCCACAGGTCGATCAATTGGGATTTGTTGTTGTCCATTGTTCAAATATGATTTTGGAGGTTTTTAGGAAGCCGTTCTCAATATGCTATATTGACGTCCTCAATATGGCATATTGTGCGCCTCAATATAGCATATTGACAAACACGTCAAATTCGTTTCTTTATCGCTGCTGATTTTTCCAACAGGATGAACGGGTTGTACGAGAGCTTAGCCTGGCGCAGACCGGGAATGCCCAAGTCTTCCTCCCGGTTCACGTATGTATATTTCTCCGGAAGGTGCGAGGCGAATTCTTTGTTGATGACTGCGTATGCTCCCTCATAGTCCACATTCGCTTTTTCGACATGGACCCCGAAGGTGTCATGGTTGATCGGTGCGCCGAAAGTGAAAGCCACAATTTGATGGTCCACACAAATAGCTCCCCCGGTAAGTCCCAATTCGTCGTAATGGTTCAAGGCGTAGATGATGGAACGGCGCTCGTCGTTCAGCTCCTCTTCGTCGTTGTCTCCCCGGTTGGCTTTATACCATTTACATTCGAGCTGGAGGCATTCGGGAGCCAGTTCCGGCGTGATGGGGATATATCGGTAAGCATATTTCTTGTTGAAGTTGTTGATATGATTGCGTTTCGCCTGGTATTTCTTCCCTTTCAGGGTGGCCAGATCCTCACGCAGGTAGATGTAGTCGAAATAATCCCGTTCGGGGATGTAGAAGAACTCTCCGGGATACACTTTCTCGAGCTCTTCTTTGGCATCGGGCGTTACGCCTAACATGCAAAGCGGATGGCCCTGTTCGAGCGAGTCGGCTTCCAGCAGGTCGATCGCCTGTTTCAGGTTGCCCTGGCCCGTAGGTGTCATGTAGGCGACTCTCGTCTTGTTCTCGATCCAGAAACGGATCAGCAAACAGCCATTTACAATGGCAAACTCACTGTCATAAAGGAATCGCCAGCTACAGATGTTGGCAAATGAATAGTCGCAATTCTTGTAATTGCTTGGTATCGTGAAAGAGGTAATGATCTCTTTGTCTTTGATTCCGATCGGTCTAAACGGTATCTTCATCTTTTTCTTTTTTACGTTGCAAATATAAAACTAATAAGCATCGGTGATTGTTTAAAACGGGAATAATAATGGGCTAAAGTACCATGACGATTCTGCCTTATTGTGCGTTTAAACGGAATTGCGGACTTTAAAACCAATCCTTTTTCCGCATGTATAACCAGGTCAGGACGGCAGTGAGCAGCATGAGCGACCAGGCGATGCCATACCCGTACCGCCAGTCCAATTCCGGCATTACCTTGAAGTTCATTCCCCATATACCGGCCAGGAACGTAAGCGGGATGAAAATTGTAGACACGACCGTCAGGCGCTTCATGATCGTATTCATGCGCAGATCGTTGTTGGATATATAGAGATCGACCAAAGAGGATATGATTTCCCGGCAGCTTTCAGTGGTCTGGCTGATGAACTGCAATTGGTCGGATAAGTCGTTATAGATGGGGAGCATATCGGTACTTATGATTCCGTTCTCGGTACGCAGCAGTTTGGCAAATTGTTCTTTCAGCGGTTGGCTGTTCTTGCGGATTATCATGTATTCTTTCCGGCGTTGCTGGATAAGCAATCCCATATTGCCCTGGTCGTTTTTGATGTCGAGCAGGGTTTCTTCTATATCCTCAAGCATTTCTTCCACTTTGGAGGCCGATTCCACTAAATTGGCAATAATCGCATTTAGGAGGAAAGCCAGGAGCAGCCCGCTATTTTTCCGGCGGATATTCAGCAGGTTGGATTCGATGGCTTTGTAGGCGTTCTCGAATACGGGATTGTTGCTTTCCGTAAAACTGATGACTACATTCTCTGTAATCAGAATGCTGATATGCTCGGAGTTGATCTCCATATTGGCATCGTAGTAGGAAGAATTGAGTATGATTAGCATGTGCTTGTCATACTCTTCCACTTTGGCTACGTGCAGGGGAGTCAGAATATCTTTGGCGTCCAGGTCATGCATCCCGAACTCGTTGACGATGCGTGTGACCGCATCCGAATCTGTCAGGCCGCTAACCTGGAACCAATTGATACTGTTCTTGTCGACAAATTTTCTGAATGACGTTTCATTCGTCTTGATCTTCCGCGTGTACAGATGGTCGGCATTGTATTGTATGAGGCTGATCTGAGTGGCGGTATCATGTTCGCCGGCATAGAGATAACGATCGGTAAGATGCCGGTTCGAAATGTGCTTGCGCTTGCGTGAATGTGTATATTCTTTTCGCCTCATATCGGTTTGTTTTTTATTCGAGTTCCACGACCGTAATGCCGGCACCTCCGAACTGGACATGTTCGTCATGGTACTGGCGGACACCAGGGACGGAGTGCAGGTAATCGCGTATCAGCTGGCGAAGTATACCTGTTCCCGTTCCATGCAGGATACGGATGCGGGCGGCACCCACCTGTATGGCATCGTCCACAAAATAGGTGACGGCTTGCAAGGCTTCGTCCCCCCTCATACCTCTAACATCTATCTCCTGTTTGAAGTTCAATTTTTTTTCGTGCATATCGTCGGCCGTTTGGGCACTGATGAAAGTACTTTTCTGGATCTCTTTCTTGATTTGTCCTTTGCTGACTTTCTCCAGTTGTTCCAGCTTGACCGTGCTTTTGATCATGCCGAATGCCACGATTGCCTGTTTCCCTTGGACTTCCAGGACGGTCCCGGCAGAAACCTGTCCTTTGAGGCGGACATTGTCGCCAACTTCTATGATGTCGCGGTTGAAGACCTGTTTGGAGGCCGGCGCGTTTTGTTTCTGTTTTTTGCGGGCTTTCCGTTCCTGCAACTTTGCCATCTTGCGGGCGATCTTGTCATCTTCCTCTTCCGCAGCGATTACGGAGGCCTTGAATTCTTCTAAGGCTTTGCGGGCGAGTTTGGTCTGTTCTTTTTCCGCCTGTGCCTCTTTGATTTCGCGAATCGTGTTTTCGATTTTCGCGTTGGCTTCGGAAAGGATGCGCTGGGCCTCTTCCTTGGCGTTGCGCATGATTTCTTTCCGTTGTTTGTTTACGGCATCCAGGTCTTGCTCGTAGCGGGCGGTAATATCTTCCAGTTTCTTTTCCTGTTGACGGATATTTTGCCGCTTGCTTTCCCAATAGCGTTTGTCGCGGACGATATCCTGAAGATATTTATCCATATTGATATAGTCGGAACCGACTTTGGCCGATGCGTCGGCAATGACATCTTCCGGCAGACCGATTTTCCGGGCGATCTCGACAGCAAAGGAACTTCCCGGATTGCCGATCGACAGCTTGAAGAGCGGTTGCATCAGATGGCGGTCATAAAGCATGGCACCATTGACAACCCCTTCCGTGTCTTCCGCGAAATGCTTCAGGTTTTGGTAATGGGTTGTGATGACACCGTAGCTCTGATTCCGGTTGAAACGGTCCAACAGCGCCTCGGCGATCGCACCGCCGATCTGGGGTTCCGTCCCGCTGCCGAACTCATCGATCAGGAGCAATGTCTTGCTATTACAGTTCTTGACGAAGAATTTCATGTTCGTCAGGTGGGAACTGTATGTACTCAGATCGTTCTCGATGCTTTGCTCGTCGCCGATGTCGATAAACAGGTTCTCGAACAATCCCGTCTTCGTGCTTTCATATACGGGAATCAACAGGCCGCATTGTAACATATATTGCAACAAACCGACTGTTTTCAGGCAAACGGATTTGCCGCCTGCGTTCGGTCCGGAGATAATCAACAGCCGCTTTTTCTCTTCCAGGAGGATGTCCAACGGGACGATCTGTTTGTTTTGTTTCTGTAATGAGAGGAAGAGCAGCGGATGGGAGGCCCGTATCCAGTCGATCTGTTGTTTGTCTTCGACAACCGGTTTGATTCCGTTTATCTGCCCGGCAAATAAAGCTTTGGCACGAATGAAATCAATTTCGGCTAAGAATTCGTAGGATTGCAGGATGTCGGGGATCGACGGGCGGATGAAATTGGTCAGTTCAGTCAGGATCTTCATGATTTCCCGGCGTTCGTCGCCCTCCAGTTCGCGGATACGGTTGTTTGCTTCCACGACCGCTTCCGGTTCGATAAAAACCGTTTTGCCACTGGCCGATTCATCGTGCACGATTCCTTTGATTTTCCGTTTGAAAGCCGGAACGACAGGAATCATCAGGCGTCCGTCGCGCATGGTAGGGGCTACATCTTTATCGACTACACCCTCCGATTGTGCGGCGCGTAGGATGGATTGCAGGCTACGGGAAATGCCGCTCATGGTGGACGTGATCTCTCTCCGTATCTGCGCCAAGGCAGGGGAGGCATTGTCTTTCACCCGTCCGAATTTGTCGAGTATCGTATCGATTTTCCCGACTAATTGCGGGAATACCAGGATGTCCCCGGCCAGTGCGGCCAGTGCCGGATACTGGATCTCTTCTCCTTCTTCCGATGCAGGACGGAAGAAACGGATAATATCGTGAATCGTCTGGAGCGAACGTTTCAGGTCGAATAGCTCTTTTTCATCCAGCCAGGTCCCTTCGGGGCGTATTCGTTTCAAGGAATAACGCACATCGAAGAAATAGTTGGCAGGGAACTCGTCTTCTCCCTGCAGGATGCGGACAAACTCGTCGGTTTGTTCCAGACGCTGGGTTACGGTTTGATAATCGGCGGAGAATCCCATCTCCGCAACCCGCTCTTCTCCGAGCGGGCTTAGACATTTTTCTGAAATTAAACGGCGGACTTTATCGAAGCCCGTCTTCTGTTCAAAATTTTGCGGATATATCACGTTCTTGTAAATGCTTTATTTTACTTCGACCGTCACAGACCGGCGAATGGTCGGGCGGACGATGATTTCCATGTTGTTCTTACCCCTTTTGATATTGAACGTACAGGCATTGTTGCCAGACGGGTTGATATACGGGGCGTAATAATATAAATAGGAATAGGCGGCCTTGTTGCCGGATTTCTGGATGGCATCGGCTACCTGCGTGTATTTGAATGTGTCCCAGAACATACAACGTTTGAAACCGTTGGCATCCGTGAATTGGGTTTTCGGGTCACGGTATTTAATCGTGCTGGTAATGAAACCTTTGTATGCGGCGGTGAACTCTTCTGCCGTATAATTCACTTTCTGGTTGTTGATTCTCTCGACAATGTCGCGGGGGCGCAATCCGGCTGCATAGGCAGGTGAGTTCTTTTCGACATCAGCCACCAGTTCCATGCGGTCGATGTCGTAGTTTACTCCCGTATAATTATATGTTTTCTGATTGACCCTGAACGGCACGTTACGCTGATATTTGACATACGGATACTGTATACACATCAACGGCGCATGGATACGGGCATACTCATCCAAACGGTAGGAGTCTTCCAGCAATTCGTTTGCTTCGCATTCCCATAAGATACGGCCCGGCACGTCCCGCTGGTCGATCAGGCGGAAACCGAACTGAAGCAGGTATTCCGCTTCAGCCTCTGCAGACATCGAGTTCAGGAACGGGAACGTTTCCATCTTGCTATGATTGAAGTTGTAGCGATAGATCGGCTCTTTCTCGACCAGGATCTTGTTCGCTCCTTTATAGTTCGGATTCTTGTCGAAGAAATAGAACGTCTGTATGAGGATGTCGGGACGGTCGATGTCGACAGTCATTCCTTTTTTGACCAACTCCTTTTCGATGCTTTCGTTGATGGTCGTTTCCAGCTTGCTGTTATTCTCGTCTATGGCAGAGAATGCGAATGTCTTGAACTGGCTGAAATCAACAGGATCGGTTGTCACGGTTGTCTTGAACGGACAGACGAATTCCCGTTCGCTGGTCGTTTCGAGGCTGTACATTGAGAAAGCGGTGGCCAGTTGTTCTTCGGTAATCGCATTCCCTTTCTTACATTCCTTTTTGATAAGTATTTGTTTCGACGGGTTTGCCAGGTTGCCGATTGTCAACAACACCTCGTTCTTTCCGGCAGGATTCAGCATCTCACTGATCTCTTCCGGAGAAATATCGGTTGTTTGCACACCGTCGACTGCCAGAATGATATCATGGGGCTTGACTCCAGCCAGTTCGGCCGGCGAATAGGGGATGACATGCGTTATAACCGGTTTGTTTTTCCCCCAGTGTTCGTTTTGACTCATATCGTATGTAATTCCTAATCGGCAGATATTCCGGTTTTGCGCAAAACCGGTAAGAAATGCAGATAGCAGTAAAACTGACAAAATTGCTCTCTTCATAATTAATTCCTTCTTGTTTTATTACTTTTTATAATGTTAGACTATGACGATAAATCCTCTTTTACTACACAAAGGTAAAGATATTTTCGTTCTATAAAGAACAGTTGGCAGTATATTTGATGTTATATCGGTGATTGATATCGACAAGAATAGTGCCGGCAGACAGATGACTCGACCGGCGATAATATGATATCTTATTGACAATTAGATAGTAATGAAAATATATAATTGATTATTGACATGATGAATTTTAATAGTAAGCAGGAAACTGCAGACAAAAAAGAAGGCCAGGGTGTTGATGAAACGACAAAATTGCAGGATGAACAGGTAAATGCGGCAGAAGAAAATGCCGTATCTGACAATGTGGCGGATGAAGGCTCGGAACAGAAAGAGCTGGAAGAGCTTCAAAAGAAGTACGACGAACTGAACGATTCGCATTTACGCCTGATGGCCGAGTTCGACAACTACCGTAAACGTACATTGCGTGAAAAATCGGAACTGATCAAAAATGGTGGTGAAACTGCTTTGACCCAATTGCTTCCTGTTGTTGATGATTTCGAACGCGCTTTGCAGAATATCCGTTCGGTCGAAGATATAAAGGCTGTTACGGAGGGCGTGGAACTTATTTATTCGAAATTCATCTCTTACCTGTCTCATCAGCATGTAAAACCGATTGAAACAGTCGGCGAACCGTTTGATGCTGAAACCTCTGAGGCCGTTGCTATGATTCCTGCACCGGAACCCGATATGAAGGGGAAGGTCCTGGATTGTGTACAGACCGGTTATACGTTGAACGATAAGGTGATTCGCCATGCAAAAGTCGTGGTAGGCGAATAAGTCGACAGGATAATGAATAAATAACAACAGACATACGAAGATGGCTAAAAGAGATTATTACGAAGTGCTGGGTGTCGAAAAGAACGCCTCGGCAGAAGAAATAAAGAAAGCTTATCGTAAAAAGGCGATTCAGTTTCATCCGGACAAGAATCCGGGTGACAAACAGGCCGAAGAAAACTTCAAGGAGGCGGCTGAAGCCTACGACGTGTTGAGTGATCCTCAGAAACGCCAACGGTATGATCAGTTCGGCCATGCCGGAGTAGGAGGTGCTTCGCAGGGCGGTGGCTTTGGCGGAGGAATGTCTATGGATGATATTTTCTCCCAGTTCGGAGACATCTTTGGCGGGCATTTCGGCGGCTTTGGCGGATTCAGTGGTTTTGGAGGCGGTTCGCGTGGCGGCCGTCGGGTGAACCGGGGTTCGGATTTGCGCGTGAAAGTGAAGCTGAGCCTGAAAGACATCGCTACCGGAGTCGAGAAGAAGATAAAGGTCAAGAAATATGTGACTTGTTCCAAATGCCACGGAAGCGGAGCGGAGGACGATCACAGTTCCAAAACGTGTGAAACCTGTCACGGTAGTGGCGTGGTTACGCGTGTTGCCAATACGATCTTAGGACAGATGCAGACGCAGACCACCTGTCCGACTTGTGGAGGCGAAGGAAAGATTATCACCAAGAAATGTAGCGAGTGTAACGGTGAAGGAATCGTGCGTGATGACGAGGTGATCACCATCAATATTCCGGCTGGTGTGGCAGAAGGTATGCAGTTGTCCATGAACGGAAAAGGAAATGCGGCCCGTCACGGAGGCATTAACGGAGATTTGCTGATCTTGATTGAAGAAGAACCGCATCCGGAACTGATTCGTGACGAGAACGACATCCTGTATAACCTTTTACTGAGTGTGCCTCAGGCGGCTTTGGGCGGTACGGTTGAAGTGCCTACCCTCGACGGCAAGGCTAAAGTCAAGATCGAGCCGGGAACCCAGCCGGGGAAAGTGCTCCGTTTGCGAAACAAGGGACTGCCGTCTGTCAATAGCTATGGGACGGGAGATTTGCTTGTGAATGTTAGTGTTTATATTCCGGAAACGTTGTCCGCTTCAGAAAAAGATATCTTGAACGGTCTGGAAAACTCTCCCAATTTCCAACCGAAGAAATCTGTCAAGGATCGGATTTTCGATAAGTTCAGACGGATGTTCGATTAATATTGGATCGGAATTTGTCAATGAAAAAGGCAGTGCCCGCAGACCGCGGCACTGCCTTTTTTACGGTTCATGTGCAATCGTATTGGCAATACAAATCCAGGTCAGAACAGGAAGCCAAGCGAGAAACTCATGATGTTTGTCCGTTTTTCAATCTTGAGGGTCCCTTTGGGGGTATCTTCGATCTTGCCAATCTCGCGGAAATTGGAAGCGACTTCATTCAAGCCGAATTCATAGCTGAAGTCGAGGAACAGCCGCCAGATACTGACTCCCAATCCGGTGGTTATACTGATCCCGAAAGGCGTGTTGTCGTCTTCAAATTCGAGAGGACTGCCTGTCATATTCGTGTTGTAGCGTGTCTTGTAGTTATATTTGATGTTGGGACCGAACATCAAGCTTAGTGCATACGGGCCTTTTTTCACTAAATAGTAGCCGACCATCACCGGCATTTCAAGCGTGGCGGATTTGTAGGAAATCCGGTTCCTGCTAACAGAAGCCAGGGTGTTTGTTCCGTTGGGCAGGTCGTTTTCCGTCTGCGGTATGTTGAAGCGGATGTCACCTTCCGTATGTTGCCATGTCAGGCTGGGCTGGATATAGAAACGGTCGATATTGACCCGCGCAAACGCAGCTGCCTGGTAACCTACCTTATATTGCAAGCGTATGTCTTCCATTTCCTGGTTGTCTATCGTCAACGACCGGACAATCGGGAATGCAGCGTTGACTCCGACTTTTCCTCCCCAATTGAAAGTTTTGTCTTCAATTTTGACAAACTTCTGGGCGCGGGCCGGGAAACAGAGTGGAAGTATCAGCAATAGAAGGTAAATTTTCTTCATGACTATTTTTTCTTTTTGACCGACCAGCCGAACTTGCCGACAAAATCGCCCAATCCATAATATTTGCCGTGCGAATAGGCCAACAGGCCGGCCCGTTGCATATCGAAGGCTCCCGTTTCCGGGTCCAGGTATTGGTCATCGGCCTGTACGTTCACCACGTCGGCGATAAACATATCGTGGCTGCCCAATGCCATGACTTCTTTGACCCGGCATTCGATGCAGAGCGGGCATTCTTCGATGGTCGGGGCGTTTACGACCGAGGCTTTGCCCGGTGTCAGTTTCATCTCTTCAAACTTGGCATGGTCTTTTCCTGAATTGACACCGCACCAGTCGGTTGCATACGCCAGGCGGCGGGTTGTCAGGTTGATTACAAATTCCATGTTCCTCTTTAGGATCGGATAGGAGTGCCGCTCCGGACGGACCGATATATAACACATCGGTGGATTGGTACAGATCGTACCCACCCACGCGACCGTTATAATATTATATTCCGAAGGCTCAGAACCGCAACTGACCATTACTGCCGGAAGCGGATAGATCATGGTTCCAGGTTTCCAGTCGTGCTTCATGACAATTGTCAATTGTCCATTATTTAACGATGATGTCTTCTTTATTGATTTTACGTTCGCAATAATGGCATTTGATCGTACCTTTCTCTTTGTCGATCACATCGAAACGGGTCGGCATCGGCTCGTTATTGGTGATGCATTTCGGGTTGTTGCATTTTACGAGCCCAACCAGTTCGTCTGGTAAGGTAACAGTCTTTTTCTCCACTACTTCGTAATCACGGATGATGTTCAGGACCACGTTCGGAGCAATCAGGGCGATCCGGTTGATCTCTTCATCGCAGAAGAATTTGTCGGAGATCTTGATCATGCCTTTGTTGCCCATTTTATTGCTGTGTAGATTGTTACCGATCGTGATCGTATTGTTCATGTTTTCCAGTCCCAGTAATTTGGCTACTTTAAACAATTGGCTGGAGGGGATATGATCGATGGCGGTGCCGTTCTCTAAAGCGGCAACCTGCAATTCTTTTTTCTTTTCTGTTGACATAATTTAGTTGTTAATCGTCAATTTGAATGTTTAACACTTCACAGATGATTGCCTGACGGGCGAACAGTCCGTTGCGTGCCTGTTGGATATAGTAGGCTTTGGGATTGTCGTCCACATCGTATGCGATTTCGTTCACGCGAGGCAGCGGATGCAGGATACGGAGATTCTCGCGGCTGTTCTTCAGCATATCGTTCTTCAGGATATACACATTCTTCACACGTTCGTATTCTTCCAAGTCGGTGAAACGTTCACGTTGCACGCGGGTCATGTACAAGACGTCTGTCTGATTGATGATGTCTTCCGTAAATTCGGTATATTCATTATATTTAATACCATGTTTGTCGCAGAAGTTCTTCTGTTCGTCTGGCATACGAAGTTCGTTCGGTGCGATGAAGTTGAATGTCGGGTTGAAATGCGACATACCTACGATCAGTGAATGTACGGTACGTCCGTATTTCAGGTCGCCGACCATCGTGATGTTGAGGTCAGTCAGTTTGCCCTGCGTCTTTTGGATGGAATAGAGATCCAGCATGGTTTGGGATGGGTGCTGGTTGGCTCCGTCGCCGGCATTGATGATAGGCACGTCCGTGACCTCCGAAGCATAACGGGCAGCCCCTTCCAAATGGTGGCGCATAATGATGAGATCGACATAGTTGCTCACCATCAGGATGGTATCTTTCAGTGTTTCGCCTTTGGAAGAACTGGTCGTGGAAGCGTCGGAGAAACCGATCACACGGCCGCCTAACCGGTTCACTGCAGTCTCAAAACTCAGGCGGGTACGGGTGGAGGGTTCGAAGAACAAAGTCGCGGCAACTTTACCTTCCAGTACCTTACGGTTCGGATTGGCTTCAAACTTCCTGGCGTTATCCAGAATGCGAAGAATGTCCTCTTTGGAACATTGATCGATAGAAACTAAACTTTTACTTTTCATCTATATATTGTAATATATTTGTTTTTCAGTTCTTTAAACTTACCAAAGAATGGTCTGTGTAAACAATTAGTAAAAATAATCGACCATCGATTCAGATACATATCTTTCTCATTGGGCAAAGATAAGTTTTTCTATACGATATTGTAACGGGTGATGAAAGAAATTTGTATAAGGATTTATACAAAAAAACACCTTGCCGACGGACCTGTAGCTGATAGGGAAGGGCTTGGCTGGAGAAGTTGTTACAATAAAATCGGCTGCTTTACGTTACTTTCATATAACGATAATACGTGTATGTTTTACCGCTTGGTATATAGTATCCTTCTGTTGGCCGCTTTTGCCGGCACAGGGAAAGTGCAGGCCCAGGAGGAGGGGCTTGCTTCTTATTACCACAACCGTTTTCACGGACGTAAAGCTGCCAGTGGCCAGACCCATGATATCGGCGAATTGGTAGCGGCACACCGAACCTATCCTTTCGGCACTTTCTTGCGTGTCACCAACCTGTCCAATATGAAGCGGGTGATTGTATGCGTGACTGATCGCGGGCCTTTCCGCAAAGGCCGTATCATCGATGTTTCTGTCGGTGCGGCCGAACTTCTGGATTTTAAGAAAAAAGGCCTTGCCCGTGTCCGTGTCGAAGTCGTTCCAAGCAAAACCGATCTTAGTCATCTCGATTTGCTCGCTCCCCAACCCTCTTTTTTGGAAGTGGATCATCTTCGGGTGGAATTGCCTGATAGGATCAATTTGAAAAAGTAATCGAATGTTCATCGGGGATATTATTTCTTTTAAAAATCAAGTCCACGAACCTCTAAAAATAGAATTGTTAATTACATCGGATAGTTTATTAAAAAATATTACCCTTGCATGTAATTTGGATTAGATGGGGTAGAAAATCGGATTTTATGGGGAAGTAGTTTCGATTTGGACCAATAGGCATGGTTTTGAGTTTGATTTGGCTTGCATAAAAATCGATGGTTTTTATGTAGATTTGTGGTCCGATACACAAGGATATGTAATGGCAAAAATATTATTAGTAGAAGATGAAATAAACATCGCCTCTTTCATTGAGCGGGGCTTGCAGGAATTCGGCCATGAAGTCAGTGTAGCTTATGACGGGCAAGCCGGTTGGGAGTTGGTCCGGCAAGAGGATTTCCAGTTGCTGGTACTGGATATCATCATGCCGAAGATGAACGGCTTGCAACTCTGTAAGCAATATCGTCAGATCTATGGCTACCAGTCGCCTGTCATCATGTTGACCGCTTTAGGAACGACAGACGATATCGTGAATGGCCTGGATGCCGGAGCCGACGACTATTTGGTGAAACCTTTCAGTTTTCAGGAATTGGAAGCCCGCATCAAGGCTCTTTTGCGGCGTACGGGGACAGAAGCGGCACGGCCGGTTTTGAGTTGTGGCGACCTGACGCTCGATCCCTCCAGCCACCGGGCGATCCGTGGCCAGGTTGTGATCGATTTGACTGTAAAGGAGTACCGCTTACTTGAATATCTGATTCGCAACCAGGGAGTGGCGCAAAGCCGCCTGACCTTGTTGAAGAATGTCTGGGACAAAGATTTTGATACGAATACGAATGTGGTGGATGTCTATGTCAATTATCTGCGAAGCAAGATCGACAAAGATTTTGACCACAAGCTGATCCGCACTGTGGTAGGAGTGGGCTATAGGATGGATGCATGAAGACTGGCAGCAAAATAGCACTTTTCTATACGGCTATCACGATCGGTATCATATCGGTGGTGACAGTCGTCTTTTATATTGTGGCGACTGGCTTTATCGACCGCCTCTACTATTCTTACCTGACGGAGAAAGCCATTCCGACATCTGAACTCCTATACCAGTACGGAGGAGACATTCAGTACCGGATCGGCTGGTTGTTGGTAGGGATGTTGGTGGTCAGTGCGATCTTAGTCTATTTCGTCGGCCGTTTGTATGCGACCCGAATGATTGACCGTATCGATGCGGCTTACCAGAGTGAGAAGTCTTTCATCAGCAATGCGTCCCATGAACTGAATAATCCGCTTACGGCCATCCAGGGAGAATGCGAAATCAGCCTGTTGAAAGAACGTACACCGGCCGAATATCAGGCAGCTTTGGGACGCATTGCCTCAGAGACGAAACGTATCATCCTGTTGATGAAAAACTTGCTTTTCCTTTCTCATGGAGATAAGGAGATTCTGAAAAATGCCCGTGAGACGGTTTTTCTGGCCGAATTCCTGATGCAGTTTGTGGGCAATCGCATTCGCTTTACGACCGACCATTTTGCTTTTGTCATCGAAGCGAATCCGTACCTGTTGAAGATTGCGATCGGCAACATCTTGGATAACGCCTGCAAATATTCGGGAGAGAAACCGGTCGAGATACGGTTGAAAGGCTCTGTCCTGACCATTACGGATATGGGTATCGGTATCCCGGAGGAGGAGATCACACGTGTATATCAGCCTTTCTATCGTGCTTCCAACACACGGGAGTTTGCCGGGCATGGCATCGGGTTGAGTCTTTCCATGCGTATCTTGAGAAGTTACGGGGCGGAAATCACGATCACGTCGGAAATCGGAAAGGGGACGACGGTGGAGATCGAGTTTCCGTAAGGTCCAAACAGAAGTCTTTTGTTGCCCATGTATTTTTTCAACTTTCCGGAGGTTTGGATTGTTAACTATAAAAACAGATGATTATGGCATACAAAATAGCATTCTTTGGAGCTAAACCCTATGATATAGCTTCATTCGACCACGTAAATGAAACGTACAATTACGACATCCGTTATTACAAGGGACATTTGAATCCGAATAATGTCGTTCTGACACAAGATGCGGATGTGGTCTGTATCTTCGTCAACGATATCGCCGATGCTACCGTGATCGATGCGATGGTGGACAAGGGTGTCAAACTGCTGGCCCTTCGTTGTGCAGGCTTTAATAATGTGGATCTGAAAGCGGCCAAGGGAAAGTTGCCGGTCGTTCGTGTACCGGCCTATTCTCCTTACGCCGTAGCCGAATATTCGCTTGCCCTGATGCTGCTGTTGAACCGGAAAATACATCGTGCCTATTGGCGTACGCGAGACGGCAACTTCTCGCTGAACGGCCTGATGGGGTTCGATATGCACGGAAAGACGATCGGCATAATCGGTACGGGAAAGATCGCCAAGATCCTGATCCGCTTGCTGAAAGGGTTCGGAATGCGTATCTTGGCTTATGACCTTTATCCCGATCGGGCGTTTGCCGAGGAGGAGCGTATTACTTATGTTTCGTTGGACGAGTTGTATCGCGAATCGGACATCCTATCATTGCATTGTCCGTTGACTGACCAGACCAAGTATATGATCAACAAAGACGCCATCGCCAAGATGAAGAAAGGGGTGATGATTATCAATACTGGCCGCGGCCGGTTGATCAATACCAACGACCTGATCGAAGGTCTGAAAGAAAAGATGATTGCGGCTGCCGGTTTGGATGTGTACGAGGAGGAGGGCGAATATTTCTATGAGGACCAGTCCGATAAAATTATCGATGATGATGTATTGGCCCGTCTGCTTTCTTTTAACAATGTGATCGTTACTTCGCATCAGGCTTTTTTCACCAAGGAAGCTCTGCACAATATTGCAGAAACAACGCTTCAGAATATTGAAGATTTCCGGCTCCATCGTCCTTTGGTGAACGAAGTTATTCTATGAGAAGGATGATGTTTATATCGTTGATTTATTCTATTTTTGTGACCGGTGTGTCGAAAGGCGCCTACAGCGCTTTCTGAGGCACCGGTTATTCTTTTATGGTAAGCAGATATGGAAATAGACAATCATACCGGTCTGGTGCTTGAAGGAGGAGGGATGCGTGCCATCTTTACTGTCGGAGTGCTGGATTGCTTTATGGATCATGAGATTTGGTTCCCTTATACGATCGGTGTGTCTGCCGGGGCGAGTAATGGTATTTCGTATGCTTCGCGGCAGCGCGGGCGTTCCCGGTTCAGCAATATCGATTTGCTGGAAAAATATGATTATATCGGTTTCCGACATTTCCTGCGGGGACGGGGATATATCGATATGAAATACCTTTTTTATGTGTATCCGGAGAAATATTATCCACTTGACTATGAGACCTACTTCAAATCGCCGAACCGCTTCGTCATGGTTGCCAGCAACTGTCTGACAGGTGAAGCTGAGTATTTCGAGGAGAAGCAAGACGCGGATCGCTTGGTCGATATCTGTTGTGCCTCCTGTACGCTTCCGGTGCTTTGTCCGGTGGCCTATGTCGATGGTGTCCCGATGGTCGACGGCGGTGTCTGCGATGCCATTCCCATCCAACATGCCATCGACGACGGTTTCCGGAAGAACGTGATCATCCTGACCCGCAACAAGGGCTATCGGAAGAAGGAAAAGGATTTCTGGTTGCCTGGCTTTATTTACCGCCAATATCCGGCTATCCGGAAACAGTTGAAATTACGCTACCGCAAGTATAATGAAGTGTTGGATTACATCGACGAACTGGAAGCGAAAGGTGATGCGATTGTCATCCGTCCGCAGAAGAAGCTGGAAGTCGGCCGCACCACCAACGACCGTAAGAAGTTGTCCGCCTTGTATGACGAGGGTTATGCGATCGGCCAATCTTTTGTCGAAAACTACCATTTTCCGAGATAAGTTTCTATACTCGTTATTTGAAAGGATGAAACCGGCTATCTATTTTGTATCACAGTTGTGTTCTTTGTGTATCACAACTGTGTTCTTTGTGTATCACAACTGTGTTCCGTCTATATCACAGCTGTGTTTCTTTTGTTGTATAATATTTAATTGTTATATTTTTGCAAAAAGTACCAACATCAATGTGTGGAATAAGGCCGATCTTTTGTTAGTCAAAAA
>JAGBDR010000067.1 GCA_017937385.1 Parabacteroides sp.
GGGCTATCTAAAAACAGATTGTTAAAACTGACAATATCCCCCTTTGGAGGCGTTTTTCTATTTCGAGTAAAAATCCGGACAAATGGCGGCTGTCTTTTTGCGCTTCCCAACCGGCATACAGGAACAGCCGGCAAAGCGAGGACGGCAAGAAAACGGTATTCCGGTTTTATTTGTCAGCGAAAAGGCGAAATTCCTGACATTGTGGAAAAGCTGAACTCCCGGAGAATCGCCTGTAGCCGAACCAATACGAATGCGGTTCCGAATATTCCCAAAAAGATTTGCCGCCTTTTCACGCTGAAGTCGGACTTCAGCGCCCTGAGGACCGTCTTCCCCGCCATGAGGACGGTCTTCAGGGTTCATGAAGTCGGACCTCACGGGGGTTGAAGACCGTCTTCAAGGAAAAAAACTGCGCACCTCATGGCGGAAAGGACCGTTTTTTCGGGATTTAACCGGGGTTTTATGCGATTTATAAAGAGTGTACCGAAATGTTAAGAAAACAGTATTTTACAATAACCCCTACTATTGTAGTAGACAAATCAAGATTGAAAAATAAATATTCAGCCAACTGATTATTTTGGAAATCCACAACTAAACACGTACTTTTGTAGTTATAACATAAAAAGAGCAAATCATGAAGAAGATTCTACAAGAGTTCAAACAATTCGCCATGCGCGGTAACGTGATCGACATGGCTGTGGGTATCATTATCGGCGGTGCTTTCGGTAAAATTGTATCATCTGCCGTCAGCGATCTGATCATGCCTCCTATCGGTTTGTTGATTGGAGGTGTCAATTTCACCGATTTGAAAATTGTACTGAAACAAGCAGTTATGGATGGCGAAAACGTGGTTTCGCCGGCAGTTTCCATCAACTACGGGAACTTCCTCCAGGTGACTTTCGATTTCATCATCATCGCATTTTCCATATTCATGCTGGTGAAAGGGATCAACGCCTTGAACAAGAAGAAAGCTGAAGAACCGGCCGCACCGGCCGCTCCTCCTGCCGACATACAGTTGCTCACGGAGATACGCGATTTGTTGAAAGACAAGAAATAGTCCTTGAAAGGCGGTAAATTCGAAAGGCGCTGTAAGCGCCTTTTGATACAGCACCTTTTCATTCTTGAAAAGCCATTTCAAGAAATCCGAAAACGGTTTACTACCATTGAAAAAACATTTCCACAAACGGGGAGTTAATAAGAAAGGATTTCAAGCCCCGTTTCCGTCATCAGGAATGTATGTTCCCACTGCGCGGAGGGCAGTTCGTCTTCGGTCACGACGGTCCAGCCGTCTTCTTCGTCGATAAAGACCTGCCAGGTTCCCATGTTGATCATCGGTTCGATCGTAAACACCATGCCGGGAACCAGTAACATCCCCGTCCCTTTCCGCCCGAAATGGCAAACCTCCGGTTCTTCGTGAAACTCCAGCCCGACACCATGCCCGCACAAATCGCGGACGACCGAGAAACCGTTCTTCTCCGCATGATGCTGGATGGCGTTGCCGATATCGCCGACAAACCCGAACGGCTTCGCGGCCTTCATGCCGACTTCGAGACACTCTTTCGTCACCCGTACCAGTTTTTCCTTTTCGGGAGTCGTCCGGCCGATGATAAACATACGGGACGCATCCGAATAATAGCCGTCCAGGATCGTCGAAACATCTACATTGACAATATCCCCCTCTTCCAATATCTCCTCTTCGCTGGGGATGCCATGGCAGACCACCTCGTTGACGGACGTACAGACACTTTTCGGGAACCCTTCATAATTGAGAGGCGCCGGAATAGCGCCATGCGAAACCGTATACTCATAAACCAACCGGTCGATCTCGGCGGTCGACATACCGGCCCGGATCTCTTTAGCGACCAAATCGAGCACCCCGGTATTCACGGCGCTGCTCCGGCGAATCCCTTCGATCTGCTCAGCGGTCTTAATCAATTTGCGTGACGGCACCAGGTGGCCTTTATGCTGAAAATAAAGTACTTTTTTGTCCAGCTCGGTAAGCGGCTGCCCTTTGATGATGTGCCAATTGTTTTTCGTTCTTCTGCTATGCATAGCTTTGTTTGTTTATTCACGCAAAGGTAGCGGTTCCCGGGCATTATCGAGATACTTTTCCTTGAATATATTGAAACAAAGTATAAAGATCGAAATCAGGAGCGGCCCGAAGATAATCCCCATAAAGCCGAACAGAGACAGGCCGACGATCACCCCGAAGATGGTGATAAGCGGATGCGTGTCCGCCATCTTTTTCTGTAAGACAAAGCGAACCAGGTTATCCACATTCGTAATGACAATCAAAGCATAAGCCGTCAGCCCGGCGGCATTCACCCAATCTCCGGTCAGTGTCATATAAAGAGCCAGCGGCAACCAGATCAACGCAGTGCCCACCACCGGAATAATCGTAGCGAAACAGGTCAGGAAACCGAAAAGCAAAGGGCTCGGCACACCAAATATCCAATACCCGATCAAAGCAATCACCCCCTGGATGACGGCCAGCAACGGAATCCCGATCGCATTGGAGGTGACAATCATGTTGATCTCTTTCAGGACGCTGTTCTTATTCTCGTCGCTAAAAGGCAGAATGCTGTACACATACGTTTCCATCTTGGAACCACCGATCAGCATGAAATAGAGAATCAGCACCAATACAACCACATTGACGGCGAAACCGCTGATTCCGCCCATCAGCGTCTGCCCGATTTTCGGAAGAACGGAGACGGCAGACTGGATATTGGAGATATCGAGCACGTCATATCCGATCCGTTCTTTGACCAGCCCCGCGATATGCTCCGCCGAACGGACCAGTTGCGTCGGGTCCAGATTAACATCCTGCAACTTGTTGACGAACAGCCAAACCGCCAGCGAAAGCGGTATCAGGAAGCAAAGGATTGCTTCCAACAGCAAAACGACAGCGACCAGGCTACGACGCCAATGCTTCTTTTCCGTCAGATACAACATCTGCCGCCTTACCAATATATAAATCGTACACGCTCCCAATATGCCTCCCAGAAAGGGGGTAAACTCAACAAAAAGAATCACTCCCAACACAAGGATAATCGTAATCAGGGAATACTTCCAATATTGCTCTTTCACGTTTGTTCCGTTATTTTGCTTCATGACCTTCATCTCCTATATGCTATCTACATACATAACAAACTGAAAAAAACGTTGTTTACTTTTCCCTCTCAATAAATACTGAAATCGGTAGGCTTGATCACGAACCCGATCCGTATCATGCTTTTGAACTTATTATATTCCAAGAGGTTTTCACCATACCCGTTGTAATATTGGAGGAAGAAATACTGGTTTTCATTCTTATTGAACCGATAACTCAGTTCCACCTGCGTGTTGAAGCTGGTCCAGGTTTTCCGTTTGGTCAGAACTACGCCACAATTGAAACGGCGGTTATCGGTACGATAGTTCGCGGCCACCTGGAAAATCCCGTTATACTTCAGCAAGTCTTTGTTGTTTTCGCCGTCCACGATCGGTATCCAAGTCTTGAACTGCGCCTCCCAATTCGGTGAAAGCGTGATCGCGACCGCCAGAGAGACCTTGTTCCAACTGCGCGAAGCGGTACTGTCCTTGCCGTTCGACTCATGTTCGAGCATCAGATAGCCTTTCCCGATATATTTATTATGGTAGACAATCAGATGTCCCAACCCTATCCCCGGATTGAAATTCAGGTCTTTCATCGGCAACGATTCCTGAAAGACATTCCAAAAAGCCTTCTGCGTGTACTGGATAAACAGATAGGTATCGAATGGCAATTTGCTTTTTGTCAGCCGTTGGGCGATACTCAGCTGGAATTTCACATCCGAATTAAGGGAAGTCGGTTTATGTCCGAGCGTCGTCCCGCCGACAAAATAATTGTCCTTGAACAAAGTGAAATACGACGCTTTGTCCAAAACGGCCCGGACACTGTCGGCATTATCCGCCTTTGCCATGATCCGGTCCCCGATTGTCTCTCCCCTCTTTTCCTGTGCCGACAGCGAACAGGCGATCCCTACTAAAAGCAAGAGCGTTACGATTCTTTTCATAAAATGCATCCCGTTTATCCTTACTATCTTTTTAGATAAAACCAAATAGAGAAAAGGTTGGTTCATTTTTTCTATCTTTGCAGGCATGGAAAAAATATACAATTATTATCAAAATACCCTCACCGCCTACACCCGTAGGGCCGACAGCCTGAAGAAAAAGATTCACTGGCTCGGCAGTATCCGTCTATTGTTGACGGGCGGTTTGATTGCCATGATCTGGCTTTTTAAAGCTGAAGAGTGGACTGTGCTGACCGGGATTGCCCTCCTGTTCATGGTTCCGTTTATCGCTCTGATGGTCTGGCACAGCCGGCTGTTTGCCCGGAAACGCCAGGCAGAAGCCTTAGTAAAACTTTGCCGGGACGAACTGAACGGATTGGATTACGATTTCAGTGCGTTCGACGGCGCACCGGAAAAAAGTTCGGCGGAACATCCGTTCAGCCTTGACCTGGATTTATTCGGGGACCATTCGCTTTTCCAATCCATCAACCGCACGGTTACTTTTGTGGGAAAAGAGAAGTTGGCCGACTGGCTTACGCATCCTCTCACCGACAAGGCGATGATAACCAGACGCCAGGAAGCGATCTGCGAACTGGAGTCATTCACACAGCTCCGGCAACATTTCTATGTGACAGGTATTTTACACCCGGGAAACCAGGGCGATCAACAACGGGTTTCGCTATTAAGCAAGACCGCACCTTGCCTGCTCAGCAATACCCTCTGGAAACTGCTCGTCTACCTGATTCCTGCCCTCTGGGCATTCATCGCCGCCGGATGCGCACTGAACCTGCTCCCGATGTCGATAGCCGGCCTGTTCTTCGGATTGTCTTTCATCCTCTCTTACCTCAACACGAAACAGATCGCAACGATCCACAATTCCCTGGACAAGATGGAACAGATCCTACATACCTATTCAGACCTGATCGGATGCATCGAAAAAGAAGACTTCCAATCGGCCGAACTGGCAGCCATCCATCGCCAATTCAGTTGTAACGGACAGACCGCCTCAGCGATCATCCAAAAGTTATCGCGCCACATAGGTGCGCTGAACCAACGTTTCAGCGCGATCGGTGTCTTGCTGAACATTGTAACCCTGCGCGATACACGCAAGGCGATGCAATTAGAAAAATGGCAAAAGGATTACGGGCAGGATACGGAACGTTGGTTCGAGGCGTTAGCTCTGTTCGACGCTTATTGTTCGTTAGGTGGATTTGCATTCAATCACCCGGAATATACGTATCCCGAGATTGCAGATACGTACTTCCAAATGGAAGGCAAGGCGCTCGGCCATCCGCTGTTGCGCCGGGACACCTGCGTAAAGAATGACATCGACATTCGGAAAAGCCCCTGGTTCCTGATTATTACGGGGGCGAACATGGCAGGGAAAAGTACTTACCTGCGCACCATCGGCATCAACTACCTGCTCGGCTGCATCGGTGCTCCGGTTTGCGCAGCATCTTTGACGTTGTATCCGGCCCAGCTGGTGACCAGCTTGCGTACTTCCGATTCGCTTGCGAGCAACGAATCCTATTTCTTTGCCGAACTGAAGCGGCTGAAGATGATTATCGACCGCTTGCAACAGGGCGAAAAGCTGTTCATCATCTTAGACGAAATCCTGAAAGGCACCAATTCGGTCGACAAACAGAAAGGCTCCCTCGCCTTGATGAAACAGTTGGTGGCACACCAGGCTTGCGGTATCATCGCCACACACGACTTGGTGTTAGGCGAACTCGAACAGGAATTTCCCAACCAAATCAAGAATTACCGCTTCGAAGCCGACATCCAAAACAACAACCTGACCTTCTCCTACCAACTCCGGGAAGGAATCGCCCAAAATATGAATGCTTGCTTCTTGATGAAGAAGATGGGGATAACGGTATAGAGCAGAGCTAAAAATTCGTAATACTACGGATTTATTTTTTATCTATCACGCAGCAACCCCGAAACCTCTTCTTGCAATTTAGGTAAATGATTAATGACGATACTCCATAATATATCAACAGATAAGCTGTCATAGCCATGAATAATATAATTACGGGCATCTACTATTTTGCGGGAGTTGGTAATTTCGATTGAAGGATTTGATTTTAGGATTCGATTCATGGCTTCCCCTATAATCTCAATGTTTCTCTCAATAGCGCGTCTGCGCCATAATGTTTTGGAGAAATCATCAAAGCATTTTTGACAGCCGTCAAAAAAACTCTCAATTTCTTCGATGGCTGTCAAAATATCCTGCAAATGTTTTTTAGTGTAATTATCCATATATAAGCTTTTTGGTCATATCAATGTCGGCCTTCAAATAGGGATTGCGGATTGCCTGTTCTTCGAGCAAGTCCACTTTTCTACCTAAAAGAGTTTCCAAGGCATATTTCAAATCAAAGAAGTTAGAAAAATAATCCTCCACCTTTTCTTTGTCAAAATCCACGACCAAGTCTACATCACTCTTATCGGTAAAACGATTGGTCAATACAGAACCAAAAGCAAATAACCTTTTAACCTTGTACATCTTGCACAAGGCGATAATGCCGGGATAATATTGGACTAAAAAACTCATAATTACCACGTTTATAAGACAAAGATAAATATTTCAAGCGAATATTCCAATCACTTCTTCCCCCGATACTTCTCAATCTCCGGCAAATGCTGCTTGATCTCTTTGATACGGGTGGCATCGCTGGGGTGCGTGCTCATGAATTCGGGGACTGAGCCGGAATTGCCGGCAGACATTTTTTGCCAGAAGGTGACGGCGACTTCGGGGTTATAGCCTGCCATCGCCATAAAGACCAGCCCCATGTAATCGGCTTCGGACTCGTGCTTGCGGGAGAAAGGCAACATGACCCCATATTGGGCCCCCAAGCCATAAACGGAAGTGCCGATCTGCTGGACGGCAGCCGATTTATTGCTTAACGCCTGCCCCAATATCTGCGCCCCGTATTGCGCCATCAATTGCTGGCTCATACGCTCGTTGCTATGTTTGGCTACCGCATGCGCCACCTCATGACCGACCACGACAGCCAGCTCATCGTCCGACGCAACCAGTTGCATCAACCCCTCATAGACAACGATCTTGCCTCCCGGCATACAGAACGCATTGACCTGCGGGTCGTTCACCAAATTAAACTCCCAGGCGAAATTCTTGATTTCGCTTTCCAATCCATTGTCTTTCAGATATTGCTCGGTGGCAGCCGCGATCTTCTTACCCACACGTGTCACCATGGCGGCACCATCTTTCGACGATGATTTCTTGGCCGATTTCATATAATCGGAATATTGGGTCAGGCTGGACGACAACACCTCCTGATCCGAAACAAGCAATACCTGCTTTCTCCCGGTCAACGGGACACTTCCGCAACTACTCAGCAAGAGCAACATTGCAACAAATAAACCTGTAATCTTTTTCATTTTTACCATTCATTTATTTCATCCGCAAATTTATAATATCTCTTCCTAAAATCCGACTTTTGATTTTATCAATATCAAATCCTATACAAAAAAAGAGAATGACTTTGTATAATTATTCAATTATACTCCTTATATTTGCAGCCTTGTTGCATAAATATACAAGTATGAGTACAAAAAAAGAACGACTGGATGCCATCTGCCGCATTATACAGACCGAGAAAACCGGCAATCAGGAAGAATTGCTTAAGCAATTGGAAAACAGCGGATTCCAAGTTACCCAAGCGACCCTTTCACGCGACATAAAACAACTGAAAGTCATCAAAGTACATGACGAAAACGGGAACTATGTATACCGCCTGCCCGACTATCCGGCGCAGACGCAACCGCTGAAAGAGCAGACGCAACATCATCCCAATATCGAATTTTCGGGCAACTTGGCCGTAGTCAAGACCCGTCCGGGATATGCCATGGGGATCGCTTCGGACATCGACACACATGCGCCCTACGAAATCCTGGGCACAATTGCCGGAGACGACACAATCCTGATCATCCCGCGCGAGGGAATCAGCCGGGACAAGATCGTGAAAGCACTGGCGCATTTTATATAATATATTAAATGTATAGAGGGAACCGGTCGTCCGCTCCCTGTAACAACAGAAGATAAAAGAACAAACATAAAGATGGAACAAGAAAGAAAAATTGATGTGATGATTGCTGAAGCTTGCCATGAGGAATATGTAGATACCATCCTCGAAACGATCGAGGCAGCCGCCAAAGTGCGCGGAACCGGTATCGCCAAGCGTACGCATGAATATGTTGCCCAGAAAATGAAGGAGGGAAAAGCCGTCATTGCCTTGGAAGGCAACAAATTTGCCGGCTTCAGCTATATCGAGTCTTGGGGAAACAAACAATACGTGACCACGTCCGGCCTGATCGTGCATCCGGACTTCCGCGGATTGGGCATTGCCAAACGGATCAAGGAAATGACTTTCCAACTGGCCCGTATGCGATGGCCGCACGCCAAGATTTTCAGCCTGACTTCGGGAGCCGCCGTTATGAAAATGAATACGGAATTAGGATATGTGCCGGTCACTTTTGCCGACCTGACGGACGACGAAGCTTTCTGGAGAGGCTGCGAAGGCTGTGTCAACCATGATGTCCTCGAACGTACCGGCCGCCGGTATTGCATCTGTACGGGGATGCTTTTCGATCCGGAAAAGACGACGGAGAATTAACCAATTGACAATTGAGAATTGACAATTGACAATTAAATGGATAATAATACAATTATAAGAGATACAAAAATGAAGAAGAAAGTAGTAGTCGCTTTTAGCGGCGGATTGGACACATCGTTTACGGTGATGTACCTGGCCAAGGAAAAAGGATACGAAGTGTATGCCGCTTGTGCCAACACAGGCGGTTTCAGCGAAGAACAGTTGAAACAAAACGAAGAGAACGCCTACAAATTGGGCGCAACCCGCTATGTGACCATCGACGTCACCAAGGAATATTATGAAAAGAGCTTGAAATACATGGTCTTCGGAAACGTGCTCCGCAACGGCACCTACCCGATCTCCGTCAGCTCGGAACGTATTTTCCAGGCATTGGCCATCGCCCGTTATGCAAACGAAATCGGCGCCGATGCCATCGCCCACGGTTCTACTGGAGCCGGAAATGACCAGATCCGTTTCGATATGACCTTCTTGGTGTTGGCCCCGAATGTCGAGATCATCACGCTGACACGCGACATGGCATTGAGCCGCGACTACGAAATCAACTACCTGAAAGAACATGGTTTTGAAGCGGATTTCACCAAGCTTAAATACTCCTATAACGTCGGTTTGTGGGGTACCTCCATCTGCGGCGGCGAAATCCTCGACTCCAAACAGGGCCTGCCGGAAAGCGCCTACCTGAAACAGGTGAAGAAGAGCGGCAGCGAAGAACTCCGCCTCGAATTCAAGAACGGCGAAATCCATGCCGTGAACGGAGAAGTATTCGAAGACAAGATCGCCGCCATCCAGAAGGTGGAAGAGATCGGTTCGGCATACGGTATCGGCCGTGACATGCACGTCGGCGACACGATCATCGGTATCAAGGGCCGCGTCGGCTTCGAAGCCGCCGCTCCGATGCTGATCATCGGCGCCCACCGTTTCCTCGAAAAATACACGCTGAGCAAATGGCAGCAATACTGGAAAGACCAGGTGGCCAACTGGTACGGCATGTTCCTCCACGAAAGCCAATATCTCGAACCGGTCATGCGCGACATCGAAGCCATGTTGCAGGAATCGCAACGCAACGTGAACGGAACGGTCATCCTGGAACTTCGTCCGCTTTCGTTCTCGACCGTCGGCGTCGATTCGAAAGACGACCTGGTCAAGACCAAATTCGGCGAATACGGAGAAATGCAAAAAGGCTGGACAGCCGAAGATGCCAAAGGCTTCATCAAGGTCACTTCCACCCCGCTGCGCGTATATTACAACAACCATAAGAACGAAGAGATATGATCAAGGTCGGGATTATAGGAGGTGCAGGATACACGGCAGGCGAACTGATCCGCCTGCTCCTGAACCATCCGGACGCGGAGATTACATTTGTCAACAGCACGAGCAATGCCGGCAACAAGATCACCGATGTGCACGGCGGACTGTACGGCGAGACGGATCTGATGTTCACCGACGAACTGCCGCTGGACCAGATCGACCTCCTCTTCTTCTGTACCGCCCACGGCGACACGAAGAAGTTCATGGAGAGCCACAGCGTGCCCGAAAACGTGAAGATCATCGACCTCAGCATGGACTACCGGATCGAAAGCCCCGAACACGATTTCGTTTACGGCCTGCCCGAACTGAACCGGCGCCGCATCTGCAACGCCCGCCACATCGCGAACCCCGGCTGTTTCGCCACCTGCATCCAATTGGGGGTCCTGCCCTTGGCCAAGCATCTGATGCTGAATTCGGACCTGCACGTGAACGCCATCACCGGTTCGACAGGCGCAGGCGTCAAGCCGTCGGCGACCTCCCATTTCAGCTGGCGGAATGACAACATCTCGATCTACAAGCCGTTCACGCACCAGCACCTGGCCGAGATCGGACAGAGCCTGCGGCAGTTGCAGAACAGTTTCAACAGCGCGATCAACTTCATCCCGGTGAGGGGCAATTTCTCGCGTGGCATTTTCACGACGAACTACCTGGACTGCAAGATCGGCTTGGATGAGATCAAACGTATCTACGAGGAATATTACGAGGACCACTCGTTCACCTTCATCACGGACAAGAACCCGGACCTGAAACAGGTCGTGAACACGAACAAGTGCCTCATCTATCTCCAAAAACACGAAGACAAGTTGCTGATCGTTTCCATGATCGACAACCTCCTGAAAGGCGCGAGCGGCCAGGCGGTCCACAACATGAACCTGCTCTTCGGCTTGGAGGAAACCGTCGGGCTGCATTTGAAGCCATCGGCGTTTTAAAGATTTATGATTTATTTAAAGACACGGCATGACACGTCTCAACGTTGTTGCATAAATCATAAATCATAAATCCATAAATCATAAATCCATAAATCATAAATCAACATGACTCTATTCGACGTATATCCACTATTCAACATAGAGATTGTCAAAGGCAAGGGATGCCATGTATGGGACACAGAAGGGAACGAATACCTCGACCTGTATGGCGGACATGCCGTAATCTCGGTCGGCCACAGCCATCCGGCCTACGTAAAGGCCATCACCGAACAGGTGAACCAATTGGGATTCTATTCCAACTCCGTCATCAACAGCCTCCAGCAGAAGCTGGCCGACAAATTAGGCAAGGCTTCCGGCTACGAAGACTATTCGCTCTTCCTGATCAACTCAGGAGCCGAAGCCAACGAGAATGCCCTGAAACTGGCCTCTTTCCATAACGGCAAGAAACGGGTGATCGCTTTCAAACACGCCTTCCACGGACGCACATCCGCCGCCGTCCGCGTGACAGACAACCCGAAGATCATCGCCCCCGTCAACGAAGGCCTTGCCGTCACCTACCTGCCCCTGAACGACGCGGCAGCCGTAGAAGCCGAATTGCAGAAAGGAGATGTCTCTTCGGTCATCATCGAAGGCATCCAGGGCGTCGGCGGCATCCAGTTGCCGACAGATACGTTCCTGCAGGAACTACGTGCCTTGTGTACGAAATATGCCGCCTGCCTGATCTTAGACGAGATCCAGTCGGGCTACGGGCGCAGCGGTAAATTCTTTGCCCACCAATATGCCGGGATCAAGCCGGACCTCATCTCGGTGGCCAAAGGCATCGGCAACGGCTTCCCGATGGGCGGACTGCTGATCAGCCCGATGTTCAAGCCGGTCTACGGGATGTTGGGCACCACCTTCGGAGGCAACCATCTCGCCTGCGCAGCCGCCATCGCCGTGCTGGACATCATGGAAAACGAGAAGTTGATCGACAACGCACGGACAGTCGGTGCCTACCTGTTGGACGAGCTCCACAAACTGCCGGGAATCAAGGAGATCCGCGGACGCGGCCTGATGATCGGCATCGAGTTTGAAGAGTCGATCAAGGAAGTGCGCAGCAAGCTGCTCTTCGAAGAGAAGGTATTCACGGGAGTGGCCGGAACCAACACGATCCGCCTGCTGCCACCCCTCTGCCTGAGCTTAGACGAGGCAAAGGAATTCATCGCCCGGTTCCGTAAGGTATTGAACGCATAAGCCGGCCTCCGACAGGCCGCTTCCCCCTCAACGAAAGGCCCTGCCAGTCGCATGGAGAACTCCATACGGGCAGGGCTTTTTAGAGGAGGTGTGTCGAAAGGCACTGTGCCAGAAAACCTTGTTCACGCCAATATGGCCAAAAAAGCATAAAGATTCTTATCCGTTTTAACTCGTTTTTCCACCGTTTCCCGCTCGTTTTCCTTTCGTTTCAACTTCGTATCAACTTCGTTTCCTCTTCGTTTTTTGTTCGTTCTGTTGGTTCGAAGAAAAATAGGGGGAAAAACGATGCAGATTCTTTAACAAATCGAGGCCAGCGAGGCGGAATTTGTTAAAACGGTTTTAACACAAAATTTTACCCGCTTGTTATAGCCAGTGAAGGGGCATTGCATCCTGTCATCCATCCCCCCTCCCGTACCACCCCACCGGCAGCAAATAAACGGCCGACGGTTTGTTTATTCGATAATTTATACTACTTTTACGGCATATATAATCTAATTCATCAATACAAATGGAACCTAAATTCATGATTTCGGAAGTGTTTGGCACTTCATGGAAGTACACCAAATCGCAGATCTGGGTGCTTGCCGGGCTTTTTATCGGTTACCTTATCCTCTCGTCACTTATCAGCGTGCTGTTCATGCCGGCACAAGGGTGGGTAGGCAAGACCGTCGCCAACCTGCTCAGCGCGGTCATTTCGTCGGCCTTCATGCTGGGGTACATCAAAAACATGTTTCAGACACTCGACGGTGAAGAGCCCCAGTTCTCCGCCTATGGCAGCCAGGCACGCAAGATCGTAACCTACTTCGTGGCAAGCCTTATCTGCTACGTCGCCATTGCCATCGGGATGATTCTCTTGGTCGTGCCGGGCATCTACCTGGCCCTTCGCCTGCAGTTCTACGGGCAGTTCATTGTCGAGGAAGACTGCGGCATCACGGAGTCGCTCAAGCGGAGCTGGGAAATAACCCAAGGGCAGGGTATGCCGTTGTTCCTGTTGCTGCTGACGATGATCGGGATCGTATTGGTCGGCGTGATCTTGCTTTTCGTCGGTGTCTTCGTCGCCGTTCCCCTCATCTACATGATGCAGTGCTACGTGTTCAGGAAGCTGAACGCCGTTTCTACCAACGAAATCGAATCATTCTAACAAATAAGAACCAGACAGACGACAGCCCGCCTCTTCCACTGACGCGCGGGCTGTCCCGTTTCCTACCTATGGCTAAGACATACAGAATCAAAGACATTGCCGAGATGTCCGGCGTTTCGACCGGCACCGTCGACCGCATCTTGCATAACCGGGGTAAAGTATCCGAAGAGGCACAAAAAAAGGTTGAGAATGTCCTGAAAGAAATAGACTATCATCCGAACCTGATCGCCCGCTCGCTCGCGTTGAAAAAGAACTACCATTTCATCACCCTGATCCCCTCTTTCGCGAAAGGCGAATACTGGGACAAACTGTGCGAAGGGATCGACAAGGCGGAACAGGAACTTTTCAGCTACAACGTGGAAATCGAGCGTATGTGCTTCAACCAATACGACAAAAGCAGTTTCGACGCGCTCATTCCCCGGATCGAGAAGGCGGATTGCCAGGGGGTCGTAATTGCTACCCAGTTCCGCGACAGTGTCGTCAAGCTGGCGGCACGGCTGGACCAGTTGCAGATCCCGTATGTCCTGATCGACGCATTCATAGAAAACACCCATTGCGTGGCCTATTACGGTACCAACTCGTACGACTCGGGCTACATCGCCGGACGGCTGCTGTACGAACAGATCCGCCCGGACGAGAATATCGCGATCTTCCGTTTCATCCGCAAAGGGGAAATGCAAGTGACCCAGGTCACGAAACGCGAGGAAGGTTTCAGGAGCTACCTGGCCGAACGGAATTATGGCGGGCGCATCTATTCCGTGCAGTTGCATGCCGATGAGACGGAAAAGAACCGGAGCATCCTCGACGCTTTCCTGGAGGAACATCGGGAGGTGAACGCCGGCATCATCTTCAATTCGCGTGCCCATCTGTTAGGGAACTATTTCCACGACAAAGGGGAAACGTTCAAACTGATCGGCTACGACGTGATCGACCGGAACGTCGAATGTCTGAACGACGGTTCCATCACGCACCTGATCGCCCAACGGCCGGAAGTGCAGGGATTCAATTGCATACGGGCGCTGTTCCGCCACCTGGTACTCCAGGAGAAGGTCGAACAGATCAACTATATGCCGATCGATATCCTGATGAAAGAGAATATCAAGTATTACAACAATTACATTTGAAAGCATAAAACGATATTTTTTCCCGGTTTTCTTTTCGTTTCCAGAAGAAATACTTTACATTTGTGCCCGATGTGTGCGCGAGCACAATCAGATAACAACAAGGAAATAATCACAATCATAAAACAATAAAAATATGGCTAATTTATTTTGCGTTAAAGACAAAGTCGTCATCATCACCGGCGGAGCCGGAATCTTAGGCCGGGGCATTGCCGGCCACCTGGCTGAAGAAGGTGCTAAAATCGTTATTCTCGACCGTGCGGCCGAAACGGGTGAACAGATCGTAGCTGACATCCGGGCCAAAGGCGGAGAGGCCAGCTTCTTCCTGACCGACGTGTTGAACAAAGAGGTGCTGGAACAGAACAAAAAAGATATCCTGGACAAATACGGCCGCATCGATGCCCTGTTGAACGCGGCAGGCGGCAATATGGCGGGCGCGACCATCGGGCCGGACAGCACGATTTTCGACCTGAACATCGATGCGTTCCGCAAGGTGGTAAACCTGAACCTGTTCGGGACGGTGCTCCCGACAATGGTGTTTGCCGACGTGATGGCGCAGCAAAAAGAGGGTGCCATCGTGAACTTCTCGTCCGAATCAGCCTTGCGCCCGCTGACACGCGTCGTCGGGTATGGAGCAGCCAAGGCAGCGATCTCCAACCTGACCAAATACCTGGCCGGCGAGCTGGCAATCAAGTTCGGGGAAGGCTTGCGCGTGAACGCAATCGCTCCGGGCTTCTTCCTGACGGACCAGAACCGGACGTTGATGACCAACCCGGACGGTTCCTACACGCCGCGTGCCGAGTCGGTGATCGCCCATACTCCGTTCAGACGTTTGGGTACGCCGGATGAACTGTTCGGTACGATCCAATACCTGATCAGTGATGCGTCCAAATTTGTGACCGGCACGATAGCTATCGTCGACGGCGGTTTCGATGCTTTCTCGATTTAATTCCATCCTCAAAAACAAGACGTTATATGTATTTATGCGAACAAACATGGCGCTGGTACGGACCGAACGATCCAGTTAGCCTTTCCGATATCCGCCAGGCAGGTGCTACGGGAATCGTGAATGCCTTGCACCACATTCCGAACGGCGAAGTATGGACCGTCGAAGAAATCCGGAAACGCAAGGAGCTGATCGAAGCTGCCGGATTGCGCTGGAGCGTGGTGGAAAGTGTCCCCGTACATGAGCACATCAAGACTCAGACCGGCGACTTCCAGAAATATATTGAAAATTACAAAGAGAGCATCCGCAACTTGGCGGCGTGTGACATCCGGGTGATCACCTACAACTTCATGCCGGTCTTGGACTGGACCCGTACCAATCTGGCCTATACCATGCCCGACGGTTCCAAGGCGCTGCGTTTCGAGCGGGCCGCCTTCATGGCGTTCGACCTGTATATCTTGAAACGCCCCGCTGCCGAACAGGAATATACCGACGAGGAAAAGGCCATCGCCCGGGCGCGTCTCGACGAGATGAGCGAGGACGACAAGGCGTTGTTGGTGCGCAACATGATCGCCGGCCTGCCCGGTTCGGAAGAGAGCTTCACGCTGGACCAGTTCCGTGCCGAGTTGGACCGCTACAAGGATATCGACGCGGAAAGACTCCGCGCCAACCTGATCTATTTCCTGAAAGAGATCACACCGGTTGCCGACGAGGTAGGCGCACGCATGGTGATCCATCCGGACGATCCTCCCTATTCGATCTTAGGTTTGCCCCGCATCCTGAGTACCGAAGAGGATTTCCGCAAGCTGATCGAAGCGGTGCCCAACAAGAGCAATGGCCTGTGCCTCTGCACCGGTTCTTTCGGGGTCCGGGCAGACAATGACCTGGCGGGCATGATGAAACGCTTCGGCGACCGCATCGACTTCGTCCACATCCGCAGCACCAAACGCGACGAGGCGGGCAATTTCTACGAGGCGAACCTGTTGGAGGGCGACGTGAACGTGTATGAAGTGATGAAAGCACTCCTCGAAATCGAACAGGAACGCGGTTGTTCGATCGCCATGCGTCCGGACCACGGGCATCAGATGATCGACGATTTGCACAAGAAGACCAATCCGGGTTACTCCTGTATCGGCCGCTTGCGCAGTCTGGCTGAATTGCGCGGGCTGGAGTTGGGCATTGCCCGCTCATTGTTCAAATGATTGACAAGTAATCACAAATAGCTTCTTTTTAAAAGGCGTCCGGGTTCTTTTCGGGCGCCTTTTTCATTTTGCCCCGTTCCCGTCTCACTTTTTTTCCGTACTTTTGCAGCGTCAATAATTCTACATGATGTCTAAAACACACTACTGCATACTGTCAACCCTGTTATGGGTCGTATTAAGCGCCTGCCATTCCCTGTGGACAGCCCATACAGAGCCTGTCTCTCGGCAAGAGTCGGCCTTAGTCATGCCTACAACCGACATTCCTCTTCCCTACACGGATTTCACGTTCCTGTTTCCGGAAGAGCCAAAGCTGAATGAGCTGACTTCCCCACGCAAACATATCTCGGTGAACTTCTCCGACAGGGAAAAAAGAGACATCGCCGTACCCGACCCGTTGCTGATGGCCGAAGAAAACTCGATGCTCATTGATTTAAGCCTGATCCAGAAAGAAGATTATGCCTTTCCCTTGCCCGGAGCCAAAGTCATCTCTCCGTATGCCGGACGCAGGAGGCACCATTCGGGAGTAGACCTGAAAACACGTGCCAATGACACGATCGTATCGGCATTCGACGGCATCGTCCGCTTAGCCAAGCCCTACGCGGCATACGGAAAAGTAATCGTCGTACGCCATTACAACGGACTGGAAACCGTCTACAGCCATAATTCCAAGAACTTAATCAAGCCGGGAGACTGCGTAAAAGCCGGACAACCGATCGCCCTGACCGGCCGCACAGGAAGGGCGACAACCGAACATCTTCATTTTGAAGTCCGCGTAAACGGGCAGCATTTCAATCCGAACTTGGTATTCGACCTGCAAACGCGTAAACTGGCCAAACATTGCTTAGTATTCACGAAGAAAGGGAGCAAAATAGCCGTGAAGTCCGTCGAGCTGATGCCCCACCAGCTTGCCGGCAACTACAGCTATTCTTCCGCCATCCGCCCCGGAAAGACCCGATTATCCGACTGACCGGAAAGAGAGTTGCGGTTTGCATCCCGTCCAATGCCCGATTAGGCACATACAAAGATTCTTACTATCTTTGCCGTGGATAATTATATTATAAAGATGAACATACAATGAATTTCATTTCTAAACTATTCAAGAAAAAAGAAGAAAAGGAGGAAGTCGTATCGAAAGGCTCCGTAGAGGAATTCGTTACGCTGATCCGCGTGTATTACCAAGCGGTAATGGCTGTGCAGTTGGGTATCACCAACCTCAACATACTGAACGACATGGCGTTGTTCAAACGGATGCTCAAGATCCCGACACAAAACAACAAGTTAGGTATCGCCGAGAAATCACGCGCCCGCAAAATCCTGATGCAGGAATACGGAATGAACGAGAACTTCTTCAAGGAAATCGATGCTTCCATCAAAAAGAACTGCAAGACGCAGAACGACATCAAATCCTATTTCATCATGTACCAAGGATTCAACAACGACCTGTTCTCCTTGCTCGACAACCTGATGCAATGGAAGTTCCGCTTCTCCATGCTGGTGAAGAAGTTGCTATACGCACAGACGCAGAAGACGATCCACGAAATCGTAACCCGCTCGGAATGGAAAGATGTCAACGTCCAGAAAGTTGCCTGGAGAATACGGAAATACAAAGAGACACTCGGCTATTCGGAAGAATGGATGACCGACTTCGTATACAACGTCGTGCTGATGGCCAAAGAAGATGCCAAAAAGCAAAAGAAAGAAGGCAAATAAATGGTTTCCGAACTGCATCCATTAGGGTTCTTCCTGCCGGAAAATACAAAAGTATTGATGTTGGGCAGCTTTCCGCCTCCGCGTGCACGCTGGTCCATGAACTTCTACTACCCGAATATCCAAAACGACATGTGGCGGATACTCGGGTTGATTTTCTACAACGACAAAACCCATTTCTTAGAGACCCCAAAGGCTTTCAGTGAAGAAAAGGCGAAAGCATTCTGCCGGGAGAAAGGAATCGGCTTAGGCGATACCGCCGTCGAGATCATCCGGCTGAAGAACAATGCCTCTGACCATTTCCTGCAGGTCGTCACCCCTTTGAATCCGGCTGAAGTCCTGGCAAAAATACCGGCATGCGAAGCGATTGTCGTAACGGGACAAAAGGCGATGGACACACTGGTCGCCATGCTACCTCCGCTGGAAGAGCCCAAAGTCGGCTCCTACTCCCGCTTTGCTCTGTCCGGCCGTATCTACCGCCTCTACCGTATGCCGTCTTCTTCCCGCGCCTATCCCAAACCTTTGGAGGAAAAGGCGGCGATTTACAGAGGGATGTTCGAGGATTTGAATTTTGTTATTCCGTAGCGAGGTACATTTTAGGTGCTGTGTCGAAAAGCGCTGTAAGCGCTTTTGACACACTTCCCAATAAGCATCAACCGCAATGGAAATAGCGGTTCACCAGTTCCAGCATCCCTTCCGGATCATTCTTCAAATCTTCCCGCAATGTCGTATCGGCATAGCTTTCCAACTTCTTTATAATCCCGTCGATCATGCTCGGACTAAAGACACTATATTGTTCGAACACCGCCCTTTGCTGTTGCAAGCATTTGGCCGAGGCCGCACAGCTATCCGGCAACTGGTCCAAAGTTTCCAATCGTGCCTTGTTGGCCTCCTGATGGATATTCACGTTCACATACGTCTTCTCGGCCACCTCCAACGCATCCGGGATTTCAAACCCGTAGCGGCAGGCGACCGCTAATCCTGCCAAAAGCTGATACAAATCGGCCGACCCGTCCGGCGAACGCATTTCGACCGTCTGTTTCTGCGTCGTGTCATAATGGCTGTCCGCTTCCAACGGATTTGCCAGTGCACACATATCTTTCTTGGCCGCCCATCCCAGCGGAACGCGCACCAAGACGGAGCGGTTGCGATCGCCCCAGCAAATGTTCGTCGGAGCCTCCTGGTGAGGAACCAGACGGAAGTAAGAGGTCGGATTCGTATTGCCGAAAGCCGTAATAGACGGCGCCAACTTCATCATACCGGCAATCGCCCTGCGGGCTGTTTCCGACAAAACGCCATCCTGCAACATCTGGTTCTTGCCCTCTTTCATAATACGCATGTGTATATGTAGGCCGGACCCGGCTTTCCCCGCCGTAATCTTCGGGGCAAACGTAATGTTCAGCCCATACTCGTATGCCAAATTGCGGATCACCCATTTGGCAATCATCAACTGGTCAGCCGCCTCTTCCACCCGTGTCGGCAGGAACTCGATCTCGTTCTGTTCATAGATTTTGCCATTCAAAGTAAAATTGCCGACTTCCGAATGCCCGTATTTAATCTGTCCCCCGGCCTGTGCGATATATTGCATACATTGCGTACGGAACTGGTTGAACTTCGCGTAAGGTCCCGATTCGTGATACCCGCGCTGATCGGTGGCCGGAAACAGTTCTTCTTCATCCGCAATCACATAATATTCCAATTCGCCCATTGCCTCGAACTGCATACCCGTCACGTCCGTAAAAGCTTGGCTTGCCTTGCGCAACGTATATTCGGGCGAACTCTCCAACGGTTCACCATCCTTATTAAAGAACGAGCACAGCATACTCAACGTCGACAATTCGGAAAAAGGATCGATAAACGCCGTACGGAAACGCGGGATCACATACAAGTCACTACTGCCCGCCTCGATAAACGAAAACAAGCTGGAACCGTCCACCCGCTCTCCGCAGGTCAGGATCGCGTCCAAATAGGCCGCGTTGTTAATGACAAAATTCAAGGTTTTCAAACGCCCGTCACCGGCAGGATACATAAAGTTCACCATTCGGATATCCTTCTCCCTAATGTACGATACGATATCCGCCTTTGTAAATTCAGAAGCCGGCTTCTGAAGGAACTCAACCAAGAGGTTGGCATTCATGTCTAATTCGTTTTTCATGCTTTTGTTGATTGTTTATGTAAATACTACTACAAGATTAACTGTACCCGCAAAAATAAGAAAAAACACATCCATATACACCATCCGCATCTATCAAAATGTTACAACCACCCCATCAAAATCGAATTAGTACCCCATATATCGGGAATTACACGCAAGGGTAATATTTTTTAACATAACAAAGTATCATGCTTTATCGGAGAAAGATGACAAAATGTAAATTCAATTCATACACGGAAAAATCGGGGAAAATCAGAACAAGGAATTTGTTTATTCAAAATATTCTCTTACCTTTGCACCCGCAAACACGGAAGTAGCTCAGTCGGTAGAGCACTGGTCTCCAAAACCAGGTGTCGGGAGTTCGAGCCTCTCCTTCCGTGCTAAAAACGATTATCTGGATTTCAACAGTTCCGCAATCTGATCTCCGAACACAAGATTCAATATCTGCTCTTTCTTATCACTATCCAATTTTATTTGCAGAACAGCTTCAGTCGATGTTTCACGACCTTTTGCCAAGACATATTTGTCCGGGAATGTAATAAGGTCTATTACAGGCATCTGCAAAGCATTTGCAATTTGCAATAACGTGTTATACTTCAATTCGCGTTCGCCCGACATGATCAGACTAAATCCGGCTTGCTTCATACCGATCTGCAAGGCAAGATATTCTTGCGAATAGCCTTTGTTTCTTCTAATTGTATCTATATTTTCCAGTATACTGTTCATATTTTTAAATTAACGATTGTCCAAGAAGAAAAATAAGTATACTCGCAATATTTTATTGCAATTATTTTTGCATATATAACATTTTGTAATATCTTTGCCGCAGAAATAATTTAAAACTATTAACAAGGATTATGTTTACAAGAATGTAAAAGGTTAACCTTTCAATAGTTTGTTAGCTTAAAAGAATTCATTATGGAACCAATGGTTATTCAAATACAACTCAAAGAGAGTAGATCTGGTAGAGCAATTGCAAAAATGGCCCTACAGTCCATAGCGGTTATTACCTCATTGCACTTTTTTTTCATACTGCGTGATAATTTTTTTCAAAATATATGTTTCATTAAATTCTTATTGCCTATGACCTAAAGCACATTCAAAATTTCATTTCTAAGCAGGATAGTAATATCCTCATTGTTTTTTTAACCTTATATTCATTTAATAAAAAGAGAGCATGAAAAACTTTTCTTTGAAAACACATTCTAAACGAAGCGGTATTATACACAACCTCTTCAGAATGTTAACATTATCGCTTTTTGTACTTTGTACAACAATTGTTTTCGCACAACAAAAATCCATCAAAGGTACAGTGGTTGACGCAACAGGTGAACCGCTTATCGGTGTAAACGTATCCGTAAAAGGTACGACGATCGGTACAATCACCGACGTTGACGGGAAATACTCATTAGAAGTACCCAGCAACGGAACTCTTGTATTCTCTTTTGTCGGTTACAAAACCGCAGAAGTTCCTATCGGCAATCAAAATGTAATCAATCAAACATTAAACGAAGACACGCAGAGTATCGATGAAGTCGTAGTCGTCGGTTATGGTGTCCAGAAAAAAGCATCTCTTACCGGTGCTGTCGCTACCCTGAAAGGGGAAGAACTGAAAGCCTCTCCGACAACCAACTTGACCAACGGTATGGTAGGCCGTATGCCGGGCGTAATCGGATTCCAGCGTTCGGATGAGCCAGGCGGTGGCGGAACAACCATCCGTATTCGCGGAACAAACTCCTTGGGTAGCAAAGACCCGCTGATTGTTATCGATGGTGTTCCGGGACGTGCCGGTGGTTTGGACCGTATCAACCCGAATGAAATCGAATCTATTTCCGTATTGAAAGATGCTGCCGCAGCCATCTATGGTTCACGTGCTGCAAACGGTGTTATCCTTGTCACGACCAAAAGAGGTAAAGAAGGAAAACCGACAGTCACTTATACAGGAAATATGGGGTTCGCCTCTCCTACTCGTTTGCCTGAAGTTTGTAATGCTTACGAATATTCAGTATTGCTAAACGAAATCAGTACTAACGCCGGTGGTTCCCCGAAATATACGGACGAAGACCTCGAACTCTTCCGTAATGGACAAGACCCGTGGGGGCATCCGAATACCAATTGGTATGACGAAGCAATCAAAAACGTCTCCCCGCTTTATCGCCACGACGTCAGCATCAGCGGTGGTTCCGACAAATTCAAATTCTATTTGAACTTGGCTGCCAACGGCGAAGACGGTATCTACAAGAACTCTGCCAACCGTTACGACCAATACAGTGTCCGTGCGAACATTGATGCAAAAATCAATGATTACATCGATTTTTCTTACGGTACGATTTCACGTATGGAAATCCGCAACTATCCGACATACGGTGCAACAGATATCTTCAGCGCATTGGTCCGTTCGAAACCGAACCAAACAGGTTATTGGCCTTCAGGCGAACCGGGTCCGGACATCGAATACGGACACAATCCGGTTGTGATGGGAACAGATGCCACAGGTAAAGACAACCAAAAGGACTATTATCTGCAAAACACGTTGAAAATCAATATCAAAATTCCGGGAGTGGAAGGCTTGACATTAACAGGTAGCGGTACATACGATAAGTATTTCAAAAATCGCCACCACTTCAGAACACCTTATTTACTTTATTCTTGGGATGGCAATGCTGAACACAAACTGTCTGCCGGTCAGAAAGGTCCGGCCACTCCTGAAATGACAGAACAACGTACAGACCAGACATTCTGGATGGCCAATGCCGTTGCCAGCTACAACCGTACGTTTGGTGATCATACTATCGGTATCACAGCCGGTATCGAAGCTGAAAAGAGAGACCAGGATTATGTTTCGGCTTTCCGTAAATACTTCTTGTCTACATCAAAAGAAGATTTGGACTTAGGAGGTGTCACTGATATGACCAACACCGGAAATTCTTGGCAGGAAGCCCGTCTGAACTACTTCGGCCGTCTTTCTTACAACTATTTGGAACGCTATTTGATTGAATTCGTATGGCGTGCAGACGGTTCTTACCGTTTCCCGAAAAACAAACGCTACGGCTTCTTCCCCGGTGTTTCTGCAGCATGGCGTGTTTCTGAAGAAAACTGGTGGAAAGAAAATGTTCGTTTCATAGATTACTTCAAACTGCGTGGTTCTATCTCACAGACCGGTAATGACGCTTTACTTGATGCCGATGGTAATTTGGACCGTTCCGTACAATATTTAAGTACTTACAAATTCTCTGGTTACTATCTGTATGGCAATACATATTCTCCTTATTTGGAACCCACTCGTACACCAAATCCCAATATCACATGGGAAGTAGGTACAACTTACAACGTCGGTCTGGACTTCAAATTCTTACAGAACCGTTTGTCTTGGGAAAGTGATATTTTCTATCACAAACGTACCAATATGTTGATCTATCGGAATGCTTCTCTTCCTGAAACATCCGGTATCACATTACCACGTGAAAACTTGGGCGAAATGTGTAACCGTGGTTTCGAATCGTTGATCAGTTGGCAAGACCGCGCAGGTAAAGTCGATTATCACGCATCTGTCAACATGACATACGCAAAAAACAAGATTCTGTTCTGGGATGAAGTACCCGGTGTTCCGGAATATCAAAAATCGACCGGTCATTTGGCCAACACAAGTTTGTATTACGTGTACGACGGCGTTTTCAAAGACCAAGCCGAAGTAGACGCGACTAAAGCTAAATGGAGCGGAGCACGTCCGGGCGACATCAAATTCAAAGACATAAACGGTGACGGAAAAATCGATGCTGACGATAGAGTACGCAGCAACAAAAATTCAGAACCGAAATTTGTAGCTGGTGTGACATTGGGAGCCAATTGGAATAACTTCGACATCATGATGTTGTTCCAAGGTGCTTTAGGTGGTGAAACGTATGTTTGGCGCGAACGTGCCGGTGAAGCCGGAAACTTCTACAAAGAGACGTTTGAAAACCGCTGGACTCCGGAAAATCCAAGTAGTGTCCATCCGCGTATTTTCAATCGCGAAAACGAATATTGGGTATCCAACAGAAATACCTATTATCTGAAGAACACAGACTATTTGCGTTTGAAAAATGTGGAAATCGGTTATACGTTCAATTTCCCGGCAATCCAAAAAGCTGGCATTTCCAATTTGCGTGTGTATGCCAATGCGACGAACCTGTTCACAATCGACGGCGTAAAGGTACAAGACCCGGAAGCCAACGATACAGGTCGTGAATATCCGCAAAGACGTGTGGTAAACTTTGGTGCAACAATTACATTCTAAATTTGAGACATTATGAAAAATATTAATAAAACATTGATAGCTTTGGTTTTCGGGGCAACCCTATCATTAAGTTCATGTTCGGACTTCATGGATATTTCACCCGCTAACGAATATGAAGAGACAGAAGTATTCTCTTCTGCGGGATTGACGGAAGCACTTGTCAATCGGGTATACACCTATGTACGCGACGGAGCAAAAGAACATACGACTGACGGCTTGACAGATGATGCCTACTTTACACACAACTATGGGCAAATCGCAGTAAATGAAGCCAATATTTCGGAAAGCGATTTGCAGTGGTACGACAATGACAACTGCCCGTTCAAATGGCCACGTATGTACAAAGGCATACGATATGCAAACCTGATTATCAAAAATATCGGGAATGTACCTCAAGACAACAACTATGACCTAAACCAGTTGAAAGGGGAAGCTCATTTTCTTCGTGCGTGGTTATACACCGAATTGTTGAGAGGTTACGGCGGTGTTCCTTTGGTAACTGAAGCTGTCGCTGACATGAACGACGTAGAAGCCATGAAACAACCCCGAAACACAGTCAACGAATGTCTGGAATTAATCTTAGCTGACTGTAAAGCGGCAGAAGAAAATTTACCAGAAACCGTTCCGGATGCAAAACTCGGCCGTGCGACCAAATATGCAGCAACAGCACTGAAAGCAAGAGTCCTGTTACATGTGGCAAGTCCTTTGTATGCAGACCGTACGGTAAACACATTGGCTTGTAACCAATACAATGGCGATCGTGCAGAGCTATACCGCCAAGCAAAAGCAGCTGCCGATGAAGTTATCAATTCCGGTTTATACTCTTTGATCAATTGCCAAGGAGGAATCAACACGGAAAGAGCCAACAAATGGAACAAGATCATGACCACCAACAACAACGAACAAATCTGGACTCGTCAATTTGGTCAGTTGTCTATGGATGGAGTAGATCGCAATTGGTTACCTCTCCAACATGGTCCGAATGGATATCACAACTGGTCCGGTATGACTCCGACACAAGATTTAGTCATGGCATTCGAATTTGAAGACGCAACACTTGGAACAGGTATGACCAAGACTGGTGATCATCAAATAGGTAATCCGTATAATGGGCGTGAACCTCGCTTCTATGCAACCGTTGGCACAGACGGAAACGAATGGGGACGTCCACGCCCGGCAGATGCCAAAGGGTTGGATCCAACACCATTAGGACGTTTACAATGCGGTTACTACGAAGTAACAGATGGCGATGCCAATATAGAATTGACACTCCCGGACGGCAGTGAAGTCAAATTCAAAGGCATGAACGGTATTGACACCCGCAAAGGTCCAATTGAAGACTGGAATGGTTCTTGGACCGGTTACTATGAACGCAAACTGATCGATCCGACCGTCGATGGTCAGAATTATCCACAAAACGTACCTTGGACATTCCTCCGTTTGGCCGAAATGTATCTGGTAGCCGCAGAAGCCTGCGTCGAGTTGAATCAATTGGAAGAAGCAACCAAATACTTGGATGCAATTCGTGGGCGTATCGATCTGAAGCCGACAAAAGAAGCATTGACAGCACAAGGAAAAGCATTCAACCAAGCCGATATGCGTGAATTTACACGCCATGAACGTCGCGTTGAATTTGCCTACGAAGGACACCGCTATTTCGATGTTCGCCGTTGGATGATTGCTCCAGAAACAAACAACAAAGAACTGACTGGCGTACTTGTATTTGCCAGATTGAAACCGGGCAAAACAGCCAACAAGCCCTATATCCATAACGAAGAAACATGGGATTATCATTACTACATTCAAAGTTTGAGTTTCCGTGAGAATCGCAAATGGGACAACAAAATGTATTTCGCTCCGATTTCACGTAACGAAATGAATCGTAACGAATTGCTGGTACAAAATCCGGGAATGAATTAATAAACAAACAAACAAGAAGTCATACAAACCAATTTTGGTAAATATGACTTCTTGCCTACACTTTAAAATTTATAAAAAATGAAGACATTTATCACTACATTAATTTTACTTCTTACAACACAACTCATAATTGGACAAAACCAATACAATTATGATACAGAAACAAGTATTCTTTTAACAAACAACACATCACAATCTGGGACAATAAAACCATCATCTTCTGGAGCACCATCTATTTATTACTCTTTAGAAAGTAAAGCAGACAAATCGTATCGTTTTATCGGGGAGTGTAGTGGTGCTACAGAATATGAATGGCACGTTCAACCAGAATCTTATGTAGAAAAAATTTATTATAGAGGTTCAAACGAAATACTTGTTATTTTCAATGCACCGGTAATAACTGCTCATATCGTTTGTCGAGCCAAATGTAACGGAATATGGAGTAATTTTACAGTAGGTAGTTTAAATATCACCTTCTAAAAGGTCACACACTTTACTATCTGATTCAAAATCCGGGATATGGTGATTAATCATTAGAGTGACTTACACCATTTCACTGAAATAACAGGAGGTGTGTTAAAACCGCTTTATTCCCCGTCAAGCACGGAGACAAGGCAGTTTTAGCACACCTCTTTTCTTTTTACGTCTACACTTTTTACATCCAAAACGATACAACCAGAAGAAAAAACTCTATCTTTGTCACACTATCCAATATCGGATAGCAACCTAAAACCTGTCACACTATGAAATCAGACAAGTTTATCGATCCGAAATCGGATTATGCCTTTAAAAGGTTTTTCGGAACAGTGTCGAACAAGGAGCTCACGATCGGCTTCCTGAACAGTTTGCTCGGTAAGGAC
>JAGBDR010000068.1 GCA_017937385.1 Parabacteroides sp.
CGATAACGGAAAGAGATGGTTTCCCGCTTTCTTGCCGGACTCGTTTTAGCCGTTGTTTCCCAATTCCCAAGAAAAAGAGCAAAATGTCAGATCCGAATCGTCCAGGATTTCAGAACAAATAGAAAAACGCCCGATAAGGGGTTATTGTAAATTTTGCCCATATCTTCACAAGACTTGCCAATCAAGCCATGACGGTCCGTTCTGAAAAAAAGCGGCCGAAAAATTTGTTTTTAATAAAAGAAGTTGTACTTTTGCACTCGCAATCACAAATGATTGCAACGACATCGCGGAGTGGAGCAGTGGTAGCTCGTTGGGCTCATAACCCAAAGGTCGTAAGTTCGAGTCTTGCCTCCGCAACTCATGAAAGAGAATCAAGTAATTGATTCTCTTTTTTTTATGCTCCCCGGAATCGTCCGGATGGAAACAGCCAAGCACAAGAGGACAGACGAACCGGCATCCGTTTCCGCCCCAAAAGAGGGTATCAAAAAGCGCTGTAAGCGCTTCGCATAATAGCCCGGGGTTTCAACCCCGGGAGTTAGTTCCCGTACCCCGTTGGCACCCTGTAAGGGTGCTGCTATACGTAAACAACTTATATTCATTGCAGTACCCTTACAGGGTACAAGCTTGGCTGAAGGGATACATCCCCCCAGGTTAAAACCTGGGGCTATTATGCGAGGCGCCTACAGTGCCTTTTGACACAGCGCCGGTGCAAATGGAGAACAATCCCCACCCCATGCAGATGACTGCAAACAGAATAAAGATATTGAAGCCAAACATTTTTTTCTTTCAGGAATATCATTATTTTTGCCATTGTGTTTACTAACAATAAAAACAATCCTATATGAAAAAGATGAAACGGATATATGCAGGACTGTTGCTGTTCCCACTCCTATTGGTAAGTTGCGGGACGCTCATGCAGCCCTATCAAATGGACAGCAAGATGAAAGAGGTCGAATTGGGCATGACCAAAAAGAAAGTGATCTCCATCTTGGGAAACGATTTCGAATCGGCGGGTGCCCGCATGACTTCCGAAGGCCCGATCGAAACCATCAGCTACAAGGTCTATACGTTATCAGACAATAATACGGAAGGATATTACTTCCTAAGTTTCAAAGACGGGAAATTAGTCGAGTGGTTCAAGGAAAAATATCCGGTACACAACTCCTGCACTAACGATTCCCATGACCGGAAGTAAAGAAACAAACTCAGACGAATGAATAAAGTAGTAATCGCCATCGACTCCTTGAAAGGTTGCCTGACCTCGGAAGAGGCCGGAATTGCGGCCGTGAAAGGTATCAAAGCCGTCTTTCCCGACTGCGAGACCTTACTGTTTCCGGTCGCCGACGGAGGCGAAGGGATGTTGGACCTACTCATCTCCGCCACGCAAGGACAATACCGGACCCTGCCGGTACACGGTCCTCTGATGGAACCCATACAGGGTCGGTACGGTATTTCGGGCGACGGACAAACGGCTCTGATCGAGATGGCTGCAGTCAGCGGCCTGCCACTGGTTCCCGAAGAAAAAAGGAACCCGATGCTGACGACTACTTACGGGACAGGCGAACTGATTCGCGACGCTTTGGAACGGGGCTGCCGCCGTTTCATCGTGGGCATAGGCGGCAGTGCCACCAACGATGCCGGATTAGGAATGCTGCAAGCGTTAGGATTCCGTTTTCTGGACAAGCGGGGAAACCGGTTAGGGACAGGCGGACAGATCCTGTCGCAGGTAGCCGCCATCGACACTTCGGCCGCACATCCGGCATTGAGGGAGGCGCACTTCACGGTTGCCTGCGATGTGCACAACCCTTTCTGCGGGCCCGACGGGGCGGCATACGTCTTCGCTCCGCAAAAAGGGGCTGACAGCGGGATGGTCCAGGCACTGGACGAGGGCATGCAGGCACTTTCACAGATTATCATCTCCACCACGGACAAGGACATCTCAGGTATCCCCGGAGCCGGAGCTGCCGGCGGAATGGGCGGCGGTTTCCTGGCGTTCCTGGACGCCGAGTTGAAACCCGGCATCCGCCTTATGCTCGACGCACTGGACTTCGGCCGGAAAATAAAGGGAGCCGACCTGATCTTTACCGGTGAAGGACGTGCCGACCGGCAGACGGCAATGGGGAAAGTGCCTTCCGGCATCCTGGAAGAGGCGCGTAAACAACACATCCCCGTCATTGTACTTGCAGGAAGCATCGCTGATACGGAGCTGATGAACCGGGCTGGTTTCCAAGGCGTATTCTCGATCACCCCCGGCCCCGTTTCCTTGGAAAACGCAATGATACCGGAGGTTGCCCAAGCCAATATCAGTAGACTGGTCACTCAGATTTGTTCGGTAATCCAGTTCTCACGTGGAGGCAATGTCCAGACACCGTGAACCCATATAATAGCCGGCTCAAGGCTTTTGCTCCGGATACGTGCGCTTGGGATTCTTGGGGAACCAGCCTTTCAAGACCCGTTCTTCCTGTTCGAACACCTCTTTTATCGTCCAGAAAGAGGAAAAGGCAAAGACACCACAGATAGCCGAAACGAAGACGCTTTCAACCAGCAAGGAAGCGACCGTACCGAGAAGTCCCAAAACAAGGAACACCCACCAGCATTTCGTGCCCCAATAATATTCCGCTTTCACCACAACCGGATGAAAAAGCCCGATAATCAAAAAGGTTGCAATCCCAATCAGCAATCCGTCAAAGTGAATCATATCCATATTCAATTACGATTTAAGACAGGCGTATCAGCCCGCAATGATAAAATCCGATCTATTCATACAACAAAAAAAGAGGCATCCTTGTTGCAGGACACCTCTCCAAGTATATCACGAAAATTGTTTCCGATTAGTTGTTAGCCGGAACTTCTTCCCCTGACTCAGAAGAAACAGGAGCTGTCGCAGGCTGCTGGGCTGTACCGAAGTCAGGAGCGACCGTATTCGGATCGATTGTCACAGCGTTATTTATCTGTTCTTTGATTTCAGACTGGTCCGTGTGCTGGGCTCTCGGAATAAAAGCCGTAATCACAATACTCAAAACGACAACCGTGCCGGCAAGGGTCCAAGTCGCCTTTTCAAGAAAGTCTGTGGTTTTGCGTACCCCCATAATTTGGTTGGAAGAAGAGAATCCTGAAGCCAGACCGCCGCCTTTCGAGTTCTGAATCAATACGATCAAGATCAATAGTATTGATGCGATCAGGATTAAGATAGAAATAAATACGTACATTTTTGTTTTATTTTTTAGTGTTAATAATCAACTTTTCCAAAAATCTGATTTGGTCTGCAAAGTAAACATTTTTTTCTGGATATTTCAAGTTTAAGTTTTTAATTATTTGCAATGCTTTCTCATACCGCTTCTGTTTGACATAAATATGGGCCAATGTTTCCGTGAAATAGGAATCATCCAACGGCTTATGCCGGTTCTCTTCCAGCGCTGCCAGATTTTCGGGAACAGACGCGCCGGTTTCCTCCCGGTCCAAAGCCAGGCCGCTACCGGGAGCCCGTTGTTCTTCATTCTTGATAAAAGAATCGATCAGCTCCTGATGCTGCAAACGGACTTCCTCTCCTTTTTCCTCCGTCCGGGCGTTCTCATTCGTCAGCGACCAATAGAGATAATCAGACGAAGCAGACGGCTGAAACAACAGAGAGGTTCCCGCTTTCGGTTCTTCCTCCTCGTGGTTGGACAAGAAAGCGTCGATCAGTGAAAAAGAATCGTCAGAGGCCTCTTTCTCTTCTTGTGCAGGCGAGAGTTGCAGGCCGAACCGCTCCCCTTCGATCAGGGTGAACAGCTTCCTGCGATCCGGGACATAGATCGCCATCTTCTTCAGTTCCGCGCCAAAACGGATATCATGCAGGACCGCCAGATTCTTCAAGTAAAGCATCCGGGCAACCTGGAAATAGGGGAACTCATCGACGATCTGCCTCAACTGCGACAAAGTCTCCTCGGTCAGCAAGTCCGGATTTTCCATCAATCGATACAAGTCTGCAGCTTTCATCTTTACCAGTTGGCAACCGTTGCATTATAAATTTGATCGACAAGCTCGTCGATAATCTCTTCCGACAACTGGTCCTGTACCTGTTGCAACATCTGGGTCGCATCGAACTCGCGGTATGCCGAAAAACTTTGCTCGAAGTCCTCATCCGGATTTACCCGGTTGGAATAGCGGACCCGTACCGTGATCGTCAGCTTGGTCTGCGACGCATAAGCATCTTCTTTTACGGCCATAGGCGTCAGGTCGTAACCGGTAATTTCGCCCTCCAGGTCCAAATCGCCATTGTTGCCGACCAGCTGCAAACGAGTCTGGCGCGTATAAGTATCTTTCAGCGCTTCCGTAAACTTTTGCGAAAGGGGCGGATAGACCAACGGGGCCTGGTTCGGGAAATCCTTGATCGTAATCGACTTGACCTTCGTATAATCGATCGAAGCACCATTGAACTTATAGGAGATCGAACAAGCCGTCACCATCAGCCCGATCAGGCAGAAAAGCCATATCTTATTCTTCTTCAACATCTTTTATTCCAGATTATATTCCTTGATTTTTCGATAAAGCGTCCGTTCCGATATTTTCAGATCGGCGGCGGCGTTCTTACGCCGGCCGTTATGCCTTTCCAGAGCCTTGCGGATCATCTCTTTCTCGACCTCTTCCAGCGACAGGCTAACCTCCTCTTCCACCGTTTCGGCTTCCTGGATGGTTGGAACCGGATGGACGGTATGGATCGGATGAGTATAGGCCGCAGGATCTTCCGGCACCTTGATCGGCATCTTGCCCCCCATGATGTCGTGTACCAGCTTCTTCAACTCGTTGACATCTTTCTTCATGTCGAACAACACCTGATACAAAATCTCCCGCTCGCTGTTGAAAATCTTCTGGTCGGATTCCTGTTTGACAAGGACTGGATATTTCTCGATATTCAGATCCGGCAGGTACATCCGGAGCACGGAAGCGGTAATATCCCGGTTCTCTTCGATCACCGAAATCCGTTCCGTGATATTTTTCAGTTCGCGGACATTCCCCGGCCAACGGTAGGAAAGCATCAACTGGCGGGCCTCCTCGTCCAGACGGACCGGTGGCATCCGGTATTTCTCGGCACAATCGCTGGCAAATTTCCGGAACAGCAAGATGATATCCTCTCCCCGATTGCGCAAAGGCGGGATCTGGACGGGCACCGTATTCAAACGGTAAAACAAATCTTCACGGAATTTCCCCTCTGCCACGGCCTGTATCAAATTGACATTCGTGGCGGCCACGATGCGGACATTCGTCTTCTGGACCTTGGACGAACCGACACGGATAAACTCTCCCGTCTCCAGGACACGCAACAAACGTGCCTGCGTCGGAGTAGGCAGCTCGCCTACTTCATCCAGGAAAATCGTCCCGCCATCCGCTACCTCGAAATAGCCTTTCCGGTCGGACAAAGCTCCCGTAAAAGAGCCTTTCTCGTGCCCGAACAACTCCGAATCGATCGTTCCCTCCGGGATGGCGCCACAGTTCACAGCTATATATTGCCCGTGTTTACGCGGACTGTTCTGATGTATAATCTGAGGAAAAGTTTCTTTACCGACACCACTTTCGCCGGTAATCAGCACAGACAAATCGGTAGGAGCGACCTGAAGGGCGACATCGATAGCCCGGTTCAGTCCGGCATTATTACCGATAATTCCAAAACGCTGTTTTATCTGCTGCACGTCAACCTTTATCATAAATTCTTCTACTATCTGTAATTATTTCAGTTTTACCTGACAAAATTACAAATCTTAATCCAATAAACCGAATCCGCAGACGGTTTCTATGCAGGTTTGTTATTTTTTAGCACCATACGTCCGCCGATACAGGAACTCGGCCAGCTCCTTGTCGTCGGCAATCGTTTGGATTTCTTCGGGCGAAACAGGTTCGCCGATGTAAATGTCGACCGTACGCCCGCGTTTGTTAAAAGCCTCGGCAGGTATCCGCAACGTACGGATACGCCAGTCGATCCGGCCCAGCCAATAGAAAAAGCCGGAATTCAGGAAGTCAAAATAAACGGGATAGACCGGCACTTTCGCCTTTCGGATCAAGCGGATCACACTATGGGTCCAGGGCAAGTCCTGTATCTTTTTCGTTTTCTTATCATACATCGAAATTGCACCGGCAGGGAAAAAACCCATCGGATGCCCTTCCTTCATCTGCTGCAAAGAGACACGGACGCCATTGATGTTTTTCAGATTCGCCCCCTGATTGCTGGAATCGGGCTTGACCGACACGAAATTGTCGCCCATCGCTCCGATCTTGGTCAGCACGCCGTTGACCATCACCTTGAAATCCGGACGGCGCGAAGCGAATATATCGATCAGCATAATCCCATCAATCGATCCGATCGGATGGTTCGAGACCGTAGCGAAAGCGCCTTCCGGCAGATGATCCAGCACTTCGGCGTTGTGCAAGTTATATCGGATGTCAATCAGCGGATCGTTCAGCAAAGCCGTCGTAAACTCCGCTCCCCGCAAATGGCAGTTACGGGCATGCGCCTTGTTTACCTTATCGATACTCAACCATTTGATCAGCACTTTCCCAAGAAAAGTACCGAACCGGCTTTTAAAGAACGGGGCAACTTCCTGCAAATCATGTATGTCTACTACGCTCTCTTTCATAGATGCTTATTTATAGAATGTCGCACACATCTTTTCGTGCTTCCGCATGGCAAACAAGAGAACGGTGTTCAACACAAGGATCTCATATAAAAAATAAACCCAGACCTCACCGACCAGAACGACGATAAACATCACGATCGTGCGTCCGTTAAACGTCAACAAGTCGATCAAGCGCATCAATTCCTTGCTCTGCTTACGGAAACGGATGCGGATATCCTCAGGAATATCATCTCCATACCGTTCATGCAGGCTACGCAACATCCCTTGCAAAGAAGGAGTGGCCTTCACCTGCAAAAGCGTATAGCCGCGATAGAGGAAATAGAAAAATTTGTTGATGCCGAACTTCATCTCCTTATGACGGGCACGGACCTGTTCCAACGACTGGAACTCCGCCCCTTTGTCCTTGCTGATGAAATACAGATGAAGCGTCTTGTAGTAGTCCGTGATATTCGCCTGCACCAAATGCGACAAACCGGAAAGGACCGCCAAGGCGAAGAACCAGTACGTCCCGTAATCGTGAGACAGGCGAAGCGCGAAAGCGACATAGATGCAGGCGAACCAAATATCCCCGGCAAAACCATCCAGAATGCGTCCGATCGCCGACTTGATACCCGTCAGGCGAGCCAACTGCCCATCCACACAGTCCAGGATATTCGCGCACACCAGCAACAAGATCCCGCAAATACTATAAATCAAATCTTCATGATAAAAAAAGAAACCGACTGCCGCCCCGACAAAAATAGACACAACAGTCACCATATTAGGCGTAATACCAGTACCCTTCAACATACGGGCAATACGGAAACCGATAGGACGATAAAAAATCCGGTCAACCTTATTTTCTGTTTCTATCGACTTCAATGAAGCCTCGTACTCTTTATCCAAGTCGCTCATCTATCTTCTATTTATACGAATAACCGCCATCGACAACGATCACTTCGCCATTAAAATAACTATTTTCTACTAACATCTTATAAACCTCTGCCAATTCTTCCGGATCACAGAAACGCCCCAACGAAACCTTGTTCTCGATGTTACGGCGTATTTCGGCCGGCTTCGTCTTCTGCCATTCGGTATCCACAAAGCCGGGAGCCACGGCATTCACACGCAACTCGTAGGGAACCAGGAACTTCACCAGATTCTTCACCAAAGCATGGACGGCGCTCTTCGTCACCCCGTATACTAGCGAAACCGAATGGGGCTGTATGCCCATCAAAGAACCGGTAAAGACAACACTGCCTTCCTTGTTGATCAAACCGACAATGCGCTGCAACAGGAAGACGGGGAAATGCACATTGGCAAAAAACACCCGCTCCCACTCGGCCATATCCAACTCCTCAAACGGATCGCGGCAAGTCAGGCCGGCATTAAAAACCACCGCATCCAAACGCAAGGCGTGTCCCTCCAAAAAAGATCCGATCTTCTCAATGGAACCCCGGTCAGAGATATCCGCCTGGAGCGTACAAGCTTCCACAGCGTATTGCTGCCTGAAACCGGCCGCTGCCCGAAGTGCCTCTTCCCGATCGGAGGCGTACGTCAGGACCAGATTGTAGCCGGCTTTTGCCAAACATCCTGCCACCGCCTTGCCGATTCCTTTCGTTCCTCCGGTAATCAAAACTTGTTTGCCCGCCATCACACTCATTCTTTTTCACCGAATCCCTTAACGGACTCAGGTTTGGATTGCCGTTGCGACTTTAAATTCGCTTCGTATGAATCATGGATCGTCTTCTTCAGGTTGGAAGAGGAAACGCCTGTCCCGTATGGAAAATAGAATACCTGGACACCCAGGTCCTTCAGGTAGTCATACTTGCCGTACCAGTCATCACCCACAACAAAGGCGTCGATATTCAGTTTCTTGACGATTTCCGTATGGTCCAAGGTATGTTGCGGAATGACAATATCGGGCGTTTTCAATGCTTCGATAATTTGCAGCCGTTCCGAAAAAGGAATGATCGGTTTCGCCTTATAAGAAGAAACCAACTCATCCGTACTTACCCCCACGATCAAAATGTCCGCAAGGCTACGGGCGTAGTTTATCATCCGAAGATGGTTATAATGGAACATATCGAACGTTCCAGACGTATATACAATCGTTTTATCTTTAAACATAATACTTAATATCCTTTTGAAACCGCAAACTTACACAAACTTTTCCTATCAAAAAAACAATGAAAGGAAATAGCAATTGTTTCCATTAAAAAAGGGGAGCGAAAGCCGGTTATTCGTCTTCCTCTTTTGTCAAGTCAAGCTTTTCATTATCGCCTCCCTTATCGAAATATTGCTTACGTAAAGGGTTGGCGGTTGCTTCCCGATAACGGGTACGGTTCCGATAGATATCCAGGGCGGCATACAAGGCCTGACGGAAAGATTCTTCAGAAGCTACATTCTGGCCGGCGATATCGTATGCCGTACCATGAGCCGGGGAAGTCCGTACGACTGACAGGCCAGCCGTATAATTGATTCCGTCCTCCATTGCCAACGTCTTGAACGGGGCCAGACCCTGATCGTGATACATCGCCAGTACACCGTCGAACTTCTCATACATCTGCGAACCGAAGAAACCATCGGCGGCATAGGGACCGAAAGCCATCACCCCTTTCTTTTCCGCTTCCCGGATAGCCGGGACAATGATTTCTTCCTCCTCCTTGCCCAACAATCCGGAATCGCCGGCGTGCGGGTTCAACGAAAGGACGGCGATACGGGGACGCACGATTCCGAAATCCTGTTTGAGCGAGTGGTTGAAGATACGCAATTTGGACACGATATCTTCAAGGGTGATCTTCGATGCGACTTGTGCCAAGGGGACATGTCCTGTCACCAATGCGACACGCAGGTTGTCTTTCATCAGAATCATCAAAGCCTTTTTGCCCTGCCCGCCAAAACATTCTTCCAAATACTCCGTATGGCCGGGGAAATGGAATTGTTCGTTCTGTATATTGTGTTTATTGATCGGAGCCGTTACCAATACATCCACAGCCCCGCGCTTCAAATCGGCAACGGCAGCCTCTAAAGCTTGATAGGCGGCTGCACCGGCAGCCGTTGTCGACTGACACAACTCCACCTTTGTTTCATCATCCACACAGTTGATCATGTTCACCCGGTTTGCTCCAGCATCTTCGGCCTGCGCGATGATACTCAAATTCACAGCCGGCAATTCCAATGCTTTCCGGTGATAAGCGGCAATCTTCGACGATCCGTAGATGACCGGCGTACAGAGTTCGGCAATACGGGCATCCGACAACGTTTTCAGGATCACCTCATAACCGATACCGTTTATGTCTCCGTGGGTAATGCCCACCTTAATCAATCGTTCTTCCATTCTATTTTGATTTATAAATCAGACCCATAATTTATGATTTATAATTTATGATTTATAATTTATGATTTATAATTTATGATTTATTCCGTCGCAACTATAAATCATAAATCACAAATCATAAATCATAACTATTTTTACTCTTCTTCAAACTCACCGGGCAACCGCAAGGTATACAGGGCTGATTCGACACGGCGGATAAAATTACGCTTATCCGTCTCCGGGGCAAATACGAAACCCTCGACCACCACAACCCGGTTGTTCTTTTCGTCCAGGCGGGCATGGCTGACAAACGGCCCGCCCATCATGTCGCCTTTCATTTGCCACAAACCGCGCAGCACACCGCAATACTTGCCATTGACCGTTGTCGGGGTATAGGTCACCCAAACGGGATCCGTCGCCATATAGGAACCGGGAAACGCACCCGGCATATTCGCCTTCATGACCGAATCGCGCTTGGCAATCAGATAGTCGCCCGTAAACGTATCCGCATCCTTGTAGGGGAAATCATAGACAACGATATCCGAACGTCCGGTGTTGGCATTATTGGAAGCCCAGAAAAAGCCGGTCGTATCCCGGTAATAAGTCATATTTCCCGGAGCATACAGCTGCACGTCGAAGCGATTCTTGACATGTTCAAAAACCACCGGGCTGTGTTCTTTCTCCAACTGGTTGATTGTACGGTTTCTTTCGCATTTGGTAAAGAACTCGACGAGGCTTCGCGGATGCGCCTCCAGATATTCAAGAATGGCATTGCCGTCGGGAGCCGTCAACATCATCACCACCTGGCCTTTTGCCCAGCGGTTGTTCTCGTAGTTCAGCGAAACTTTCGTGTACTGGGAGTTGTCTATCTTCACAATCAAGATATTGCGTACATAAGTCAACAGGCCGTTAAAGTGTTCCGGTGTCGCATAAGTGACCTTAAAGGCAGGCTCAGCCTGTGGCAGTCCCGGAATATCGGAAACCAGCTCGGCTTTGATCGCCTTTCCGGCAGGGGCATCCCAACCAGCTTTATCCATTGTCACGACAATTTCATAGGCGAAACCGGTTGCATTTCGTACCACCGGACCCGAACTACATGCTCCCATCACACCAAGAAGCATCAAAAGGCTGATCAATAAAGAATATGTTTTCATATCCGTTTCGTTTTTTTATGACACAAATATAGTTTCTTTTCCCTCAAAAAGACACCGCTTCTATTCTTTTTGTTGTTTCTTCGCCGTAGAAAGCATTCCGCATGCGGCAAATATGTCCTCTCCCCGCGATGCCCGGATCGTACAGACAATACCGGCCGCATTCAACGTATCCCGAAACGCCTCCATTCTTGCCAAGTCCGATGTTTCCAACGGCACATGGGGGATTGCATGAAAACGGATCAGGTTAACCCGGCAAGGAATCCTGTTCAATAAACCAGCCAACGCTTTCGCATGTTTAAGATCGTCGTTCAAATTTTTAAATACGATGTATTCAAACGAAACCCGGCGCTGGTGGGTAAAATCATATTGCTTGATCGTCTCAATAACGTCACGTGCGGGAAAGGCTTTTTCAACCGGCATCAAAGACAAGCGTTCGGCCGGATAGGGCGAATGCAGGCTGACAGCCAAATGGCACTCACTCTCTTCAAGAAAGCGTTTCAACCCTTTGGCGACCCCGATCGTCGAAACGGTTATCCGCTTCGGACTCCAGGCATATCCGTAAGGGGCCGTCAGGATTTCCAATACTTTGAAAAGTTCATCCACATTGTCCAGCGGTTCTCCCATACCCATAAAGACGATATTGGTCAATTGTTCCGTTTCCGGCAAGGATTGTATCTGGTTCAGGATCTCGTTGGCCGATAGATTTTTAGTAAATCCTTGCTTGCCGGTCATACAGAAAAGGCAGTTCATTTTACATCCGACCTGAGAGGAGACGCACAAAGTCGCCCGGTCTTCCGTCGGGATATACACGGATTCGACAAAATTACCGGGACCGGCAGCATACAAATACTTGATCGTCCCATCCACCGACTTCATCCAATCGGAAGGAGGAACAGCTCCCACCTCGAAGTGTTCTTCCAACAAGGTACGCTTCGCCGAAGCAAGATTCGTCATGGCAGCAATAGATGTCACTTTCTTTTTATACAGCCAGTCAGCCATTTGCTTGGCCGCATAACCCGGAAGCCCGACTTCAGAGGCGACACCTTTCAGTTCGTCCAAAGTCATTCCCAATAAACGTCGTTTTTCACTCATGATCCTTCTTCTGTTTCTCACGCGCAAAGATATAAAAAAACCGCCAATCGACTACGATTGGCGGTTTCCTATGATGGGCCGGCAGGTTCCTGCCAAGATAAGATCTCTTTTAATAAAAGCGGATGCGGTTATCTTCTACATCAGCATTATTAACCAATGACTGAATAGCCTGGAAACCGAAACGGTAAGCGTTAGAAGCATCCAAAGCCTTGGTTTCAGCAACTTCGTCATAGTCCTTAGCATCTTTGTTCTGTTCGTATACCTTAAATACATATACACCGTTGTTACCGGTAACCGGAGCACTCAACTGATCTTTCTGGGCCAGAGAAACCATTGCGTTCAACTTCGGTTCAACCCCGATACCTGCGATACGGCGAGTGGCAAAGCTGACAAACTTAACAGAATCGGCAGAAGCGTTCATTGCCTGGGCATACGCATCGACAGAGCTCAAATTCTTGGCAGACAAATCCTGTGCGATCTTCTCCCCTTTCTTCTGGGCGATCAACTCTGATTTCAACATCGGAGTAACCGATTCCAAAGAACGGTAGCCTTCCGGCAAGGTTCCCTGAACAGCAGCAATCACAAACTTATCGTCACATTCAAAGATTTCAGAGATATCGCCTTTGCCGTTCTGGAACGCCCAACGGATAACCGGACGGGAATTCTTGATCGACCCCAACAACTGGTCGTTAGCCGTTACCGTCACATTAGACAACAGGTTATAACCGGCTTCTTTGGCGGCTTCGTCCAGTTTATCCACATTCTGGTTCTTAGAGATAAACTGGTTCAATTCGTTGTAGATATTACCATACGTTTTCGTACTCGGAGATACGGTCATATCGATATCAGCCACTTTATACTTGTCGACATTGGCAGTCTTTTCGGTAATCTTGATGATGTGTGTACCATACAAAGACTTCACAATCGAATAATCATTGACCGAAGTCGAGAAAACCGCTTTTTTGAAATCCTCATTTACACCTCTCAAGGCAGTCGCTTCAGTAAACCAACCCAGTTCACCACCTTTTTCTGCAGCCTGGTCAGCCGAATATTCCTTTGCCAACGCAGCAAAGTCACCCCCTTTCTTCAACACTTCCAACAAACTGTCGGCTTTTGCCTTGACAGCCGCTTCATCCCCTGTATTTGCCAACATGATGTGGCTGACCTTGACAGAGTCGGGAGCAACGGTTTTGTCGACCAACTTGAACAGTCTGTATTTGTCGTTTTCAAAGACAGGACCGTAAACGTCACCAACATTTGCCGTCTTTACGAATTGCTTCATTTCAGAATCCAAAGCATTTTCCGTGAAGAAAGCATCCAGATAAGGTATTTCAGAATTTTCCGTTACCAAATCAGCCACCTTTTCAGAAGCGGCCAACTCGCTCTTCAAAGATTCGATTTCCGCACTTGCCTTGTCGTAATCCTCTTTGCTCGGACGAATGTCTACAGCGATATACTTGATTACCTTTCCTTCTTTCTGCTTGAACAACTCCTTACGCTGATTGTACAGTTTTTCGATATCGCTCTTGCTTACCTGTATCGTTGAATCAGGAATGGAAGCGTACGACTGCATGGCATAAACAATGTCTGAACTTACAGCCGAGCCGTCGAAAGCGTCTTTGGCATCCAATTTGTTGGCAGAAACCGCCTTGCTTAACAAAGTCGTATATTTCTGTTCCAGACGCTGACGTTTGATATTCTTTTCCCAGAACATCCAGAACTGACGAGCCTGCAACAACTGCGCCTGCTGATCGGCAGGGTAGCTGGCGATATTATCGTCGTCGATCGTCTTTAAGAAGTTCAACAATGCCGTTTTGTCAAATGCACCCGTCTGCGGATTCACAAACATCTGCATCTGTTGGATCATCGGAGAAATGTTTTCACCCTGAACCATATCGAACAGTTCTTCCGGACCGACTCCCATGCCCAATGCGGAAGTTGCTTCGTTCAGAACAATGTCCTGTACCATACCGTCGAATACAGACTGGCGGATTTGAGTCTGGTATTCTTCGGGCAGACTGGCGGAACCGGTCTGCATTTTGTACATCTCAGTCATTTCGTCTACACGATCCTGAAATTCTTGGATTTTAATAACTTCTCCGTCTACTTTCGCAACATTTTCCTGCGATTGTCTGAAATAGGTAGAACCGGAGTTCAAAAAGTCACCGATGATAAAAGCGAACAATGCCACCCCTACAACGAGTACCAGCAGTCCTGCTTTGCTTCTGATTTTTTCCAGCGTAGCCATTTATCTTTATCTATTTTAAAGTTTATTATTCTACTTTTTAAGGGCACGAAGATACGAAAAAAAGAGATTACTGCATCTTTTTATGCCCTTTTTTTAATCAACCAACTACTTTCATACGAACTAACTCGATTTTCGTAGCGGTCACTTTTATGATTTTAAAAGAATACTTATCGATTACAACCTCTTCGTTTAACTTCGGGAATTTCTGATAGAAGTGCAAAATGAAGCCGGCAATCGTCACATAATCATCCGACTCCGGCAGTTCCAGGTCAAACTTTTCGTTCAGCGTATCGATCTCTATACGGCCGGACAACAGATATTCATCTTCTCCGACCTTCTTGGCGACATACGACTTGACATCGTGTTCGTCTTCAATCTCTCCGAATATCTCTTCCACCAAGTCTTCCAAGGTTACGATTCCGGAAGTTCCTCCGAACTCATCCACCACGACAGCCATACTTTTCTTATCCTGCATCAGGACTTTCATCAATTTATTGGCAGCCATCGTTTCAGGGACGATCGAAACGCTCCGGATGCTCTTTGTCCAGTCTTCCGGATTCTTAAACATTTCCGAAGAATGGATATATCCGACAATATCATCTATGTTTTCATTATATACCAATATTTTGGAAAGCCCGGTCTCTATAAAACGGGAACGCAAATCCTCAAGCGTGGCCGTCTTGTCGCACGCCACGATTTCCGTACGCGGCACAATACAATCACGCAAACGCACATTCGAGAAATCGAGTGCATTCTGAAAGATCTTCACCTCCGTATCCATATCCGAATTTTGCGGCGCATCTTCAATGCTCTGTTGGATAAAATAGTCAAGGTCGACCTTTCCCAACGCCCGTTGCGTCGAACCGGTCACATTCTTTACACCTGCAACTTTCAAAATCAGGAAAGAGAGCAAGGAGGAAAATTTAGAAATCGGATACAGTACTATATATATGACCAACAAAGGCACAGAAAACAAAGTAAGCGAAAAGTTCGGATTCAGCTTGAAAACAGTCTTCGGAATAAACTCCCCGGTAAATAATATCAGGATCGTCGAAATAACAGACTGAATCAAAACAATCAACGCCTCGTTATTGACCACACGCGCAATAAACGGTTCCAGGACAATCGCCATCTGCAACCCGTAAACGACCAACGCAATGTTGTTTCCAACCAACATCGTAGATATAAACTGATTCGGATTCCGGTAAAATATCTCCAAAATCTTACTCGTCAAGCTTTTTTCCTTCTTGTCAAGCTCAAAACGCAACTTATTGGAAGAAATAAAAGCGATCTCCATTCCTGAAAAGAATGCAGAAAATGCCAATGATATTAATATGTATGTAAGTGCACTCATTATTTCGTCCTATCCATCTCGGCCGGCACCAAACCTTGCCGCGGAGCCGGTCTTTCCATTTGTGCCGGTTCCTGCCGCGGAACAACCGCCGGAACCGGGTTGACAACTACAGGTGCGGAATCTGCCGGTGCTGTAGTCTGGGTAGAATCAGCAACTGCCGATTCGCTTACAGGGAATACTCCCTGAGAGTTGAATATCTTATATTGAGTCATATTCTGATTCGATTCAAATCCGATACCCGTTATGATCTTATCATCCTCCTGTATCCGGATGTATTTGTCAGAATAGACTTTTTCCGCTTTCTGGTCCCAAAAAAGCAAAGAAGTTTCAAACTTTTTTCCCTCCAGATTCTCCACCTTCACATTGCCTATCAGTTTCCATAATCCTTTCTTTTCATAGTTATAAGCCGTATCCGCTTGAAGACTTGCTTCTATATGGAACAAGGTATCGAACTTTTCCACATAAATGCCTTCAGGGAAATAGGAGAACGGCTCTTTCGCCTTATCGAACTTCAGAAATTCTTTGGCAGAAGCCCGATAACGCGTAATTCCCGAATCTGAAAACTGAGTCGTATAATCAGTCGTTCTCAACGTATAGGTGGTCTCCGGGTCAAAAGCGACCTCCACGACCTCCTTTTTATCTCCGCCGCAAGAGGCTGTAAATAAAAGAAGCATAACAACTACCACTAAGATAGTTGTTATGCCTTGTTCGTTCGTTTTACAAAGAAAACGGTTCTTGATCATGATTATCTGATTGTAACAGTCTCACCAATCCAGCCTCCGATTCTAAAAACTTTCCCCTTTTCCAGATCCGGATGCATGAAAACTTCTTCTGTTGAAGGAAGGTGAGCACGATAAGTACCAACCAATTTGCCAGCGTCTTCTGCTACATTCTGATCGACCTGTCTTGCTTTTTCAAACTTATCAATAGCTGCATAGTAAACAACTTTTGCCAAAACAGCATCGTTCGGATAGATCGATTTTGCAGATTTAGCATACATATTTCCGATCAGGATATACGGCGAACCGTAGTCCGGATTCGTTTCGATCGCTTTCTGGCAATATTGTCTTGCTTTTGACAGATTGTTCTGTTCGAACAACAATACGCCGATCAGATAATAATCTTCAGCCTTTGAAACAGCATCCGTTTCCATATTGGCAGCTTCCTCAAAATACTGGATAGCCTTATCATAATCTTTCGCTTTTACCGCCTGTTTGGCAATACCCAAAGCGGCATCCGCACTCGGTTCCAACTTGTAGGCATAAGCGGCAGCTGCATAGAAAGCTTCGATTTCCTGGCAACGCACACGTCTCAACAAAGAGACGATTTCTTTCAAGGCATTCAGATCGTCCTTAGCAGCTTCTACTTTAGAAGCATACATATTCTGCAATGTTTCACAATCAGCAGCACCACTTCCGGCAAAACCTCCGTCGATAGCTGATTTATAAGTAGTCAAGTTCTTGACTTCTTTCTCGTTATTTGCAGCTTGAGCTGCTGCCAACTGAGTTGCAATGATCTTAGAACACTTCAAATAGTCTTCCAGATACGTCCCTTTGAAATTGGGATCAGCCAACAGTTGACGGTGAGAAGCCATCATATACAAGGAAATCCCCATCGCTTCGGTATTTTCACCGAACTCATTGATTACCTCGCCCAACCAAGCATAATACACTTTCGGATCTGCATCATCCCCTTTCAGACGAACATAATCAGCTGCCTTGCGAGCGACAATCCAATCCTTACCATACTTCCGGTCATTACCGAAATACTTCACACGCGTATCATAAACTTTCATCAAATCATCGATAAGAGCCGCCTTTTTGGCAGGATCTTTCTCTGTGTTGATTTTCCAGTCCATGATTCTCACACCATACAAGTAGATGTCTTTATGAGCACCCGGGCATTCCGTATAAGCCTGATGCCAGAACTCATAAGCATCCTTGAAATTCCCTGCCTTAGCATAAGGGACAAACAAGCTGATATTGGTAATGCAACGTACACTGTCTTCACCAGAACCGAACGGAGTACCAGTATCCACACCTTTTTGTGCATAAGCTCCGAATGACATCATCGAGCATCCGAGAGCTAACAATAATACTTTGATCTTCATATTTATGTCTATTAAAGTTAACGATTTAATCAATCCATTTTCCGCTTAAAGAACCACAATTCATTGAATGTATAGTTCACGGTAAAACGGAAATATTGTTCATCAATCATATTCATCTTCACTTCCGGTTTCTTTTTCATATACTCAAACGAGATGTTGATCAGCGAACGATTGTCAATCAACGGCAATCCAAGACCGACACTTGCTCCAACCTCGTTATAACCATCTCCGGAAGGATTGGCTTCCGTACGGTTCATCCGAAGATACGAATTACCGTAGTGGACACCTACACGATAGTGCATCCGGCGAAAATAGGATTTACGCATATAATCCGGTATATACTCGCCACCTACAGCTATCCGGTAACGGTTCCTGAAATGGCCTTTCTCCCCAAAGTAAAGCATTTTTCCCCAATCTTCATAAGAAAAATCGGCTGCCAATGTCAATTTATTTTGTTTCACATACGAAAGGCCCACTCCATACTTATTCGGAAGCCCGAATTCCTTATCCGTTATGGTATCAGAAGAGATGACCTCATCCCTGTAACCACTATTACTCAAGGTTTCCGTATAATTATAGGAATCGGCATTCAGGTTCTTTTTAGGTGAAAACACCAACCCCAATGTAATACTTTCCGTCTTGCTGAACGGATGCGTATACTGTACACCGAAATCCATGACCAGATCCCGTACCCGCAACTCTTGATTGCGCGAAGTATTATAAGCACTTCCTCCTTCCGAGGACATATTTACCAATTGCGAATGTTCGATATTGCCGAACAAGAAACCGAAATTGGCACCCACAGCCAAGCGTTTTTTCCAAAGATCAATGGAAATACCTCCATATAAATCGCTCAACCCGCCTGAACCATTATAGGTTTCCGTAAATGTAACCCCTTGCTCGGTACGCAAAGCGCCAAATTTATAACCGACATAAGAATAGGGCAACAATCCGAAACTCAAAGCAACCCGACGATGAATCGGGAATTGCATGGCTATATATTCCAGATTCCCGTTAATGTCATGCTGACGGACATTTCCATCATCAAACCAAGACAATTGGCCAGCTACACCAAAATCAAAGAGAAATGTCAGGGAGTCCATACAACTGTATGAAGCCGGGTTCATCGGATTTATCTGTTTCGGCGAACGTAATCCGTAACCGACACCGCCCATCGCTCGACCTGCACCAAACGAACGTTCTCCCAAATCTCCATATCCGAAACGGGTATAAGGCGAGTTTGTATTGTTTTGCGCCATCAAAGGCAGCAGCATGAATATAAGAACGCTTGTTAGTAATACCTTATTAATCTTCAACATTATACTCTAAGATTCTGTTTAATCCTGTCAACACTAAATTAATATCTGCAAAGATGGAGTTTTTTAGCCGTCTTTCAAAATAAAACGAATGACCACCTGTTAAAAAAACAAAAAGATTAGGATATTTTAGCCGAAGCTTTTCAATATATCCATCCATCTCGCACACGATACCATTCACGACTCCGGCCCGGATAGCAGTTTCCGTATCGGTTCCGACCAACGGTACCTCCTCTTGTTCGACCACAAGAGGCAATTTCTTCGTAAACTGATTCAATGCTCTGAACCGGGTTGTCATTCCAGGCGAAATATTCCCTCCTAAATAAGAACCGGAAGCATCAATCAATTCGTATGTAATAGCTGTTCCGGCGTCAATCACCAGCAAATCCTTTCCGGGTTGCAGATAATTAGCCCCGACAGCGGCAGCCAACCGGTCTCGACCCAACGTCTCAGGCGTTTTATACCGCACCTGAATCGGAAGAGACACCGTTTCGTCCAACAACACAAAATCCCGAAGATTGCTTTTCAGATATGCAACCAGTTCGTCATCCCGATCTATCACCGTCGAGAATATCCCTTTCGTCAACGGATATTTCTTAAAGATAGAAGAGACGACTTCCACATCGAATTTCTTAAATACAAAAGAGACCTCCATCTGCCTCCTATCGTATACGGCAACCTTCGATGATGTGTTTCCTTGTTCTATAATAAGATTCACGTGTCTGAATTTTTCCGCAAAGAAAAACAAAAATGATGAGATTACAGACATATCGAAGGCATAAAGTACAAAAAAGAAGAGTTGAATATGAAAAAACGAGTATCTTTGTAAGGAAATATTCAAAAGCGACCCGATATGAGCAACAAAATCTATCCTATTGGCATACAGAATTTTGAAAAGATTCGTAAAGACGGTTATTTCTATGTGGATAAAACGCCTTGGATTTACCAACTGGTCAAGACCGGCAGCTACTATTTCCTGAGCCGTCCGCGCCGTTTCGGAAAAAGTTTGCTAATCTCGACACTCGAAGCCTATTTCCAGGGGAAAAAGGAACTTTTCGCAGGGTTGGCGATGGAAACATTAGAAAAAGACTGGATCAAATACCCGATCCTTCATATCGACCTGAACACCCAGAAATACGACACTCCGGAAAGTCTGGAAGACAAGCTCAACGGTATCTTATATGAATGGGAATGCCTCTACGGAGCGTCTCCAGCCGAGAAATCCTTGGCCATGCGTTTCGAAGGCATCATCGAGCGGGCTTGCCGGAAAGAAGGACAACGGGTCGTGATTCTGGTTGACGAATATGACAAACCCATGTTGCAGGCAATCGGAAACGAGGAACTGCAAAAGAATTTCCGTGAAACGCTGAAAGCCTTTTATGGTGCCTTAAAAAGCAAAGACGGTTGTATCAAATTCGGAATGCTGACCGGTGTAACCAAATTCGGCAAAGTCAGTGTCTTCAGTGACCTGAACAACCTGGACGACATTTCCATGCGGAAAGAATATGTGGGACTATGCGGGATAAGCGAACAGGAACTTCATGACAATCTGGAAGAAGAACTCCACGAGTTTGCAGATGCACAAGAAATGACGTACGAGGAACTTTGCGACAAATTGAAGACCTATTACGATGGTTATCACTTTACCCACAACACAGTCGGCATATACAACCCGTTCAGCCTCCTCAATGCTTTCAAATATAAAGAGTTCAACAGTTATTGGTTTGAGACGGGAACCCCGACTTATTTGGTCACGCTCCTGAAACAACACCATTACGATCTGGAACGAATGGCACATGAAGAAACAAGTGCCGATATTCTGAACAGCATCGATTCAGCCTCTACCAACCCGATTCCGGTTATTTACCAAAGCGGATATCTGACAATCAAAGGGTATGACCAAGAATTCGGTATGTTCCGCTTGGGTTTCCCTAATCAAGAGGTGGAAGAAGGCTTCATTCGCTTTTTATTGCCATTTTATGCACATATAAACGCAATCGAATCTCCATTCGAAATTCAAAAATTTGTCCGAGAAGTACGTTCCGGTGACTATGATTCTTTCTTCCGCCGCCTGCAAAGTTTCTTTTCCGATACGCCTTATGAACTGATCCGGGATCTGGAACTGCATTACCAAAACGTTCTTTTCATCGTTTTCAAACTGGTCGGTTTCTACGTAAAAGCTGAATATCACACCAGTGAAGGACGTGTCGACCTCGTGTTGCAGACCGACAAATTCATTTATATCATGGAATTCAAACTCAACGGAACCGCCGAAGAAGCTCTGCAACAGATCCATGACAAACAGTATACACTGCCTTTCGAAACAGACAGCCGCAAACTGTTTAAGATCGGTATAAACTTCAGCTCCCAAAAACGGAACATTGAGAAATGGATGGTGGAATAACCTTCCGGAAGTGACCTATTCTATCCCCGAAATCTCAACAATCCGTTTCCGGTCAAGAGCGAAAGCATAGATTTTTCTCCCGATAGAAAACCGATCGGAAGAAACACGCAATACGGCTGTCTTGATTCCTTCGGGATTCAGCAATAAAACATTTTTCTTATAATCCACGATCGAAGATCCGTCTTTCAGCAATTCGTAAAATCCGACTTCGGAAAAAGGGAATGATTGCAAGACATTCAAGGACAAGTCAACATCAAAGACCTTTCCTTGATCCGTATAAATAAAGTAGGCAGGTTCGCCCACTGCTTCATTATACTTTTTAAAAACGGAGTTACTTTTGTCTTCCAGATAGAAAGGGCGTTTCAACAGCCCGATTATCTTACCGAACGCTTCGACATTCCATGAATGTACCTTAACAGAATCAGAACCGAGCGGCGCAACCATCATCCGATCTTCAAACAACGCAACCATACACCCTTTTTCCCTGTCCACCCAGAAATCTTCGAGCATCTCCTTCTTCTCAGACAAATAACAGAAGTTCGTATTTTTACCAGACTCCTTTTCAAAACCGGCAATAAAAGGCCGGCCTATCTTGGCCCGTAGCTTATTCTTTGCATACGAATAGGTATGATTCCTGAAGTTATCCCGATAGCCGAACCCATGATTCACCATATACAAACGACCATCATAAAAAAAGAGCGTCGAATTGGAACCCGTATTTTCCGGTATCGGATATCCCCATTTCATATCCAACTGACGATCCAGACAAAGCAATTGTTCCCGATTGGCGACATACAACAGCGAATCGTCCGGCAAAACATTGGAAACAAGATCCACCACCACATTATTACCATAAGGAAAGAAACCGACTCCGGTCAAAGCACCGGCAACAAGCCCTAAAGCACCTACTGCCGCAGCAGACCGGTAATCATCGACACCGGTTTTCATCGGGAAACTATGACCGGAACCATCAGACAAGTTTACGGTATGAAGTCCGTCAGAAACAATCAGCCTCGTCGAATCGTCCAGCATAAAACTTTCATTCCAACCGTACCGATGACTGATTTCCCGCTTCCACAACATATTACCGGTAAGCAAATCATATCCCTGCAATTGTTTGGAGACTCCATCCATAACACTGCCCTTATAAGCCAGCAACCGATTATCCGCCGTATTCAGCGAATAAGGAACCATTTTCTTACCGGCCCATATTTCCGCCCCCGTCCGTAAATCAAGCAAAAAGCATTTATCTTTCGAAACAAAAGAAACTCCCTGATCGGTGAGTTTGGCCTCCTGTGCAAAATAATTGATCGGTCGTTGCCACAAGACCTTTTTATCAGATAGGGAAATCATCCATATATCTCCGGTATTTTTCACGGAAGTCTCTTTTTTATTCAAATCACGCCCCTGTACCAACAAGAACGTTCCGGTAGAATCAGCACTCACTGACTGTATCCAACAAGGGAAGTCCATGCATTCTCCTGTCAGGACAGTGCTATCCATCCGAACTCCGATCGTATCTGTCAAAAAGGTTTGTGCCTCTCCCCCGGCAATATTCCAAACGACCGTTACCAATAACAAACATAAATATTTCATATTCATTCCTCACTTTTTATCAAGAACTCCGATCAAGAAGAAATATTATTTTTTCCATTCTCCCATTTCTCCTTTTTGAACATACCTCACCTTTTAACGTAGGAAACTTTCGGAAACAAGTACAAAGACATCCACAAACTATCCGCCCTTTTTAAAATAATCCTCATTTCCCGAACATTTTCCTCTGATCTGTCGTATATTTGTAGCCCTGCGATCTGCCTGTCGACAATTGTCAGCAAGCCTGCCGATAATTGTCGACAAGTTTGCCGACAGTTGTCGGCAGGTCTGCCGATGATTATCGGCAGGCGGTCGGATAGGCAGGAAAAACAAAAACAGATACAATGGCAATCAAATTCAGCGTACACAAAACTCCGCAGCCGAACGGCAGGAAAGGACAACAACAAACACATGCACGGGCAATCGCGCGTAGTACACAGAAAATGGACGATATCTGTGCCTTAGTCTGCGAACGGGGTTCTATCTCATCGGCCGACGTCAAAGCCGTGCTCGATTCTTTCGTCTGGGTAATCGGGCATTCGCTCAAATATGGCGACAACGTCGAGCTGGAAGGCTTGGGGCACTTCTCGCCATCCTTGCGCACGCTGAAATTGCCGGATGGCAGATCGGTCGTAAAACTCGACAATGTAAACTTCCGTTGTTCGGAAAAGCTGAAGAACGAATTGAAATCCGTCCAGTTGGAAAAGGTCCAAACGGCTGCCAGCTACACGCCGGAGGAGCGCAGAGCGAGAATGCTGGACTATCTGCACGGCCATGAAAGCATCACGACGATCATGTATGCCAAATTGAACGCCTGCTCCCGCTACCAGGCGACTGCGGACCTGAAAAAATATATCGAAGAAGGGCTCTTGTGCCGCATCGGAAGCAGCACGCACGTGACCTATCTACTGGCAGAAAACGATTAACAACTTCCGATTTATGAGAAAAAATATAGTCTTGCTTTTTCTACTCTTTACGTCCGTCTGGCTTCAGGCGCAACACACGTCGCTCGGTCCCGACGCCGAAATCAGCCTATTGACCGTTTCGCCGTCGGAAGACGAGGTATATACCGTCTACGGACATTCCGCCTTACGGATAAAAGACCCGTCGCAAGCGCTCGATGTCGTCTTCAACTACGGGATATTCGACTTCTCAAAGCCCAATTTCATCTACCGGTTTGCCAAAGGAGAAACCGATTACAGGTTAGGCGTGCAATACGCGCGCGACTTCCTGGTTGAATATGAAATGCGGGAGAGCAAAGTCACCGAGCAAATTCTGAATATCGACTCTGCCGGAAAAGCCCGGATATGGGAAGCCCTGTTGCTCAATAACCGACCAGAAAACCGCGTGTACCGCTATAATTTCTTCTTCGACAACTGCGCGACACGCCCCGCCGCCATTATCGAAAAGTCGGTAGGCGGGAAAATCAACTACAACCCGCCGTTCAAGCAAGAGACGTTTCGTGAGCTTATTAATTTTTGTACGCGTAGCAAACCTTGGCTTACGTTCGGGTGCGACCTGGCATTGGGCAGCCCGACCGACCGGGTTGCCACTTTTCACGAAATGATGTTCCTCCCACCCTACCTGAAAGAGGCGTTCGACACGGCAACCCTTCTCCATGCGGACGGTTCCCGGAAGAAACTGGTAAGTTCAACCCAAACATTAATAAGCGGGCTTGACGATGAGGCAAGACCGGAAACAGACCTCTTCACGCCGTTGGTTTGCAGTGGGCTTTTTCTGGGGATCATATTGGTTTTCACGTTCATCGAACAGCGCCGTAAAACCTATTTCAGGATTATCGATTGCCTCTTGTTTTTCATAGCCGGCATAGCGGGATGCGTACTGTTTTTCCTGTGCTTCGTTTCGACTCATCCATGCGTTTGGCCGAACTGGAATATCATCTGGTTACAACCTTTTGACTTAGCGGCTGTTATTTTGTTTGCCGTAAAAAAGTTCGGAAAGGCTGCATATTATTATCATTTTATTAACTTTGCAGCGCTTTCGTTAATGTTGGTTGGTTGGCATTTCATTCCCCAACATTTAAACACAGCATTTATCCCGCTGATAATGAGTCTTTGGCTCCGTTCGGGATATGGCGTTTACAGAAAAATATGGAACATCGGGTACGAAAAATACTGACATCGCTCATCGCAATATTGGCAGCAACCAATCTGGAGGCTCAACAAAATACGCCCAAATTGGTCGTGTGTATCACTGTTGACCAGTTGCGAGGTGATTATATCGAATATTTTTACAATACATTCGGCGAGCGCGGTTTCAAGCGGTTGATGAATGAGGGACTGGTGTATAACAACATCCGGTTCGAATTTTCAGACATCGATGAAGCCAGTGCTTTTGCGACCCTGTTCACCGGAAGCAATCCCAACTTCAGCGGAATATCAGGAAAGAACAACTACGACTTCGACAAGGAAAAGGATGTTTCGGTCTTGTACGACCCCGACTATATCGGCAATTATACGAAAGAACATTATTCTCCCCGGAAACTGATCAGCTCCACAATCGGGGATGAACTGAAAATCGCTTCCAAAGGCAGAAGCGACGTATATGCCATTGCTCCCAACCCTGAAAGTGCGATCCTCTCTGCCGGACATGCGGCAAACGGTGCTTTCTGGATGGACGACTACAACGGTAAATGGGCTACGACGACTTTCTACAAAGGGCTTCCTTGGTATGTGGACCGCTACAACAACGGCTCTGAATCCCTGTCGGCACGTTTGGAACAGATGATATGGACACCGTCCCTGTCGCCGGACAAATTCAACGCATTCCCGTACATATTGGATGAAGTTCCTTTCAAATACACGTTCAAGGAAAACACGAACGAATGTTTCTTCAACCTGAAGACTTCGCCTTTCATCAACAAGGAGATCAACCGGTTGGCACTCCAATTCCTGGAATATGGGGCTTTCGGGACCCGTTCCTGCCCGGATATGCTTGCCATCACCTATTATGCAGGCAACTATCGCGGCAATATGAACAAGGAATATACCCGCGAGATACAAGACACGTACTACCAGCTGGACAAGGATCTGGAACAGTTGTTGGACAAGATCGACAAGAAAGTCGGACTGAACAACACGCTGATCGTCTTTACCGGTTCGGGATATTACAAGAGCGAAGAAGAATATCCGGAAGGTATGCAGCTGACGAACGGCGAGTTTCACCCGAAGCGTTGCGTCGCCTTGCTCAATATGTATCTGATGGCGCTCTACGGCCAACAGACGAATTGGGTAAAAGGTTTCTATGACAACCAGATCTATCTGAACCGCAAAGCGATTGAAGATGCCAAGCTGGAACTGATCACCGTACAGGAAAAGGCCGCCGAATTCCTGCGCGAATTCAGCGGCGTACAGTTCGTGGCAACCGAGAATGTCCTCCGCACGGGCAATTGGAACGAAAAGACATCCAAATACCTGCACGGTACGCACCTGTCCAACCGGGGCGACCTGATCATCGAGTTGCAGCCCGGATGGACGATCAACCACGACGATCCGAAAACGAAAACAAAAGTAATCCGAAATAATGCAGTCATAACCCCGCTGGTGTTTATGGGCAACGGCATCAAGCCGGAACATATCTACCGCGAAATAAAAGCCACAGAGGTAGCTCCTACAGTAACCCATGTGCTGAGAATCAGGCCACCCAACGCATCCACCAGCCTGCCGTTAAGAGAATTGACATTTAGGAATTGACAATTGACAATGGACAATTGACAATTCTTTCCAAATAAACATCCATTGAAAAATACAAACGAATAAAAGTAGTAACCATCCAATTGATATCGCCAATTGCATTGTCAATTGTCAATTGTCAATTGTCAATTTAATAAGTTATGGGATTTAATGAATTTATAATGAAGCTGTTCGGCAACAAGTCGCAGCGTGACCTGAAAGAAATCACCCCGTATGTGGACAAAATCAAGGCTGTGTATCCGTCCATCCAAAAGCTCTCGAACGACGAGCTCCGGGCCAAAACAGATGAGATCAAACAGCGTATCCAGGACTATGTAGCCGATGAACGTGCCAAAGTGGAAGAACTGCGCAAAGGCATCGACGACAAGGAGCTGGAAGAACGCGAAGCGATCTGGGCCGAAGTAGACAAAATCGAAAAGAACATCACGGACAAGATGGAAGTGGTGCTGGAAGAGGTGCTGCCGGAAGTGTTCGCCATCATGAAAGATACGGCCCGCCGTTTCTCTGAAAACGAAACGATCGAAGTAACGGCTAATGATTTTGACCGCAACTTGGCTACCAAATACGACTTTGTGGAAATCAACGGCGATAAAGCCCTTTACCACAACCACTGGGTGGCCGGTGGCAACGAAATCACCTGGGATATGGTCCACTACGACGTGCAGTTGTTCGGTGGCGTAGTCCTGCACAAAGGCAAGATTGCCGAAATGGCGACCGGTGAAGGTAAGACATTGGTGGCTACCCTGCCGGTATTCCTGAACGCATTGACCCGTAACGGCGTACATGTAGTAACCGTAAACGACTACCTGTCCAAACGTGACTCGGAATGGATGGGTCCGTTATATATGTTCCACGGTTTGTCCGTAGACTGTATCGACAAGCATCAGCCGAACTCCGATGCCCGCCGTGCCGCCTACAATGCCGACATCACGTTCGGAACAAACAACGAGTTCGGCTTCGACTACCTGCGTGACAATATGGCGGTCAGCCCGAACGACCTGGTACAGCGCAAACACAACTATGCCATTGTCGATGAGGTCGACTCCGTGTTGATCGACGATGCTCGTACACCGTTGATCATTTCCGGCCCGATTCCCCGCGGCGAAGAACAGTTGTTCGAACAGTTCCGCCCGAATGTGGAAGTCGTGGTAAACGCCCAGAAAGACCTTTGCTCCAAGTTGCTGATCGAGGCCAAGAAGAAAATGGCAAGCAGCGACCCGAAAGAGGTGGAAGACGGTTCTATCCAGTTGTTCCGTTCTTTCAAGGGATATCCGCGCAACAAGGCGTTGATCAAATTCCTGAGCGAACAGGGTGTGAAAGCCCAGATGCTGAAGACGGAAGAATACTTCATGTCTGAAAATATGCGTCACATGCACGAAGCGACAGACGAACTGTATTTCGTGATCGACGAAAAGAACAACAGCATCGAATTGACCGATAAAGGGATCGACCTGTTGACCGGCAAGAGCGATGACCCGACTTTCTTCGTATTGCCGGATATCACCTCTCAGCTTTCCGAACTGGAACATATCCAGAACGAAGAAGAAAAACAGGCCAAGAAAGACGAATTGCTGGCCAACTACTCCGTCAAGAGTGAACGTGTGCATACGATCAACCAGTTGCTGAAAGCTTACACCTTGTTTGAGAAAGACGATGAATATGTCGTGATGGACAACAAGGTCATGATCGTCGACGAACAGACGGGCCGTATCATGGACGGACGCCGCTACTCCGACGGTCTGCATCAGGCCATCGAAGCCAAGGAACGTGTGAAAGTGGAAGCCGCCACACAGACATTTGCAACGATCACCTTGCAGAACTACTTCCGTATGTATCACAAGCTGTCCGGTATGACCGGTACGGCCGAAACGGAAGCCGGTGAATTCTGGGACATCTACAAACTGGATGTCGTCGTTATCCCGACGAACCGCCCGATTGCCCGCAACGACATGAACGACCGCATCTACAAGACGAAGCGGGAAAAATATAACGCCGTAATCGAAGAGATCGTCCAGCTGACCGAAGCGGGACGTCCGGTGCTGGTCGGTACGACCTCCGTCGAAATCTCCGAACTGTTGAGCCGTATGCTCACCATGCGTAAGATCAAACATAACGTATTGAACGCGAAGTTGCACCAGAAAGAAGCCGAAATCGTGGCATTGGCCGGACAGAGCAGTACGGTGACGATCGCCACCAACATGGCCGGCCGTGGTACCGACATCAAACTATCCAAAGAGGTGAAAGATGCCGGCGGTTTGGCCATCATCGGTACGGAACGCCACGAAAGCCGCCGTGTAGACCGCCAGTTGCGTGGTCGTGCCGGACGCCAGGGCGACCCGGGTTCTTCCGTATTCTTCGTTTCGCTGGAAGACGACTTGATGCGTCTGTTCGCCTCTGAAAAGATTGCCGGACTGATGGACAAGTTAGGGTTCAAGGAAGGGGAAGTACTGGAACACAGTATGCTTAGCAAATCCGTCGAACGTGCCCAGAAGAAGGTGGAAGAAAACAACTTCGGTATCCGCAAACGTCTGTTAGAATACGACGATGTGATGAACTCGCAACGTAACGTAATCTATACCCGCCGCCGTCACGCCCTGATGGGAGAACGTATCGGTCTGGACGTATTGAACACGATTTATGATACCTCCGTTGCCATTGTCGACCAACATGCCGATGGCGACTACGAAGGATTCAAACTGGAGCTGTTCAAGACATTCGCGATGGAATGTCCGTTCACGGAAGAAGAATTCAAGAGCAGCAAAGCCGACCAATTGTCCGACAAGCTGTTCGACGAAGCCCTGCAACTGTTCAAACGCCGCATGGAACGTATGACTCAGGTTGCCAACCCGGTGATCAAACAGGTCTACGAGCACCAAGGCGCGATGTATGAAAACATCATGATTCCGATTACGGACGGCAAACGCATGTACAACGTTTCCTGCAACCTGAAAGAGGCCTACGAAACGGAAAGCAAAGTCATCACGAAGGCTTTCCAGAAATCGATCGTCCTGCACACCATCGACGAAGCCTGGAAAGAGCACTTGCGCGAAATGGACGAACTGCGCCACTCGGTACAGAATGCCAGCTACGAAAACAAAGATCCTCTGTTGATCTACAAGCTGGAGTCTTACAACCTGTTCAAGAACATGGTGGATACGATGAACCGTAAGACAGCCGCAATCCTGATGCGCGGTCAGATCCCGGTCCGTGAAGAGCCGACAGAAGAAGAAAAACAGGCAATGGCGGCCCGCCAGGCTGCGATAGAAGAAGCGCAACGCATCGCTATCCAAAGAGCGGAAGCTGAACGTCGCCAGGATATGAGCCGCTATCAGACACAGAAAACGGATCCTTCCGGCAATAACGCGATCGACACACGTGAACAGCAACGCCAGGAACCGATCCGCGCCGAAAAACGGGTAGGCCGTAACGATCCTTGCCCTTGCGGAAGCGGCAAAAAATACAAGAACTGCCACGGACAAGGCTTATAATCTTGTCCCGCAACAATACAGACGGAGGCGGCCTTTCCGGGTTGCCTCCGTCTGCTTTTATATCCTTCCTTTATATTCTTTATAAATCTAAAAAAACACAAAATTCTTTTGTGACTTACCATACACTTATTACCTTAGTCGAACTAATTTAAATATTATCGTTAATCACCATGAAGAAAATTATCTTATTATTGGCTTTTTGCCTGAGTGTGGGCAATTTATTCGCTCAAGATGCAAACGCAGACAAACTACGTGAAGAAGGAGATGCAGCTATGACTGCCAAAAACTATCCCGAAGTCGTAGCAAAGTACAGCGAATATCTGAAACTTACGAACTATGAAGATGAAAGTCGCGTCTTTAACTGCGCATTTGCGGCTTACAATGCCAAAAAGTATGACGATGCCATCAAGTTCTACGACATGGCGATCAAAAAGGGCTATAAAACCGACGATGCTTACGTAGGGAAAGCGATGTCTCTGCGCAGCCAGGACAAAGCCGCCGATTTCACGGCTACAGTCGAAGCCGGCCTGAAAGCAAATGCCAAGAACGCGAACCTCGAAAAACTGTTATACGCCTATTGCATGAAGAAGGGACAGGCAGCCCAGAAAGCGGGTAAGACCGAAGAAGCGGAAGAACTGTTCAAAGATGTATTGGTTGTAAGCAATGCCCAATATAAAGGCAATGCCCTGTACAGCCTCGGCGTTATGTTCTACAATGCAGGTGCCAAAATCCTGGCCGATGCCAACCCGATCGCAACATCCGATCCGGACAAATACGCAGCCGAAAAGAAAAAAGCCGATGCCCAAATGGCAAAAGCAAAAGGCTATCTGGAACAGGCCATCGCCCTGAATGCAGCCGATGCCAACTCCAAAAAGATCTTGGATGCGATCAACGCGGCCAAATAAGCAAGAAAAAGTATCACTTCACACGAGGCAGTGTCAGACAACATTTTGGCACTGCCTCATTTTTCATACCGCCCCAACATCTCCCGAAGCAGATCGCGCATCTCTTCCCGAAGAGCCGCCGGACGCACCACCTCCAGATGCTCCCTGTGCCATAACAGACGCTGGACAAGATCGTAGGACGGCCGCAAATAGTACCGGAAAACGACATAACCGTCCCCCGCCTCCAACTCTTCTTGCGAAGGATGAAGCGGAACAGACCGCATATAATCCGCCTGGTTTCGATAGACTTTCAAGATTATCTCTTCCGGTTGCTTGTCATCCCGGATAATGCCGAAGCAATCCTGATAGAACCGTTCCGGAACGATCTCGGGAGACGGGACCGCCCGTTTCTCTCCTACCCTCAACTGCCCCATCCGCTCCAAAGCCAATACGCGCGTCTGGCTATGGTCCAAATATTCGCCGATCAGATACCATCGTTGTTCGAACATCCTGACAAAACAAGGAATCAGTTCAAACGTGAAAGTCTTGCCCTTGGCATAATAGGACGTATAATTGAAACAAACCGTCCGCCCTTTGTCGATCGCGTCCAACAAGATATGCAACCACTCGACCCCAGTCGGTACCTCCTGCAGCAGGATCTTCTTTCTATGCTTCAACGCCAGCGCGGAAAGATTGTTCACATGAATGCTGCCCAACAGGTATTTGAAGATCGGATTGTCCCGTATCTCCTCCGGATTCACCAGATGATATTTCTTCAGACGCGGATCGAAGTCTATATCGACCTGGAAAGTCGAGGCGATATATCTCCGGTCCCGGTCGAAAGTCCGTGGCTGGATCTCCTCCCCCTCATAATTCAATGTATAATCCAAGAAACGCGAGTTCAACTCCTTCAATGACATATCTCCATAATCAATGAAAGTTCCCACAATCCAAAGGCAACGTTCGTTTTTATTCATAACCCGATACCGATTTTTATTCCTGACACGAAAGTAAGATAGATCAGAGTTCTAATATTTTTTTCGTCCAATCCGCAAGAAATATTGGAATATTAAGAATCACACCGTCCCGTTTTAGGTTGTTCATGGAGTAGCGCAATGCCAGTTCGGGAGCAAACCGGCTGATATAGACACTCAGACTTTTACCACCCAAACGAGTGCCCGATTTGACCTCTACAGGAAGCAATGCCATGTGGTTCTGCAACAGGAAATCCACCTCCGCAGTCGCTTCAGATGTCCAATACCGCGGCTGAACGTCAAAGTGCGCCACAAGGGATTGCAGCACCCCATTCTCCGCCATTGCCCCCTTGAATTCCGCATAAAGCGTGTTTTCCGACCAAAACACATCAACAGGTAATTGCGCCATAACACGGAGCAAACCACCATCACACAAATAAATTTTGAATGCCGAAAGGTCATCATACGCACTCAATGGCAAACCAGGCTTGGAAGCACAAAAGATACGATAGACCATCCCGGCATGTTCCAACCACAACAAGGCATCTTCGTATTCCCGTGCCCGTGCTCCGGTCTTGACAAGTTTATAGATAAACTTTCTATTTTCTTTCGCCAACTGGGACGGGATGGAGTTCCAAATAGCGGTAATACGCGGAATATCTTTGCCCGGAGCATGCTTGGCAAAATCCAATGCGTAAGCCGTCAGAATCGATTTCTGGATTTCCTCAACCTCCTGTACACCCCGCTTTTCAAGCATGGCGGTAACAGCGGCCGGCATTCCTCCGCAAACTTGATAACGGCGATAGGCCTCTCCGACACGCCCCATCACAATTTCCGGTAACGGGGCAATCTCCGTCAGACTCTCAAGATATTCATACATTTGAGGAGCATCGACACGCAGAAATTCCCGGAATGTAACCGGATACATGTTCAGAAATTCCACTTTTCCGACCGGAAACGAATCACCCTGCGAAAGAGACACTCCCAAAAGTGATCCTGCTGCAAGGATATAATACTCAGGAGCATCCTCGCAAAAATATTTCAAGCTATTCAATGCCTTGTTACATTGTTGAATCTCATCGAAAATAATCAATGTGCGACCTGGCTCAATAGGGCTTTCCGTATAAAGCCGGAGAATATCGACCAGCCGTCCGGGATTCTTTGTATGCTCGAACTCCCGGCACAATTCCTCCGACGCATCAAAATTAAAATAGGCAACAAAGTCGAAATACTCCTCTCCGAACTTCCGCATGATCCACGTCTTGCCTATCTGACGCGCCCCCTGAATAATGAGAGGCTTGCGTTCCGACCTTTGTTTCCATGCCGCTAAAGCGGAGATTATATCCCTTTCTATTTCCATACAACATTCGCTTTTTTGTCCGTCCATCACATTTTTCCAACATGATTTGTGCAAATATACACATTTTTCCAACAAAAATAAAAGATATAAACCATCTATTAGCCTTCCTCCGATAAAATTTTTTTTGCGGTAAAAATGAGGGAATGCCACTTAAAGCGGAGGGGTTATTGTATATTTTTGTTTTAATCACAATAAAATACATTCTTTACAAATAGACACAAATTCCTGCTTTTTATAGAGGAATATGGGAATCCGGCCATGAGGTGCGCAGTTTTTCACTCCGAAGAGGGACTTTATCGCCCTGAGTTGCCGAAATCATACACCATGAAGACGGTCGTCATGGCGATGAAGTCCCTTGTCGTGGCGATGAAGTCCCTTGTCGTGGCAATGAAGTCCCTCATCATGGTAAAAAAGGGCCAAATTTCTTTTGAGATATTCGGAGCGGAGGAAATTTTCGTTTGCTACAAGCGATTCTCCGGGAGTTCAGCTTTTCCACAATGTCAGAAATTATCTCTTTTCGGTAACAAAAGGAATAGCGTTTCCCTTTTCATGCCGACCTCGTTAGACGATCTGTTCATAGGCTCCAGCTAAAAAAGGAAAAATGTCACACAAAAATCGTTCAGAAATTCACCCCAAATAAAAAAACAGCCGAAAAGGGGTTATTGTAATTTGTCAATCACAATCTGTTACTTTAGATCTAATCCCAAAGAAACAAAAAATCAAAATATTCCGCACGCCGGAATTAACCCTGAGATTCCATGCTTCTATATGTAATCCATCTGAAAACAAAAGGAAGGATCAAAAATAATCCCACCTCGGACAGTATTTGTCTTCTCTTCCCCGTTCTTTTGCACTGTAATCTTTAAACAAGAAAAATATGCAATCGAACAAAGAATCTTTTTGGCAACAAGCGGGAATCGCTCTTATGCTTCTCTTTTACGGTATCGAATGGCTTTTGAAGAATCGGACGAAATGGCTGATAGACCAATTGCCCCATCGAGCGAAAGAATTGAAAAAGCAAAACCAAGAAATTAAAGCTTTAGAAGAGAAATTGGGATTAAAAAAACGAAATGAGAATGCCATTTGGTATGATCCTTACTATTACAAGCATTTTACCAACGGCACTTATGAACGTTATGATGATGACAGCTTTTTCGGTCCCAACTCTTATCTGGCCAAAAGGAAAAGATATTTGGAAGAGTTGAGAGAGAAAGTATCTAAAGGATGGAAAACTCCGGAGATTATCGTTTCTGTCGAGTCTGAATATTACCCGTCGCCAATGCGGGACGGTTTATTTAGAACTCGGTATTATGTCCTTGTGGCAGTCAAGATTAATTCGGTTTATGATCGCGGACGGAAAAAACGAAATCTTTTAAAGTACTATTCAGCTTCACATTTGGATGAATGCGGCAACCCGATGGATTATGATGTTATCTGGGAGTCAAAAGAGATCGAAGATTGTAAAAAAAGGGAGATAGCAACTTTGAAGAAAAGGAAAGAGGTCGTTGAGTTTTTGGAAGGTTTGCGAAAGGTTGATATGGTTGAAAACATCAAATAAGAGAGAGATGGTAATCTGCAATAATTTGAAATTCCAAGTATAGGTATTTTAATAGTAAAGACTTTATTATGTCACTACTGAATAGCTAAATTTGCGGAAGAAATCAATTTTGAAATGTCACCTATGCTCAAATACATAAAAAACGAACAACACTACGATCTTCTTGTAGAGGCGATCCGACAAGTAAGACGTACGCTTTGGATCGGGACGGCAGATCTGAAGGATCTTTACATCAAAGAGGGAAAAGAGGCGGTACCTTTGCTAAAGCTTTTGGAGCGGAAAGTGAAAGAGGGTATAGAGATTCGATTGATCCATGCGAAAGAGCCGGGAAAGAACTATCGGGATGATTTTGATAAGTATCCGTTGCTATGGAGCAGGATGGAACGGGTTTTATGTCCTCGGGTACATTTTAAGATCTTGATATTTGATTTGGAGCTGGCCTATATCGGCTCCGCTAATTTGACAGGAGCCGCTTTCGGTATGAAAGGAAAGGATAATCGGAACTTCGAGGCCGGTATCTTGACTTCGGAGGCGGACTTGGTGTCCGAAGCCGTGGAGCAATTTGATGGCATGTGGATGGGCACCCCTTGCAAGACCTGCAAAAGAAAAAGGTTTTGCGGGGATAGGGTCTGGATGTAGATCGAATAACGTACAATTCCCCACTACCGGTTTAACCGCTTATCCAAGGCTTGAAGACCCATCGAGACCCCCTTCGTATTCCATTGACTTCCCTTGGCAAGACGGTGCCTGACCTATGAATCCTGCAAAAAACAAACTTCTGAAAGAGAATACAATCAAAATTGTTTCCGCCTCGGACAGTTTTTGTCTCATCTCCCCAGTTCTTTTGCACCATCAGAATATAGAATAAAAGAACATCGCAAAAATATAGGAGAAAAAGGTTATGAATCAAATAAGATTGCTACATTTGTGCCAATCTGCCATGGCTTCCAAGCGAGGAAAGCCCGGCGGAGGACATCAAAGAAGCAAAAAAACGTTTACGATATTATTCCCGACTTAGAAAATCGGCAAAATTTTACTGTTAGGGAATAATAGGCAACAAACGCTCATGCTGGATTGTATATATAAAGAAACCACCCGGTTTTTATACATGCGATATAGGCGTGAGCTGTTGCTCCATTATCTTAACAGTGGGTGTTTGCCGATACCTCTAAGTCAGATATGGAGCGATGGGCTTGCGCTTTTTATTTGCTTGATTTTATAAGAAATATGTTTTGTTTATAAATTGCTTTTCGGTACATTTGTGGTAAATTTAAGTAAAATCCAAGCGAGGCTACTAAACAAATGAAAATTTAAAATGCGAGAGATTTTTTGTAAAACATTATGTATTTTGAATTAATAAAAACAATAGATATAGAAATGACACTGGAAGAAAAACAAAAAGCTCTTGATGAGTTACGTGGAATTATAAATGAAACTCATCGAATGAAAAATGTTTGCCATAATGCAAATATAATTACAAATAAGATAGATAAACAATTCAATGATATTACCTCTTTTGACAAAAAAGATTGGATATTTTTATGCTTTGCTACTGCATTACAGATCGTTAGGCAATATTGGATTACTTGTTTTCAAGATGAAAGACTGAATGATAAGGATTCTGCAAAAAATACTTGGGGACATACTGAAGAGCATTCGGATAGATTCCATAATTGGTACTATCCTTCAATAGAAGAAATAATAAATAATCCAGTTCCGTTTGATGCTATGTTTGGAAGTAAGGATTATAAATTGAAATTACATGGAACGACTCATCGTTACAGAACATTAGGGCATGATCCTATTTTAGGGTGGTACTTTGGCACAATGAATATATTAACAAGTACTTTGACTTTGTGGAATTTGGACTCCTATCATATAGAAACAGGATTTACTGCGAAAGGAAATAAAAGAGATAAGATTAACCATAAAGCCAATCTTGAAAAAATAATAAAATATTCAAAAAGAAGAATATTCGAAGACGGTTTAGAAGGGAAGAACGCATTTGCGGCTGCTATTATAAAAGAAGCAGTTCATCTTAGAAGTGATATAAAATCAACACAAAGCTTACCTATACCTATTATTTTAAGATATACTCCTGAGTTCGCAAAAGAATTGACTAATTATGGATTAGATACATTAAATATAGAAACATTCGGGAAACAAATGAGTTTGTCGGTATTAGTGAATTTAATAATCTCTTGTGTTCATCGATTATGCAAACCTCAAGATATAAGCAATGACTTATATAATGTAAAGACTCGGAAAATTTTGTTATATTCGAATTTACTTTCATCTTCTAGTAATCTTATATATACTGCTATTTCTAAGGACGTAAAAAAACTTGATTTAGGTGGTCTAATAGTAACATTATATAGAATATTTAGTGATGTATCTTTTATCGAACGAATAAAAAGAGAATTTATTTCTGATGAATTCCAAAGTATTATAGAGAATGATAAAAATAAATACGGATTTTAAAAACAAATATCATGATACAAGTATTAAAAATCTTAAAACCGGTAACAGAATATGCTGTTAAAAATACTTATAAGATTATTGCAACTACAGTAACAATTATCTTGAGTACTGTCGGATATAAAGTTGGTAATGAAAAAGGGAAAACAGAAGGATATAAAGAAGGACGTAAAGATGCTTCAAAAGAATATGAAAAAAAGTTTCAAAAGCAAGAAAATGATTTTAAGAACAAGTATCGTGATATAGAAAATAAAATGAATAATTAAGACATAAGAAGAATGAAAGGACGTGTAAAAAGATTGGAAAAGCAGACTGTTTCTAAAATAGATGATGCTGGGTATGAAATTTGGGGTAGTCGAGAATATATGGTATATGCTGTCGTAAAAGTATATGATTTGGATGATGAAGTATATATTGATATAAGAGACGAAATTTTAGAATACTATGATGTTAACAAAATTTATACTAATATTTTTGATTCAGCTTGGAACTCTTTAGTAGAATGTAAAGTTGATGTCGAAGAAGATTTTAATGGGGACTATTATATCGTAGATTTAAAATCTTATCTTGGTTAAATATTTAAATAAATTAAATCTGATAGAAAATGTATATAGAGGACGATTATGAGGATTTTAATCCTGAAGACGATTTTACTCAAATGTCAAATGAAAAAGATCCATTTGAGACAGATGAAGATTATGAAGATCGGATGCAAAGTTTATATGGCGATGATTGGAATGCATGATTTATGTATAAACTTTCTTTATTTTCGCCATATACGTAACTCTATCGCCAAGTTCTTTATTTTTTAATAATGTAACGATAATGGAGAAAAACTATTTTGTTAGAGTTTGCATAAATTTTGTCCGGTATTCTTTTGAGAGTTCTTTTTGATAATTATTTTTCAGCTTTTAAGTTGCCTAACGAACATGTAGTGAAAGAAAAGAAAAGAAAAGAAAAGA
>JAGBDR010000114.1 GCA_017937385.1 Parabacteroides sp.
GAATCCGAAGCTCCAGCAGTCCGAACTGAAAGACGGACGCGCAAGCCTCTATCTGGAATACTATCTCGGACGCACTGAATCCCCGGTGCTTGACGAGGACGGGAATCAGGTATTCTATACCACCGGGGCGATGGCAGGGAAACCAAAATTCAAGGTCAAGCATGACCGCCGAAAAGAAAATCTGAATCTCTATATCTGGCTTCATCCGAGAAACCAAGAGGAAAGGATACAGAATAAAAACACTCTGGCACTCGCCGAGAAGATACGTTTTGAACGTGAGCAGGCGTTTCTTGAAGACCGTGCCGGATACAGGCTGAAAAAGGACAGACAGACAAATTTTCTCGCCTATTTCAAGGAGAAATGTGAATCGGAGAGATTCACTTACTATGTCCGCAAGTCAGTTGTCCAGACTTACAACCGTTTCATTCGTTTTCTCAAGGAAACACCGAGATACAGCAAGTATGACACATTCCTGCACATGGAAACCATAACCCCGGAACTTGTCTTGAAATTCGCTGAATTCCTCAGGGCAAACGGAAAGGGAGAGGGTCCGAACAAAATGTACCATTATTTCAAGCGCATCGTGCTTGACGCGATAGAGGAAGGTCTGATGCGCGGCAATCCCTGCAAGGGCATATCCGTCAAACACGACCGCAATCAGGTTACAAAGGAGGTTCTCACTCTCGATGAAGTGAGGACGCTTGTCGGCACCCACTATGAAGGCGAACACAAGGAAGTCCAACGAGCGTTCATATTCACTCTTTTCACCAGCACAAGATGGTGTGATGTGAAACTGCTCACATACGGGAATGTGGATGCCTCCACACGGACACTGCGGTTTAATCAGAAGAAAGTGGAATCAAGAAGCTCACACAGTGCCGTGTCGTTTCCGCTTAACGATGATTTGCTTGCACTGATAGGCAAGCCTTCCGAACCATACGACCCAAACGAACTTATATTCAAGCTGCCGAATTATTCGACCTGCAACAAGCATCTAAAACGGTGGATTAAGGAGGCAGGAATAACAAAATGGATTTCATGGCACTGCGGCAGACATTCATTCGCAGTCAATATGCTCGACAACGGTGTCAACATAAAGACAGTATCAGAGCTTATGGGGCATTGCGGGATAACCACAACCGAAAAGTATCTCCATGTTTTCGACAAGCAGAAGATGGATGCAGTCAACAGCCTCGGCTCAATCGGTTTCGGAGCAGCGGAAACTTAAAAATCACTTATGACAATCGCACTTTTCGCATTATCGGGTTGTTATTCGGTTGTGCAAGTGAGAATAAAAAACTAACTTTGCATACGGAATCGCAGTCAAAATATTTTTGATTGTGGATTTTAGTGGTCGGACATCGGGAGGGATACCCGGTGTCCTTTTTCTTCTCATCGCCCGATTTCGCACCACATTTGCATAATTCAAAAATTTTTCGTATCTTAATATAGCAATCCGATAAGGGTATCAGTCATTTTCAGTTCGGCGACAGTCAAACGCAGTCGCAAGGTGCTGAAAATTTGGATAATCCGTGTCGGAGTTGTAGTTTCGTTGCGCCGAAAGGAGAAATGACCGCCGAAAAGAAGAAGCTGGACGCATGGCGGAATAACGCGGACAAAGCCGGACACTGCGAACCATCGCGGATTTCTCCTTGTTGAAAGTAACGGAGCAATGGCAGCCGACGTGCCGGGCACAATGATTAAAACCGCTATGATGATTACAGCGGCATCAGTGTTCTCCCTCTGCCGACCGCACCCTTGTGGAAGGTGATTATCGCCGATATAATCAGGCAGATTCAAGACCGTTATCAACGCGGAGAAATCCGCACGCGATAACAGACAGCCCCGTTATTGCCTTATATCCCGTGGCAAAAGCCGGGCAGCAGAGCCGATATTTCAGTGGTTTTCGCCATTTTGCAAGCACACGGACGAGTGTCCGATATTAGTTTAACCGCCGACCGGCCTTATCCCTCCGGGTGTAGTCATGGGCTGGAAGGCACATATTAACCCTATTGACAACACCCCCACATCTGTATGATGACACCGCAAACGTTTTTAATCCTTAAAAGCCCATGCCCGATGCGCTAAACAATCCCCAGACC
>JAGBDR010000069.1 GCA_017937385.1 Parabacteroides sp.
AAAACCGGTAGTTATCGATTGCAAAACGGATAGTCATCAGTTCTAAAATCGGTAGTAACAGGAATTCAGGAATCTGAAAATAAAAAGAATCAATAAAATGGGTGCTAGAAAAAGAATATCAGCTGAAGCAAGAAAAGAAGCTCAGAAGACCATGTACTTCGCGAAGTTGCGAAACGTGCCGACTTCTCCCCGCAAGATGCGTCTCGTTGTAGACATGATCCGCGGCATGGAAGTATTCCGCGCACTTGGTGTTTTGAAGTTTTCTAACAAGGAAGCTGCAGCAAGAGTAGAAAAATTGCTTCGTTCAGCGATTGCCAATTGGGAACAGAAGAATGAACGTAAAGCAGAAGCTGGAGAGTTGTGCGTATCTTCAATCAGCGTAGATTGCGCTACCACATTGAAGAGAATGCGTCCGGCTCCTCAGGGAAGAGGATACAGAATTCGTAAACGTTCGAACCATGTAACTCTGTTTGTTGATACACTTAGTAAAAACGATAGTCAAAATTAATTTGTAGATGGGACAAAAAGTTAATCCGGTTAGTAATCGTTTGGGAATCATCCGTGGTTGGGATTCCAATTGGTATGGCGGCAAGAAATACGGAGATACTTTGCTGGAAGATAGCAAGATCCGTAAATATCTGAATGCTCGTCTTGCTAAGGCTAGTGTATCTCGCGTCGTTATCGAACGTACGCTGAAGTTGATTACAATCACAGTTTGCACGTCACGTCCGGGTATCATCATCGGTAAAGGTGGTCAGGAAGTTGACAAGTTGAAGGAAGAGTTGAAGAAGATTACCGACAAAGAAGTTCAGATCAACATCTTTGAGGTAAAGAGACCCGAATTGGACGCTGTTATCGTTGCAAACAACATTGCTCGTCAGCTTGAAGGAAAAATTGCTTACCGTCGTGCCATCAAGATGGCTATCGCCTCTACCATGCGAATGGGTGCCGAAGGTATTAAAGTGCAAGTCTCTGGTCGTTTGAACGGTGCTGAAATGGCTCGTTCAGAAATGTATAAAGAAGGAAGAACTCCGTTGCACACATTCAGAGCAGATATCGATTATGCTTTGGCTGAAGCGTTGACGAAAGTAGGTCTGATCGGTGTTAAGGTTTGGATCTGCCGGGGTGAAGTCTATGGCAAGCGTGATCTTGCTCCTTCATTCACTGCATCAAAGGATTCAGGCCGCAGAAATGAAAATGCCGGTGGCAGCAGAGATAAGAACTTCAAGAGAAAGAGAGCTAATCGTTAAACGTTAGAATTTAAGAAGAGATGTTACAACCAAAGAAAACCAAGTTCAGAAGACAGCAGAAAGGACGCATGAAGGGCGAAGCTCAGCGCGGCAACCAGCTGGCATTCGGTTCGTTTGGTATAAAAGCGTTAGAAAATAAATGGATTACCGGTCGTCAGATCGAAGCTGCTCGTATCGCGGTAACTCGTTATATGCAACGTCAGGGCCAGGTTTGGGTCCGCATTTTCCCGGACAAACCGATCACAAAGAAGCCTGCCGAAGTACGTATGGGTAAAGGTAAAGGTAATCCCGAAGGGTTCGTTGCGCCTGTTACTCCAGGCCGTCTGATTTTCGAGATCGAAGGCGTTCCTTTTGATATTGCTAAAGAGGCATTGCGCCTGGCAGCACAAAAGCTTCCGGTGACAACAAAATTTGTTGTGAGACGTGATTATGATATGGCTAATCAAAATGCGTAATTGGTTATGAAGATTGCAGAAATTAGAGAATTAAGCACGAAGGAGTTGGTAGAAAGAATAGATGCTGAAGTGGCTGCTTACGACCAGAAAGTGATCAACCACAGCATTTCTCCGAGTGAAAACCCTGCTCAGATTAGACAACAACGCAGGATGATTGCGCGCATGAAGACAGAATTGCGCCAGAGAGAACTTAACAACAAATAATTGAGCCTGATGGAAACGAGAAATTTAAGAAAAGAAAGAACGGGCGTGGTTACCAGCAACAAGATGGACAAAACCATCACGGTTGCCATCAAATGGAAGGAAAAACACCCCATTTACGGAAAGTTCGTCAACAAGACGAAGAAATATCATGCTCATGACGAAAAGAATGAATGCGGTATCGGCGATACTGTAAAGATTATGGAAACTCGTCCTTTGAGCAAAACAAAAAGATGGAGATTAGTTCAAATAATCGAAAGGGCTAAGTAACATGATACAACAAGAATCAAGACTAGTAGTAGCAGATAACAGTGGTGCGAAAGAAGCGTTGTGTATCCGCGTTTTGGGCGGTACAAGAAAACGCTATGCCACTGTCGGGGATGTAATCGTAGTAGCAATCAAGAGCGTCATCCCGTCGAGTGATGTGAAGAAGGGTGCTGTTTCTAAGGCTGTCATTGTTCGCACTAAAAAGGAGATTCGCCGCGCGGATGGTTCATACATCCGTTTCGATGATAACGCTTGCGTATTGTTGAATGCCGGTGGTGATATTCGTGGAAGCCGTATCTTTGGTCCGGTTGCCAGAGAACTTCGTGCAACGAACATGAAAATTGTTTCACTTGCACCTGAAGTGCTTTAATTTTGTAAAACTTAAAGTAATGAGCAAATTACATATCAAAAAAGGCGATATAGTTTTTGTTAATGCCGGCGAAGACAAGGGTAAGACAGGTCGTGTTTTGGAAGTACTCGTAAAAGCCAACCGTGCCGTTGTAGAAGGTATTAATATGGTATCCAAGCATACCAAGCCTAATGCAAAGAATCCTCAAGGAGGTATTGAAAAGAAAGAAGCTCCTATCCATATTTCTAACCTGAACGTCGTTGACCCGAAATCCGGCAAGCCGACACGTATCGGTCGCAAATTGGACGAAAAAGGTGCTTTAGTGCGTTATTCTAAAAAATCAGGGGAGGAGATTAAGTAATGAGCAATACTGCCAGTCTTAAAAAAGAATATCAGGACAGAATTGTTCCTGCTTTGACAAAAGAGTTCGGTTATACAACCGTTATGCAGGTTCCCGTACTGAAGAAGATTGTCATCAATCAAGGTTTGGGTATGGCTGCAGCTGATAAGAAGATCATCGATATCGCCATCAGCGAATTGTCTGCAATCACCGGCCAGAAGGCTGTTGCGACAGTTTCCAAGAAGGATATCTCGAACTTCAAGTTGCGTAAGAAAATGCCGATCGGCGTGATGGTGACATTGCGTCGTGAACAGATGTACGAATTCTTGGAAAGACTCGTTCGCGTGGCTCTTCCCCGTATTCGTGACTTCAAGGGAATCGAAAGCAAATTGGACGGAAGAGGCAATTATACCCTCGGAATTCAGGAACAGATCATTTTCCCTGAAATAAATATCGATAATATTACCAAAATATTGGGAATGAATATTACCTTTGTGACCTCTGCGAAAACAGACGAAGAAGGGTATGCTCTCTTGAGAGAATTTGGGTTGCCTTTTAAAAATGCAAAAAAAGACTAAGTAGTTATGGCAAAGGAATCAATGAAAGCCCGTGAGGTGAAAAGAGCAAAGCTCGTAGCTAAATATGCTGCAAAAAGAGCAGAATTGAAAGCAGCAGGTGACTATGAAGCTTTACAGGCTTTACCTAAAAATGCTTCTCCTGTACGTTTGCACAACCGTTGCAAGATTACAGGTCGTCCGAAAGGCTATGTACGCCAGTTCGGTATTTCTCGTATTCAACTGCGTGAAATGGCATCTCATGGTTTAATCCCGGGTGTAAAGAAAGCAAGTTGGTAAGCGTTTTATTCATTTAAATATTGTCCGGGTGGCCGGATCAATTTAATTCATTTATATATGACAGATCCTATTGCAGATTATTTGACAAGATTGCGTAACGCAATCAAAGCGAAGCACAGAGTTGTTGAAGTGCCGGCGTCAAATTTAAAGAAAGAGATCACAAAGATCCTTTTCGACAAGGGCTACATTCTTAATTTCAAGTTTGTAGAAGATGGTCCTCAAGGTACAATCAAGATTGCCTTGAAGTATGACCTGGTAAACAAAGTAAATGCAATCAAGAAACTGGAAAGAGTTTCTACCCCTGGTTTGCGTAAGTACACTGGTTATAAGGAAATGCCGAGAGTATTGAATGGCTTGGGTATTGCCGTTCTTTCTACTTCTAAAGGTGTGATGACAGACAAAGAAGCCCGTGATCTGAAGATCGGGGGTGAAGTATTATGTTATGTTTATTAATTAGGAGGAAAGAAGAATGTCAAGAATAGGAAAATTACCAATTCATGTACCGGCCGGTGTTACGGTTACCATTAAGGATAATGTAGTGACTGTAAAAGGTCCCAAAGGCGAAATGACTCAGGCTGTGAATCCTGATATTAATGTGACTTTGGAAGATGGAATCATCCATCTGACACGTCCGACAGACGACAAGAACCATCGTGCGCTGCACGGTTTGTATCGTGCGCTGATCAACAACATGGTGATCGGTTGTTCAGAAGGATACAAGAAAGAACTGGAACTTGTCGGTGTTGGTTACCGTGTGACAAATACAGGTCAGCTGTTGGATCTTTCTTTGGGTTATACGCACAACATCTATATGCTGTTGCCCAAGGAAGTGAAAGTTGAAACAAAGTCAGAGAGAAATAAGAATCCTCTTATTATCCTTGAATCGGCTGATAAACAATTACTGGGACAGATTTGTGCTAAGATTCGTTCATTCAGAATGCCGGAACCCTATAAAGGAAAAGGTATCAAGTTCGTGGGTGAAGAAATTCGCAGAAAGTCTGGTAAATCAGCAGGTAAGTAATCTACGTAAACTGAAATTATCATGACAACGAAGGAAGAAAGAAGATTAAAGATAAAAGCAGGCGTACGCGGTAAGATTTCAGGAACTCCTGAACGTCCGCGCCTGACTGTGTTTAGAAGCAACAAGCAGATCTATGCACAGGTTATTGACGATACGACAGGTAAGACGTTGGCAGCAGCATCCTCTCTGAAGATGGATCTGAAAGCTCCGAAAAAGGAGATCGCTGCCAAGGTTGGAGAACAGATCGCTAAAGTGGCCCAGGAAGCGGGTGTACAGGCTGTGGTTTTCGACCGTAACGGTTACCTGTATCATGGGAGAATTAAAGAATTAGCTGATGCTGCACGTAACGGCGGCCTTAAATTTTAATGAAGATGGCAGGAGTTAATAATAGAGTTAAGTCGACCAACGACATAGAGTTGAAGGACCGTTTGGTTGCAATCAACCGCGTAACGAAAGTAACCAAGGGTGGACGTACATTCACTTTCGCTGCTATTGTTGTAGTAGGAAACGAAGACGGCATCGTTGGTTGGGGCTTGGGTAAAGCCGGTGAAGTAACGACAGCGATCGCAAAGGGTGTGGAAGCTGCAAAGAAAAACCTGATCAAGGTTCCTGTTCACAAAGGTACGATTCCTCACGAACAGGCTGCCAAGTTCGGTGGTGCTCAGGTGCTGATCAAGCCGGCTTCTCACGGTACCGGGGTCAAGGCCGGTGGTGCTATGCGTGCTGTATTGGAAAGTGTTGGTATCACAGACGTTTTGGCTAAGTCAAAAGGTTCTTCTAACCCTCACAACTTGGTAAAGGCTACTATCGCCGCACTGGGTGAGTTAAGAAGCCCGCTGATGGTTGCCCAGAACAGAAATGTTGCAGTTGAAAAAGTATTCAAAGGTTAATTAGGGAGGATAATAAGTTATGGCAACTATCAAAGTTAAGCAGACAAAAAGTAGAATTAAATGCCCGAAAGACCAAAAGAGAACTCTTGATGCACTGGGTCTGAAGAAAATGAACCAGGTAGTAGAACATGAAGCTACTCCGGCTATTCTGGGTATGGTTGAGAAAGTGAAACATTTGGTTTCAGTAGTAAAGTAATAACGGTTGAAAAATAAATTATACGATATGAATTTATCAAATTTAAAACCTGCTGAAGGATCTACCAAGACCAGAAAGAGAATCGGCCGTGGTCCGGGTTCGGGATTAGGAGGAACTTCAACAAGAGGTCATAAAGGTGCGAAATCAAGATCCGGTTACAAGAACAAGATCGGTTTCGAAGGTGGTCAGATGCCTATACAGAGACGCTTACCTAAATTTGGTTTCAAGAATATTAACCGCGTTGAATATAAAGCCATCAATCTTTCAACATTGCAGGGCATGGCTGAAGCTCAGCAGCTCTCCAAGATTGGTGTCAACGAGCTGGTAGAAGCTGGTTTCATTTCCTCTTCCCAGTTGGTTAAGATCCTTGGTAACGGCAACTTGACAGCTAAACTCGAAGTGGAAGCCCACGCTTTCTCCAAGAGTGCTGAAGCTGCTATCCAGGCAGTAGGTGGAACTGTTGTTAAACTCTAAGTTATGAGAGCAGTTGAAACAATAAAGAATATCTGGAAGATTGAGGATCTGAGAAATCGGATCCTCACCACTCTTTTATTGGTGGCTATCTACCGTTTCGGTACATACGTTGTTCTTCCGGGTATTGATCCTAAAGCGTTGACCTCTTTGCAGGAACAGACGAGAGGCGGATTGCTGGCGTTGTTGGATATGTTCTCTGGTGGTGCTTTCTCTAATGCTTCTATTTTTGCATTAGGGATTATGCCGTATATTTCTGCGTCCATTGTCATGCAGTTGATGGCAATTGCAGTACCTTCTTTCCAGAAATTGCAGCGGGAAGGGGAAAGTGGTCGTCGGAAGATCAACCAGTGGACTCGCTATCTGACAGTCGCTATCCTGTTGTTCCAGGGTCCTACTTATCTTGTTAACTTAAGTGTACAGCTGAAAGCCGCCGGTGCAGCTCTGCCTGCAGGTATCTGGTTTACCATCTCTTCTACGGTTATTTTGGCCGCTGGAAGTATGTTTATCTTGTGGCTTGGTGAAAGAATTACAGATAAAGGTGTTGGAAATGGTATTTCATTTATCATTTTGGTTGGTATTATAGCCCGTCTGCCGCACTCTTTGTTCGAGGAATTTATTTCAAGGACAAGTGAGAAGACCGGTGGTCTGGTTATGTTCTTGTTTGAAATGTTGTTCCTTTTGCTGGTCATCGCAGGTGCGATCCTGTTGGTACAAGGTACCCGCAAGGTGCCCGTGCAGTATGCAAAACGGATCATTGGAAATAAACAATATGGTGGCGCACGCCAGTACATTCCCCTCAAGGTGAATGCAGCCAACGTGATGCCGATCATCTTTGCCCAGGCAATCATGTTTATCCCCATTTCAATCGTTGGTTTCTCAAGCACAGGCGAACAGTCTGGTTTCGTAGCTGCGTTTATGGACAATACCGGATTTTGGTACAACTTCGTATTTGCTGTACTGATTATCTTGTTTACATATTTCTATACAGCGATCACGATCAATCCTACTCAGATGTCGGATGATCTGAAGAGAAACAACGGGTTCATTCCGGGTGTCAAACCGGGAAAGAGTACCAAGGATTATTTGGATACCATCATGGACCGTATTACTTTGCCGGGAGCGATCTTCCTTGCGATAGTGGCTATCATGCCCGCTTTTGCCCGGATCGCCGGTGTAAGTATGGCGTTCTCCCAGTTCTTTGGCGGAACATCTTTGTTGATCCTGGTTGGTGTGGTGTTGGATACACTGCAGCAGGTGGAAAGTCATTTGTTGATGCGTCATTACGACGGGTTGTTGAAGTCAGGAAGAATTAAAGGCCGCTCAGGTGCAGCCGGTGCTTATTAATTAGAATGATCTATTTAAAGACAGATGAAGAAATAGAGTTGATGCGTGCGGCGAATCAACTGGTGGGCAAGACGCTTGGCGAACTGGCCAAACATATCGCCCCCGGTGTCAATACGCTTCAGCTCGATAAGATAGCCGAAGAGTTCATTAGAGATAATGGTGCAGTCCCGGCGTTTTTGGGATATGGAGGCTTTCCTAATTCCATTTGTGCTTCTGTGAATGAACAGGTCGTACATGGTATTCCCTCTTCGAAGACCATCTTGAAAGAGGGCGATGTTATATCTGTCGACTGCGGTACGGTGTTGAACGGTTTTGTCGGCGACTCGGCCTATACGTTTTGCGTAGGCGAAGTCGATCCCAAAGTGAAAGCCCTGTTGAAGACGACAAAGGAATCGCTTTACTTGGGCATCCAACATGCCGTCGAAGGCAGACGCCTTGGTGACATCAGCCATGCCGTACAGTCCTATTGCGAATCGAAAGGCTATTCGGTCGTCAGGGAGCTGGTCGGTCACGGTATCGGACGCAAGATGCACGAAGAACCGGAAGTCCCCAATTACGGGCGTCCCGGATGCGGCCCCCTGTTGCGCAGTGGCATGTGCATCTGCATAGAGCCGATGATCAATATGGGAAGCAAGAATGTCGCTTTTGAAAGAGACGGTTGGACCGTCCGGACGAAAGACCGGAAGTGTTCGGCCCATTTCGAACATTGCATCGCAATCCGTCCCGATGGGCCCCAGATCTTGTCTTCATTCGAGTTTTTAGAAGAAGTTTTAGGTAATAACGCAATTTAATTGGATTTGATTTTATATGGCTAAACAGTCAGCAATTGAACAAGATGGAGTTATAGTAGAAGCATTGTCGAACGCAATGTTTCGTGTAGAATTAGAGAACGGACATGAGATTACCGCTCATATCTCGGGGAAGATGCGGATGCACTACATCAAGATCCTGCCCGGTGATAAAGTGAGAGTTGAGATGTCTCCGTATGATCTATCGAAAGGTAGAATTGCTTTTAGATATAAATAAAAAAAACAACAAGATATGAAAGTAAGAGCATCTTTAAAGAAGCGTACTCCCGAATGCAAAATCGTTAGAAGAAAGGGACGCTTATACGTAATTAACAAGAAAAATCCGAAGTATAAACTACGTCAAGGATAATTTTATTATTTTTGCAAAATAATTTAAGTAAGTAATATGGCTATAAGAATAGTTGGTGTAGACTTGCCACAAAATAAAAGAGGAGAAATTGCCTTGACCTATATTTACGGTATTGGTCGTAGCGCTTCAAAATCCATTTTAGATAAAGCAGGGATCGATCGTGATATCAAAGTAAAAGACTGGACGGACGATCAGGCTGCAAAAGTACGTGAGGTCATTGGCGCGGATTACAAGGTAGAGGGTGACCTTCGTTCCGAAGTTCAGCTGAACATCAAGCGTCTGATGGATATCGGATGCTACAGAGGTGTCCGCCACCGTATTGGTTTGCCTTTGAGAGGCCAGAGCACGAAGAACAACGCCCGTACTCGCAAGGGTAAGAAGAAAACTGTTGCAAATAAGAAAAAAGCTACTAAATAATAAGAATTGATATGGCAAAGAAAACAGTCGCAGCAAAGAAGAGAAACGTAAAAGTTGACGCTTACGGTCAAGCTCATATTCATTCTTCTTTTAACAACATCATTGTATCTCTTGCTAATAGCGAAGGTCAGGTTATCAGCTGGTCTTCTGCCGGTAAGATGGGATTCAGAAGTTCTAAAAAGAACACGCCTTATGCAGCCCAGATGGCCGCTCAGGATTGTGCGAAAGTAGCTTACGATCTTGGTTTGAGAAAAGTAAAAGTATTCGTTAAGGGACCGGGTAACGGACGTGAGTCCGCTATCAGAACCATCCACGGCGCAGGTATCGAAGTGACGGAAATCATCGACGTTACTCCGCTGCCCCACAACGGTTGTCGTCCTCCGAAAAAGAGAAGAGTATAATTAACTAAAGTTTCTTGAACATTGAATCCGGAATTGTGAATAGATTACACAAAGACCTTATCCTCTCTGTAGTCGCGGCTGCACGGTTCCAGATTCAGAACAGAACATTAAAACAATAAGAAAATGGCAAGATATACTGGACCTAAAACAAGAATTGCCCGTAAGTTTGGTGAGGCAATATTCGGACCGGACAAAGTTCTTTCTAAGAAGAACTATCCTCCCGGACAGCACGGAAATGCCCGCAAGAGAAAAACTTCCGAGTATGGAATCCAGCTTCGTGAGAAGCAGAAAGCAAAATACACATACGGTGTATTGGAAAAACAATTTAGAAACCTCTTTGAAAAGGCTTCCCGTTCAAAAGGTATTACCGGTGAAGTGCTGTTGCAGTTGCTGGAAAGCCGTCTGGACAACGTAGTATTCCGTTTGGGTATCGCCCCGACGCGTGCTGCAGCCCGTCAGTTGGTTTCTCATCGTCACATTACAGTAGACGGCAAGGTTGTAAACATTCCTTCTTACTCTGTAAAGGCCGGTCAGGTTATTGGTGTTAGAGAAAAATCCAAATCCCTTGAAGTGATTGATGCCGCATTGTCCGGTTTCAACCACAGCAAGTATCCTTGGATCGAATGGGATCAGTCTTCTTTAAGCGGAAAATTACTGCATCTGCCGGAAAGAGCTGACATTCCTGAAAACATTAAAGAGCAGTTGATCGTAGAATTGTATTCTAAATAATAATTGATTTCCATGGCGATATTAGCATTTCAAAAACCCGATAAAGTATTAATGTTGGAAGCGGACAATTTCTTCGGAAAGTTTGAATTTCGTCCGTTGGAACCCGGCTATGGTATTACCATAGGTAATGCTCTGCGCCGTATTCTCCTATCGTCGCTTGAAGGTTTTGCTATTACATCCATTAAGATCGAAGGGGTTGACCATGAATTTGGTACAATCCCCGGTGTCATGGAGGATGTGACAAACATGATCTTGAACCTGAAGCAAGTGCGGTTCAAGCATATTGTAGACGATATCGAGAATGAAAAAGTAAGTATTACTGTTTCGGGTTCGGAAGTGTTCAAAGCCGGTGATATAGGTAAACAGCTGACTGGATTCGAAGTCTTGAATCCTGAGTTGGTTATTTGTCGTTTGGATCCGAACGCAGGTTTCCAGATCGAACTGACGATTAACAAAGGCCGCGGGTATGTTCCCGCTGATGAAAACAGAGACCCGAATGCAGACATTCACGTGATTGCAATCGACTCTATCTACACGCCGATCCGCAACGTCAAGTATTCGATCGAGAACTTCCGTGTTGAGCAGAAGACGGACTACGAAAAGTTGGTTCTTGAAATAGCCACTGATGGTTCTATTCATCCGAAAGAAGCGTTGAAGGAAGCAGCCAAGATTCTGATTCACCATTTCATGTTGTTCTCAGATGAAAAGATTGCGATCGAAACAGCCGAATCAGCTGAAAACGAAGAATTCGATGAAGAAGTGCTTCACATGCGTCAGTTGCTGAAGAGCAAGCTCTCGGAAATGGATCTTTCCGTCCGCGCATTGAATTGCTTGAAGGCCGCTGATGTCGAAACCCTGGGTGAACTGGTCAAATTCAACAAGAATGACCTGTTGAAATTCCGTAACTTCGGTAAGAAGTCACTGACAGAACTTGACGAATTGCTTGAGGGGCTGAACCTTGAATTCGGTATGGATATCAGTAAATATAAATTAGATAAAGAGTAAGTATAGCGATGAGACATAATAAGAAAATCAATCATTTAGGTCGTACGAACACTCACCGTGACGCAATGCTTTCCAACATGGCTTGTTCTCTTATCAAGCATAAGAGAATCTTCACGACTGTGGCTAAGGCAAAGGCGCTCCGTAAGTTTGTAGAACCGCTTATCACGAAGTCTAAGGAGGATACGACTCACTCAAGACGTGTGGTATTCAGCAATTTGCAGGACAAATATGCTGTAACAGAATTGTTCAAGGAAATATCCCAGAAGATCGGCGACCGTCCGGGTGGTTACACACGTATCCTGAAGACCGGCAACCGTCTGGGTGACAACGCTGCCATGTGCTTCATTGAACTGGTCGACTACAACGAAAACATGTTGAAGACGGCTACTGCCAAGAAAGCAACCAAGACAAGACGTTCACGCAAGAAGTCTGCCGCTGCCGCAGAAGCAGAAGCTCCTGTTGCGGAAGCACCGGTTGCAGAAGAAAAAGCAGCCGAATAATTCCGGCTTATTTCAACAAACCGATAAAAAAAGCCTGTCCGCCTCCTTTTGGCAGACAGGCTTTTTTGCGTCCTTACCAAAGCCTGATCCTAACGGACAGCCTCAAATAGAACCGGAGCCCTTTCCGTAGGATCTTGCGGATCAGGGCGATGAACAGTTTCAGGGTCGATGGGAGATGTTTCATCCGGTGTAGGTTTAAAGTGGAACAAGAAATTCAACAAAGCCAGGATAAATTCGAGGATCTTTCTGATTTTTTTCATGATGGATCGTTTTTAGGGTTAATAATCGGTTAGTTCGTCAGGCTCCGATCAGTGCCAGGACGGCACGTATCGTCTGGGCGATCAGGATGAGGCTCTGCCGGTAGGTCTCTCGGTTGTCGCCGTTCTGTTCGCTGATGTACCGGCTGTAGGCGATCTCTTTCGCATACGCCTGCGGGTCGTGGCTGACCTGCCAGGCGGAGCGGTAGTTGTTCCGGATCAGCCGGGCGAAATCCAGGAACGAATGCTCGCGTGTGTCGTAGCGCCGGAAATCCAGCGAATAGGAGCGCCCCTTTACGGTCGTCTTCCCGCCGTGCCAGTAGGCGTTGCTGCACCCGTAGGCGGTCAGCCCGAAGTAGTTGTGCGATTCCTGGGCCAAGGAGCTCGTGCCCCATCCGCTTTCAAACGCCGCCTGCGCCAGGATGACCAGCGGATTCAGGTTGAAGACCGCCCCTGCCGACACCGCCGCCGGCAGACAGGCTTTTACGAAGCTGATTTGTGCTGGTTTCATAATTCTCCCGGCCTTTCTTCTTCGCCTCCCGTATCAGGCGTATCCGCCTCTTGTCCAATACGTTCGAGGTTTACTTTTGTGATCATTTCACGCAGTTTGACTCCCGGAGAGTAGATTATTCGCGGCTTCCGGATCATCGACACGTGAAAATCGCCTGCATTTACCACTCCGGAGCTTCCGAGCGAGATGCGGAAGTTGCCCAACGCGCCCAGTTGGACCACTTCGCCACGCAACAGCGACTCCTGCATGCACCGGATCACGCCCAGCAGGACCAGCGCCACGTCGCCGTCGCTTGCCGTCGAACGGTCCGCCACCACGTTGCAGATCGTGTCGAAGTCCATCATGCCGGTGACATTCGCCGAAGCATAGTACCGTTTGGCATCCTTGGCCGCATCTTTGCTCAAGTCTTTTTTCAAGACCAATTTGTACTTTACTGACATACGTTTAATAAGGATTAAAGGTTAGTAAATGATTACGTTACAAAGATACGACACCCCGCGGCCGTCCGGGAAAGGTATGGACAGGTACCCGAAGTTCCGGCAGTATTTTTATTTTTTCACTAAAATAATTCCCGAATTGTTTGCGTAGTATTAAAGAATGTTGTATCTTGTTGAAGTATTAGGAATTTAAAGAAAAAGTTTTATGGATAACACGAAAGCAAACATATTGCCGGCAAGAGGCGCCATGGGTGTGACCGAACTCGCGCTCCTTTATTTCCCCGACTGTACGCCCGAGATCGCCTACAAGCGGATGTGGGTATGGATCCGGACTTCACGCGGCCTGAAAGAAAAACTGGCCGCCGCCGGATGGGTGAAATTCCAGAAGCTCTACACCCCCAAGCAGGTCGCCTGTCTGGTCGAACACTTGGGAGAGCCTTAGAAAGCATGGACAACCGAAAGAGCCACACGGAACGTTCCGACGAGAACTGTAGCCTTTCATTTAATATATAATCGCATGGAAATACAAAAAATGGTCGAAGGGACTTACTTCGACTCCGCGTTCCAGACAGGGAGCGCCCGTTTAATGACCTTGGATCAATACATTGGCAAGGTGAAGAGTGAAGAATATGCAAGACCGGTCGCCTATTTGCGCGGACTTGTCAAGGCCGGTAAAAAAGCCGAAGCCGATGCTTGCAAGAAAAGACTGCCCCTCTATGTCGCCGGCGGCGTGATGGAAGGTGGTCGCCGGCTGGAACACATGGTGCGTTACAGCAGTTGCGTGGTGATCGATATCGACCATTCGCCCATCCCCGTCCCCGAATTGCTCGTCCGGGCGGCAGCACTCTCGTATATGAAAGCCGGCTACGGAAGCCCCTCCGGGAGCGGAGGCAAGTTCTTCGTGCTGGTAGACAGCGGGCTGCAACACCACAAGCCCGCCTTTGAAGTCGTTCGCCGCCGGGTCGAGGCAGACCTCCCCGGCGTGAAGGTGGACATCAGCGGCAAGGACCCGAACCGCGGCTGTTTCGCCAGCCACGACCCGAACGCCTTCTACAAGGAGGCCTCCGAAGTGCTCCGCATCCCCATCGTCGAGCCCGTAGCCATGCCCTCCGCAAGCCTGTCGACCGGCGGTGTGCCCCCGGGGACGCGCCTCTCGAACTACATCGATAAGTATGAAACGACGAACCCGTTCGTCGCCGGTTCGCGCCATTCCTACCTCGTGAAGCTGGCTTCGTCGCTGAACAACGCCGGTTTCTCTCCCTACGACGCCGTCAGCGAGTGCATCCGCCGTTACAGCTCCGCCGACTTCCCCGCAGCCGAAGTCGAAACGACCGTGACCGACATCTTCCGCCGTTACAGCGCCTCGCACGGGAGCTGCGCTTATCGGGCGGGGGAGGGAGGTTCCCAACCGAAGTCTGCCAAATCTGCCAAGTCTGCCGGGGCCTTTCTCAAAACGGCACAAAGCGAACGGGAAAATGATGAAAGTGGTGATATAGAGATTGATAGCACCCTTATTCCCTGTTTTGACGAAGGAATATACGATCACTTACCCCCTCTTCTCACGGACATTTTGAAGTATGCGGATAGCCGTAGGGAACGCGATGTCCTGTTGATATCTTCGCTGACGCTTCTGAGTAGCGTGGCACCCGGTGTCAAAGGTTCCTTGCGCGAACACGACTACTCTCCCGCTTTCTACACAATCGTTACCGGCGATTCGGGAAGTGGGAAAGGATGTATCGCAAAACTGCAACGCATACTCGAACCCTGGCAACAGTATATCTACGACAATTCGCGCCATGAGGTCGAAGAATATGAAGCCTTACTGGAAGAATACGAGAACTACAAGATGCGCAAGCGGCAGAAACAGAATGACAAACAACCGCTTGGACCCGCCCCGTCGAAACCGAAAGTGGTGAAACAGCGGCAACTTGCGCTGACGGGCAACGTCACGCAGGCCCGGCTTGTGGAACTTCTCGAAACCAACTATCCATACACCTCCTGCCTGGTCGATACCGAGATGGAGACGGTCTTGAGTATGTTCTCGCAGGATTTCGGCAAATATAACGACGTGCTGAACAAGTCATACCACCATGAGCCGGTCGGCTGTTCGACGAAATGCAGCGGTTCCTTCTTGGTCAGACATCCCAACCTCACAATGTTGTTGAGCGGTACCCCCGCCATGCTTCCCCGTCTGATTCCCTCGACTGAAAACGGCCTCTTCAGCCGTATCCTGATGTATCGCATACCGGGAGGCGGGACGTACCGTCCGTTGACTTCGGCTGACGATAGCCCGGCAGCTTCCGAATATTTTGAACACTTGGGGCAACGGGTGCTCGATATCGGAGTTTTTCTTGACGGCTCTCCGACGTGGGTTAAGTTCAGCGATGCCCAGCGTAAGCGCCTCGATCGTTTCTTTGAGCGCGAATACTACAATGTCCGTTCTTTCGGCAACGAAGATATGGAGTCGACGATCCTGCGCTACCGTCTGACCATTTTCCGTATCGCCATGACCTTGACCATGCTGCGCAAGGCCGAGAGCGGCTCGACGGAGCGTGTTTGGACAGTCCGCGATGATGATTTCAACACCGCTTTCCATCTTGGCAAGATTTGCCTGCAACATGCCTATGTCGTGGCTACATCGTTGCAGAGCGCGTCGGCAGAGGTGCATTTCAAGTTCCCGCACCATTTGCGCAACTTGTTTGTTTCCCTCCCTGATTCGTTCAAACGCATCGACGTAGTCCGAGAGGCAAGTGTCCGTGAAATTAGCGAATCGACGGTCGACAAATTTCTTCGGAAACTGCATAAAAACGACTTAATTGTCTCAGAAGGAAATGGTTACTACCAAAAAACGGAGCGAGGGAAACAAGTTGTTGGAGTTTAGAAAGGCCCCGGCAGACTTGGCAGATTTGGCAGACTTTCCGGACAGACCCCGAAAAACACCCTGCCTTCCCCTCCTTAGGCACCGCCCCGGCAACGGGCAAGCACCCCTCTGAAACGCAGTAGTCATCGCGCTTTCCCCCGAAAAGCACCGCTTTTTGAGCGGGAACAGCGCCGATGACTCCCGAATGTGTCGCTTTTTGTGTATAAGGGATTGTTAGCCAGAGGTTTGTGCAAATAAAAAATGACTAAAAGAAACGAACGTTTTTTTTAGTCATTTTTACAGCACAAAAATACACATACTTTTTAAAACCACAATTCTTTTCAAGAAAAAATTCATCTTCCTATATTCTTTCTTATCAATCAAATAGCAATTCAAGTACGAAAAACCGACTTTTCAACACAAACCCCGAACCCCCCGAAAAAAATGACTAAAAAAAACGTTCGTTTTTGGCAGTCAAATTACAAGAGCGGCACGCGCACATGATTATCGCGTGTACCTATATATAATAGGACGAACATTTCAATTTATAGTATTATTAATATTAAAGTTTAGATTATGAACAAGAAAATTTCTACTCTTTTGGTCGGCGCAATGCTGGCCACGGTGGGGGTCGGTTCTGTATCTGCACAGTCAACGAAGCTGGACAAGGTGGATGGTACGTACAACCAGAAGCTGTACCAGATCACTGTCGGTGCACAGGGTGATTCGGTCATTGTAATGACGAAACGTGCAGATGGAGCTGATTCTTTGTATGTGAAGAATCGTGCAACGCTCGGTGCCGATTCTTTGGCTAACTCTTTGTGGTGTGTGGCTATGACAAAGCCGGCTCAGGCAGGACAGCACCCTATTTATGATTTCCGTAACAAGGCTACAGGTAAAAAGCTGGCTATTGACATCAATCCGGATTGGATTAAGAATACAGCGTCTGGCGATACCTTGGCTGTTGGCGTAGATTTGGACGGTTGGGCATTTTCGGAATCATTCCCTACGTTGTCTGACAAGCGTCCGTTGTATACTTATATCCCGGGACAAGACAGCGTTGTTGCTTTGGTTTGGGATCAGACTGGTGCAAAAGGCGGTTTGCAAGCAATGAAAACTGCTGCTGTTACAGATTCAATTAAAAAGTATGTGACAGATGCAGGTTATGTTTTCACTTTGAAAACACCCGATCATCTGACTTTGAACGCACACGCTTTGCATACGATGTTCGGTAGCAATTTGGACGGCAAGAGCGTTAAGTTCAGCTTCTGGAAAAAGATCGGTGGCAAGGAAGTGGAACTGAAAAACACGCCGGCTAAGGAGCAGATCGTAGGAAATGTCTTCGATCAGGAGTTGATCGCTCACGATACGGCATTTGCCGGTGTTGCATACAAGGGCGTTTACTTTACTACAAAGAAAGGCACTTATTTGCGTGTCGATACAGCTTGGCATAATGGAGACGGTATCCGATTCAATGTGCTGACTGATACGACAACACAAGCTGCCTGGGATGCGGACATCGCTGCCGGCAGAAACATGGGACATTATTTCTTCCAGATAAATTATGCCCCTGCCAGTGACAGCGTATATATGCGCGTTGATACGGCTATCTATAATGTATCTTTAGGAAATGGTTACTTCGATACACCGGCTCATGGTGCAGATTCTACTTATGTAGTATTGCAGAATCTGACTGAAAACCAAAAATGGGCATTGACAGTCGGAAAAGACTCTATCGCTACTCGCATTGCACTGGGCTTCGGTACTTGCGGTGAGGAAGCCGGTTTGGGCCGTACATCCGTAAAAGACGGTCTGTACACGATCAAGGACAAGACTTCTGGCAAATACTTTGCTTATCCGTTGTATGGAAACGGGGACGTATTGGATTGGGTAGAATTTGACGAAGAATCTCAGTTGGCTGCACACATGCCTGCTTACCAGTGGATTATCGACCGTACATACGATACGGGCGATTTGGCTGAAACTTCACCTATTACAATTGAAAACCGTGAATATGAGAATAAATTCACTGTACAGCTTTATAAGGATGAAGATGGCAAGATTTTCGCCCGTTCTTCTGAATTGGCAGGTGCAAACCTGGAAATCGTAGAAATCAGCAAGGATGATTATCCGGAAGCTTATACGGATAAATATCTGGGTTACTATCATCGTCCGGCTGCCGATATCGAATATAACGTAAACAAATATGTATTCCGTTATTTCCACCCGTATGCTTTGGATGACGATGCACGTTATCTGACTATCGACAACGACAGCTTGCTCTATGCTAAAGAAAACAGAAAGGGTGTGAACTTCGAGTTGCAGTCTTATGAAAACAAGGAACATAATTATGGTGTAGCTCATACTATTGCAGGTGGTGATATTACGAAGAAAGCATATAAAGAAAGTATCTATGGTAAGATCGGTATTGTTCCTTTGAAGAGAACTGCTTATATCATCGCCCGTGAAGGTGCTGTAATGGATTCTATTGCAGACAAGAAGTATGCAATGGCACAGCGCAAGTACCTGACCGAAGTAGACAGCTTCTATATGAAGGCCAATAACTACTATGGCGAAGATGACTTCTTCACAATCATCAAAGCGAATAACGATGCACCTGCATGGTCGAAAGCCGGCGTATCGGACAACAACCTGAATTCTCCGATCGGCGTACAGGAATTGTCTACCGAACGTTCTTCTGCATTCAGCATCAAGTATGACGACACGCCTCTTTACCGTCGTTTCAACAACGCAAACATCGGTGAAGAAGAAATCGGCCGTGACAGCTTGAAGTTCCGTGAGTTCTATCGTGGTGAATATCTGATGGACGAAACGAACACGAACTTCTTGAATGAAAATGTGAATTATCTGGGTATCTGGACTGCCGACAAGGCTAAGGGCAAATTGGCATTCCGTGTCGATACTGCTTGGGTCGTTCGTGGCTTGGGTTATATCAAACCGCAATACCTGATCTCTGTTTCCAACAGCTTCTATGAAGGCAAGGTGGCAGAAGATTGTCAGGAAGATGGCGTACACATTGACCGTGAAACGCTCGAAGTGACAGACGATGCTTCTAAGTGTATCCACGCTCACATGGCTGTTCCGTCATTCTGGAGAGGCAAATATCTCGTAAGTTTCGCTGACTCTGTGGCCAAATACAATGGTAAGGATGCTGCTCTGCCGTATCTGGATAAGGTAGGTGCTTACACTCGCGTAGGTTTCGTTGACGCTATTCATAAAGGTGACAGCCTGTATATCCTGCCGGCTGCTTACAGAAATGTGAAGAACGAGGACATCAAGTTTGCAGAACTGGAAAAACTCAATGGTGAGCTGAAAGCTGACTTCCCGGCTGTTGTAGACGAAAATACTGAATATCCGTTCATCATCAACTTGAAGGGTAACGAACACAAGAATGTGACTTGGTCATTCCGTTATGTATATCCTGATGAAGCGCTGTCAGTTGAAAAAGAAGGTAAGGAAAATTCATTCTTGATCGAATCGAATTCTTATCCTGAAAAAGATGGCAAGTACGATGCAACAAATGGTACGAAACTGGATATCGCTCCTAACTGCGCAGCATGGTTGAAGAACCAGAACGGTTGCCTGGTATTGACTAACGAAAGATCTTCTTTCGAAGATGCCGTAACAGGTGGTGACCCTGCATTGATCTTCAACATCGACCGTAAGACAGCCGATGACGATTATGCTACCGACAACGAAGAGATCGCAACATCTGAAGTAACAGTGATCGCTCAGGAAGGTACTGTAAGAATCGCTAACGCTGAAGGTAAGAAAGTCGTTATCACGAACGTGCTGGGTCAGGTTGTTGCTAACACGGTTATCACTTCAAGTGACGTTGTTATCGCTGCTCCTGCCGGTGTAGTCGTAGTGGCTATCGAAGGCGAAGAGGCTGTAAAAGCTATCGTGAAATAACGATTGTACTGAAAAAGTAATACTGTTTAATTGTAAGGGCGGTTCGCGAACCGCCCCTACTGACAAATGGTATTTATAATCAAATAATTCTAAATATCACCGTGCAGCATTTCCGGGCAGAGGCTTTGCAGCTGTTTCCGGAGGATGTCTAATTACCCCGTGAGGGTGAACAAGCGGTGAGTATTAATACTAAAGTTAATGAAATAAAAAGTTCTTCTGCCTTTCCCTCTGTGAAGACCGGAAGCAGATAAAAAACAGGCCCCTGCGACTGGATGGTTGCAGGGGCTTTGTTGGTTGATTGTTTATCGGATGCTTTTGTCTGGGGGCACTTCTTTATTTCAATAGCGCCTCTACCTCTTCCCTCTGCAGGCCTGTCGCCTGTACGATGGCCATAAGGTCCATGCCCGTTTGCTTCATGTTGCGGATGATTTTGCGCATTCCTTCGGTAATCCCTTTCGTTAATCCTTCAGCGATCCCTTCGGCCTTTCCTTCGGCTTTCCCTTTCTCTTCCCCCTCCTCGAAACTGGTGGCCATGCAGGCAGCCAAGTCGCGTTCGGCAGCGAGGCTCAGTTCGTAGGCGAGGCGTTCCTTGGCGCTCATGCGTTGGAGTTCGATGGCGCTTTTGAGCTTCTGCAACAGCTTGTCGTTCTGTATTGTCTCGTT
>JAGBDR010000115.1 GCA_017937385.1 Parabacteroides sp.
CTTGGGAATTGGGAAACAACGGCTAAAACGAGTCCGGCAAGAAAGCGGGAAACCATCTCTTTCCGTTATCGAAAGGCTGGAAATCCTGATATTGTGAAAAAGCTGAACTTCCGGAGAATCGCTTGTAGCAAACGAAAGTTTCCTCCGCCTCCGAATATCTCAAAAGAAAATTCCCTCTTTTCCGCCATGAGGAGGGACTTCATCGCCGTGACGACCGTCTTCATGGCTCCTGAAGTCCGACTTCAAGCGCAATGAACCCGTACTTCAGAGTGCTGACGACCGTCTTCGGGGCAAAAAACTGCGCACTTCATGGCAAAACCCTCTTTTTTCCCGATGAAAAACCGGAATTTGTCGTAATCCTTAAAAGATGTGTTTGGTTGTTAGCGAAACAATATTATACAATAAGGGTATCAATAAAGTTTGCGCTTAACTCTAAGATCTTGTCCCGGAAACTACGGGGTATCAAAAGTTCCATATATCCCTCGCTTTCGAAATTCAACGCTTTTTCATCTACTTTCATCCATGCCAACATGGGCGCATAGCCACAGTTAGTCATGATTCGGACTAAACAAAAATAAGAAGATTCAACACAGTAAGAATCCTTGCCGGCTTCAACTCCTTCTACTTGGTTTATGACTTCTATTCGGGCTGCCATTTCTTTTGCCAACAGTACTTTTTCTTTTACAGGTAATTGATCCAGAAAAACGGTTTGAGACAATAGAAGTTGCAAGCTGTTGTTATAAAAGCCATAAAATGATTTTGTCAAATTCATTCGATAATACCGTTCAACCAAGCAAGAAGCGGCATCCGGGCGTTTAGTCAGTTCGATGTAAATATCCCAATCGGGCAATACCCTGTCTAAGGATTGTTGGATGGACGAGTTACTGCTGAAACCAATGAGCATGGGGAAATCTGGATGTTCCCACATCGCCTGAATAACCGCCTGTGTCGATTGTTTTTTCAGTATTTTTTTCGGAATCAAGCAAACCCGCTTCATTTCCTCGCCACTTTTCAACTCTTTCCACGTGTCCATTCCCGGCAGAAACGGATAATTGTAGGAGCCTTTCGGACGGGGCATGTTCATGGCTTCCAGCGCTTCTGCCACGTAAGGGAAGTATTCCTCGTCGTTCAATTTCGGGTACAAGTCCAACCAGACGTATTCATTGTCGCAGGAAAAGAGTCCTGCCAATATACATAATAGGAATAAAGATATATGCTTCATTTTTCATTTATAAAGTTAGTACTTAATTCTAAAATTTTTGCTGGGAAATGACTATCTGTCTCTATAAATAGCGTATCTCCTCCGTTTTCAAAATTTGAGGCATCTTCGTCTTCTTCCATCCAAGCCAACATCGGTGTATATTTGCTATTGGCCATAATGCGGACCAGACAAAAGTAAATGGGAAGTTCTGACATAATAGGCTTTTCTGATTCGGCTTTTAATACTTTTCTTATTACTTCTATTCTGCTCATCATTTCTTTGGCCAATTGTTTTTTCTCCCTTGATGACAATTGGTCAAGAAAGATATGTTGAGACAACAGGAGTTGTAATGAATTATTGTAAAAAGCATGTCTCGTTTTTGTTATATTCATTCGGTAATATCGTTCAGCCAAACAAGCTCCGGCATCAGATCTTTTTGTTAGTTCTTGATATGTTTCGTCATTGAAAAAGAACTGTTCGACAATATTTTGCAAATAGGTACTACTGCTAAGATAGTAATACATGGGAAAATCTGGAAGTTCCCATAATGCTTGAATAACCGCCTGTGTCGATTGTTTTTTCAGTATTTTTTTAGGAATCCGAAGCACTCGCTTCATCTCTTCGCTACTTTTCAGATCTTTCCATGCAAGCATTCCCGGCAAGCAAGGGTAATTGTAGGATCCTACTGGACGTGGCATATTCATGGCTTCTAATGCATCTGCTACGTAAAAGGCATATTGCTCATCGTCCAATGTTTGGAATGAGTTTAACCATTCGTCTTCACTATTGCAAGAAAAGAGTCCTATTAATATACTAATTGAAAGTAAAATTATTTTTTTCATCATTTATAAATATAAGTTGATATTTCTTGTATTAAAAACGCATCTGGATTTTCGAAATGCTCTGCAAATTCCGAAATCTTTGCTTTTTGATCGGTTGACAGAGAATGATTTTTCACCTTATCAACTAACATAGAACCTAACAATAAACTTTTTTTGATACTAAATAAGCTGTAAGTATTACGATGTTGTAACTTTTCTTCATATTTGGATTGTACAATTTTTTGCAATTCAAGGCACTCTGTTGTTGATAACAGGTCTTTAAAGTTATCATCTGCTAAAAGCAGTTCCAAATAGGAAATATGCAAAATAGAAGCATTATCTTTAATACGCGTACTCACTCTCGCACGTTTGGTATCTACCGGCATTCCTTTGTATAATTTAGTCAATGCCAATGCTCCATCCGGTCGTTTCGCAAGTTCTTGCAAACCGTTGAATTTATTAATGATACTTCTAATCCCAACTCTTTCATCATTATAAGCTGAATAATCCAAAGCCAACGGGTAGTTCAAACAAGTTTCTGCCAATGCATCTGTTGACATATTCTGTAATATTTCAGCAGGAATTTGGCAGGCGGCCATCATTTCTTGTCCAGTTTTAAACTCTTTCCATTTTTCCGTTCCCGGTTTGATCGGGAAATCGTAGGGAACATCAATGACTTGTTGCCCTTTTGAAAAGAGGCAACAACTTAGTGCACATACGAATAAGAAAATTTTCACTCTCATGATTTTTCAATTTAAGTTTTATACTTCTATGAATAATTTATCCAACCGGTCTCCCGACAAACAAAACAGCGCTCCTCCTCTCTTTCCGTTTTGTCTTTTGTATAAGGTTAAACGACTCAGGGACAAATATAAACAATTTATTCCGTTTCGTAATCCTTTTCAAAAGATTATTTTTTTCTTCGGACGAAAAGAACGGTGCGGGAAAAGTCTGCCGGGAATCTGTTTGGGCTTTTGGGGAGGCGGTTGGTCCAGAACTCTATTATAAAGGTCCGTTTGGATAAAATGTAAATATGTTTTTGGTAGTTATTATTTTTTCCGGTACTTTTGCGCACAGTTTTAATCAAAATGTGCAATACAAATGCCGATGACAGTTTCTAAGACACGTGAGATGTTGGTGGATGTGGCCAGACAGTTGTTTGCCCGCATGGGAGTGGATAATACGACAATGAACGATATTGCACAGGCATCCAAGAAAGGAAGACGTACGCTCTATACGTATTTCAAAAGCAAGAACGAGATTTATCTGGCTGTTGTCGAGTCGGAGTTGGACAAGCTGTACAAGATGTTGCAGGATGTCGCCGCCAAAGACTTGCCGGCAGACGAGAAGCTGATTACGTTCCTTTATGCAAGATTGGATGCTATCAAAGCGCTGGTGTTCCGCAACGGGACATTGAAGGCCAATTTCTTTCGTGACATCTGGCGGGTAGAGAAGATCCGGAAGAGCTTCGATATCCGGGAAACGGAATTGATACAGGGAATTTTGGAAGCCGGTGTGAAAGAGGGGATCTTCGCGATGCCCGATACCGAGATCACGGCGGTCGTTCTCCATCATGCCTTGAAAGGGTTGGAAGTGCCCTATATACGGGGAATTATGGGAGATAATATCAGCCAGCGGATTAAACGGAGAGATAATGTAATGAATTTGATATTCAATGGTATAAAGATAAAGTAACACAATACTGAGGAATGTTTATTAATGCAACGGGGTTTTATGTACCTGAAGAACGGGTCGATAACCAACATTTTTTGGAATTAAACGGGCTAACCAGCGAGTGGATTGAACAGCGCACGGGAATTCGTTCCCGGTCTAAGGCGAAGGCGGAGGAGAATATCAATACGATGAGTATGGAAGCGGTTCGTAACGCCCTGCCTAAATTGCCGTACGACATTACGGAAGTGGATTTGATTGTTTCCGCCTCTTATTCTCCGTATGATACGGTTGCGACTGCGGCTCATCTTGCCCAGCATGAATTTAATATTGAAAATGCAAAAGCACTTTATATGTCTTCCGCCTGTTCCTCTTTCATGAACGCATTGGAAGTGGTGGAAGGCTTTTTCGCTTCCGGAAAGGCAACGAAAGCCTTGGTTCTTTCTGCCGATAAAAACTCGGCCTATTATAACGAGACAGACCCGAAAGCCGGCCATCTCTGGGGAGACGCCGCAGCGGCTTTCTTCATCTCGAAAGAACGCGTGACGGAGAAAGACCCGGAAATCGTGGAGGTCTATACCAAAGGGCTCGGTTATTTGGGCAAGGCTCCGGAGGCGGTGAACTTGCGTCCGCGCGACGGCGGTATCCGGATGGCGGAAGGACGCGACGTGTTTGTACAGGCTTGTACCTATATGCCGAAGAACGTGCTCTATCTGTTGGAAAAGAATGGCTATACGTTGGACGACCTGACCTATTTCATCGGTCACCAGGCGAATATGCGCATCATGGCAAACATCGCCAAACAGCTCAACCTGCCGGAAGAGAAGTTCTTGCACAATATTGAAGAATTGGGAAATACCGGTTCGGTCAGCTCTGCGCTGGTATACGCCCAGAACGATCATAATTTCAAGCATGGCGACCTGGTTGCCATTACCGTCTTCGGCGGCGGCTATTCGACGGGAGCTTGCTTGATCAGGTGTTGAATCTAAAAAAACGGAATGAATATGAAATTATTAGAAGGTAAAGTGGCAATCGTTACGGGTGCCGCACGCGGAATTGGTAAGGCAATCGCGTTGAAGTTCGCCTCGGAAGGTGCAAACATCGCATTCACCGATCTGGTGATCGACGAGAACGGTCTGGCTACCCAACAGGAAATCGAAGCATTGGGCGTCAAGGCAAAAGGGTATGCTTCCAACGCTGCCAATTTCGAAGAAACACACAATGTCGTAGCTGAAATCGTAAAGGATTTCGGTCGTGTGGATATTCTCGTGAACAATGCCGGTATCACGAAAGACGGCCTGATGATGCGTATGAGCGAAGGCCAGTGGGACGCTGTCATCGGGGTCAACCTGAAGTCGGCTTTCAACTTCATCCATGCTTGTACGCCGGTGATGATGAAACAGCGTTCGGGCAGCATCATCAACATGGCTTCTGTCGTAGGTGTACACGGCAATGCCGGCCAGTGCAACTACTCGGCTTCCAAAGCCGGTATGATCGGCTTGGCGAAGTCTATCGCGCAGGAATTGGGTTCACGTGGCATCCGTGCCAACGCGATCGCTCCGGGCTTCATCATTACCGATATGACAGCCAAGTTGTCTGATGAAGTCAAGGCTGAATGGACGAAGAAGATTCCTCTGCGCCGTGGCGGTACGCCTGAAGATGTGGCTAACATCGCTACATTCCTGGCTTCCGATATGTCTTCCTACGTGTCCGGCCAGGTGATCCAGGTGGATGGCGGCATGAACATGTAAAAAGATTTATGATTTATGATTTATGATTTATAAAAAGAACTTGTCGGTGCAGGTGAGACTGGTTAGGTATCCTCTTTAAATCATACATCATAAATCATAAATCATAAATCCCAAATCATGGAGGTTATTTACGAAGACAATCACATCATCGCGGTGAACAAGACGTGCCGCGAGATTGTACAAGGAGACAAGACCGGTGATACGCCTCTTTCGGATCTGCTGAAGGCATGGCTGAAGGAGAAGTATGGCAAGCCGGGAAATGTCTTTGTCGGTGTCACGCACCGGTTGGACCGCCCGGTCAGCGGTGTCGTGCTGTTTGCCAAGACAAGCAAGGCGCTTGCCCGTCTGAACGAGATGTTCCGGGTGGGAGAGGTGAAGAAGACCTATTGGGCGATCGTGAAGAATTGCCCGCCGGCAGAAGAGGGCGAACTGGTGCATTGGCTGGTGCGCAACGAGAAACAGAACAAGAGCTATGCCTACGACACGGAGCGTCCGAATGCCAAGAAAGCGATTCTGCACTACAAGGTGATTGCCCGCTCGGACCACTACTATCTGCTGGCGATCGACCTCAAGACCGGCCGCCATCACCAGATCCGTTGCCAGTTGGCCAAGATGGGATGCCCGATCAAAGGCGACCTGAAATACGGTTTCCCCCGTTCCAATCCGGACGGTGGCATCAGCCTGCATTCCCGTAGTGCCGCGTTTATCCATCCCGTATCGAAGCAACCCGTCCACATTGTCGCTCCGGTACCTGCCGATTCCCTTTGGAAAGCGATGACGGAGGAATCAGAGTTGTTCTCTTGATTTGCTTCGCGTCACGATGTAAACCCCTAAGAATACGAGCGCGATCGCGATACTTTTCATCAGTCCGAACGTGTCCAGCCCGACGAAGACCGTGATGATGGAGGCGACGATCGGCTGGACGTAGTTGTACATGGTCGCGACCGTCGGGCGTAAAGTGCGCTGACCGATCGGGACGAGCAAGTAGGCGAAGAATGTACCGCCCAATACGACAACCGCGATGTTCAGGTAAATATTCAAGGACAAGGCGGCGAAGTCGATGCTTGCGACGCTGGTGTACGAGAAAGGAATCGTGCAGAGGGTCGAGTAGGTGAACATCCACTTCATCAGTGTCACAGGCGAATACCGCCCGATCAGTCCCTTGTAGACCACCACATAGATGGAAAAACTGCATTGCGCGACTAAGCAGAGGATATCGCCCCACACGTTGCTGCCGTTGCTTCCAGCCGTCACAGCCTGGTGTCCGCCCAGAATCAGTGTCAAGGCGCCGGCCGCCCCGACCAGAATGCCGAGTATCTTCGTCCCCGTGATCGGCTCTTTCAGATAGAAAGCGGCGATGATCATGGTGATGATGGGCGTGGAGGTGGCGACGATTGTGGCGTCGATGGGAGAGGTCAGCGACACGCCGAAGATATAGGTCCCTTGGTTGAACACGATTCCGAAGAGAGCTGCGAAAAACAGGTGCTTCAAGTCTTCGTGCGAGACGTGTTCCTCACGGGTGAAGAACGAGGCGATCCAGAATACCAATGCCGCCCCCGACATCCGGAACGTCGTCAGGGAGATGGCGTCGACGAGTCCGCTGGATAAGACAATCTTGGAAGAGGGCGACATACACCCCCACAATGTGTTTGCCATCAGCATGGCCAAATGTCCTTTATAAGTTTCCGATTTCATGATAACCTATTTGTTTTGGGGGTACAAAAGTAGAAAGTCTGTCAAAACTGTCAAAACTTCGCCCGCCGTATTTGAAAAGTGCGCATGTAAGGGGTGTTTTTATAATTGATTGTTTATTAGTGTTCTATGCGATTTTTAGCCTCTTTTTTATCAATTTTTAGGAAAAAATAGATGCGTTTTCACGGATGTTTTCCCGTTCGACGGTTTGCTTCTTTCTCCTTGATAAGGTACGGAGATAAATCTGAGGCAATCGGACCGGATTGGATATAAGGACTCCTTTCGGATGGAGGAATCAATCGGTCGGGGTATAGTCGGGAATGTGTCCGTTGAACGGCCTCTTTTATGCACCCGATATCCTTTTTATGGCTTGTTGATTATTGCTTTAAATTATTGATATATAAATATTTACATATAATATATTTGTTTCTTTGAAGAAAATGCGATACTAAAATATGGGGGGCGAAGTTTTGACAGTTTTGACAGTTTTTGGTCGCTTGCATGACTTCCGGGCAGAAGATTGCAGGCGGCTGGGCATCCGTTTCCGCATCGATGCCCATGCCATTCGGAACGGATGCCCATGCAAGGGGGAAATCTCTCTTGGGAAAATGTAGGGTAGTTTCGCATAATAGTTTTACCTTTGTAGCGTGAAGTTACGAAAAGAGTGTAATTTATTGGAAATGAGCTTAGGTTAATTGCTCATAATAGTAATAGGTTACGATTTAGTTCGTTATCTGCTGCATTATTCTTCTGCGCGTTGCGTAACCTTCAAAGAACTCTTCGTATGCAAAAGTAACAATAAAACGGGAGATTTTGAAATGAATCTCCCTGATTTTTTCTTTATCATATAGGTTTTTCCGTAAAAGCGATTTTATCCGTCGGCACACCATCGTACAAAAGAATTTTGAACGAACGTGTGCCGACTACCGCATAAGCTGAGAAAAGGGCTTTGCCTCACACCTAAACAACTGTTTAGACTAATGAGGCAAGGCCCATTTCTTTTGTGCTTATGCCAAAGAGGTGCTTTTACGGCTTTTCAGATGATTTTTCTTTTTCGCTGTTCTTTTGAGCCGGAAGCGGAAAGCCGTGTATGACCGCTTGCCCATAAATGGAACAAGCCGTCACCCACAGCAGGCAAACAGGGAAGAATGGTTTTATCTGCCCGCCCCGACACGTCCGGCCGGACAGATAAAACCATACTTCCTTGCAGGTGGTTTGCTCGGTTTCACGCTATCGGCTATGTCCTTTTTTGGGGGGACTTCCTTTTTTCACGGATTTCTCTTTTGAAGTTTTCTGTCTAATCGGCCTCTACTTCCGTTTACCTCCATTTTCGCGCCTTTCAGTGGGCCGCATCAGGCAGTCATTTCCGTTCTGGGCGCAAAGGTAACTCCGGGATTTGACGGGAAAGCAAGGTCAAGCCTCCTGTTTTCGGGAAAAATCTCCAGCCCTGCGGGTAGTATTTTTCCCGAAAAACCTTGCATTCCCTAATCCCTACCTTTTTAAGCACCCGAAACGAAAACGACCGATGCGACAGAAAGACGCATTAAAA